>CAWHOH010000006.1:0-227691 GCA_963830945.1 uncultured Actinomycetota bacterium | reverse complement strand
ACCAGCTGGATATGCGTCTGATGCTATCCGAAACTGATATCGTGTATCCGCTATGGAGGCGATTCTCAAGCAAGCTCGAGCGGGGGCCGGCCTCACCCAGCAGCAACTGGCAGAACGACTCGGCACCACCCAGTCCGCGGTGGCGCGCCTGGAGTCTCCTCGGAGCAACCCCCGCATCTCGACCCTCGAGCGTGCGTTGCGCGCGTGCGGGATGGAGATGTCTCTGACCGCACAGCCCGCGAAGTCCAGCGTTGACGAGACCATGATCGCCTACCGCCTGCGGCTCTCTCCCGGCGAGCGGCTGAAGCTGTTCGAGAACACCTACGCCGACATGCGCAAGTTCGCGCTCGCAGCCGCGCAGAGCCGTGGCGAGTTGGACTGAGTTCCGACCCACCCAACTGCTTCGAGCGCTGGCCGCTCGCGGCGTCGACTTCGTCGTGGTGGGCGGGGTGGCAATGATCGGCCACGGCTCGTCTCGCCCCACCTACGACGTCGACATCTGTTACGCCACCGACTTGGCCAATCTGGAAGTGCTTGCCGAAGTGATGGTGGGGCTCGGAGCCAAGCTCCGCGGCATTCACGAAGAGGTCCCGTTCGTGCCAGACGCGCGGACGCTGCGGCAGACGTCCATCCTCACGCTGACGACTCCTGAGGGCGAGATCGACCTGCTGGTCGGCCCGGCGGGCGCGCCCTCCTACGCTGAACTCCGCCGCCGCGCGAGGCGGATCACGGTCGATGGTGTAGCCGTGCTGATCGCCTCACTCGACGACCTGGAATCGATGAAGCGGGCAGCCGGACGGCCGAAGGACCTGCTTGACCTCGAGGAGATCGAGGCCATCCGGCGTCTACGCCGGGAGCTGCGGACCGAGTAGATCCGTTAGGCGGCGGCTTCGTCCTCGTCGGGCGCGGCGACCGTGACGAGCGTCGGCGAGACGCCCTTCTCGATCGTCTCCCGCGTGACGACGCACTTCTGGACGTCGCGGCGGGAGGGCAGCTCGAACTGGACCTCGAGGAGGACCTCCTCGATGATCGAGCGCAGGCCGCGGGCGCCGGTCTCGCGCTCGAGCGCCTTGTCGGCGACCGAGGACAGGGCCTCGTCGGCGAAGACGAGCTCGATGCCGTCGAACTGGAAGAAGCGCTGGAACTGCTTGACGAGCGCGTTGCGCGGCTCGGTGAGGATCTTCATCAGCTCGTGGCGATCGAGCTGGTGGATGGCCGACATGACCGGCAGGCGGCCGATGAACTCGGGGATGAGGCCGTACATGATGAGGTCCTCGGGCAGGCAGTGCTCGAAGATCTCCCCCGTGTCGCGCTGCTCCTTGGACTGGATGGCGGCGCCGAAGCCCACGCCCTGATGGCCGATGCGGCGCTCGATCACCCGGTCGAGGTTGGCGAATGCCCCGCCGCAGATGAACAGGACGTTGGTCGTGTCGATGGAGAGGAACTCCTGGTGGGGGTGCTTGCGGCCCCCCTGGGGCGGCACGCTGGCGGTGGTGCCCTCCAGGATCTTCAGCAGCGCCTGCTGGACGCCCTCGCCCGAGACGTCGCGGGTGATCGACGGGTTGTCGGCCTTGCGGGCGATCTTGTCGACCTCGTCGATGTAGATGATCCCGGTCTCGGCCTTCTTGACGTCGTAGTCGGCGGCCTGGATGAGCTTGAGCAGGATGTTCTCGACGTCCTCGCCGACGTAGCCGGCCTCGGTGAGCGCGGTGGCGTCCGCGATCGCGAACGGGACGTTGAGGATCTTGGCCAGGGTCTGGGCCAGCAGCGTCTTGCCGCAGCCGGTCGGGCCCAGCAGGAGGATGTTGGACTTCTGCAGCTCGATGTCGTGCTCATCGGACTGCATCATCTGGACGCGCTTGTAGTGGTTGTAGACCGCGACCGACAGCGATCGCTTGGCCTGCTCCTGGCCCACCACGTACTCGTTGAGGACGTCGTAGATCTCCCGCGGCTTGGGGAGGTTCTCGATGTCGAAGCTCGGCGGAGCGGTCAGCTCCTCATCGATGATCTCGTTGCAGAGATCGATGCACTCATCGCAGATGTAGACGCCCGGGCCGGCGATCAGCTTCTTGACCTGCCGCTGTGACTTTCCGCAGAAGCTGCAGAGAAGCTGTTCGTTGGAGTCGGTCGGACGTGCCATGAATCCCCTCCCAGAGCGACGACTCGGTCGGCGTTCTCCAGCCCTAGAGCCTAATGCACTAGTGCTGAGAGATCACGCGATCGATGATTCCGTACTCCTTGGCCTCCTCTGAGCTCATGAAGTAATCACGTTCGGTATCACGCCGAACTTCCTCAAGGTCTTTACCCGTGTGCTTGGCAATGATCTCATCCAGCGTGCGTCGGACGTCGATGATCTCGCGCGCGTGGATCTCGATATCGGTCGCCTGACCCTGGAAACTTGAGGAAACCTGGTGGATGAGGATCTTCGCGTTGGGCAGCGCCATGCGCTTGTTCTCGGCGCCTCCGGCCAGCAGCAGCGCCCCCATCGACATGGCGATGCCGACGCAGATCGTCGAGCACGTCGGGCTTGATGAACTGCATCGTGTCGTAGATCGCCAGCCCCGCGTACACCGAGCCACCCGGTGAGTTGATGTAGATCGAGATGTCCTTGTCGGGATCCTCGGACTCCAGATGCAGGAGCTGGGCGACGATCAGGTTCGCGATCTGGTCGTCGACGGGCGTGCCGAGAAAGACGATCCGCTCATTGAGCAGACGGCTGTAGATGTCGAACGCGCGCTCCCCGCGGGAGGTCTGCTCGACGACCATCGGTACGAGTGGGCTCATCGTCCTCGCTTCATCGTTACGGATCGGAACACAGCTTTCGCATCGTGCGCCGGAATCCTGCCGACTGTAGCAACCGGCGGTCACCGCTCAAGCGCAGCCATCCTGGACATGAGAGGCAACCCCGCCCGCCCCGTCTTGGCCGCCGCGGACAACCCGTGCGGAGCGTCAGCTACCCGGGGTCCAGAGCTGGGCGGACGGGGACGTCCCGTCCTGCGGGGACGCCTTCCTCGTCGTCCTTGCCGGGCGTCCACAGCTTCTGGCGGGCCTTGGCCTGCTCCACGCTGATCGGGGTGGCCTCGCGCACCAGAAGCTCGGCCGCCTTGGTGGTGGCCACGTCCTGGCGCAGCTCCTCCAGGCGCCCGGCCTTGCGCAGGCGCTCCATGAGCTCGGCGGGGTCAGAGCCGTCGCGCTCGGCGGCCGGCGTGAGCGCCTCGAGCACCTCCTCGTCGGAGGGCTCGATCTGCTCGGCGGCCACGACGGCGGCGAGCACCGCCTCGCGTCGCAGCGCGGCGGCGGCGTCGGGCTCGGCCTCGTGGGCGAGCTCCTCCTCGTCCTTGCCGGCGATCTTCAGGTAGGTGTCCTTGCCGATCCCCTGGCGTGCCAGCGCCGAGAAGGTCTGCTCGAGCATCTCGTGCGCGCGCGCGTGGATCAGCTTCTCGGGCAGCTCGACGTCGGCCTCGTTGGCGGCCGCCTCCAGCACCGCCTGCTCGAACTCGCGCTCGACGGCGTGCTCATCGGAGTGGCGCAGCTTGGCGGCGATGTCCTCGCGCAGCTCGGCGAGGGTGTCGAACTCCGAGGCCTCCGAGGCGAAGTCGTCGTCGAGCTCGGGCAGCCGCTTGGCCTTGACCTCGGAGACCTTGACGTCGAAGGTCGCGTCCTTGCCGGCGAGCTCGGGGACATAGTCCTCGGGGAAGGTGACGTTGACGGCGCGCTCGTCGCCGGCCGACGCGCCGATGAGCTGATCCTCGAAGCCCTCGATCAGCCGGCCCGAGCCCAGCTCGATGAGCTGGTCGCGTCCCTCGCCGCCCGGGAACGGCTCGCCGTCGACCTTGCCCAGGTAGTCGAGCACGACGTGATCGCCCTTCTCGGCCGGGCGCTCGACGGTGTCCAGCGTGGCCAGCCGGTCGCGCAGGCGCTCGACCTCCGCGTCGACGTCGGCGTCGGCCACCGTGGGCTCGCGCCGGCCGACCTCCAGGCCCTTGTAGGTGCCGAGCTTGGCGGTGGGTCGCACGCCGATCTCGATCGAGAAGGCCAGCGGCTCGCCCTGGCCGGGGACCTCCTCGGCGAAGTTGATGTCGGGCTCGCCGATGGGGGCGATGCCGGCGGTGTCGATGGCGTCGATGTACCACTCGCTCAGCGAGGAGCGCAGCGCCTCGTCGAACACCGCGTCGCGCGCCGAGGCGGCGCATGACGACCGGCGGCGGCACCTTGCCCTTGCGAAAGCCGGGGATGCGGAGTTGGCCGCCGAGCTTGCGGGCGGCCTGCTGCAGTTTGCGCTCGACCTCCTCGGCGGGGACCTCGGCGTCCACGCGTACGCGTGACTCCGGGAGCTCGGTGACGCTTGTCTTCAGGGTGGCCATGGTCGCGCAGACGATAGCTTGACCCGACATGCGCGTCGAGCGGATTGCAGCGCGCCTCGTCACCGGGCCGGTGGCGTTCCTGCTGGGCGGCGTGCTCGACGTGCTGGCCTACGCGGCGGCCTCGGCGCGGGGCGCGGCGGGGTCGGGTCCGCGCCGCGGCCGCGGATGAAACCGGCGGGGACGGGGTAGGCCTCGAGGCGATGTCCGTCCGCTCGCTGCTCACCCTGCTGACGACGATCATCGCCGTCGCGCTCGGCGGCGCCCCCACTGCGCTCGCGTCCCACAGCCAGACCACGACGCTGCAGGACGACCAGCTGCTGATCTACGCGCCCCCGGCGCAGGTGGCCTCCACGCTGCAGACGCTCAAGGGCATGGGCATCGACCGCATCCGCGTGTCGGTGGTGTGGTCGCTGGTCGCGCCCGCGCCCGGCGCGGCCAAGAAGCCCAAGAAGTTCAACGCCGCCAACCCCAACGCGTATCCCGGAGGCGCGTGGGCGCGCTATGACCTGCTCGACGTCCTCGCCCACCGCGACGGCCTCCAGGTCTACTTCCAGCCGACCGCGCCCGCGCCCACGTGGGCGACGCCGCCGCGCCAGCTGGCGCAGGGCTACCGCTACACGCATGATCCCAACGCCACCGACTTCGGCCAGTTCGTGCAGGCGGTCGGCACGCGCTACGACGGCCACGCCAGCACCACCTCCGTCGACGGGACCCCGACGCCGCTGCCGGCGGTCCGCGCCTGGGGCATCTGGAACGAGCCGAACATCGGCGGCTGGATGACCCCGCAGTGGACCAAGGTGCACGGCACGTTCGTCCCGACCTCCGCGGCGATCTACCGCGGGATGCTCGACGCGGCGTGGACGGGCCTGGCCCGCAGCGGCCACCGCCACGACACGATCATGATCGGCGAGACCGCCGCCTACGGCGCCAGCCACAAGGGCTACGGCGCCAGCATGGATCCGCTCATCTTCCTGCGCGGGCTCTACTGCGTCGGGGCCAACTACCGGCCGCTCACCGGATCGGCCGCCACCGCGATCGGGTGCCCCGCCTCCGGCAGCCGCCGCATCTTCGCCCGGGCCCACCCGGCGCTGCTCGACGCCCAGGGCTGGGCGCATCATCCCTATGACTTCCAGCACCCGCCGAGCTTTGTCCGCCCGGATCCCAACTCGTCCTCGCTGTCCTCGCTGGGCCGGATCGAGAGCGCGCTGGACCGCGCCCAGCGGGCCTACGGCGGCCGCGGCGGCATGCCGATCGACATCACCGAGTGGGGCGTGCAGAGCCGCGGGCCCAGCCCCTACCAACCCTTCAGCCAGGCCCAGCAGGCCGAGTTCCTCAACCAGGGCGAGTACATGGCCTGGACCAACCCCCGGGTGCCCGCGTTCTCCCAGTTCCTGCTCATGGACGCCGCGCCCAACACCAAGTACAAGAAGGGCTCCAAGCCCTACTGGGCCACCTTCCAGTCCGGGCTGCTGTTCTACCCCACGGGCGCGGCCAAGCCGGCCTACAACGCGTTCGAGCTCCCGCTGTGGCTGCCCAAGCCCCAGCACGGCGGCCATGTGCTGGTCTGGGGCCAGATCCGGCCCACCGACGCCCCCAAGGTGGCGCTGCTGCAGTTCGAGCCCCAGGGGGCCAACACGTGGACGACGCTCGCCACGATCCGCCCGTCCGACGCCGAGGGCTACTTCACCATGCACGTGAGCCTGCCCTCCGCCGGCGGCGTGCGGCTGGCCTGGACCGCCCCCAACGGCCAGCCGTTCTACAGCCGCACCGCCGCGGTCAGCTGACGCGGCCGCGCTCACGCCGGCGTGCGGCAGGCCTCACGCCGGGCGCGCGGCAGAGCTCGACGCGTGACTCGGGGTATCAGGGCACGTCAACGACGGACTTGGGAAGAGCAGCTGGGAGCGTCGCCGACGAAATCCTGAACGCACAGAGCACGCACCGCCGGTTTCGACAGCGCGTGCTCTGTAGGTACAGCCGCCGACCTCTCAGAGCACACACCCGTCAAACCCCGACCGCGCGCTCTGTAGCGTTCAGGAACCCAGAGGTTGCACATCCACGCCCGTGCTCACCTTCCAAAGCCCGCCGTTGACGTTCGCCCGTACCCCGAGTCACGCCCCACCGCAGCCGGCCAAGACGCGACGCCCCGCGCCGCTCCGGCGCGCTCAGTTGAGCTGACCGGCGTCGGCGACGAGGCTGCGCAGCTCGCGCAGCACCACCGGCAGCGTGGTGGTGTCGTACGTCCCGGGAGGCCTTGACGTCGGCGAGCACCGCGTCGGCGCGCTCCACCGCGGTCGCGTTGCGCTCCAGCCAGTCGTCGAGCGGCTCCTGCGCGTCGAACTCGGCGGCGGAGAGCAGGATCTCGCGGGTCAGCGAGCGGTGCAGCCGGTAGAGGTCGTCGCGCAGCGCGGCGCGGGCCAGCGACTGCCAGCGGTCGGTGCGCGGGAGCTCCAGGATCCGGTCGCGCAGCCAGTCCAGGCCCAGACGCGAGCCGATGGCGAAGTAGGCGTCGGTGACCGCCGGCTGCTCTGAGCCGGTCAGCCCGGCGTCGACGACGATGTCGAAGACCGAGAGCAGCGACTGCATGCTGGCCACCCGGTGGGCGAGCTCCGCCGGCACCCCGCCCGCCTCCAGGTCGGTCCGCCGCTCGGTGAACTGCTCGCGGTCCAGCCCCCGCAGGACGTCGGGCAGGGCGGCGGCCAGCATGCTGCGCCGCGGGCGCGAAGCGATCGGTCATCGCGGTCACGTCGATCCCGGCGCGGGGGCCCGCCCGCACGACCCAGCGCGCGGCGCGCTCGACCAGCCGGCGCCCCTCGATGAGCATCGAGAGCTGGGTGCCCGCCTCGATCTGGTTGTCGAGCGCCTCGACCGCCTCCCAGAAGCTGCGCATGTCGAACACCTCGCGCGCCACCGCGTAGGCGCGGGCCAGCTGGGGCGCGCCGGCCCCGGTCTCCTCGGCCAGGCGGAAGGCGAAGGTCATCCCGGCGCGATCGACGAGCTGGTTGGCCACGATGGTGGCGATCAGCTCGCGGCGCAGGCGGTGGTGGCGGATGTGGTCGGCGAAGCGCTCGGGCAGCGGTGCCGGGAAGTAGCGCTCCAGGTCGCGGATGAGGTACGGGTCCTCGGGGAGGTCCGATTCCACCAGCTCTGAGTAGAGGAAGATCTTGCCGTAGGCCATCAGCGTCGCCAGCTCGGGCGAGACGAGGCCGCGGCGATCGTTGCGGCGTGCCGCGATCGTCTTCTCGGAGGGCAGGAACTCGATCTCGCGGTCCAGGCCGGCGACCTGCTCCAGGCGGCGCAGCAGCCGGGCGTGGACGTCGACCATCGACACCGCCTGCGCGGCGGCCAGGCTCAGTGCCTGGGTCTGGGTGTAGCTGCCGTAGAGGACCCGCGCGCTCACCGCATCGGTCATCTGGACGAGCAGCGCGTTGCGCTCGTCGTCGGTCATCTCGGCCTCGGCGATGACCTCGCCGAGGAGGATCTTGATGTTGACCTCGTGGTCTGAGCAGTTGACGCCGGCCACGTTGTCGATGGCGTCGGTGTTGATCCGCCCGCCGGCGGCCGTCCGGGCCCGCCGCTGAGGGCGTACTCGATGCGCCCGCGCTGGGTGAAGCCGAGGTTGCCGCCCTCGCCGACGACGCGGCAGCGCAGCTGGCCGCCGTCGATCGCGCACCGCGTCGTTGGCGCGGTCGCCCGACGTCCGCGTGGGTCTCGTCGGCGGCCTTGACGTAGGTGCCGATCCCGCCGTTGAAGAGCAGGTCCACCGGCGCGCGCAGCAGCTCGCGGATGAGCTCGATGGGCGAGAGCCGGTCGGCCTCGATCCCGAAGGCCTCCTTGACCTCCGGCGGTGATCGGGATCGACTTCAGGGTGCGGGCGTGCACGCCGCCGCCGCGCGAGATGACCGCCGGGTCGTAGTCGGTCCAGGACGACCGCCCCAGCGCGAACAGCCGCCGACGCTCGGCAAAGCTCGCGGCCGCGTCCGGGTTGGGGTCCAGGAACACGTGGGCGTGGTTGAAGGCCGCCAGCAGCCGGATGTGCTCCGAGCACAGCATCCCGTTGCCGAACACGTCGCCCGACATGTCGCCGATCGCCACCACCGTGAACTCCTCGCTCTGCACGTCGGTGCCGAGCTCGCGGAAATGGCGCTTGACCGATTCCCACGCGCCGCGGGCCGTGATGCCCATCGCCTTGTGGTCATAGCCGTGCGAGCCACCGGAGGCGAAGGCGTCGCCCAGCCAGAACCCGTACTGGGCCGAGACCTCGTTGGCGATGTCCGAGAACGTGGCGGTGCCCTTGTCGGCCGCGACCACCAGGTACGGATCGTCGTCGTCGTAGCGCACCACGCGCTCGGGCGGGACGACCTCGGAGCCGGCGTAGTTGTCGGTGAGGTCCAGCAGCCCCGACAGGAACGTCCGGTAGCAGGCGATGCCCTCCTCGCGCAGCGCATCAGAGCCTCCCTCCCGGGGCGGGCGCTTGACCACGAAGCCGCCCTTGGAGCCGACGGGGACGATGAGCGCGTTCTTGACCATCTGCGCCTTCATCAGCCCGAGCACCTCGGTGCGGAAGTCCTCGCGGCGGTCAGACCAGCGGATCCCGCCGCGCGCGACCCGGCCGCCGCGCAGGTGGATGCCCTCGACGCGCGGCGAGTAGACGAAGATCTCAAAGCGCGGCCGGGGCCGCGGCAGCATGTCCAGCCGGGACGGGTCCAGCTTGAACGACAGGTAGCCCAGCGGCTTGGGCGGGTCGCTGCCGGGAGCCACGCGGAAGTAGTTGGTGCGCAGCATGGCCAGCACCACGGCGAGGAAGCTGCGCAGGATCCGGTCCTCGTCCAGGCTCTGGACCTCGTCGATCTCGGCCTCGATCTCGGCGGTCAGCGCCTCGCTGCGCGCCGCGTCGGCGTTGTCGGGATCAAAGCGGGCGTCGAACAGCCGCACCAGTCCCACCGCGATGACGGGATGGCGCAGCAGCGTCTCGGTCATGTACGAGTCCGAGAAGGCGACCGTGGCCTGGCGCAGGTAGCGCAGGACGGCGCGGATGATGGTGATCTCGCGGCCGGTCAGCCCGGCGCCCATGACCAGCCCGTTGAGCCGGTCGTCCTCCAGGCGCCCCGACCAGACGGCGATGATCACGTCGGCGAAGGACGTCCCGGCGCGCGCCAGGCCCTGCGGGTCGCAGGTGAGGCCGAAGTCGTAGATCCACACCGGGCTGGTGCCCGACGGGCTGACCTCGTAGGGGCGCTCGTCGACGACCTTGGCGCCCATGTGCTCGAAGGTCGGGACCACGTCTGACAGCGACACGCGCTTGGCGCTGAGCAGCTGGCAGCGGATCATGTTCTCGCTCTCTGCGGGGCGGCGGTAGATGTCGATGATCGGGTGCCCGACCGCGATCAGCTCCTCGATGCGGTCGACGTCCAGCAGCGCCGTATCGGCGCTGCGGTCCGCGCGGTAGCCCGGCGGGAAGGCCTGCCCGTAGCGGGCGAAGAGCTCCCCTGCCGCGCTGCTCGCCATGGGCGGCGACGAGCACCGCGCGCAGCTGGTCGGTCCAGGCCCGCGTCGACTCGGCGATCCGCGCCTCGATCTCCGCGACGTCGTAGCTTTCGGGCACGCCGCCCGGGGTGCGCACGACGTAGTCGACGCGGACGATGAGCGATTCGGTGAGCTGGAGGCGCCAGTCGACGTGGTCGCCCTGGAAGGCATCGGCCAGGATCCGCCCCGCCCGCTGGCGGTTCTCGGTGTTGAAGCGGTCGCGCGGCAGACACAGGGTGCAGGCGACGAACCGGTCGAGCTGATCGGCGGTCACGAACAGGCGCACCCGCTGGCGCTCGCCCAGGCCCAGGATGCCGATGGCGATCTCGAAGAGGATGTCGGCGTCGATCTGGATCAGCAGGTCGCGCGGCAGGGACTCCAGGATGTCGATGAGGCCCTTGGCGTCGTGGCTGTCGGACGGGAAGGCGGCGTGGCTGAGGACGCGCTCGACCTTGTCGCGCAGCAGCGGAATGTCGCGTGGGCTGGTCTTGTAGGCGATGGTCGTGTACAGGCCCAGGAAGCGGCGCTCGCCCAGCACCGTGCCGTCGGGCGCGAACTGCTTGACCCCCACGTAGTCCAGGTAGGACGGGCGGTGCACGGTGGCGCGCGCGTTGGCCTTGGTGAGCACCAGCGGGTGCGGCGAGCGGGCCAGCGCCAGCGCCTTGCCGGTGAGCGTCTTGGACGGCGTCCGCGAGGCGCCGCGCAGGATGCCCAGGCCCGACCCCTCGACGACGCGCAGCTCGGCCGACTCCTGCCCCGGGCTGAGCACGTACTCGCGGTAGCCCAGGAAGGTGAAGTGCTCGTCGGCGAGCCAGGAGAGGAACGCCTGGGTCTCGGCAAGCTCGTGGGGCTCGGCCGGCGGCGCCTGGCGGCGCAGCTCGGTGGCCAGGGCGGTCGTCTTGGCCCGCATCTCCGCCCAGTCCTCGACGGCGGCGCGCACCTCCTCGAGCACGAGCTCGACACCGGCCCGCAGCACCGACAGGCGCTCGGGATCGGACTCGTAGGCGACCTCGGCGTGGATCACCGATTCGGTGACGAAGCCGAAGGCCACGCCACCGGGCTCGAGCACCTGGGCGAGCTCGCCCTCCGCGTCGCGCACGACGCGCATCACCGGGTGGACGATGAGCTCGATGTTGCAGCCCTGGCGGCTGAGCTCCATCGTCACCGAGTCGACGATGAAGGGCATGTCGTCGGACACGATCTCGACGACGGTGTAGGGCGAGGTCCAGCCGTCGCGCTCGCGCTCGGGGTTGTAGACGTTGACCTTGGCCTCGCCCCGTACGCGGTGGCGCGCGGTGCGCCAGTGGGCGACGACGGCACCGCACAGGTCGGCCTGGTCACGGTCGGCGAGATCCTTGGCCGGGACCCAGTGGTAGTACTGGCGCACGAACTCCCGGTAGGTCTCCGGGGACTCCTCGGCCAGCTGCCGGCCCACCGTCTGGCCCAGCGATTCGATCAGGTCGTGTTCGAGATCACCTGCCTTGACGGCCATCTGCACCTCTCCTCACACGCTTGCGGCTACGTGGTCCACAACGCCGTAACAACGTACTCGCCTTGGCGGATCACGTGCGCGTCAGCGCGCGTACAGCGTCCACCGTCCGCTGCGCGTCGTCCACCGTCACCACGATGCGACCGAAGGCCGCCCCCGGAGCGAGGTCGACTCGCACCGCCGGCCCGCAGCCGTGCACGGCGGCGAAGTCAGGGGCGCCCCCCGTGATCCGCCTCACCCCGTAGGCGGCGACACCGGGAATCCCGGTGCCGGGCGCCCGGATCCCGCGCAGCGCGCCCCAGGGGTCGGGCTCGGCGCACACGCTGGCCACGCTGGCGAGCGGGACGCGCACCTCCTTGCGCATCGCCGCGGCCCGCTCGACCCCGCTGAGCCGGACGATCAGCTCCCCGGATTGCACTTCCAGGCTGGCCACGGTCCAAGCCTACCCCCCGGCCTCAAGCAATCCACCCGTTCTGCCGATCCGAGGCATATGAGGGGCCCCACCGCTCGCCGCGTCGCCGTGCCCGCCGCCGTGGCGGCGGCGCTGCTCACCGGCGACGCCTTCGCGGCGGGGCTGGACGCCCGCCACGGCGGAGTGGATGCCTGGCTGGTCGTGGGCCTCGTCGCGCTGCTCGGCACGCTGTGCGCGGGAATCGCCCTCGCCGCCGCGCGTGGCCTGCTGCGGCGCGAGCGCGCCCTTGACGACGCCGGGCGCGAGCTCGACGAGCTCCTGCAGTCATCGAGCTCGGCCGCGGAGTCCCAGCGGCTGCTCATCGACAACGCCGAGCGGGTCCTCCCCGGGGCCGGCTGCGGCGTGCTGCTGGTCGCCGACGGCGGCGAGCGCCTGGCGCCGACGCTGGGCAGCGCGGTGGATCACACGCCGCTGCACGGCATCCGCACCGACGGGCTGGGCGCCCGCTCCTGCCTGGCCATGCGCCTGGGCCGCAGTCACGAGCGCGACAAGGATCGCAGCCCGCTGGCGCCCTGCGGCGTATGCGGAGCAATCGACGCCGACCTGGCCTGCGAGCCGCTGGTGTCCGGCAGCGAGATCATCGGCACCCTGCTCGTCGCCCACGCCGGGCGGATCACCGACCGCGAGCACGCCGCACTGCGCGACTCCGCCCGCCGCGCCGCCCCGATCCTGGCCAGCCAGCGGGATTTGGCACGGGCCGAGGAACGGTCGGTCACCGACGCGCTCACCGGGCTGCCCAACCGGCGCGCCGCCGAGGAGACCATCCGTCGGATGGTGGCCCAGGCGGGGCGCTCGCTCAGCCCTCTCGGCGTGGTGCTGCTCGACCTCGACCGCTTCCGCGTGCTCAACGACCTGCACGGCCACAGCCACGGCGACAAGGCACTGGCCGCCGTCGGCCGGCTCCTGTCGGCCACCATCCGCGCGAGCGACTTCGCCGCCCGCTTCGGCGGCGAGGAGTTCATGCTCCTGCTCCCCGAGACCGACCGTCAGGGCTCGATCGAGCTGGCCGAGAAGATCCGCAGGCAGATCGAGCGCACCGAGCTGGTCCAGACCGGCCCGATCACCGCCAGCTTCGGCGTCGCCGGGCTCCCGGAGGACGCCGTCGACCCCGACGAGCTGGTGCGCAAGGCCGACCGGGCCCTGTACATGGCCAAGGCGCAGGGCCGCAACCGCGTGGAGTCCGCCGATCACAGCGGGCACGGCGCGGGTCCGCTGGGCTGACGCAGCGTCTCCCTGTCGTCAGACCCCCGGCGGGAAGTGGTAGGCCGGATGCGGCGGGACGTGGGGTCCCACCTCGACGACGATCTCGGCGTGCCGGGTGAGCGGCACGCTGCCGGGCGGCCCCGCACGCCTGCGGCCGTCGACGTACACGGTGACCCGCCCGGTGAAGGAGAGCAGCCGGCCCGCGGACAGCGCCCGACCCCAACCGCGAAAGAGATCGGCGAGCGTCAGCCGCACCCCCGGCCGGATCAGCACCACACCGGTCGGCTCCAGGGTGACGAGGTCGCCGTAGCAGCGCGCCCCGGTGATCCGGCCCGCTGACCGAGCCAGCGGGCCCTGAACGCCGATCCCGGCGGCCACGAGCACGACGCGGTTGGCTGCGAACAGCTCGACGTGCGCGCCCTCGCGGGCCCCAAGCGACGTCCGGCAGGCCCCGGCTCCCCGCCCCGCCCCGCCGCGAGCGGGCGGGTGGAAGGCGGCGCCGTGGCCGATGGGACGGGCCTGGGCGATCAGCGCCGCCGGAATGGCGCGCTCCCGGGGCGGCGACGCCGCCGATGCTCCGCAGCCCCCGAGGGCGAGGGCGGCCAGCGTGCCGGTCACCGCGGTCGCGGCGAGGCGGCGACGCGGGCGCTCGGCCAGCGCGAACACGACCGGCAACAGCGCCACGCCCGCGCTCAGGCAGGCGATCACCGCCACTCGCGACAGCGCCGGCGGCACCGCCATCAGGACATAGCCGTCGAGGAGCACCGCGATCAGCGAAGCCCCCTCCCAGATCGACACCGCGGCGATGATGAAGAACGTGAACCAGCCGTGGCACCGCCGGACCAGGCGCCAGGCGGCCCAGGCGGCGAAGGCCAGCGCCACGGCCAGCGTGACCCCCTGCCCCACCGAGACCGAGGGCCGGCCGTGCAGCTGCTGGCCGATCACGGCGACGATGAAGCCGGCCAGCGCGATGGCGGCCAGCCCGCGGGCGACGCGCTCGTCGAGCTCGGGCCGGCGCAGGCGCCGCGCCGCCATCACGCACGCCAGCGCCACCAACAGCGGCCAGAACCAGACGATCGAGGGGCTGGTCGCGTAGTAGAGCCCGCCGGCGATGGCGGTCGGGGCCCCGTCGACGCGCAGCGGGACCTGCCACCTGCCCAGGTAGGTGGCGCCGGGCGCCGACGCCGTCGTCGCCAGGGCATGGAGGCGACCGTCGTGCCAGCCGTAGGTGTGCCCCGCGCTCACCGACGACCAGATCGGCGTCACGCCCCGGCCGGTGTGACGCGGCGGCGTCTGGGCCGGGACCTGGTTGAGGTAGTACATCGCCGACGCCTTGTTGACCTGGACCCCGCGGGCGGTGAAGCGCACATACGGCGCGCCCTGGTAGTCGAGCACGAGGACGGTGTGGCGCGGATCGGCCCGCAGCCAGAGCCGCTGGTCACCGTCGATGACCTTGACGGTCAGACCGGAGGGCACCTGACTGAGACGGGCCAGGTAGCTGGACGCCGCCGGGTCGACGGGGCCGTGGGCGGCGGCGGCGGCCGGCATCGCCAGAGCCGCCAGAATCACGATGAGCGCCCCGGTCAACCGCCCGCGCTGACACCATACGCCCATAGCCATTGCCAGACTGTACGCATCGTTCTCGCTCCCGCCGCCGCGCACGCCTGACGGCTTCGCGGGCCCTGGCCTGCGTGTGCGGGGTGCTGGTGGTCGCGGTCGCGACGCCGTCGCCCGCCCTCGCCGACGGGGACCCGGCCAGCGACGTGCTCGCCACCCAGCCGCTGTTCCTCGCCGCCGACGGCGGCTTTCCCCAGTCGGAGGCGGCGCGGCTGCGTGAGCTGCTCGCGTCCGCCCAGCGGGCGGGGGTTCCGATCCGCGTGGCCGTGATCGCGACCCAGGCCGACCTGGGCTCGGTCACCGAGCTGTGGCGCGAGCCGCAGAACTACGCCTCGTTCCTCGGCCAGGAGCTGTCCCAGGTCTACCGGGGAACGGTGGTGGTGGTCATGCCCAACGGCACCGGGGTCTATCACCCCCCTGCGGGCGCGCCTGGCGGGGATCTGCGAGCGATCGGCGTGCCGCGGTCGGTCGCGCGGTCGGTCGCGATGACCGAGGCGGCCATGGTGACCGTGGATGCGATCGCGGTGAACGCCGGCCATCCCCTACCTGTCCCCCATCACGTTGCCGCCGCGCGGTCGGGCTCGGCGCTGGGCTCGGTCGACCTCGGCTCGTGGCTGGCGCTCGCCGGCGGCGCGGCGCTGATCGCCCTGGCGTGGGGCGCCAGCCTCCGCGCCCGAGACCCCGGAGCCCGCTCGCCCGGCCTGCGACGCGCGCGATGAACGGGTAGGCTCCCGCGCCATGGACCCTGAACGAGCCCGTGAGCTTCTCGCGCGTGAGCGCGACCGCATCGAGCAGGCCCTCGGCCTCCACAGCGGTGGCTCGCTGGAATCCGACGAGAACGTCGAACCCGGCGACAGGGACTCCGAGGACCTCTACCAGGACGAGCTCGACGCCGGCCGCCGTGCCGACCTGCAGGCCGACCTGGCCGCGGTGGAGCGCGCCGAGGCGCGCCTGGAGGACGGGACCTACGGGTTGTCGGTGCTCAGCGGCGAGCCGATCCCGGATGGGCGCCTCGAGGCCCGCCCGACGGCCGAGCTGACCGTCGAAGAGCAGCAGCGCCAGTAGCGCCCGCGAGGCTCAGCGCAAACGCCGGGGCCGTCGGCCGGGCTCAGCCCAGCCCCAGCGCGGCCGCCAGCGCGGTCCACTCGGCGCGCGGGACGCCCCTGACCCCGACAGGTTGCAGGCAGACGTGGTCAGCGCCGGCATCGAGATGCGCGCGGGCGGCGGTGGCGATCTCCTCGGCCGTCCCATGGGGCACGATCGTGTCGATCAGGCGGTCTGACCCGCCCTGTGCGATGTCGTCCTCGGTGAAGCCGTGGCGCACCAGGTTGCCCGTGTAGTTGCGCAGCCCGAGGTACATCTCGGCGTAGCCGCGGGCGGTGACCCGCGCTGCCTCGGGATCGGTGTCCAGCACGCAGGCGAGCTCGGTGGCGATCAGGGGACCCTCGCCGAGCCTGGCCCGCGCAGAGCGGGTGTGCTCAGGCGGCACGAAGTAGGTGAGGGTTCCGCGGGTGCGCTCGCGGCAGAGGTCCAGCATCCTGGGCCCGAGGGCGGCGAGGGCGCGGCGATCGGCCGGGATGGGCTCCGGGGCGGCGTCGATCCCGTCCAGGAATGCCCGCGTCGAGGCCAGCGGACGCGTGTAGTCGCTGGTGGCCTCGGGATGCCCGATCCCGATCCCCACCAGCAGGCGATCGCCGAACCGCGGGCTGAGCTCCGCGTACTCGCTCGCGAGATCCCCCGGCTCGTATGTCCACACGTTGACGATCCCCGTGGCCACGGCCAGAGAGCCGCCGGCCTCGAGCAGGGGGCGCACGGTCGACAGGCGGGGCGAGCCTCCCAGCCAGAAGGTGCCGAAGCCCAGGTCTGACACGAGCGCCGCCGCCTCGCCGGCGTTCTCCTCGCCGATCGCGCGGTAGGCGGTCCACACGCCGAAGCTGCCGAGCTCCATACCGACAGCCTTGCACACGCCGACGTATGATCACGGCGTGGACCTTTGGCGTCTGGACGCGGAGCAGGTGCAGCCGCACTCACCGCGCGTGCTGCACTCAGACGACGAGGCCAACCGGGTGATCCTGCTGGCGCTGGCCGCCGGCGAGCGCCTCTCGGAGCATCAGGTCCACGAGCACGCCCTCGCATTCGTGCTCGGCGGCGAGGTGGTCGTCCGCGCCGGCGCCGAGGAACAGACGCTGGGCGCCCAGGGACTCGTGCACTTCAAGCCGGCCGAGCGCCACGAGGTGGAGGCGATCACCGACTCACGGCTGCTGCTCTGCCTGGCCCCCTGGCCCGGCCCCGGCCACCCGAGCCGCACCGACTGAGCGCACCCGCCGCATCCCCACCGCCACCTCGTCGAGCGCCTTAAGCGTGGGCGCGAGCAGCGGATGGCGGCGACCGGGTGGCAGCAGCGCGTAGACATCGCGAGCGACGGTCATCCCGGCGATCGGGCGCAGCGCCAGGTCCTTGAACGGGTCGGCGAGCAACTCGGCGACGAGCGTCACCGCCAGCCCGCGGATGACCAGGCCCCGGATCGCGAGCTGGTCGTGGGTGATCGACACCAGTCGCGGCTCGAAGCCCGCGGCCCGGCACGCCCGCACGATGACGCCGTCGATGAGGGCGGCGGTCCAGTCGTCGTCGCGCAGGTCGGCGAGGTCAACCTCCTCCTGGCCGGCGAGCCGGTGATCGGGCGCCATGGCCACCATGAACTCCTCGTGGAGCAGGTGGTGGCGCTTGACGCCCGGGGGCTCGGTCCGGGGCCATGTCGTGTCCTGGTAGGCGATGGCGAGGTCGAGCTCTCCGGAGGCCAGACGATTGGCCAGCTCCTCGCTCGTCCCCTCGTCGAAGGTCACCTGCGTGTCGGGATGGCGTTCGCGCACTCGTGCGATCGCCGCCGGCACGAACCCGGCGAGGGCGCTGGGCAGGGCGCCGATCCGCAGCCGGGTGCGCCGGCGCTCGGCGGCACCCGACAGCTGGGTCTCGGCCAGGCCGAACCGGTCGGCGATGGCATCAGCGTGCTCGAGCAGGATCTCGCCCTCAGGCGTGAGGCGCAGGCCTCCCGGCCGCCGCTCGAGCAACCGGACGCCCACCTCGCGTTCCAATGCCGCCACCTGGTTGGACACCGACGGCTGCGACAGCGAGAGCCGGCGCGCCGCGCGCGAGAACGATCGCTCGTGAGCGACGGCGCGGAAGGTGAGCACACGGCGCGGGTCTATAGCCTGAGACTATCGGAGCACACAAATCATCATTTGAAGTTATGGCCTCACGCGGTGACACTGGGATACCCACCCCCGACCGCATCAGGAGGACCGACACCGTGACCACCGTCTCCACCGTTCCCACCCTCACGCTCAACGACGGCAACGAGATCCCGCAGCTGGGCTTCGGGGTCTTCCAGATCCCGCCCCCGGACACCGCCGAGGCCGTGCGCACGGCCTTCGATGCCGGCTACCGCCACATCGACACCGCCGAGATGTATCGCAACGAGGCGGGCGTCGGCGAGGCGATCCGCAGCTCGGGCCTGAGCCGCGACGAGGTGTTCATCACCAGCAAGCTCTCCAACGCGTGCCATCACCCCGATGATGCACGCAAGGCATTCGAGCACACGCTGAGCGCGCTGGGCTCGGACTATGTGGACCTGTTCCTCGTCCATTGGCCGCTGCCCACGCTCTACGACGGCGACTACGTCTCGACCTGGAAGGTGATGGAGGAGTTCAAGGCCGAGGGCCGCGCGCGCTCGATCGGCGTCTCGAACTTCCAGGTGGCACATCTGGAGCGGCTGGCAGCCGAGACCGACGTCACGCCCGCCGTCAACCAGATCGAGCTTCACCCCTACCTGCTCAACGACGAGGTGCGCCGCTACGGGGAGGAGCGGGGGATCCTCACCGAGGCCTGGTCCCCGATCGCACAGGGCGGCGTGCTCGATGACCCGGTGATCATGGAGATCGCCGGCCGGCTTGACCGCACGGCGGCGCAGGTGGTGCTCCGCTGGCACCTGCAGCGCGGCTGCATCGTCTTCCCCAAGTCCACCACTCCGTCGCGGATCGAGGAGAACTTCGACCTCTTCGGCTTCAAGCTCGACGACGCCGACATCCAGGCCATCGCGGCGCTTGACAAGGGCGAGGACGGGCGCACCGGCCCCAACCCCGACGCTTTCGCCCACATCCCCGAGTAGTCCCACGTCGTCGAGGCGATAGGCTCGGCCCATGCTCGCCCGCAGGCACACCAAGGCCGAGACGACCGGGTTACACGCCGTCGGGGCTCACGTGACCGGCGCCCGGCTGGTGGGCCCGACGAGCATGGGCCCGCTGGCGATCGCCGTCATGGCCGTCGGGGCGGTCGCCATCGGCCGGATCGCGATCGGCCGCGCGGTGATCCGCACGCTCCAGGCGGGCGAGGTGGAGATCGGGACGCTGAAGGTGGGCCAGCTCGAGGTCGCCGGACGGCGGTGGCCCGAGCCGCCGGCCCCGCCGCTCTAGGCCCTCCCTTTACCCCTCCGCCGCTCCGGTCTCGGGCGGAGCGGGCGCGCGGCGCTCCCATTCCGCGCTGCGCTCGTGCCGCGGCAGCCCGTCGTCGGGCAGCGGGTCGTAGTCGGCGGCCTGCGACACGAACCAATGCCCCACCACGCGTAGCCCGGTCGGCTGATCCAGCGTGCCTGCCGCAATGCTGATGATGTCGCGGCGAGGCGGGTCCCAGAACAGGCTCGAGCCGCACTCGCCGCAGAACCCGCGCCGCGCTCCGGCGTCGCTGTCGGGGCTCTGCACCCAGCGCAGGCCGCGTTGCTCGGTGAGCACGAGCTCGTCGCGGCGGGCCGCCGTGCAGGCCGCCACGTGACCGTGCCAGCGCCGACACTCCTCGCAGTGGCAGATGAGGACGTCGCGCAGCGGCCCTCGGACCTCATAGGCGACCGCGCCGCACAGACAGCGACCCGTGGCCATATCAGCCCGCCCCCCGTCCGCTCGGGGTGGACCCCTCTCGCCGGGCCGCGTGCAGCGCGCGCGCCTGGGCGGCGTCCATCCACATCTCCCATCGCCCCGAGACGCTCTGCCGCGTGTCCTGGAAGCGGTACGGGCGACGCCCGGCGAACTCGATCTGGCGCCGGCGTCCGGCGCCGCCCAGCACCGACGCGATCCGGCGATGAGGCCACCCGAGGGCGTCCTCGATCTCGGCAAACGGCCGCGCGACGTCCGGCTCGCGCGCCAGCTCGCAGAGCAGCTCTCGCATGAGATCGCTGGCGCAATCGTAGAAGCGCGTCACCTCGGCCCCGTCGTTCATGGCGTGGTCGGGGGCGTGTTGAACCACCGTCAAACGGGGGATCCGGGGCCGCTGGACCACGCTGGAGGGGATATCGGAGATGGTCATCGGATCACCATAAACGGTGTCCGCTCGGACGTTCGTCCAGCGCAGAAGCTGCCGTCGACGGGGGGCGTTGATCAAATGTTTCCTCCAGGTTATTCGCCGCATGTTCAATCGCATCTCATTTGTCGCCGCGCTGCTGACGGCCGCGCTCATGGCCTCCCCCGCGTTGGCCTCCACCACGCCCGTTGGCGTGTGGAAGCTTGACGAGGGCACTGGCACGCACGTCGCCGACAGCTCGGGCAATGGCAACAATGGCCTGCTCTCAGGCGGTGTGTCGTGGGTCAAGGGCATCTCCGGGGGCGCCCTCAGCTTCGACGGCTCCAGCGCCGAGGTCAAGGTCTCCGACAACACCGTGCTGGAGCCCTCCTCGACGGTGACGGTGAGCGCGTGGATCAAGCGCGCCGGCAGCCCCGGGAACTTCCGCTACGTCCTGGCCAAGGGCGCCAACGGCTGCATCGCGGCCTCCTACGGCCTCTACACCGGGCCCGACGGGGGCCTTCAGTTCTACGTGTCCCAAGGCCACGGCTCGATCTATGCGCGCTCCCCGGACGCCGGCGGGCAGATCTGGGACGGCAACTGGCATCTCGCCGTCGGCACCTATGACGGCAGCACGATCCGCCTCTACATCGACGGCGTCGAGCTCGGCACCGGGACGCCATGGGTGGGCAGCCTCGAGTACCTGCTACCGAACTCCAACGACTTCTACATCGGCAACTATCCGGGGTGCTCTGACCATGAGTTCCTGGGGGCCATCGACGACGTGAGGGTCTGGGACCAGACGCTCGGCGCCCCTGAGATCGCCGGGCTTCTCCCGACCAGCGGCAACCCGCCCAGCCAGACCACGCCGCCCGCCGGCGGCGGCACGACGGGCAGCGGAGGCACGCACAACACCGGCGGCGGCACCACCGGCGCCGGCAACACCGGGACACCGGCCAAGACCACCGGCTCCACGCCTTCGATCCGCGGCGCGAAGCTGTCGAGCTCGATCGTCACCGTCGACAGGGGCGGCCACGTGATCACGCAGCGCTCATCCGGGCTGTCGATCACCTACACCGAGTCACAGGCGGCCAGCCTGACCGTCACGCTGCTGCGCTCCGAGAGGGGTGTGCGCCGCGGCAAGAGCTGCGTCGCGCTGTCGCGCCACGGGCACGGGCGCAGCTGCACACGCTTCGTCGTCATCTCGAGCGTCGAGCACACCGAGCGTGCGGGCCGCCTCACGGTCCAGCTCAGCCACCTGCTGCACCAGCGGCGGCTCAGCCCGGGCACGTACCGCCTCAACGTCACGCCGCGGGCCCATGGCAAGGTCGGCAAGACCGTGAGCCTGCGCTTCTTCGTGCGCCGGGCCGCGCACCGCTGACGCGTCGCTCAGTGCGCCGCGGGGCGGCGATACCAGCGCGGTGAGGTGGTGGGCGGAGGCTTGAGCCTCGCCTTGACGACGATCAGGGACGGTGCGGGTGTGGTCACGCTGTGGCGCAGGGTGGCCTCGAACTCGGCGCCGAATCCTCCTACGGTGCTCGCTCCGATCCCGAACGACCGCGCGAGCGCGGCAAAGTCCGGGCCGACGAGATCGACGCCGAACGGCTCGTCGCCGGCCAGCTCCTGGTCAAAGCGCAGCATGCCGTAGCCGCCGTCGTCGACCAGCACCACCGTGAGTGGGATCTGGGTCTCCGCGACCGTCGCCAGCTCGCCGCAGGCGAAGAGGAACCCCCCATCACCACAGACGCAGACGGTGGGGCCGGCGTCGCCGAGAGCGACGCCCAGCGAGGCCGGGAAGGCGAAGCCCAGCGTCCCCCACCCCATCGGGTACGCGAGCGCGCGCGGCCGGGGCACCCGCCGGTAGCCCGCGAGCCAGTAGCCCGGGATGCACATGTCCGCGACGACCACCGCGTCGGGCGGAAGGGCGCGGTCCATGACCGCGAGAAAGCCCGCCGCCTCCGCGTCATCGCCCAGTACCGCGGCGGCCACGCCGGCCCGGACCTGCTCCAGGCGAGCCAGCATCGCCTCGGCGTCATCGCGAGCGCCGACCGCGTCGGCGAGCTGCTCGGTGACCTCGCGCGCGTCGCCGACGAGGGTCACATCGGCGGCGTAGTTCTTGCTCGCGTCGGCGGCGTCGACGTTGACGCAGACGAGGCGCGGCGGCGGGGGCATGAGCCAGTTCTGAGTCATGATGCCGTCGAAGTCGGTCCCGATCCCCACCACCAGATCGGCCTCGTCCCACAGCACGCCGACCTCCGCAGCGTGGACGGGACCGGCGACGGCCCACGGATGATCGGGGGCGATGAGGCCCCGGCTCATGTACGTGGTGATGACCGGCGCGCACAGCTTGTCTGCCAGCGCGCCGACGGCATCACCGGCATCGGCGCGCAGCGCCCCGCCACCGGCCCAGATGAGCGGGCGGCGGGCGGCGGCGATGAGCGCCACGGCCTCGTCCAGGCCGTCGCCGTCAAACGCGGCCGGGCGCGGGACCTCGGGCAGCTGCGCCGGGAGCTCGGGCGCCGGCCGGCGCAGCAGGTCGGTGGGAACGCCGAGGTAGACCGGGCCGCTCGGCGCCGCCAGCGCCGTATGGGCGCTGTGCACCACGGCCTCCCCCACCTGCGCGGCGGTCTCCACGAGCGTCGCTGCCTTGGTCACGGGCGCGAACATCGCCGTCTGGTCGCGCGTCTCGTGCAGGCTGCCCCGGTAGGTGTGGGGGCGGCGGATGGCGGCCGGGATGTCGGTGGCGATGACGAGCACGGGCGAGCCTGACGCCATCGCCTCCCCGGTGGCGCCGAGCGTGTTCGCCGCGCCTGGGCCGGTGGTCACGACGGCCACGCCGAGGCGGCCCGTGGCGCGCGCGTATCCGTCGGCGGCGTACACGGCCGCCTGCTCGTGGCGGACGCCGACGAGGGTGACCGGTGACTCCGAGAGCGCCTTCCAGATCGCGAGGTTGTGGACGCCGGGCAGCCCGAAGGCCACCGTGACGCCGAGGCGCTGAAGCGCCTCGACGACGCGGACCGCGGCGGTGGCGGCCGCGTCGCTCTCGGGAGCGCTCGCAGGCCCGGCGGCGGGGAACGCCTCGATGCGGGGGTCGCTAGACAATGTTGTACTCGGGACGCAGCATGGCATCGCTGAAGCGGTTCACGCTGAGCGGTCCGATGTCGACGAACGGCGGGCGCCCCAGGACGAGGTCGCGCAGGATCTCACCTACGGCGGGACCCTGCAGGAACCCATGGCCCGAGAAGCCGGTGGCGTAGATGAAGCGGCTGACGCGCTCGGACTCGCCGATGATCGCGTTGTGATCGGGCGTGACCTCGTACAGCCCGGCCCAACCACCCTTGATGCCGGCTTCGGCGATGCGGGGCGCGCGGCGCGAGGCGATGTCAAGCAGGTCCGGCACCCACTCGTCGGTCGTCTCCAGGGCGAACCCGGGCTGCTCGCGGGCGTCCGACATCCCCATCAGCAGCCCCGGGCCCTCGCGGTGGAAATAGAAGCTCGAGGCGAAGTCGATCGTGAACGGCAGATCCGGCGGGAGGCCCTCCATCGGCTCGGTGAAGAGGATCTGCCGGCGCAGCGGGGTCACCGGGAGCGTCACTCCCACCATCTCGCCGCACGCCCGCGACCATGCGCCGGCGGCGCAGATGACCACGTTGGTGGCGATCGGCCCATGGCTCGTCTGGACACGGGTGATCCGGTCACCGTGGGTCTCGATGCCCGTCGCCTCACAGCCGACGCGCACGTGAGCGCCGAGTGCCCGCGCGGCGAAGGCATAGCCCTGCACGACGGCCTCCGGCGTGGCGTGGCCGTCGTCCGGTGAGAACGACGCCGCCAGGATGTCGTCTCCGCCCAGCAGCGGGCACAGCGCGCGGGCTTCGTCGGCGCCGAGCATGCGCGACGGGACCCCGTAGCGGTTCTGGAGCGCGACGCTGTACTGAAACTCGACGACATCGGCCTCCCGGCTGAGCACGAACAGGTAGCCGCTGCGCTTGAGGTCGATCTCCCAGCCCGGCCGGGTGGCGAACTGCGTGAACGCCTCCAGGCTGCGCTGCGCGATCTGGATATTGAGGGCGTCGGAGAACTGCGCGCGCACGCCGCCCGCCGCGCGCGAGGTGGAGCCGCTCCCAAGCTCGGCGCGCTCGACCAGGACCGCGTCCACGCCGGCCTCGGCCAGGTGAAAGGCGGCGCTGGTCCCCATCACCCCGCCGCCGATGATCACCACCGACGCGGACTTGGGCAGGGGGGCGACCGGTCGGGGCATGCCCGTGTCATATCACCCGCGCGTCGAAGGCGGCAGCGTTTGACTACGATCGCCCGTGATGTCCTCACTCAAGACTCTCGCCGGTCTCCGCGCCGTCATCGGAGTCCTCACGTGGCTGGCGCCGCGGCTCGCCGCCCGGCTGTTCGGCATCAACGCCGAGGCCAACCCGCAGCTCCCCTACGTCGCGCGGCTGTTCGCCATCCGCGACCTGGCCCTCGCGGCCGGACTGCAGTCCAGCAGCGGCGAGGCCCTGCGCCTGTGGGTGAGGATCGGCGTGGCGTGCGACGCCGCCGACGCCGCTGCGGGTCTCCTGGCTGGACGTCGAGGGGAGCTCTCCAAGCTCTCCACCGTGCTCGTGACCGCGCCGGCGCTCACCGGGATCCAGCTCGGCAGCGCGATCCTGCGCGACATCGACGCCCCCGCGGCCGACCCGTCCTAGCCGCCTGACCGGGTAAGGCCTTACCCCCGGTCAGGTAAGGGGTCCGGGCCTCAAACCGGCTGCATTTGCCCGATGTGCGAAGGCGCTCTTAGGCGCATCATGGCACCACGTCCAAAACTTCGAAGGAGCCCTGATGAACGCCTCACTCAACGCAGTAATGGCCCAGGAGCACATGTCCGACCTGAGTCGGGCGGCCGCTCGCTACAACGATGTTCCAGGCCGGCCTCTCTGGCGGTCGGGCCCGGCCGTGGAGCTGCGCCCGGCGCGTGCCGACGACGACCAGGTCGTCCGCGAGCTGGCCGCGCTTGACGACGCCCGCCCGCTGGAGGGCCCGGTGCTCCTGGCCGTGATCGGCGGCCAGGCCGTCGCGGCGATCGCGCTCGACGACGAGCGTGTGGTTGCCAACCCGTTCGTCCACACCGCTCATGCCGTGTCGCTGCTGCGGATGCGCGCCGACCACGTGCGCCAGGTGTCGCGCCGTCAGCGGCGCCGGATCCGCCTGCCGCGCGCGCGGCTGGCCTGACGGCCGGCGCGTGAGGCGGGGTGCCGACGGCGGGGTGGTCAACAATGATGAGCGTGGATCTCGACGACCTGTACGGCCTGCCGCTTGACCGCTTCATCCCCGAGCGCGCGTCGCTCGTGCGCGAGCTGCGGTCCGGCGGGGAGCGCGAGCAGGCGGCGGTGGTGGCCGCCCTGCGCAAGCCGTCGGTGGCCGCGTGGGCCGTCAACCAGCTGACCCGTACCCAGCGCCGCGAGGTCGACGAGCTGTTCGCCGCCGGCGACGCCCTGCGCGACGTCCAGGCCGGCGTGCTGGCCGGCAGCGCCGACGCCCGCGACCTTCGATCCGCCGCCGAGCAGGAGCGCAGCGCGGTCGACGCGCTGGTCGCGACCGCGCGGGGACTGCTCAGCTCCGGGGGCCACGAGCTCAGCGCTGCGACCGTCGAGCGGGTGGCCGAGACCCTGCACGCGGCGGCCCTGGACGACGAGGCCCGCGAACAGGTCGGCGAAGGACGGCTCGTACGGGAGCTGCGCCATGTCGGGCTCGGCGCGGGTCTCGGAGCTGCCGTCGCGCCACCGCCCCCGGCACGGCCGGCCTCCGATCGCCCCGCCAAGACTGCCCGGGATGCCGGCGCCGGTGGCGCGAACAAGACGCGAGGGCACGACGCCCAGGCGGACCGCCAGGCTGTCAAGGAGCGCAAGGCGGCAGAGGTGGCAGAGCGCCGCGAGCGCGAGGAGGCGCGCAGGCAGGCGCGCGCCCTCGAGCGCGACGCCGCCCGGGAGGTCGATCGCGCCGAGCGCGCGCTACGCACCGCACGGGAGCGCCAGACCCGCGCCGCGGAGGCGCTGCGCCAGGCCGAGCACGCGGTCCGGGACGCAGAGGCCGGCGTCGACGCCGCCGTCGCCGCGCACCGTCAGGCCAAGCAACGACTGGGCGACCAGTGACCAGCTGACCGCTGATCGCGACGCCCGACGCCCGACACCCGACCACCGACCTCACCGTCATCACCATCAATCCACTCACCGACCACCACTTTCACGGATATTGGAACGTCCCAGATGCTCGGGAAGGAATCAGCCTCAGTCAACGTCTCACCCGTCATGGACCGGGATCATCAGACGTCAGACATCTTCGCCGGAGCCGCGCCCGCGCTCGTCGGGACGCCGTGCGCGCACGCGGCAACCGCTGTGCTCCCCGACGGGACGGTCATCCGCATCGAGCCGCTCCGGCGCGGCGACCGCTCCGCGGTGACCGGGCTGTTCGCGCGGCTGAGCCCCGAGTCGCGCCTGCGCCGTTTCCTCTCCCCCAAGGCGTCGCTGAGCGAGCGCGAGGTCACCTTCCTGTCCGACGTGGGCCGCACCGAGCGCGCGGCGATGGCGGCGGTCGACGTGCGCGACGGGTCGGTGCTCGGCATCGCCCGCTACGTGGAGCATCACGACCGTCCCGGGGTGGCCGACACAGCCGTGGCCGTCGCCGACGAGGTGCAACGGCTGGGCATCGGCACCGCGCTGATGCTCCGGCTGATCGCCTGTGCGCGCTCCAACGGCTTCCATCTGCTCACCGCGACGACGCTGTGGGAGAACCGGCCTGCTCGGGCGCTGATGCGCAGCACTGGGTTCCAGGCACGCGCAAGCGCCGGGGCCGAGATCGAGCTGGCGCTCGAGCTGAGCCCGGTGCTGGCGCGCCCATCGGGCCCGGTGGGGCGCTGACGGCATGCTCGCGCTCGAGGCCATCGGCATCGAGGTGATCGCCGGGTCGGTGGCCGGCGCGCTCATTGCGCGCGGGCACGGCATGACGCGGGCCCGGCGGCGCCAGCGGATGGGCCGCCACCCGTCTCCCACCTTCGTATTCGCGGACCTCGTGGGCTACACGTCGCTCACCGAGCGGTCCGGCGACCAGGCCGCGGCCGACGTGGCCCGCGAGTTTCGCCGCACCATGTTGGTCCTCAGCCGCCAGCACGGCGCCTGCCACGTCAAGTCCATGGGCGACGGGGCGATGATCTGGGTCCCCGACGCCGGGTCGGCGGTCAGGCTCGCGGAGCGCACGCTCACCGAGGTGGGCATGCGCCCGGACCTCCTCCCCGTCCGCGTCGGCGCCCACAGCGGGCCGGCGGTCATGCGCGACGGCGATTGGTATGGGAGCGCGGTCAACGTGGCGGCGCGGCTGGCGGACATGGCCGAGCCCAACGAGGCGATCGTCAGCGACGCCACCCAGTCGATCGCCGACGACAGCGCTCGCAGCGTGCTCTGCTGCCGCGACGAGGTGGGGCTGCGCGGCGTGCCGCGGCCGGTCGTGGTGTGGCGCATGGGCAACGGCGCCAGCAGGGTGCCGCTGCTCGAAGGCTCCGTCCCGGCCGCCGCGCTTTAGATGGGTGACCGCATCTCGCGGGCCGTCGTGGACGGCACCGAGTCGGGCTGCGATCGGCGCAGGACGCGGCTGTCGTCCGGGCGCCGCCGGGTCAGGCGATCGGCGTCGAGATGCTCGAGCAGGGCTCGGGCGAACTTGCGCGAGGTGTGAAGCTCGTCGCGCAGGCGTGCGAGGGTGATCGCGCCCTCCGCGCGGATGATGGCGGCGACCCGCTCGCGCACGGCCGCGACGGCGTCGGCGTGGGCATACATGTCGCGCCCGACCCGCACCGCGAGTCCGGCATCGCGCAGGACCTCGAGGTGGCGGGCGTCGTCTCCGAGCTGGGCACGGCTCGGGGGCTCGTGGCCCGCGGCGCGCAACCGGCCGGCGAGGGCCACGGCGTCGGGGTCAAGCGCCGGCGCCCCGACGTCCGGCGCGTTCCCGGGACCGGGCGGGTCGCCGTCGCCGCTGGGCTTCTCCCCCCTCGTGATCGGGAGCGGTCGCTGGAGCAGGTCACGTCGGGGGCCGTGGCGCTGCGCCTGGGCGTTGAGGACGAGCCCCCCGCCCAACGTGTCGGGAGGCGCGATCCGGCGGATGACCAACCGGTCGCCGTCGGCGACGAGGAGCGGCTGCTCGAGCCGAAGCTGCCCTCCGCGGTCGTTCAGCGCGACGAGTCGCCCGGGCACATCGCGGGTGCCGTGGTGGACCTGGACACGCCGCGGGGGCGGCCCGGCCGCGTCGCGCAGCTGGAGCGCAACGTCGAGGATGCGGGTGGCACGGACCGGGGCCTCGTCACCGGCCAGCACATCGCCACGGGCGATCGAGGTGACCCCGACGCCGGCGAGGTTCACCGCGACCCGCTGCCCGGCCCCGGCCCGCTCGACGGCCTCGCCGTGAACCTGCACGCCTCGCACCCTCACCGCGCGGCCTGACGGCAACAGCGTGAGCACGTCCCCGCGAGCGATCGTGCCGCTCCACAGCGTCCCGGTGACCACGGTGCCGGCGCCGTGGATGGTGAAGACGCGGTCGGCGTGCAGCAGGACCGGTCCGGTCACCGACGCCCGGGGCCGCACGCGCGCGGCGACCTGGGCGAGCGCGGCGACGACGTCGGCGAGGCCGTCCCCCGTGCGCGCCGAGCAGGTCACCACCTCGGCGCCGGGAAGGAGGCGGCGCGCGGCGGCGACCGCCGCGGCCGGGTCGCCGGCGTCGCCCTTGGTGACGGCCACCACGCCCTCTCGGACCGCGAGCGCGTCCAGCACGGCCGCATGCTCGCGCGTCTGGGGCATGACGCCGTCGTCGGCGGCGATCGCCATCAGGTACAGGTCGATCCCCGTCGCGCCGGCGACCATCGTGCGCACGAACCGCTCATGGCCGGGGACGTCGATGACCGAGAGCCGCCGTCCGTCGGGCAGCGCGAGCGGGGCGTAGCCAAGCTCGATCGTCATCCCGCGGGCGCGCTCGGCGGGCAGGCGGTCGGTGTCGACGCCGGTCAGCGCCTTGACCAGCGACGTCTTGCCGTGGTCGATGTGCCCGGCGGTCCCGAGCGTGAGCGGGAGTGCGGTGTCGCTCATCGGCGAGCGGCGGCCACCAGCCGGGCCGCCCATCGGGCCTCCTCGTCGGTGAGCGTCCGCGGGTCCAGCAGCAGCTCGCCCGCGTGGACCCGACCCACCAGCGCCGGGTCGCCGGCGCGCAGGGCGGTCGCGAGGGCGTCGGCGCCGGCCGGCCCGGGGTCGAGCGCCACCGCGGGCCCCGACAGCTCCAGCAGCGGCAGCGCACCGCCGCCCACCCGCGCCGTGGCCTCGATCACCCGCCCGCCGGTCTCCCCGGCCAGCTGCTGAGCGCGGCTCGCTAATTCGTCGCCGGGGGCCTCGAGCATGGCCAGCACCGGCACGGCGCGGCGCGCCGCCGCCGGGTCGCGGTACAGCGCGAGCGTCGCCTCCAGCGCGGCGAGCGAGAGCTTGTCGATCCGCACCGCACGGGCGAGGGGATGGCTGCGGCAGGCCTCGATCGCGTCACGCCGGCCGACCAGGACCCCCGCCTGGGGGCCGCCCAGGAGCTTGTCGCCGCTGAACGCCACCACCGCCGCGCCGGCGGCGACCGACCCGCGGACCGGGGGCTCGTCGGCCAGCACGGCGAGATCCTCGGCCAGCACCCCGGAGCCGACATCGTCGATGACCGGAGGACCCAGTCCGCACAGCGCCTGGATCGAGACCTCCTCGACGAATCCGAGCATGCGGAAGTTGGACGGGTGGGCTCGCAGGACGGCGCCGGTATGCTCGCCGATGGCCCGCTGGTAGTCCGAGACGCGGGTGCGATTCGTGGTGCCGACCTCCACCAGCGTCGTGCCGGCCGCCGCCAGCAGCTCGGGGATCCGGAACCCGCCGCCGATCTCGATCAGCTGCCCGCGCGAGACGATCGTCTCGCGGCCCGCGGCCAGTGCGGCCACCGCCAGCAGCACCGCCGCGGCGCAGTTGTTCACGGCCATCCCGGCGTCCGCGCCGGTCAGCTCGGTCAGCAGCGCCTCGACGTGGTCGTGACGCGAGCCACGGCGCCCGGTGGCCAGGTCAAGCTCCAGGTTGCACGAACCCGCCGCCGTCCGGGCGACCGCCGCCTGCGCCTGCTCCGCCAGCGGAGCGCGTCCCAGATTGGTGTGGACGATGACGCCCGTGGCGTTCAGCACCCGCCGCAGCCGCGGGGCCAGCCGCGCGCGCGCCCGCCCCACCAGGTCGGCGTCGTCAGTGGCACCGGCGAGCAGCTCAGTTCGTCGCGCCTCGAGCTCGGCGCGCGCCACGGCAGTGGCCAGACGGTCCACCGATGGCAACGCGCGCACGCGCGCGTGGATTGACTCGTCGCTCATACGGAGCGGCGAAGGAGTCGAACCTTCCAGCGCGGACAGCCGCGCTCCCCCCGGTTTTGAAGACCGGGTGGGCCACCGGGCCCCGGCCGCTCCACGTAGTCGATCACTGCACGCGGATTGTGCCGGGGTCGCCCGCCACCACCCGCCCCACGACCGGGCCCGGCACCATGCAGGCGCGCTCCTCGGGGAGGGCGATCAGCAAGCCGCCCGACGTGGTGGCGTCGCACAACAGACGCACCCGCGCCGCCGCGACGCCGTCCGCGAACGCCGTGAACGTCGCTGCGTAGTCGTGGTTGCGCCGGCTCCCGCCCGATACCGCTCGCTCTCCGGCGGCGTCGTCGTCCAGGAGCTCCATCACCCCGTCGATCGCCGGCACCAGACCGGCATCGATCCCGGCGGCAACTCCGCTGGCCCGGCAGAGATTGTGCAGGTGGCCGAGCAGCCCGAAGCCGGTGACGTCGGTCGCGGCGTGCGCCCCCGCCTCTCGGGCGGCCAGCGCCGCGGACGCGTTGAGCGCCGCCATCACCTCGACGGCGCGGTCAAGCAGGTCCTCGTCCGCGGTCACGCCGCGCTTGCGCGCCGTCACGATCGCGCCTACCCCCAGCGGCTTGGTCAAGACCAGCACGTCGCCCGCCGCGGCGCCGGCGTTGGTCAACACCTCGTCAGGATGCACGACACCGGTCACCGCAAGCCCGTACTTCGGCTCGGGATCGTCGATCGAATGACCCCCGGCCAGCGTGGCGCCCGCCGCGTTCACCACATCGAGCCCGCCCCGGAGAATCTCCCCCAGCACCTCCTCGCCGAGGCGCTCCAGCGGAAACGCGACGACGTTGAGGGCGATCAGCGGAGTCCCGCCCATCGCATACACGTCTGACAGGGCGTTGGCGGCGGCGATGCGGCCGAAGTCATAGGGATCGTCGACGATCGGGGTGAAGAAATCGATCGTCTGGACCAGCGCCAACTCGTCGCTGAGGCGGAACACCGCCGCATCGTCAGCGGTCGCAGAGCCGACCAGCAACCGCTCGTCGGCCCCCGCGCCCAGCTTACGCGCGATCGGGAGCAGGGCGGCGGCGGGCAGCTTGCATCCACAGCCCGCGCCGTGGCTGAGTGAGGTCAGCGCGTCGGTCGCCGTCGACACGCCCGCAGCCTATCTCGTCGTCTATGGCCAACAGTGGTCAGCCCGCCAGGTCGTGGCCCTCCTCGCCTCTCTCGGCGTACGGGAGCTGACCGGTGTGGCGGCCTCAGCCGTGATCGCCGCCGGTCTTGAGCTTGCGCCAGCCGCCGGCGCGATTGTTGGCGATGATCTGGCCGAACATCGCCGCCAGAGCCGCGTCGTTGATCACTTCGTTCTCGTAGATCGCTACGGTCCGCGCGGTCTTGTTCCCATGGCCGCCGGTGATGATGGCGGCCGGGTCGGGCACGATCCCGCCGTCATAGAGAAAGACGTTGACGTGGTCCTTTGTCGCCAGCAGCGCGCAGATGTTGCCCTCAAGCACGAAGTAGGGCTGCACCGTGCGCTTGATCGTCTCCTGGACCTCAGGATCCACAGCGTGGACCAGGTCACGCACGCGCTGGCAGATCGCCTGCTGCCACGGTGGCAGACCGTCGATGTAGGCCCCCACGCGCGGGTCCTTGGTGTAGCTCACGCACGCAGGCTACGCCCACATCCCTCGCCGCGAACGTCAGGCAGTAGCCGATGACCGGCCTGATTGCGGTTCGTCTGGCTCCGGGCGGTAGCGGCGGGGTAGGCGAACGGTGATGTCGAGGCCGCCGGTGGAGACGGCGGTGGCGTGCACGGTTCCGCTGTGGACGGTGGCGATAGATGACACCAGGGCGAGGCCGAGACCGAAACCATCGTGGCGGGTGCGGTCGTCAAGGCGTGTGAACGGCAGGAACAGCCGGTCGACCTGGTCGGGCGGTACCACGCGGCCGGTGTTGACGACTCGCACGAGCGACGCGCCGTTGTCGGTCGTGGTCGAGATCGCGACGGTGCCGTGCGCGGTGTTGTAGCGCTCGGCGTTGTCCAGCAGATTGGCGACGAGCCGTTCGAGCAGGACCCCGTCGCCGGTCACGGGGGCTTCGTCGAGGGTCGTGGTCATCGTGATGCCGTTGGCCGGACGGCCGTCCAGCGCGTCCTCGGCGACGGCGGCGAGATCGAGCGGGTCGGCGAGGACTCGGGCCTGGTCGTTGCGCGCGAGGACGAGCAGAGCCTCGATGAGCCGCTCGGCGTGATCGACGGCCTGGCGGACGTCGGCAGCCATCGATACCAGCTCGTCGCGCGTGGGCTCTGGCTTGGCGAGGACGACGTCCATGGCGGTGCGCATGACGGTCAGTGGCGTGCGAAGCTCATGGCTGGCGTTGGCGATGAAATGCCGCTGGCTGGTGAATGCGCGATCGAGCCGTTCGAGCATCGTGTCGAACGTGTCGGCGAGCTCACGCAGGTCGTCGCGCGGGCCCTGCAGAGCGATGCGCTGAGACAGGTTCTGCTCACTTGCCGCACGCGCGGCTGCGGTGAGCCGGTGCACCGGCCGCAGAATGCGTCCAGCGAGGATCCAGCCCGCGGCGGCGGCGAGCAGTGTCACGCCGGCCAGCCCGAGCAGCGAGTAGGCCAGCAGGTGGGTGAGCGTCGTGCTGCGCTGTGCCGCGGCGCCGGCCTGGACGCCGTTGGCATACACCGCGGCACACTTGATCACGACACGGGGGGCGAGACCGCCGGCGGCCTGCGCCGCCTTGATGCACTGCGCGATGGCTTGCTGGCTCGCCCGTGGGATCCCGGTGGTCGTCGTGCTGTGCAAGGTGTGCGCGACCAGCAGGTAGGTGACCGACACCAGGGCGGCACCGCCCAGCGTGAAAAGTGACATGTAGAGCAGCGTCAGCCGCGAGCGGGCGCTGAGATACGTTCTCACAACCGGTAGCCGACGCCGACGACGGTCTCGATCAGCGGCGGGTCCCCGAGTTTGCGCCGCAACCGCCCGACGGTCACCGCGACCGTGTTGCTGAACGGGTCGGCGTGCGCGTCCCACACATGTGAAAGCAGCTCTTCGGCGCTGACCGTAGCGCCGTCGGCGCCGGCCAGGCACTCCAACACGCCGAACTCCTTGCGCGTCAGCGTGAGCAAGAGGCCGGCGCGGCTGGCCCGGTGTCGGGCGCGATCGACCACCAGGTCGCCCCGCTGCACGACGGCGGGCGAGCCGGGTCCGCGCCGCCCCAGGGCGCGGACGCGCGCGGTCAGCTCGTGGAAGGCGAACGGCTTGCCGAGGTAGTCGTCCGCGCCCAGCTCCAGCCCGTCGACCCGGTCGTCGACGTCGGCGGCAGCGGTGAGCATCAGGATGCGGCTGAGCGAGCCGTCGCGGACCAGACGGTGGCAGACTCGGTCGCCGTGCACGGTCGGCAGGTCACGATCGAGCACGACGACGTCGTAGTCGGTGTGCGTGGTGCTCTGCAGGGCCGCCGCGCCGTCGTAGACCACGTCGACGGCGAACCCTGCGTCGCGCAGACCCTCCCCGATCCGGTTGGCCAGCACGACGTGATCCTCCACGACCAAGACCCGCACCTGCACATTCTGCACCAGGGCAGATGACATCCGCCTAACAACGTTCGGCTCGTGTCATGGGCTACGCGCTAGACCGAGGAGCGCATGGTCAACGACCGCACCCGCGTCATCTCCCGGCCGAAGCGGGCATGGCCGCCTGCAGGGCGAACGGCGGCCGCGATCGCCGCCGCCATGGTGATCGCCGCATGCGGCTCCAGCTCGCCCGGCTCATCCAGCTCCGGCGGCCAGACCAACCCCAGCCAGGCCCAGGCCCAGCAGGACGTACTGAACTTCGCGCGGTGCATGCGGTCACATGGCGTATCGCACTTTCCCGACGACCTCAATTTCCAGAATGTCCCCGGGCTCAACCCGTCGTCCCCCGCGTTCAAGACCTCTCAGACGGCGTGCCGGCACCTGCTGCCAGTGAAGACCACGCCGTCGGCCGCGCCGTCCGCGCAGACGCACGCAAAGCTGCTTCGGCTCTCGAAATGCCTGCGCGCACACGGGTACCCGAGCATGCCCGACCCGAGGCCCGACCCGCCTCCATCACACTCATCCCAATACGGCACGCTCTATGGGGAGGGCGACTACTGGATCGGGATCCCGAAGCCCATCGACGCACACGGGCCCGCATTCGTGCGGACCGCGAGAGCGTGCCACGCCACCGGCGTCGGTTGACCGCGAGGGCAACGAGCGCGGGCACGTGATACTTCTGGCGCTCATCAACCCTTGGAGGAAGCAGCATGCACGCCACGATGCGACGACTCCGATGCGCGCCCGGGAAAGCTGCCGAGGTTGCCGTGCTTCTTCACTACCGTTTCGGTTCCTGACCGATGTGAGACTCGGAGGGCGGTCCGGTCTCCCACTCGGCCGGCCGGCCAAGCGCGGCGCTCTTGAGCACCTTCAGCGGGAGCAGCGCGCAGCGCAGTCGCAGTGGCGGGATCTCGGTCCCGAGCAGCTGCAGAATGAACGACCGGTCGAGCCCGAGGATCTCCGAGGTTCGCATCCCGCGGATCTCATCCGAGGCCATCGACGCAGCCGCCTGACAGATCGCGCAGCCGTGGCCCTCGAAGCGCACGTCGCGAATCCGGTCGTCGTGCCCCACCGCCAGCTTGATGGTCAGGTCGTCGCCGCACAGCGGGTTGAGCTCGCGGTAGTGGAGGTCCACCTGATCGAGCGGTGACGCCGGTGGGCTCCAGTTGTGCGGCGACCTGACGTGCTCCAGGATGCGCTCGCGGTACAGCTCCTCGATGCGACCGGCCGATTCCATGGTCTCAGCGTAGGCCGGCGCGCCTCGCGAGCTCGTGGGCACCCGCCCGGTTGGCGGCAGCGACCTGCGCCACGTCGGCCGTGCGCAGCTCACCGGCGTCGACCACCGCGTGCCCGCCCACGAGCAAGAGCTCGAGCGGGGCGGGCGGCCCGAAGACGAGCGCGCACACGGGGTCGGCGATGTCGGCATGTCCGAGGCCGTCGAGCCGCCACAGCGCCACGTCACCGAGCTTGCCGACCTCCAGCGACCCGATCGCGTCCGATCGCCCCAGGCAGCGGGCGCCGCCGATCGTCGCCATCCATAGCGCCTGTCGCGCGGTGAGCGCCTGTGGACCCAGGCGGGCTCGGGCGAACAGCAGCGCCTGGTGCAGCTCCTCGGCCAGGCCGCCGTGCTCGTTGGATGCGACGCCGTCGACGCCCAGACCGACCGGCGTCCCGGCGGCGAGCAGCTCCGGGATGGGCGCAATGCCGGAACCGAGCCGCGCATTCGAGCTCGGACAGTGCGCGACTCCGGTGCCCGTGGCGGCGTACTTGGCGATGTCGCCGTCGGAGAGGTGCACGCAGTGCGCCAGCCAGACGTCGTCGCCGAGCCAGCCGAGTGATTCGACGTAGTCGACCGGACGCGCGCCGAAGTGCGCAAGGCAGTACTCCTCCTCGTCACTGGTCTCGGCCAGGTGCGTGTGGAGGCGGACCCCGAGCGCCCGCGCCAACTGCGCGCACTCGCGCATCAGCTCGGCCGTCACCGAGAACGGGGAGCAGGGCGCCAGCGCCACCTGGAGCAGGGAATCGAAACTCGCGTCGTGGTATGCGGCGACCGCAGACTCACACTCGGAGAGGATGCGGTCGGCATCCTCGACCACCTCGTCAGGCGGAAGGCCGCCCGATGAGCGCCCCAGGTTCATCGCACCGCGGGTGGCGCAGAATCGCAGTCCGATGCGCCGCGCCGCCTCGATCTCGGCGGCGAGCAGGTCGCCACCGGACGCGGGGAACACATAGTGATGGTCCATCGCGGTCGTACAGCCCGACAGGGCAAGCGCGGCGAGTCCGGCGCTGGCGGCGACGTACTCCAGGTCGGCGTCGAGGTGCGCCCACACGGGATAGAGCGCGGTCAGCCACTCAAACAGCGTGCCATCGGCTGCGTAGCCGCGCGTCAGCCACTGGTACAGGTGGTGGTGGGTGTTCACGAAGCCCGGCGTGGCCAGGCACCCACGCGCGTCCACGCGGCGTGCTCCGTCGGTCGCAGGCGCGGGTCCCGCGCCGACCGCGGCGATCCGTCCCCCGCTGAGGACCACATGCCCGGTGGGGTGCTCGGTGCCGGCCGCGTCGACGGTCGCGATCGCGCAGCCGTCGAGGACCACGGTATCGGTGCTGGCCGCGGACACGGTCCTAGCTGCCGCGGTAGGTCGAGAACGCGAACGGGCTGAGCAGCAGCGGGACGTGGTGATGGGCGGCGGGATCGACCACCGTGAAGGTGACGGTCACCTCCGGATAGAACGTGGCGACGCCCGCAGCGCCGAAGTACTCGCCGGTGGCGAAGTGGAGGCGGTGAATCCCCGCTCCCGGTTCTCCCAGCGCGCCGATCCGCCCATCGGTGTCGGTGCGCCCTTCCGCGGTGGTGCGCCACTCCCCGTCGACCTGTTCTTCCAGGCGCACCGCGACGCTCTGGGCGGGCCGCCCGCTCGTCGCGTCGAGCACGTGTGTCGACAGGCTCATGCCGATTCCCTCAGCAACTTGGCCAAGCGCAGCTGGTTGATCTTGGCCAGCTCCTCGAGCACCACGCCGCGCTCGGTCTCGGGATCGTTGTGAAGCCGGGAGCGACAGATGGCGAGCAGCTCGGCGGCGCCACGGCCTGACGCGCACACGAGATACACGTGGCCGAATTGACGCTCGTACTCGGCGTTGGCGGCGGCGAGGTCTCCGAGCAGCATCGCGTCGGCCGTCGCGACACCTGCCTGCTCGCCGCGTGACCAGGAGGCGCTGCGCCGGTCGCCGCCGTGCGCTCCGGGCGCGTCGCCGATGCGCGGGTGACCCGCCAGCGCCTGCGCGAGCCCGCCGGCGTCCAGCGCGAAGGTCGCGTGGTCCGAGGCCGCGTACAACGCGGCCTCGGACCGGTACGGGCGTCCCGCGAGCATGTGCCCCATCCAGGTCGCGGCGGCACAGCAGCTCTGCAGCCGAACGCGCAACTCGTCGTCGGGCGCCGCGTCGAAGGCGGCCACCCCGCCGCCCGGCGCCCGATCCCGATCGTCTGCTGAGCCCGTGTCCACGGTCACGAAGGGCCGCCCTCGCCGAATGTGGGGTGCACGACGGCGCCCTCGTCGACTGCGACCTGCACCGCGCTCTCGCCGTCAGCACCCCAGTGGTTGAACACGAGGTTGAGGATGAAGACCACGATCACCGTGGCGGTGATGCTCGATCCGAAGATCACCTGGAAGTTCTTCGGGAACTTGTTGTAGAAGCTCGGGTCGAACGCGGGCAGCAATCCGACCGCGAGCGACATCGCGACGATCAGCAGGTTGTGGTTGTCCCGGAAGGTGACCTTGTGCAGCGTCTGGATTCCCACCGCGGTGACCATCGAGAACATGATGGTGGCAGCGCCGCCGATCACCGGTCCGGGCAGGTCGGCGACGATCTGCCCCACCTTCGGGATCAGGCCCAGGAGCAGCAGGAACACGCCGCAGGTGGTCACCACCCAACGGCTGCGGATCCCGGTGAGCCCGACGAGCCCGACGTTCTCGGCAAACGCGGTGTCAGGGAAGGAGTTGGTGAACGATGCGAGGAACGCCGAGAGCGCGTCGGTGGCCAGTCCGCGAGCGATGTCGTTGGGCTTGACCTCCTTGTCCACCATCTCCCCCACCGCGAGCATGTCCGCCGTGGACTCGGTGAACGTGACCAGCATCACGATGCACATCGTGATGATCGGCGCGGCGGCGAACTTCGGGCCGCCGAAGCGGAAGATGTGCGGACCGCCGAACCAGGCGACGTCGCCGAGGTTGCCGAAGTGGGCCTGACCCAGAAACGCGGCGACGATCGTGCCGATGATGATGCTGAGCAGCACCGCGATCTGGGAGATGAAACCGCGGAACAGCCGGCTGATCAGAATGATCGAGAGGGCGACGACGCCGGCGAGCACGACGTGCGAGACCTCGGCGACGTTGGCGCCGTTGACCACGGTCGGGGCGATGAGGGAGATGTCCGCGCCGCCCAGCGACAGACCGATGATGCAGATGACCGTGCCCGCAACCAACGGTGGAAAGAACCGGACGATCATCGAGAACGGCTTGGCGAGGATCAACCCGAGCACGCCCGAGATCAGCAGCGCGCCGTAGACGTAGGGAAGCCCCTTCACCCCCCCGTACTGAGTGGCGATGATGATCATCGGGTTCAGCACGGTGAAGGTCGCGCCGGCGACCACCGGGAGGCGAACGCCGAAGATCTGCCCGATGCCGGCCGACTGAATGATCGTCGCGATCCCCGAGATGAGCAGGTCGGCGCTGACCAGGGTCGCGATCTGGCCGGAGTTCAGCCCGACCGCCGGGCCGACGATCAGCGGGACCGCGACCGCCCCCGCATACATGATGCACAGGTGCTGTAGGCCGAAGACGAGCAGCTTGTGTAGTGCCGGAACGCGGTCAACCGGATGCGGTCCCGTCGACGGCGCGGCGCTGCCAGGCCGTGTGAGCGTCTCTTCTGACGACATGGTTCTCCCTTCTCCCTCTCCGTACGCGGTGGTCGGTGATCCAAGACACGTCTGAGGTCCACACTTGGACTTCCGTCTGATGGATTTTTATTTCCGCGTAGCAGATACCTTATTGGGGGCGAGCACCGCTGTCAAGCGCCAGCTTGCTCGCCTGGCGGTGTGGCGAGGCATCAGAGATCTCGGATGGTGGGCGCGATCGCGAGGGGATCGCGCCCGAGGTCACCGCCGACGCGGACGGCGCGCATGCCGACGGGAGGCGAGTGCGCCGGTCGGGCGAGCGGCCGCTCAGGCGGCGTGCGTGATCCCGGCCGTGCCCGCGGGCGCCGGCGCGGCAAGCTCGGCGCCGATCTTCACCGCGGCCTTGCGGAGGATGGGCGCGGCCTTTTCGATCACGTCGTCAGACATCCGCGTCAACGGACCGGACATCGACAGCGCCACGGGGCGAGGGGCCTCCGGGACGACCAGGGCCACGCAGCGCACGCCCAGCTCCTGCTCGCCGTCGTCCAGCGCGTACCCCCGCTCGCGCACCCGTTCCAGGTCGGCGAAGAGCTGCTTCGGAGTGGTGAGGGTGTGCTCGGTGCGTCGCGGCATCCCGGTGTGCTTGAGCAGCTCCTGAACCTCGTCGTCGGGCCTGGTGGCGAGGATCGCCTTGCCGACCGCGGTCGCGTGCGGCTTGACCCGGCGACCGACCTCGGTGAACATCCGCATGAAGTTCTGCGAGGGCAGCACCTGTGCCACGTAGACGATCTCCTCGCCGTCGAGGACCGCGAGATTGACCGACTCGCCGAGCGCCTCGACAACATCAGACATGTAGGGGTGGGCAAGCGTCGCCAGTCGCTTGGTGCTCGTGTCGACCAGGCGCATCAGCCGCGGACCGAGCGAGTACTGCCGCGACGGCTCCTGGCGCACGTAGCCGAGGTCGACCAGCGTACGGACGAGGCGGTGGATGGTGGCGGGCGGCAGCTGCGCCTCGGTGGCCAGCTGTGACAGGCCGATCTCGCCGCCGGCATCCGCCATCGCCTCGAGGATCGCGAACGCTCGAGTCAGCGACTGCACCCCGCCATTCGCGCGGGGCCCTGACGAGCCATCGATTGCCATGCGCCTCCTGTTCAGGCCCGTCTACGGCCGACGGTCACTTGCCCACCCAACGATATCAGGATTCCGCATCACGGTAAGACGTTCTTAGGCCGTATGGTCCGGTTTCACGGGTACCCCATCGACCCAGACGCCCGCGACATCAGAGCTGACGCCCATCGCGAACGCCCGCGCCAGCGCCTCCTCCGGACCGTCCGCATAGCGCAGGCCGACGTCCAGCGGGCCGCCGGGCGGCGGACGCAGCCAGAGCGCGTCGAACCGCTTGCCGACGCCGAGATCGCCGATCTGATCGTCGAGTCCGAGCGCCGCCGCTCCGGCCGCCGTGGCCAGGTGCAGCAGATGCGTCGAGGTGAGCGGCACCCCGTCGGCGCCGCGCAGCTGCTGCATGAAGTACGCCTGCAGCCCCTCCTTGAACAGCGAGTAGCCGGTACCGGCGCCGACGTCGCTGCCGAGTGCCACCGGCACCCGGTGAGAGAGGTGGCGATTAAGGGGGAACAGCCCGCTGCCGAGCGCCGCGTTGCTCGTGGGACAGTGCGCGACCGCAGCGCCGCCGCCGGCCAATCGCTCCAGCTCGGCGTCGCTGGGGTGGACGTTGTGGGCCAGCACGGTGTGGGACCCGATCAGGCCGTGCCGGTCATAGCTGCCGACGTAGCTGCACTGGAACAGGTCCTGCACCGTGGCAATCTCCGATGTGTTCTCGTTGACGTGCGAGGTCAACCAGCTGCCGGGGACGGCCGCGTGCAGAGCCGCGCACGAGGCGAGCAGGTCGTCGCTGCACGACAACGCGAACCGCGGGATCACCGCGTACCGGCTACGCCCCTGGCCGTGCCAGCGACGCGCCAGCGACAGCCCGTCGTCGTACCCGCGCTGCGCGGTGGTGTGCAACTCGGGGCGCAACAGCCGGTCGCTCACCACCAGACCGCTCGTGATGCGCACACCACGGGCGGACGCGGCGGTGAACAGTGCATCGACCGCCGGCGCAAAATGGGCCCCGAACACGAGCGCAGTGGTCGTACCGGCATCGGCGAGGCCGGCGACAAACTCCTCGGCGACCTCCCGCGCATAGCCGAGCTCGGCCATGCGGGCCTCCTCGGGCAATGCGCAGCGCTCCAGCCAATCGAGCAGCGGCATGCCAAGGCCACCGATGATTCGCGCCTGGGGAAAGTGCACGTGCGCGTCGACGAAGCCCGGCAGCAACAGGCCGTCGGCGAGTTCGGTCACCGGCTCGGACGCATGCCGGGCGCGAACCTCGGCGAACGCACCACGGTCGGCGATCAGGCCGTCGTCGGTGACCAGCAGCCCGGCATCGGCATCGGCGCGCAGGGCCCCGCCGCGGAAGGGGTCCTCAGGCGTGTCGAGAACGTGGGCGCGATAGATCGTCACGGCCGCGCGGCTGCGCTCTCGCGCTCGAACGTGCGCAGCAGATCCGCGGCGACGCTGACCGCGATCGTCGCGGGCTCCTTGCCGCTGATCCCGGGGATGCCGATCGGCGTCCTGACCCGAGCGATCGTCTCAACGTCGTGGCCCCCTTCCGCGGCCAACCTGCGCCGGAAGTTCGCCCACTTGCCCGAGGATCCGATGAGCCCGATCGACCCGAGATCGTCACGCCGCAGCGCGGCATCGCACAGCGCCACATCCTCGGCGTGGTCGTGGGTCATGATCAGCACATGGGTTCCGGCAGGCAGTTCCCCGAACACGGACTCCGGCAGCATCGGGACCTGGTGGATATGCACGGTCGCCACCGAGTCGGCAAGCGGGGCCAGACGCGCCTCTGAGAGGATGTCGGGCCGCGTGTCGACCAGGTGCAGCTCGATGTCATGGCGGGCGAGGATGCGGGCGAGTTCCAGGCCGACGTGCCCGGTGCCGAAGATCGCCACGGCGGGGACGGTCCGCAGCGGCTCGAGCAGGACGGTCACCTTCCCCCCGCAGCATTGCGCGCCGTACTCGGACGGCGCCCGCGCTGACAGCTCGGAGGTCATCAGCTCCGGTGCCGCCTCTGGGGTGTCCAGCTGCGCTCGCGCGCGCTCGATGGCGACCGCCTCGACGTTCCCACCGCCGATCGTGCCCCAGGAGCCGCTGGCGCTGACCACCATCTTCGCGCCCGGCCGCCGCGGCGCGTGACCACGGACTGTGGCGACCGTCACGAGGACGGCAGGCTCGCGGGCCGCGCGCAGTCGGACGACCGCGTCCAGCCAGGCTGCCATCAGGCATGCACCACCGCGTGCTGCAGCCGCTCCGAGGACTTGTGCATCGGCTCGGCGTCCGGATCGAGCGAGGGCGGAACGTGACCGGGGAGGCCCTCGAACATGTCGCCTCGCCACGTGCCGTCGGACCGATCGCGTGCTCGCTCCACCGCCCAGAAGACCGCCTCGGGGGTGGCCGGGCAGGCGAGGTTGACGCTCGTGCCCGGCGCTCCGAACGCTGCGGCCGCCTGGCGCAGCGCCTCACGAACCGAGAACGACAGCATGAGCGGCGGCTCGCCCACCGCCTTGGAGCCGTACACGGCGCCGGACTCGGTGGCGTTGAGCAGCATCTCGACGTTGAACTCCTCGGGCATCTCGGAGAAGCTCGGCAGCTTGTACGTGCTCGCCGCCTGGGTGAGGAGGCGGCCGCGGCCCGGTCCGTCGCTGGTGTCCCAGCGCAGGTCCTCGAGCGTCATCCAGCCGGCGCCCTGCACGAACCCGCCCTCGATCTGGCCGAGGTCGATCAGCGGCGAGAGGCTGTCGCCGACGTCGTGGACGATGTCGACGCGCCGGGTCCGGTACTTCCCGGTGAAGCCGTCGACCTCGACCTCGGTCGCCGCCGCTCCGTAGGCGAAGTACTTGAACGGACTGCCCTGGAACACCGTCGAGTCCCAGTGCAGTCCCTCGGTGCGGTAGAAGCCGGAGGCCGTCAGCTGCACGCGCTGGAAGTACGCCGTCCGCACGAGCTCGTCCCACTCGACGAACTTCGCGTCAGAGATGGTCAGCGGCCGCGCGAAGCCGTCGACGATCCGGACATCGGAGGCGTTGACGCCGAGCATGCCGCCCGCCACCTGGAGCAGCCGGTCGCGAATCTGCTCGCAGGCGTTCTTGATCGCGCCGCCGTTGAGATCGGCCCCGGAGCTGGCCGCCGTCGCGGACGTGTTGGCCACCTTGTCGGTGCGGGTCGGCGCGAGCCGGACCTTGCTCAGTGGGATCCCGAACGTCGTCGCCGCCACCTGGATCATCTTCGTGTGCAGGCCCTGCCCCATCTCGGTGCCGCCATGGTTGATCAGCACCGACCCGTCCTTGTAGACGAGCACGAGCGCGCCACCCTGGTTGAACGCGGTCAGGTTGAACGAGATCCCGAACTTGACCGGCGTCATCGCGATCGCGCGCTTGACGTGCTCGTGGGTGGCGTTGAACTCCTCGATCTGGCGCTTGCGGGCGACCACGTCCCCGTTCTCGATCACCTGGCCCCACACGGCCTGCAACCGCTCCGGATGGCGCACCGGCATCAGGTACGGGGTGGTCTGCCCGGTCGGCGTAGAAGTTGCGGCGCCGCAGCTCCATCGGGTCGATGCCCAACAGCGGCGCGCAGCGACCGAGGATGTCCTCGATCACGATCATCCCCTGGGGGCCGCCAAAGCCGCGGAAGGCGGTGTTCGACTGCTTGTGGGTCTTGGCGATCCGGCCGTTGACGCGCACGTGTGGGATCCAGTAGCCATTGTCGATGTGACACAGGGCCCGCGCGAGCACCGGCTCTGACAGGTCCAGGCTCCAGCCGCCGTCGGCGGTCAGCGTCGCCTCGAGCGCGAGCAGCCGACCGTCGGAGTCGAAGCCGACCCGCCAGTCGGTGTGGAACCCGTGCCGGCGCCCGAACATCGTCAGGTCCTGGGTGCGGTTCAGCCGCAGGCGCACGGGGCGGCCGGTGAGGACCGAGCCCAACGAGGCGATGGCGGCCAGGCCGTGCGGATGCATCTCCTTGCCGCCGAACCCGCCGCCCATGCGCAGGCACTGCACGGTGATTTCGGAGGCGCGCCGGCCGAGCACGTGCGCGATGATCTCCTGCGTCTCGGAGGGGTGCTGGGTGCTCGACTGCACGAAGATCTGCCCGCTCTCGTCGACGAGCGCGAGCGCGCAGTGGGTCTCCAGGTAGAACTGCTCCTGCCCGGAGAACTCGAACTCGCCGCTGAACACGTGCGTCGCCTCGCTCAGCGCGGCGTCGACGTCGCCGCGAACCATCCGCGGTTGTGCCCCCTGGAAGCTGTGGGCGGCGATCGCCTCGGTGACCTCGATGTAGGACGGCAGCGGCTCGGCCTCGACGACGACGGCGGCGGCGCCGAGCCGGGCGGCCTCGAGCGTCTCGCCGAGCACCCAGCAGACCGCATGACCGAAGAACATGATCTCCTCGGTCGGGAACAGCGGCTCGTCGTGCTTGACGCCCGCGTCGTTGACCCCGCCCTCGGGCACGTCGGCCGCGGTCAGCACCCGGACGACACCCGGCACCGCCAGTGCCGGCTCGACGTCGATCGAGACGATCCGGGCGTGCGCGTACGACGTCTGCACGGGATAGGCGTGCAGCACGTCCTTCGTGCGATAGATCAGGTCATCGGTGTAGAGCGCCTTGCCGGTCACGTGCAGGACCGCCGACTCGTGCGGGACCGCGATCCCGACCGCCGGGCTCTCGGGCCGCGTGGCGAGCTCACTCATGTCTGGTCTCCCATCGATCTGGTCATGCCGGGACTCCGCCGAGCTTGGCCTCCGGGTGGTCGGCGAACAGCTTCAGCAGGCTCGTCCTCAGCATCGCCGCGCGGTAATCGGTGCTGGCCCGGTGGTCGTTCATCGGGGTGCCCTCGGCGCCCAGGATCTCCGCGGCCGCGCTGACCGTCTCATGCGACCAGGCGCTGCCGACGAGTGCCGCCTCGGTGGCGGTCGCGCGCAACGGGGTCGCGGCCACGCCGCCGAGACCGACCTGGGCGCGCTGGACGATCCCGGCGTCGTCATGGTCGATCGCAAACGCGACCGCGACGCTCGAGATGTCGTCGAATCGCCGCTTGGCGATCTTGTGAAAGGCCGACAGGCGGGCGAGCGGAAGCGGGATCCGGATCGCGCGGATCAGCTCGTCAGCGCGCCGCACGCTCGTCCGGTAGCCGGTGAAGTAGTCGGCCAGCTCGACCTCTCGCTCGCCCTCGACGCTGGCGAGCACGATCCGCGCTCCGAGCGCCAGCAGCACGGGTGGGCTGTCGCCGATCGGCGAGCATGTGCCGAGGTTGCCGCCGAGCGTGGCGCCGTTGCGGATCAGGCGCGAGGCGAACTGCGGAAACAGCTCCGCCAGCAGCGGCACGCGACCCTCGAGCTGGCGCTCGATCTCGGTCAGCGAGAGCGCGGCGCCGATCTCGATCCAGTCGGCGTCGACCGTCAGGTTCCGCAGCTCCGGCAGGCGTTCGATCGCCAGCACCGACTCGGCGCGCTTGCCGCGGATGTTGACCTCGACGCCGTGATCGGTGCACCCGGCGATCAGGACGGTCTCCGGCCGCTCGTGCAGCAGCTCCACCGCCTCGGCGAGCGTCGCCGGACGGGTGAACGTGAGACCGTCACGGCTCAGCCGGGTGGGCACCGGGGCGGGCGCGGGCTGCCGCAGCCGAGCGGCGAGCTCGTCGGAGTCGGCCGGCTCACCGAGCGCGTACGCGGCGTCCCGGATCGGCCGGTACCCGGTGCAGCGGCACAGGTTGCCGCTGAGCGCGTGCAGGTCAAAGCCGTTGGGGCCGTGTTCGGCGTCGGCGTGTCCGTTGGCCGGTACGCGCGGTCGGGACGGTAGTACTCGTAGGCCATGCTGCAGATGAACCCGGGCGTGCAGTAGCCGCATTGCGAGCCGCCGCGCACCGCCATCTCGTACTGAACCGGGTGCAGCGCGTCGGCGTCGCCGAGCCCCTCGGCGGTGATCACCTCCTGGCCGTCGAGCGCGGCGATCGGCACCAGGCAGGCGTTGATCGCGATCCATTCGGTCGGCGCGGTCAGCCCCGGCCGCGCGACCATGACCGAACAGGCGCCGCACTCACCCTCGGCGCAGCCCTCCTTGCAGCCGGTGAGGCCCTGCTCGCGCAGGAAGTCAAGCGCCGTGGTCCACACCGCAACGTCGCCCAAGCGGCGTATCTGCGCCCGTTGATTCTGACCTCGGCAGCCACCGTCTCTCCGTCCTTCTCGACTGACTCTCGATGGCTCGGCCGACGTCGTCGGGGAGTGTCGTGATTCATGCAGACGCCCTCTGCGAGCCCTGGCTGATTGTACACCTCACCCCTCGCCGCGGGCAAGGAAATCGGAAATCTTTTTCTGTGATGCGGAATTGCGGCCGGCCGTCTCAGATCGAACTGCCGCGAGGAGCGGCGCGTGGCGATTGACGTCCTTGTAGAGCAGGTAGCGGAACGGGTTCCGGCCCCGCCGCGCAGCACGCCTGCGGGCAGAAGGCGCGCAGCCACATGAAGTCGCCGGCCTCCACCTCCACCCAGTCCTGGTTGAGCAGGTACACCGCCTTGCCCTGCAGCACGTAGAGGCCGTGCTCCATCACGTGCGTCTCGGCGAACGGGATCGACGCGCCGGGCTGCAGGGTCACGATCGTGACGTGCATGTCGTGGCGCAGATCGGCCGGGATCGACGAACCTCGTGGTCGCCCAGGCGCCGTCGGTGTCGGGCATCGCCACCGGCTCGATCTCGCGCTCGTTGGCGATCACCGGCTCAGGCGCGTCGAGGCCGGCGACGCGACTGGTACGCCTTGCGGATCCAGTGAAACGACGCCGACCGGGCCGCGCGGTTGTGCAGCGTCCAGGCGCTGCCGGGGGGCAGGTAGGCGTATCCCCCGGGTTCGAGGACGTGCGCGACGCCCTCGATCGTGAGCTCGACGGTGCCATCGACGACGAACAGCGCCGCTTCGGCGCCCGGATCCGACTCCGGGCGATCCGAGCCACCACCAGGAGCCGACCTCGACGATGTACTGCGAGAACGTCTCCGCGAACCCCGACAGCGGCCGGGCGAGCACCCACAGCCGCGTGTCCTCCCAGAACGGCAGGTAGCTGGTCACGATGTCGCGCATCGTGCGCTTGGCCAGCAGCGCGTAGGCCTCGGTGAACCGCGTGCGGTCGGTCGCCAGCTCGGTCTGGCCGGGCAGCCCGCCGCGCGGCACGTAGTAGCTCGTCACCCTTGCCCTCCTCTCTCGATCAGTCTGCCGTGACCGGCGGCGCTCGATGGGTCGACCCTGCTCGCCCCGCAGCCAGGTCTGGCGGACCACGCCGGTCAGCCGGCGCCCGGCGTAGGCAGACACCGGGTTGCGCTGCTGCAGGCGCGACGGGTCGACGACGAACTCCGCCTCCGGGTCGAACACGACCAGGTCGGCGTCGGCACCGACCGCGATCCGGCCCTTGTCCGGTCAGCCCGACGCGATCGGCGGGAGCGGTCGCCATCCAGCGCACCACGTCGGCGAGGCCGCGGCCCCGCGCGCGGGCCTCCGTCCAGATGACCGGAAGGCCGAGCTCCAGCGACGCGATCCCGCCCCACGCCGCGGCGAAGTCGCCGGTGTCCAGGCGCTTGAGGTCCGCGGTGCACGGGGAGTGGTCGGAGACGATCATGTCGATCTCGCCGGCGAGCAGCCCGTCCCACAGCCGCTCGCGGTTGTCGGGCTCGCGGATCGGCGGGGCGCACTTGAACTGCGTCGCGCCGTCGTCGATCGCGCCGGAGTCCAATCGCGAGGTAGTGCGGACAGGTCTCGACCGTCACGTCGATGCCGCCGGCGCGGGCGGCGCGCAGTTGCGCCAGCGCGCCGGCGCTCGACAGGTGCAGCACGTGGGCGCGTGGGCGGGCGGTGCCGATGCGGGCCGCGGCGAGGACGCGCGTCGATCGCCCGCTCCTCGGCGGCCGCCGGCCGCGAGCGCAGGTATGTCGCGTACGCCGGGCCGCCGGGCGCCGGCGCCGCCGCGATCAGCTCGGCGTCCTCGGCATGCACGATCAACAGCGCGCCGAGCCGGGCGGTCTCGGCCATCGCCACCTCCAGGCCGGCGGCGTCCAGCGGCGGGAACTCCGGCACGCCGGAGTCGACCAGAAAGCACTTGAAGCCGAACACCCCCGCCGCGTGCAGCCCTTCCAGCTCGCCCGCGTTGCCGGGCACCGCGCCGCCCCAGAACCCGACGTCGACGTGCGCCTGCGCGGCCGCCTGGTCGCGCTTGACCGCCAGCGCGGCGACGGTGGTCGTCGACGGGATGCTGTTGAGCGGCATGTCGATCACGGTCGTCACGCCGCCGGCCGCCGCGGCGCGGGTGCCGGTGTCAAATCCCTCCCACTCGGTGCGGCCCGGTTCGTTGATGTGCACGTGCGTGTCGACGAGGCCGGGCAGCAGCACCTCGTCGTCGGCCAGCCGGACGGTCTCGCGGGCGGCGACCGATCGGCGGTGCCCGGGCGTCGAGCACCGCCGCGATGCGCCCGTCGCGCACGGTGACGACGCACGGCCGCTCGGCGCCGTCGACGACCGCGCGCGCGGCGACGAAGGCCCGGTCGACCACCGGCTCAGCCATCGGGCAGCCGATCGCCCAGTCGTGCGCCGATCCGCCGCAGCAGCGAGGCGCCCTCGTCGAGCGCCTGCTGCGGCGTGGCGGCCTCGTCGAGCAGCGTGTAGACGCTGTCGAAGCCGGCGGCCTGCAGCCGCGGGGCGTCGAGCAGGCAGCGACCGGCCACGGCGATGACCGGCACTCCCGCGGCGCGGCCGGCGGCGGCGACGGCCGCCGGTGCCTTGCCGCGCAGCGTCTGCTCGTCCAGCGACCCCTCGCCGGTGACGACCAGGTCCGCGCCGGCGAGCGCGTCGGCGAACCCGAGCTGGTCGAGCATCAGCTGGGCGCCGGGACGCAGCGTGGCGCCGAGGATCGCGACCGCCGCGAACCCGACCCCGCCGGCCGCGCCCGCGCCCGGGTCGGCGCGGTGGTCGTGGCCGGTCGCCGCGGCGACGACGTCGGCCCAGTGCGCGAGCGCCGCGTCGAGCTCGGCGCACCTGGTCGGGGTCGGCGCCCTTCTGCGGGCCGTAGACGGCGGCCGCGCCCTCCGGCCCGGTCAGCGGGTTGTCGACGTCGCAGGCGACCTCGATGCGCGCCGGCGCCAGCCGCGGATGCAGGCCCGCCGAGATCGAGCGTGGCGGCCGTCGCGGCCCCCGCTCCGCCCGGTCCGACCTCCGCGCCCGACGCATCGCGCACCCGGGCGCCGAGCGCCTGGACGAGGCCGAGCCCGCCGTCGGTCGAGGCGCTGCCGCCGATCCCGACGAGCACCCGGGTGCAGCCGGCGTCGAGCGCGTGCGCGATCACCTCGCCCGAGGCCTCGGCTGGTCGCGGTGAGCGGAGCGAGCGCGCCGTGCAGTCCCGCCAGCCCGGCCACCTCGGCCAGCTCCGACGACCGCCTCCTCGCCGCGTCGCACGTACCACGTCGGCGCGGCCCGCCCGGTGGCGTCGGTCGCGGTGCAGCGCGATGCGCTCAAAGCCGGCCGCCTCGAACGCGGCGAGCGACCCATCGCCGCCGTCGGCGACGGGCACCGCCACCACGTCGGCGGCCGGCCGCCGGCTCCGGATGCCCTCGGCGAGCGACGCGGCGACCTCGGCCCCGCTCAGCGTCCCCTTGAACTTGTCCGGAGCGAGCAGCACCCTCGCCATCAGTCGAGGTTCGCATACGCCGCGGTGGGCGCGTCGGCTCCGCGTCATCGCCAGCTCCTCGAACTCGGTGACGTTGTCGAGCTCGGTCCCCATCGACACGTTCGTGACCCGTTCGAGGATCGCCTCGACGATGACCGGCACCCGGAACTCCGCCATCAGCTCCTTGGCCTGCTCGAGCGCGGGCAGGATCTCGTCGGGCTCGAACACCCGCAGCGCCTTGCAGCCCAGACCCTCGGCGACCTTGACGTGGTCGACGCCGTAGCCGTTGACCCCGGGAGAGTTGACGTTGTCGAACGACAGCTGCACGCAGTAGTCCATATCGAACCCGCGCTGCGACTGGCGGATCAGCCCGAGGTAGGCGTTGTTGACGACGACGTGGATGTAGGGGATCTTGAACTGCGCGCCGACGGCGAGCTCCTCGATCATGAACTGGAAGTCGTAGTCGCCGGACAGCGCCACGACGGTCGCGTCCGGATCAGCGGTGGCGACGCCAAGTGCGGCAGGCACGGTCCAGCCGAGCGGGCCGGCCTGCCCGGCGTTGATCCAGTGCCGTGGGCGGTAGACGTGCAGCAGCTGGGCGGCCTGGATCTGCGACAGCCCGATCGTGCTCACGTAGCGGACGTCCTCGCCGAACGCGCGGTTCATCTCCTGGTAGACCCGCTGCGGCTTGATCGGGACGGCGTCGAAGTTCGTCTTGCGCAGCATCGTGCGCTTGCGCTCGTCGCACTCGTCCGCCCACTCGGAGCGGTCCGGGAGGTCGCGCTCGCGGGCGGCCTCCACGAACAGCTCGAGCGCCGCGCCGGCGTCGGAGACGATTCCGTAGTCGGGCGCGAACACCCGCCCGATCTGCGTCGGCTCGATGTCGACGTGGACGAACGTGCGGCCCGCGGTGTAGGTGGCGAGCCCGCCGGTGTGCCGGTTGGCCCAGCGGTTGCCGATCCCGAGCACGAAGTCGGCGGCCAGCAGCGAGGCGTTGCCGTACCGGCGCGAGGTCTGCAGCCCGACCATCCCGGCGTTGAGCCGATGGTCGTCGGGGATCGTGCCCCAGCCCATCAGCGTCGGGACCACCGGCACCCCGGTCAGCTCGGCGAACTCGACGAGCGCCTCCGCGGCGTCGGCGTTGATGACCCCGCCGCCGGCGACGATCAGCGGCCGCTGCGCCGCCTGGAGCATGTCGAGCGCGCGCTCGATCTGGGCGCGGGTCGCCCGGGGCTTGAAGACCTCGAGCGGCGCGTAGGTGGCGGGGTCGAACTCGATCTCGGCCTGCTGGACGTCGATCGGCAGGTCGATCAGCACCGGCCCGGGGCGTCCGGACCGCATCAGGTGAAACGCCTGCTGGAAGACGCCTGGCACCTGCCCCGGCTCCATGACCGTCACCGCCATCTTGGTGAGCGGCTTGGCCACGGACGCGATGTCGACCGCCTGGAAGTCCTCCTTGTGCAGCTTGGCCACCGGCGCCTGGCCGGTGATGCACAGGATCGGGATCGAGTCCGCGGACGCCGAGTACAGCCCGGTGATCATGTCGGTGCCCGCCGGTCCGCTCGTCCCGATGCAGACCCCGATGTTGCCGGGCGCGGCGCGGGTGTACCCCTCGGCCATGTGCGAGGCGCCCTCCACGTGTCGGGCGAGCGTGTGGCGCAGTCCGCCGTCGAGCTGCATCGCCTTGTAGAACGGGTTGATCGCCGCGCCGGGCAATCCGAACAGGTGGGTGGCGCCTTCCGCCTTCAAGATGCTCACTGCGGCCTGCGCCGCGGTCATGCGTGCCATTTCGGTCATCGCTCCGTTTCACTCGTGTACGTCAGTCAGGCGCGCGAGAGGGCCGAGCTCGACGCTCGGTCGCGCGTCACGGCTGCCCCGGTTCCCGTCCGGCGAGCCGCTCGACGCCGCGCAGCAGCGCCGAGTGGTCGAGGTCGCCGTCGCCGCAGGCCCGCGCCGAGGCCATCAGCTGCGCGGCGATCGCGCCGAGCGGAAGGATCACGCCGGCCTCCCGCGCGGCTGAGGTGACGATCCCCATGTCCTTGTGGTGCAGGTCGATGCGAAAGCCCGGGTCAAACGATCGCGCCCAGCATGTTCTCGCGCTTCTGCTCGAGCACCTTCGAGCCGGCCAATCCACCCCCGAGCACGTCGAGCGCGGCCTCGGTGTCGACTCCGTAGGCCTCGAGGAACACGAGCGCTTCGGCGACCACCTCGATGTTGACGGCGACGATGAGCTGGTTGGCCGCCTTGACCGTCTGGCCGGCGCCGCTTGGCCCGACGTGCACGATCGGTCCGGCCGACCGCGTCGAAGATCGGCTTGGCGGCCGCGAAGTCCTCGGCCGCGCCGCCGACCATGATCGACAGCACAGCGTCCTTGGCCCCGGCCTCGCCACCGGAGACGGGCGCGTCGAGGAGCCGGAGGCCCCGCTCGCTCGCGGTCGCGGCCAGCTCGGCGGTGACGTCGGGCCGGATGCTCGAGAAGTCGATCACGAGCGTGCCGGAAGCGGCGCTGTCGAACACGCCGTCGGGGCCGGTGAGCACCTCCTGCACGTCGGGGGAGTCGGGCACCATGATCGCGACGACGTCGGCGCCCTGCACCGCGTCGGCGATCGAGGACGCCTTGCGGCCGCCCGCGTCGACGAGCGGGCCGGTGGTGTCGCGCCGCTTGTTGTAGCCGCTGCACCTCGTGGCCGGCCTCCTGCAGGTGGACCGCCATCGGGCTGCCCATGATGCCCAGGCCGATGAAACCGATCGTGCTCATGCTCGTCCTTTCTGGCTCGAGCCGCGCGCCGCTCGTCGGCAACCAGTGCAGGCTCGTCTCGGTGTCGGTGGTCGGCTTGTACTCCAGGCCCACCCAGCCCGCGTATCCGCGGTCGGCGAGGTCGCGGAGGTGGCGGTCGAGGTCCAGCCCGCCGCTGCCGGGCTCGCCCCGACCGGGGTGGTCGGCGATCTGCACGTGGCTGGTGACGTCGGCGTGCCGCGCGATCGCGCCGTCCACATCGTCGCCGTTGTTGGCCAGGTGGAACAGGTCGCAGAGGAACCCGACGTTCTCGTGTCCGGCCGCCCGGACCGCGTCGACCACCGCCACGGCATCGTCGGCCGTGCGCAGCGGGTAGGGCTTGGGGCCGCTCACCGGCTCGACGAGCACGGTGGCGCCGATCTGGGCTGCCGCGTCGGCGGCGCGCCCGAGGTTGTCGCGGGCGAGCTCGTCCTGCTCGGCCGCCGCGACCCCGTCGACCCGGTTGCCGTACAGCGCGTTGAACGCCGTCACTTCGAGCTGCTCGCCGATGCCGACCGCGACGTCGAGGTTGTCACGGAACTGCGCCGAGCGGTCCGGGATCGACAGCACGCCGGCGTCGGGGCCGGCGAGGTCGCCCGCGAAGAAGTTCAGCCCGATCAGCCGAACGCCGGCGTCGCGAACCGCGCGCACGAAGGCGTCGATCTCCGCATCGCCGGGCACCGGCTGCTGCGGCCATGGCCACCAGAACTCGATCGCGTCAAAGCCGGCGGCCCGAGCGGCGGCGGGGCGCTCCAGCAGCGGCCGTCTCGGTGAACAGCATCGAGCAGTTGACCAGGTAGTCCAGTCCGTGATCGTCCATGGGACCGCTCCGGCTCAGGCGAACGCCGGGACGGCGAGCCAGGCGTCGCCCGGGTCGGGGGCGTCGTCGCGCGCCACGGTCGCCTCGATCAGGCCGTACGGCCGGTCGGCGGCGATGAACACCTCGCCGTCGTTGCGCAGCCCGAACGGCTCGAGGTCGACGAGGAAGTGGTGCTTGTTGGGCGCGGAGAACCTGATCTCGCACGACGTCGTCGTGGGCCTCGAGCACGCGCGTGCCCATCAGGTAGAGCGTCTCCTGCAGCGCGCGGCTGTAGGTCGTGGCGAACGTCTCCAGCAACGTCGCGCGGATCGAGTCGTAGGCCGGCGTTCCAGTCGACGTCGGTGCTCGCGTAGCGCCAGCGGGCGACCAGCGAGGTCGCCATGATCCGGTCGTCGGTCTCCTGAAGCGTCGTGTACTCGTCCTTGAGGAAGCCGCGGAACTCCGAGCCGGTCGACTTCAGCAGCACCAGGTCGGTCAGGCCCGACACCACCGACACGTGCTCGGCGTCGCCTCGGTCGCGCACGGTGACCACGGTCGTCCGCGTTCCGTCGCCGCGCCGGACGAACGCGTGGTCGTGGCCGTCGGGCCCGGTCGCAATGCGATCCCAGGCGTACTGCTCGACCCGGATCTGGGCGCTGTCGGCCTTGGGCGCCGCTTCGAGGAAGCGCCGGCCCAGAGCGATCGCGTAGTCCTCCGGCGAGCTCACGCCGTGCCGCTTGGCGTACGCGAACGCGGTGTTCTTCTGGGTGTCGGTCGGCAGCACGTCGGCCTGGTCGCCGGTCATGTGCGCGTCGGCGAAGTCGCCGCGCAGCGAGGTCGACACGTTGAGGTCGACGAGCTCGTGCCGAGCGGTGTCGCGATAGATGCGCACGACGCGGTTCTCCGCCTTGCCGTATTGATTTGCTCCGAGCGAGATGCCCATGCGGGAGGCTCCTTCGTCGCGGTTCGATCCGTATTGGTTCTGCTTCCGTTCAACGGAAAAGCACTACCGTATGTCGGAAATACTACGGCGATCGGGGCGCTCGTGTCAACGGGTCGGGCGAGCCAGCTCGGCGAGCCGGTCGGCGTCGAGGCCGGTGGCCGCCTCCACCTCGTCCGCGGCCGCGGCGCCGCAATGGAGCGCCCGCAGCACGAAGTCGGCGAGCGCGCGGACGGTCGCCGGCTCGTCGAGGATCGCGGAATCCGTGCGCTCGAAGTAGTCGCGCAGCCGTCTCTCGGCCTCGACGAGGCCATCGCGGTAGAAGGCGTAGGTCGCGGCGTAGCGGGTCGGCAGCTGGGCCGGGTGCAGATCCCAGCCCTGGTAGTAGCCGCGCTCCAATGACCGGCGCACCAGGTGCAGGTGCAGCTCCCAGCCGCGGCGCACCCCGGCGCTGTCGCCGACCGGCAGGACGTTGGTCGAGCCGTCCGAGAGCCGCACCCCGGTGCCGGCCGCGGCCGCCTGCATCACGAGCTTGGCGTGGTCGGCGGCCGGGTGCGCCATGCTCTGATACGGCGCGGCGATCCCGCAGAACGCGGAGTAGTCGTAGGTGCCGTAGTGCAGCGCGGTGCACCGGCCCGCGGAGGCGTGCACCATCCTCGCCACGAGCGCCGCGCCGTCCGGGCTCAGGATCGACTGCGGCGTCTCGACCTGGATCTCGAAGCGCAGTCCCGCAGCGCCCATCGCGCCCTCGGCGCGCTCGCACAGATGGACCATCGCCTCGACCTGCTCGACGCTCGTGACCTTGGGCAGTGTGGTCACGAACCCATCCAGCCCCGCGCCGGAGCCGGCGAGGGCGCCGACGAACGCGATGAACGTGCGGACCGCTCGGTGCCGGGTCGGCGCCTCGAGGCTCTTGATCCGGATGCCCGAGAACGGCGACCCGGTGCGCCTCGGACAGGCTCGCCGCGAGCGCGGCGCCAGCCGCTGCCACATCGCCATCCTCAATGGGCCCCGGCCGGGTGCCATACCCATCCTCGAAGTCGATCCGCAGGTCCTCGATCGGTTCGACGGCGAGCTTGCGGCGCACGCGCGCCACGATCTCATCGTCACCGACGAGCTCGGCGTACAGGCCACGGTGCGCATCGAGCGCGGCGAGCGCCTCCGCGCCCCACTCCGGGACGAGCGCAGCGTGATAGCGGTCGGCGGCGACGTAGACGGTGTGCACCGGCTGGCGAGAGGCCCGATCGCCAGGGAATTGCGCCGCGAGCGCCGCGTCGGCGTCCACCAGCTGCGCGTCGAGCTCTTGCCCGAGCTCCAAGGTCAGGTGGTCGATGTCGATGCGTGCCACGGCGCCTCACTTTTCCGCTTAACGGTTGTTCTATCCCGCATCATAGAAGTCTGCGCTGTTCTTCGAGTACGAACCGACCTCTCTGGAGGCTTCGGCGCGCCCGTGCCGGCGTATCGAGTCATGTCCGAATTTGGTCGCTTTCACTTCGAACGCCCGGGTGCGGCCGTGATAGCTTCGGCCCGCGTTTCAACACGGAAGGTGAGGTCATGGCGGTTCTCGATCCAGAGACAGGGGTGCTCGCCGAGGTTCGAGATGGCGTCTACGGTGACGCCGTCGGGACGGTTGAGCCCGGGGGCGCGGAGTTCATTCCGCTGTCGGAGCGGCACGGAGTCACCCGGACCTTGTTCGGGACATGGACATCCCCGAACCTCGAGTTCGCGACGGTGTTCGTCGGGGTGATCGCCGTCTCGTTCTTCGGCCAGTCGTTCTGGGACGCGGTCCTGGCGATCATCCTTGGAACGGTCCTCGGCTCGCTCGCCCATGGCTTCCTGAGCAGCCGGGGCCCAAGGTTCGGTGTCCCGCAGATGGTCCAGAGCCGGATCTCGTTCGGCTGGGTCGGCAACCTCCTGCCGGCTGGGCTGAACTCGGTGACAGCCGGGATCGGCTGGTTCGCCGTCAACAGCGTCAGCGGCGCGCTCGCGCTGAATGCCCTCACGGGGGTCACCGGCTGGGTGTGCCTCGTGTTCGTCGGGATCGTGCAGACGACGATCGCCTTCTACGGTCACAACCTCATTCAGGTGTTCGAGCGGTGGATGCTGCCCTTCCTGGGTGCAGCGTTCGTTCTCGCCTCGGTCGTGATCCTCTCCAAGAGCCGCCCGGGAGGGGTGCACACCACCCAGGGGGTGGGAGGCTTCCTGCTGAGCGTCGGCGCTTCCTTTGGATACGCCGCCGGCTGGAACCCCTTCGCCTCCGATTACACCCGCTATTTCAAGCCTGGGACGAGCCGCAGCGCCGGGCTGTGGTCTGGTGTCGGCGTGTTGGTGTCGTGCATCGCGCTCGAGACTGTCGGCGCGGCGTCGGCGACGATCCCCGGGACCAATTCGAACCCCACCGCGCTGTTCACCTCTCACATGTCGACCGCGGTCGCTGACATCACGCTGATCGCGATCGCGCTGGGTGCGATCTCGGCAAACGCGCTGAACGTCTACTCGGGCGTCATGTCCTTCCTCTCGACCGGCATCCGGCTGCCGTTGAAGATGCGCCGCGCGATCGTCGCGCTGGGCTTCGGATCGATCGGCTTCGTCGTCGCTGTGACCGGGCTGCACAACGCGGGCTCCGATTACGAGAACTTCCTGCTCGTGATCTCCTACTGGATCGGGCCGTGGCTCGGCGTGTTCTTCGCCGACTGGGTGCTGCGTCGTGGTCAGCGGGTCGACGGGTTCCTGTTCGACCGCAAGCACAATCCGTGGGCTGGGGCGGTGGCGATGCTCATCGGCATGGGCATCTCGATCTGGTTGTTCTCCGCCCAGACGGAGTACGTGGGGTTGATCGCCAAGCACAACCCAGGGATCGGCGACCTGACCTTCGAGGTCGGGTTCGTGCTGAGCGCGGTGCTCTACGCGATCTTCTTCTCCATCAGCCACGACAAGCGCTCGGAAGCGCTGGTGATCCCCGACGAAGCCGCCTGAGCGGAGGCGCGGCAGCCCGCTCAGATGATCAATCTGATCGTTCGCAACGCGCGGCTGCTCGACGGCCGCCTTCGCGACATAGCGGTGGAGGGCACGCGTTTCGCGCGGGTCGCGCCGGGGCTCGATCTCGACGCACCGAACGTGATCGACGCCGAGGGCCGGCTGGTGACGGCGCCCCTCGTCGACTGCCACCTGCACCTCGATGCGTCGCTCAGCGCTGGGCGTCCGCGGTTCAACCAGAGCGGGACGCTGATCGAGGGGATCGAGGTGTGGGGCGAGCTCAAGCCGACTCTGACCGAGCAGGACGTCTTTGACCGGGCGAGCGAAGTCGTCCGCTGGTCCGCCGCCCAGGGGACGCTCTGGATCCGCGCGCACGCCGATGTCTCGGGCGAGAACGACGCGATGCTCCGCGGGCTCCTGCGCGTGCGCGACGAGCTCGCCGACCTGTGCACGATCCAGGTGACGGCGTTCCCGCAGGACGGGCTCTACGCCCACCAAGGCGACGCGCAGCGGCTCGAGGAGGCGATCCTCCTCGGCGTCGACTGCGTCGGCGGCATCCCGCACTACGAGCCGACGGCGGAGCTCGGCCTTCGCGAGGTGCACCGTATCTTCGAGCTCGCAAAGGCGCACAACCGCCGGATCGACATCCACTGCGACGAGACCGATGATCCCAGCTCGCGGTATCTCGAGGTGATGGCCGACAACACGGTCAAGAGCGGCCTCGCCGGCCGTGTGACCGCGAGTCACTGCACCGCGATGGGCTCCTATGAGCCCTACTACTCCTCGAAGCTGCGCGGGTTCCTGCGCCGCGCGGGCATCAACATCGTCGTCAACCCGTACGCCAACTCATTGATCCAGGGCCGCCTCGACCCCTACCCGAAGCGCCGCGGCTTCGCCCAACTCAAGGAGCTGCTCGCCGAGGGTGTCAACGTGTCGCTCGGCAACGACGTGATCATCGATCCGTGGTACCCGATGGGCAGGGCCGACCTGATCGACGCCGCCCATCTCGCGCTGCATTTCACCTACATGAGCGGCCGCGAGGAGATCACCGAGATGCTCCGGCTCGCCACCGAGCGTGGGGCGCGGACGCTTGGCGTCGAGGATGAGTACGGGATCGAGGAGGGAAAGCCCGCCGATTGCGTCATCTTCGACGCCCCGACTCCGATCGACGTCATCAGCCTGCGTGCGACCCGCCGTTACGTCATCCGCCGCGGCCGCGTGATCGCCGAGACGACCCCTGCGCGCACGACGCTCCTCGGTGACCCCCTGAACTTCGCGGTGGCCGGAGCGACGTTTCGGAAAGGCCAGGTGCGTGAATGAGCACCCATCGCCACAGAGGCTTGGCACGTGGAGACGGCCGGTATCAGCCCACGGCAGCCTCGGGATCTCCGAGATAGAAGAGCTCCCGGCCCGCAGCGAGCCTGTCACGCATGACGCGCGTCCAAGCCTCGTAGCCGTCGCCGAACGGGATGAGGGTCTGGCTCAGCCAGAACAGGCCCTCGTAGAAATATGGTTGGTCCGACGCCTCCTGCAACGACGCGCAAATCTCCACCATCACGATCTGCCCCCGCCTTCCCGGCCATTGCAGCTGCGGGCGGACCGCCGCGATCATCGGCTCTGGATCAACCGCGTCAAACAGCCGCCCCCACGTCAGCCAATAGCGCACCTGCCCCTCATCCGTGCGCGCCCTGACCGCGATGACGTCGTCCATTAACTCCTCATCGTGCCACGCGATAAACGTCCAACGCTCACAAATATGATCGTGCGAGTTGTCATGTCCGGATGGAAGTCCGGCTCGACCGCCAAGTCCCGTGCTCGCCGTTGAAGGACCAGCGCGACCGACCTCGAGCCATGACCTTCAGCGTATGCCGATCGACAGTGTGTCGTCAGGTGAAACCGTCCGTGCGGCTACGACGCAAGTCACTCCCTCGTAGCCGTCAAGCGCCGAGATCGGACTGCCGATGACGTGAGAGATGCTTCGTGCCACACACCAGCCGACCGGGGGCGCCTGCCGTGTTTAGCGCTGCCGTTATCGGGCTGACTCTCATTTGGATCGTGGCACGAGTCCGCGCGGCCGCTCGACGACGGCGCCGTATGGTCTCAAACGTGTATCTCGGTGCTCGGGCGCGGAACTACCGCGCTTTGCTCACGGCGATCGCAACCGAACCAGGGAACGACATGCGGATGCTCTCCGTCGCGTGCTTCGCTCTCGCTCTAACGATCGAGCACGACATCACGTATGCGCTCGTAACCGTCGGGGCGACGGTCATCACGCTGCTGACGCTTGGCTTCCTCGCGTGGCGCCATTGGGGTGGGTGACCAGCGCCAAGCGGTACGCCCGTCGTCGCCTCGGGGCTAGCCGCGGACCCGACCAGAGCGGGTAGAACTCACCGACGGCCCCGTCGGCGGCGCGTACGTGGCGGTGATCCTGACGCGGTGGCGTCCGGCCTTCGCGAACAGCCGCTGCGCCGCCCGGGTCAGCGTGATGGTGAGCGGCGCGAACTCGTCGTCGGTTGCCCGGAGTCGGCCGCTGAAGAGCGGTGGACCGGCTGCGTGCGCACCAGCCCCCGGTCCTCCGGTCCCGGTGATCGTCAGGCCCGAGCCCTTCACCAGCGAGACGAAGATCTGAAACTGCACCGTGCCCGGGCCGTACTGGGAGTCGAAGAGGTTGCTGAGCACCTGGTCGAGCGCTTGGCTGGTCGGGTCGGCCTGGAAGTCTGAGCGGAGCGGGCCGAACGGCGAGCGGTATCCCGGCGGCGTGGGCACCTTCGAGTCCAGCGGAGCGACGCGCCCGGCGTCAGGCGGAGGGCTGACGGAGGCCTGGATGGTGACGTCGCTCGCGCCGAGGGTGAACATGCACCCATGCTGGAATGGCGCGCCGATCTCCTGGCCGGCGCACGGCCCGTTCACGTAGCCACCGAACGTGTAGTAGAAGCCGCCGTCGCTGGTGCTGACGCTGACCGGACCCTGATCGAGGCGATAGCGGCAGCGCTCGCCGGAGACCGCCTCGATCGTGAAGTCGCAATCGGCGCTGTCGCCGGCGGTGGTGCTGGTGTTCTGGGCGTCCATCGTCACGTCGGCGTCACTGCCGGGCCGGTAGTCAGCGACCGAGCCTGTCGCGAGCAGGGTGACGAGCGGGCGGTACTGCAGGTGCACGCGCACCAGGGTTGATCGCGAGGCCGTTCCGGCGCAGGAGCTGCTCAGTCTGTCTGACAGGGCCGGATGCTGGCAGGCCCCGTAGCTGACGACCTCGTACGGCGACCCGACGGCCGACACGTAGGTCCCATACTCCGGCGAGCCGATCGTCTCATCGACGATGTGGTAGCTCACCGGCGAGGGGATCCTCGTACCCGGGCCGAACTGGACGGCACATTTCGGCGGGCAGGTCATGACGATGTTCGGCCGCGGAAGGTCCTCGATCGCGACGCTGAGCTTGATCGGGGCTCGGGTTTGGTAGCCGTCGAGCGCGAAGCTCAGCGACCGGGGCTTGGCGGCAGCGGCAGACACTCCGGACCCAAGCAGGAGCACAAGCCAGGCAAGCGCAACGACGGATACACCCCTTCTCCGCATTTCCGAAACCTATGGTCCGCACTGAGGCTTGTCAACCGGCGCCGCCGTGAGAGCTCGCGCCGTGAAGCTGGTGGCTGTCCATCGAGATCAAGTGGACATATCCGCATCGCCGATCTTCAGGCAGGCCGCGAGCCGAGTGATGGCCAGGGGTATCGCGGACTCGTTGATGGCGCCGTAGCCAAGGACCAAGGCCTGGCCGAGATCCCTGGAGACGGCGCAGGCGCTGTGCAGCCCATCCACGGCGACCTCGCTCTCTGCGGCCGCGGCGATGACGGCCTCCTCCCTCACGCGCTCGGGAAGCCACGCCAGGAGGTGAAGGCCGGCTGCTCCGCCGGTGACACGCAGCGACGGCATCAGGCTGGCGAGACACTTGAGCAGCACTGCCCGTCGGGCGCGATACGTGCTCCGCGCCTTTCGCAGGTGCCGATCGATCTCCCCTCGCTCGAGCAGGATCGCGAAGACCGCTTGAGCGATCGCGCTCGGTTGCGTGTACGTGACGGCGTGCTCAGCGGTCACGCGATCGGCCAGTCGAGCCGGCACGACCAGCCACCCGAGCCGTAACCCGGGCGCCAGGATCTTGCTGGCCGTCCCGACGTAGGCGACGACGTCGGGCGCGACGCTCCGAAGCGGCGCCACCGGCTTGACGCCGAACCGATATTCCGCGTCATAGTCATCCTCGACGATGAGTCCACCGGTCTCCTGCGCCCAGCGGATCAACGCCAGCCGCCTGCTCGGATGCATGATGACGCCGGTGGGGTACTGATGCGCTGGGGAGACAACGACGACCTGGACATCGGCGCGGTAGAGGTCGGCCGCGGACAGCCCTCGCCCGTCAACCCGCACCGGTGCGGGCGTCAGCCCGGCCTGGGAGATGGTCGCCGGAATGCGCTCCCAGGCAGGATCTTCATGAGCCACGCGTTGAACCCCCATGTTGCGCAAGGCGCTCCACAGGAGCGCCAAGGCATGACTCGATCCGCACGTGATGTGCGTGTGGTCCTCGTCGGCCGCGATCGCGCGTGCCCGTCCGAGGTACTCCGTGATGGCTCGGCGAAGACGACGCTGTCCTTGAGGGGGGCCGTAGAGCAGACCTGCGTCGGGGAGCTCACGCATCGCCGCCGTGAACGCGGTACTCCACGCCCGCCGGGGGAACGCGGAGGTATCCGGCAGGCCCGCCCGCAGGTCAAACCGCCTGCGACGGCTCGACCGGATCTTCGTGCGGGCCCTCGCGTCAGGCCGGATGAGTCCCGGCGCCACATGGGTTCCGCCACTGCCGTGCGTCACCAGATAGCCCTCCGCAGTCAGCTGTGCATACGCGGCGACGACTACGCCACGTGACACGCCGAGCTCGGCAGCAAGCAGCCGGCTCGGCGGCAAGCGGGTGCCGCCACGCAGCCGACCGGCGCGCATACCGTCACGCAGCTGGCCCTCGAGCTGTGCGCGCAACGGCCGCTCGGGGTCAAGGACGACGTACAAATCCACAGCTGAGACCTGCCGTTGAGCGAAGCCGGTGCGGCCGCGCCCACAGAGCCTTGTGCATCCACCGGTGACGCGGTCCGCCCCACCAGCGTCTGACCTCCGTCAGCGGCGGTGCTTGGAATCGTGCAAATCCTCGTCTTTGGTACTTACCTTTCCATGCAGGGACAGAGATCCTGAACGACCCCGGACGGCGCCGCTTCACGCGCTCCGTCACGCCCGTCGCCCCCATTGGCGTGACTCATCGGCGGCGAGGACGGTCGGCGACGTCCCGGTGAGGCGCGACGTCCGCGTGGGCGCCAACACTCGCATGTCCGAGCCCGCCGCGCCTGGCCAGCCCTGGATCGCGCGCGTCATGTCAGCGCGAAGCCGAACCGCGAGTTCGTCTGCGCGCGGCCCGCTGAGGCCAGCGAAGCACACGACCACGTGCTCGCCCTCGCGTACGGGGAGGGCAGGAAAGGTGGTTGACCGAGGGCTCGGTGATCAAGCAGGCCAAGACCCCAGCGCCGGCGCTCTGGATCAACGGGGCGACCTCAGCGCGGAAGTGAGTGAGATCCCCAGCGCCGACTGCGTGCGTCAAGGTGACAACCATGGCGACGACGATGCCCTGGTCGCTGACGCCCGCCGCTCGTCCGCGAAGATCGGCAAAGCCGCTCCCAGGCCAGGCCGGTCGCAGGAGAAGCACGTCGTCTGAGCTGAGCATGGTCCCGTTGGCTGCCACCCGGTGCTTGCGCCACACGGGTCCCCCGTAAAAAGACTCCAAGCTGCGCGCCCTGGAGTCCATGTTCTGAAACGCGCGGATCCAGACGAATCGTTCCGCGTCCCCACCATCACGAAAGGTAGCCACGATCTGCATTCCGCACGCTTCCTGCGGTGCGATCAGTGAGGATTCGAACAGGTCAATCAGAACCTCACGCTGCCCCGGAACGAGCGTGTATTGGCGCAACTCGACGACGGTCACTCGGTGGCAGTCTGTCGCTTCTAACGCGCCGAATAACAGGTCCAAACCCCACCCGATACGCCGTCTGCACTCGCCGCGCATCAGCTGTCAACCACGGCCCTCGGCGCCGGTTGAGACACCGGGCTCGCGACGGTGCCGACCCGCGACGGCCCCTGGCCGACGAGGGTCGCCGGGGTCAACGTTGCGCGGGGCGGCACCCGCGCCCGTGAGGGCCACTGGCAGGCGGGTGGCGACCTCCTCGTCGGTGAGCGGGAAGTGGCAGGCGGCGATCGTGCCGCCCGCCTTTGGCTCAAGCGGCGGGTCGACCTCTGAGCACTTGGGCTGGGCCTTGGGGCAGCGGGTGTGAAACCGGCACGCCGACGGCGGGTTGGCCGGACTGGGCACATCGCCGGTGAGCAGCTGACGCTCCTTGGTACCGCCGCTGGGATCGGGCACCGGCACCGCCGACAGCAGCGCGCCGGTATAGGGATGACGCGGCACGCTATAGAGCACATCGCTCTCCGCCATCTCAACGATCCGGCCCAGATACATCACCGCCACGCGATCACACATATGGCGCACCACCGACAGGTCATGAGCGATGAACACCAACGTGAGACCCATGTCGCGCTGAAGCTCACGCAGCAGGTTGAGCACCTGAGCCTGAATCGAGACATCCAGCGCCGACACCGGCTCATCAGCAATCAGCAGCTTGGGCTCAAGGGCGATCGCCCGCGCGACGCCGATCCGCTGGCGCTGCCCGCCGGAGAACTCATGCGGATAACGGTTGTAATGCTCAGGGTTCAAGCCGACACGATCCATCAGGTCCTGAACCTTGCGCTTACGCTCGCCATCACCACCGTAAAGGCCATGGATGGCATACGGGTCAGAGATGATCGAGCCGACCGACTTGCGCGGATTCAACGACGCGTACGGATCCTGAAACACCATCTGCATCTCACGATGCAGCGCCTTGAGATCATCACCCTTCTGAGCCCCGACCTCCCGGCCGTCAAACATGATCGAACCCGACGTCGGATCCATCAACCGACACAACAAACGCGCCGTGGTGCTCTTACCACAACCCGTCTCCCCCACGATCCCCAGCGTCTCCCCCTGCCTGACATCAAAACTCACACCATCCACCGCCTTCACCGCACCCACCTGACGCTGAAAGATCACCCCACGCTTAATCGGGAAATGCTTGACAAGATCGCGGACCTCGATGAGCGCCGGCATCAGTGGCCCTCCATGGCAACGTCCGGGCGACCATAGGCGTGGCGCGCGGGTCGGGGCCAGGCCCTGTCCCTCTCCCCGCTGACGGGGCTCGGCGATGGGGCCTGGGGCTCAGCGGAGGTCGAGGCCAACCGCACCAGCGATTCCCGGTCGCGGCCGGTCTGGATCCCATCCCAGATGCTCGCGCGCACCGCGCTCTCCAGCAGGCAGGCCGCAAGATGGCTGGCGGAGCCATTGACTGACTGCAGGCGTGGATCGACCTGTTTGTGGGCGTCGCGCACGTACGGGCAGCGCGGGTGAAAATGGCAGCCGCTGGGCCGGTTGATCAGGCTCGGAGGCCGGCCCGAGATCGGGACCAGCTCCTCTCCCCGGGGGCTGTCCAGCCGCGGAATCGAGCTCAACAGACCCCACGTGTAGGGATGCTGCGGCGCGTGAAAGATCTCCTCCGTGGTCCCCCTCTCCACGATCCGCCCGGCGTACATCACGCAGATCTCGTCGGCGATCTCCGCGACGACCCCGAGATCATGGGTGATGACGATGATCGCCGTGCCCAGCCGCTTCTGGAGGTCCTGGAGCAGGGCCAGGATCTGGGCCTGAACGGTCACGTCCAGCGCGGTCGTCGGCTCATCGGCGATCAGGAGCTTGGGCTCGTTGGCCAGCGCCATCGCGATCATCGCCCGCTGGCGCATCCCGCCCGAGAACTCGTGCGGGTAATTGTCGACGCGACGCTTGGGGTCGGGGATGCCGACGAGCTCGAGTAGCTCCGCCGCGCGGTTACGGGCCGCGGGCTTGGAGATGCCCCGATGCGCCCTCATCGCCTCGATGAGCTGCGCGCCCACCTTGTAGAACGGATGCAGCGCCGACAGCGGATCCTGGAAGATCATCGCCACCTCATTGCCGCGGACACGGCGCAGGCCATCGTCGTCCATGGAGACCATGTCCTCGCCCTGGAACACGATCCGGCCCTCAATCTTGGAGCGCCTGCTCCGCGTCAGGCCGAGCGTGGTCAACGACGAGACGGTCTTGCCCGAGCCCGACTCGCCGACGATCCCCAGCGTCTTGCCCGCCTCCAAGGCGTACGAGATGCCGTCGACGGCGTGGACGACACCGTCATCGGTGCGGAACGATACGCGGAGATCCTCGACGGAGAGCAGCGGCTCACGTGTCTGCGCGTCCGGGGCCGGCGCGCGATCGCCGCCCTGCGGCTCGTGGGGTGGGCGAGGCGTGACGCTCACCGGTCGTACCGCACCCGAGGGTCGAGGTACGCGTATGCGATGTCGACCACGATGTTCGCGACGATCACGCAGAAAGCGGCCAGGAGGACTGTGCCCTGGACGATGGGGAAGTCCGAGTGGATGATCGCGTCGTAGTTGAGGCGTCCGATCCCGGGGATGTCAAAGACCGTCTCGGTGATGATCGCGCCACCCAACAGCAGGCCGATATCGATCCCGAGGACGGTGACAACGGGCGTGATCGCCGCCCTCACTCCGTGCTTCCACACCACACGCCGTTCCGACAGGCCCTTGGCCCGTGCGGTTCGAATGTAGTCCTCACCCATCGCCTCGATCAGGCTCCCGCGCAACAGCCTCGAGTAGATGGCCGCTTGGTTGCCGGCCAGCACACACCACGGCAGGATCAGCGCCGTCAGCCACTTGCCCGGATCGACCGTGAGCCCGACGTAGGCGCCGGCTCCCGGGAGCACGGGGAAGCGACCGATGTCCGACGCGAACAGAAACAGCACCACCAGTCCGAACCAGAACGCCGGGAGCGATACCAATGTGAGCGCAGCGCCCATGGCGAAGCGGTCGAAGAGGGTGTGGCGCTTGATCGCCGAGACGATGCCGACCGGAATCCCCAGGAGAACCCACAGCACGACCGCCCCAACAGTGAGTGAGAGCGTCGCCGGCAGCCGGTCCTGGATGAGGCTGAGCACGGAGGCGTTCGTGTAATAGCTATAGCCAAAGTCAAAGTGGAGGAAGATGTTCCGCATGTACACGTAGAACTGGGTGTAGATCGGCCGATCGAGGCCCAGCTCGTGACGGATGTACGCGATCGTCTGGGGTCCAGCGTTCCGACCCGCGCGCAAGACCGCGGGGTCGGCGGCGGGGAAGATCGTGAAGAAGACGAAGGTGAGCGCGCTGACCAGCACCAAGAGGACCAGGCCCCAGAGCACGCGACGCAGGATGTAGGTGGTCATGATGGACGGCGGAACCGGGTGCTGGGCCAAACGGCACCCAGCACCCGCGGCTCCTGCTTAGGGGTTGGTCAACGACGTGTAGGTGAGGTCCCAGCTGCCCGTGTTCCACGCATCCTCGACGCCGCGCACATCCTTGCTCTTGATGTTGGGCTGGGCGTCAAACTCCTCTGGGATGGCCACGGCCTTGGCCACGAGCATCTTGTCGACGTTCGCCCACGCTTGAGTCCGCGCCGTCGGGTCGACCACCAATGCTGCGGAGTTGATCGCCGCATTGATCTGAGGATCATTCACCTGGCCCTCGTTGGGATTGTTCGCCTGGTTGATCGAGGGCCCGTAGAACGTCGCGTAGAGGACCGAGATGGGGTCCGCGAAGTCGCGGACCCAGCCCTGAGCCGGGCACGCGTCGACTTCCTGCTTGGGCACCTGGCAGTACTTCGTGTACATCACCGACTGGTCAAGCAGCGATACGTGTGGATGGAGCCCGAGACTGGTGAGCGCGGAGCTGACGATCTGCGTGATCGCGGGGACGTTCCCATTGGTCGAGCTCACCACCTGGACCTGCTGGTGGCCCGTGTACTGGCAGTTCGGATATCCCGCCAGCTTCATGTACTTGCACGCGACCGCGTGGTTGCCGTTCACGTCCGTGTTGTAGTCGACCGCAGGCCCGGCGGCACCGCCAGCTTGCTCATAGCCGCTGACCCCGGGATACAAGAAATGGGTCATCGGTTGGGCGACCAGCGCTCCGCCGCGGGCCTTGACGATCGCCGCACGATCGAGCGCTGCCCAGAACGCCTTCCTCAGATTGATATTGGTGAAGACGCCGTGGTGGTTGTCGATGGCGACGTAGTGATCCCCGGAGCCTGGGGTGAACGTGATCTGTGAGGGGTACTGCTGGTAGGCCAATTTGACGATGGACTGACTAGGGGTGTCGAGCTGGACCGCATCAGATCCCTTGAGCACCTGCTGTCCGATGACGCTCGCATCGCCGCCGATGTTGAACGTGATGTGATCAAGATATGCCGGCGGGCGATAGGCGCCGCTGTAGGTCGCGCTGCTCCAGTTGGGGTTGCGGACCAGGACCGCGGACTTCCCGGTTTGATACCCGATCCCGGAGAACGCTCCCGTCTTCGTGTTCTCCTTGAGCATGTATGGTCCCGTCGCCGTCAGGTATGTGTCTCCGTAGGTTGTGGGACTGTGCTTGTCCATGGGCGCGACGAACTCGCGGGGCACGGGCGCTGACAACGGCAGAAAGAGGGCCTGAATGAGCATCGTGGCCCCCGGCTTGCTCATGTGGAAGACGACCGTGTACCGATTCGGCGTCTGAATGCCCGGAATCGGTCCGCCGCTGTATTTCGGGCTCTCGGCGCCCGTGAGCGGAGCCGGCGACCCAGCGCCGAAATACGACAGGAAGTAGGGGTTGGAGACGTTCGGATTCGCGCCACGCTCGATGGCGAAGGCGACATCCTGAGCGGTGACTTCGCGATTGACTGGTGGGGCGTAGCGCACGCCGCGGTGGATGTGGACGGTCAGTGTGCGTCCTCCGTCCGTGATCCCACCGTTTGCCGTCGTGGGCATCTCGGTCGCGAGGTCTGGCTCGATCTGCGTCTGAGACGTCGCCGTGAAGATGAAGAGGGGCCGCTGCGTCGCATACACGACGGGGTAGTCCTCGGAGAAGTACGACTGTCCCGAATCGAGGTGCTGGAAGTCCTCGCTCGAATAGACGGTGAGCGAGCCGCCCTGCTTACCTCCAGACAGTGGCTGGTGTGACGGGTCTTCCCCCGGTTTGAGCGGAACCGCAGCCGCTGCACTTCGGCCGCCTGCGCTCGCGCTCGTCGATGATGATGACGTGGTCGAGCCGCACGCGGCGACGGTGACCGCGATCATGACCACCCCCGCAACGACGGCCGCGGGTAGGGTGTGGCGACTGCTCCTCATACAATTCCCTCCTCGGGTTCAAGGGCGTGTCGCGCTGACTCCCCATCATTGCGACGCGCCGCGTGGGTTAAGTGCGTCCAGCAGCCCGTCACCGAGCAGGTTGAACGCGAGCACGGTGAGGAGCAGAGCTGCTCCGGGAAAGACCATGTACCACCACGCCGTGGTGAAGATCGGCGTGGCCTCGGAAATCATCTGCCCCCAGCTCGCCGCCGGCGGCCGTATGCCGACACCCAGGTACGACAGGGCCGCCTCGAGCAGGATGCTGGTCGGAATGAGCAGGCTGGAGTAGACGATGAGGGGGGCGAGCAAATTCGGCAGGATCTCTCGCATCACGATCCGCCGGTCAGACGCGCCCAGCGAGCGCGCCGCCTCCACGAACTCCTTCTCGCGGAGGGAGAGCACCTGGCCTCGCACGATGCGCGCGATGTACGTGAACGTTGAGATCGTGATGACGAAGATGACCGTCGCCATCCCCGGCTGCACAAGCCCCCCGAGGCATCCGCGGACGCCGCACGCCGCGGCGATCCCCAAGCCGAGGACGAGCACCGGGAAGGCGAGGAACACGTCGAGCAGTCGCGAGAGCAGAGTGTCGACCCAACCGCGGTAGAAGCCGGCCAGAAGCCCGATCGCCGTCCCGATGGCCGCGGCGAGGGCCGTGCCCAGGATCCCGACCTCCAACGACACCCGTGCCCCGTAGACGACGCGAGCGAGGACATCGCGTCCGAGCTGATCGACCCCGAACGGATGGCCCGCGCTGGGACCGAGTGGGCTGCCGAATGCATCGGTGGCGTTCGGATCCTGCGCATAAGGCCCCGGCACCCCGAGCAGTTTCACGACCAACGGAGCCGCCACCGCGATCACGACGAGCAGGACGATGAACCCCGCCGCGGCCAGGGCGACGCGATCAGAGCGAAACCGCTGCCAGAACAGTTGCCGAGGTGAGCGGGCTGCAATCTCGCCGGTGACGGTGCGGTAGGTGCCAGTCGTGTCCGCGCCCGACGGCGGTGAGGTGAGGGTCGCGCTCATCGATCCAGCCTCGGATGCGAGAGCGCGCGCACCACCTGGCCATCGTCAATGATGAGACCGGCTCGGTTACAACTATCCCGCCAGCGGTCCATGCTGCGGCATCGCGCGCCGCTCAGCGTCCTCCATCCCATGCTCGCGGGAGTGTTCCAAGTACCGTCGAGCGCGTACAGGACCAGAGGGGACCCATTTGGTTGGTCCAGGACGCTGGGCGTCACTCGCATGTGGGGGATCGGGCGTGGTGCCTGGAGGGCAACCCACGCACGACGTGCCCGTTGCCGTGCGACGCGACATGACAGTCATAGAACCAAACACGACGCGCGTGACAGGACCAAGCTGCCGTGAGCGACGCGGCGGGCGTTCGCGTGACGTCGATTCACCTCGGGTCTGGCATGGTGAGACTCGGTGAAGAACGCAACCCCGGTCAGCTCCGATCAGATGCCGTGGTGCAGGTTCGAGCGCAAGCCTGACGAGACCCTCCGCGGGGCACTCGAGCGCACGCTCCGCGACGCGATCCTCAGCGGCGCGCTTCGCCCTGGCGTCCGGCTGCCGGCCTCCCGCAGACTCGCCGAGGATCTCGGCGTCTCCCGGGGCGTCGTCACCGATGCCTACGGTCAGTTGATCGCCCAGGGCTTCCTGCTCACCCTCGGGCGCACCGCGCCTGTAACCGCCTCGTTGGCACCGCCGCCCAAGCATGACGCACGGCCTCTCGCCGACGGCGTCCGCGTGCGCTACGACCTCAGTCCGACAACGCCCGACGTGAGCCTCTTCCGCGTGCGCCGGTGGCTGACGACAGCGCTCAAGGCTGGGCAGGGTGTCGCGGCAGCCAGCTTGGACTATTGTCACCCAGGCGGCGAATTGGCCTTGCGCGAGGCGCTCGCGGATCACCTCGGCCGGACCCGCGGGGTGATCGCCGATCCCGCGCAGATCGTGATCACCCACGGTACCGCCCAGGGCATCGACCTCCTTCTCCGGATCCTGCGCACGCGACGGCTCCTGCGGGTCGCTGTGGAGGACCCGTCCCACACCGGGCAGCGGATTCGAATTGGCGCCGCCGGTCTCACCCTCGTGCCGCAGAACGTCGACGCGGACGGCCTGCTCGTCGATGGGCTGCGCGCCGACGCCGTCATCCTCACGCCCGCCCATCAATTCCCGACGGGGGCGGTCCTCAGTGAGGAGCGGCGCCACCGCCTGCTCGCCTGGGCCGACGCCGCCAACGCGGTCGTCGTCGAAGATGACTACGACGCCGAGTTCCGATACGACCGCGAGCCGGTGCGGGCGCTGCAAGGCCTCGCGCCCGACCGAGTCATTCAGCTGGGCACCGTCTCCAAGACGCTGGTTCCCGCGCTGCGGCTGGGCTGGATGGTCGTCCCGCCTGAACTGCTGGAGGACGTTCTACACCAGAAGGCGGTCGTCGATGAGTTCACGCCGACGCTCGATCAGCTCACGCTGGCGGCCTACCTGCGTAGCGGCGAGTACGACCGCCACGTCCGCAAGGCCAGGGCCGCATATCGTGCGCGCCGCGACCGGCTCGTGCAGGAGCTCGGGCATGCGCTGCCGGACCTGGCGGTGACCGGGATCGCCGCTGGTCTGCATGCCCTGCTGCTTCTGCCCCCTTGGATTGACGATGCGGCGATCGCTGCCCGCGCGCTGGAGCGGGAGATCCGCGTGTCCCCGCTCTCCCGATTCTGCGTGACGCGGACCGACGCCAGAGGCCTCGTGCTTGGCTACGGCCGGCTTCACGAATCAGCCGCCGTATACGTAGTCCGCGCGCTTGAGGGCATCCTGCGCCCCTACCTCCGGGCCGGTCCCGGTGCGCAGCCGGCCGAGCTCGTCACCCAGGGCGCGAGCTGCACGTAGGCCTCATGGCGCCGGGCCAGGGGATTGACGTCGCCCGGAGCTACGCGCTCGACGTCCGGCGCGGGAAATCACGGCGGACGGCGGTGATGAGTGTGTCGCGGGAGACCGCGCTGCCGAATCGCAACCGATCATAGGGAGCGAAAGGGGGCTCAAGCGCATCAAGCTCATCGACCCGCTCGTGGAGCGCGGCCAGCCACTTCCCGGAGTCCGGCTCGGGCCGCTCCAGCAGTTGTCGAATCACGCTGCACAGCTCGTCCTTGCGTTTGATCGTGGCCGGGCTCACATGCCACAGACAGACATAGCCGCCCGAGAGATAGGCCTCCCACTCATCTGCCGCAGTGTCGCCATCATCAAACTGGCTGACGAACCAACCCTGCAGATCCTCGACACCGCCAGCAGCTGTGGCGAGCTCGAGGAGATCCGGGGGTACCATCTGGGCGCCGTCGGAACGCAGGTAGCTTGGCAGCGGGAGCCGCCCGGCGAGCATCAGCTGCCGGATCTCCCGCGCGTCATGCGAGACCGTTCGGGCGAGCGCCTCGACCGTGATGAAGTGCGCGTCCACGTATGCATCGTCCTCGGCGGTCATCGGATGCGTGCCGTTGAGTTCCAGGTAACGCTCGGTGACCTGCTCGTCCAGATCGCGTGCCATCAGCTCGGCCGCGTCGCCCTGCCAGTGTTCAGTATCGGTGGGTTCCGTTTGCATCCACCAATCATGCACGCTCACAGCGTCCGAGACAACAAGACCGTCAAGGTCGGCGCGGCACCGGTCCTGGAGCAGGCTCACCCAACGCCGGGTGGTTCCGCAGCCCGGAACAGGCCGACAAACCCGCCGGCGTCGCGGCCCGGTGAGTCTGAGGTGAGCGAGATCGCGTCAGCGAGCGGGCGCGCACCGCGTGCGACCGCCGCCATCAACCCGGGTTCGACCCTGGCAATCAGGTCGGGCTGCTCGGCTGCCCCCCGGCGGATGACGAGCTCACCGTCGGAGACTCGGAACTCGAACACGTCTGTCTCGATTCGGAGCTCGTAGCTGCGGTCGGGGCGCCGGCGCCCGGGCTGGTACAGACTGCGGAGCCCGAGCACGAACGTGTCGATCCCGAGGGTGTCGCTCGCGGGAAGGGAGGGAGAACGTGCTCCCCACCGGCCGAGGGCGGTCATCACGGTCTCCAGCTCAAGGCCTCGCTCGGTCAGCTCATAGACGGTGGAGGCGGACGGCGGTGGGAGCGTCCGCTGCCCCAGAACCTGAGCGGACTCCAGGTCGTCAAGCCGTTGCGACAGGACGTTCTGGCTGATCCGAGGGAGCCCACGACGCAGGTCGGTGAAGCGCTTGGGGCCGAGCAGCAACTCCCGCACGATCAGAAGCGCCCAGCGGTCGCCGATGAGATCGAGGGCGTGGGCCGTCGGACAACCGTCGAAGTAGACAGTGCGTCGGCGCATCCTGACGACTATACAAGACCATCTAGTCCTAAAATAGAAGTCTCTCATTGCGACTTAGGAGCATCGTGTGCTTCACTCTCGGTCAGCACCGAGCCACTGCGGACGTCTTGCAGGGCGCCAATCCCACGACCGCTCGAGGAGGCCTATCGATGGTCACCAGACTCTCTCACTGCTTCATCACCGTCCGTGACCAGGACGAGGCGCTCGCCTTTTATCGCGATCTCGTCGGTTTGGAGGTCCGCGCTGACCTTCCGATCGGCTCGATGCGCTGGCTCACCGTGGCGGCTCCCGGTGAGCCGGACGGCATCGAGATCTCGCTGGAGACCCCCGAAGGTCGCCCCGGTGACCAGGCGGCGTTGTCGCGTGTCATGGCCGCGGGTTCGCTCACCGCCGCCATCTTTCAGACCGTCGACTGCGATTCGGTCTTCGATGCCCTCTCCCGGGCTGGCTGCCCGGTGATACAGCCGCCGACCGACCAGCCCTACGGGGTCCGCGACTGCGCTGTCCGAGACCCGTCGGGGAACATGGTGCGCTTCGCTCAGCCGTTGGCGCGGTGACGGCCGAGTTCGTGCCGGGCGCCAATGGGAGGGGCGCCTCGGCCTTTGCACGCAGCCGACGGCTGCTCCGTGTCAAGGATCGGATGGATTCGCGGTACTACGACCGGCTATCGAACGGCGACCTCGCGGCAGCGGCAGGAATCTCTCGCAGCCACTTCATTCGCGAGTTTCGGCGCGCCTTCGGCGAGCCACCCCACCGATACCTGCTGACGCGGCGCCTGGAACGGGCGGCGTCGCTGCTTCGCCTGACGGATGAGCCGATCACTGAGGTGTGTCACCGCGTGGGGCTGACCAGCGTCGGGTCCTTCACGACCTCGTTTACGCGTGCCTTCGGGCAGTCTCCGCAGGCATACCGCGCGACCCGGCCACCGCTCGAGAACGAGGCGTTGGTTCCGGCCTGCATCCTGCGGACCTGGCTGCGGCCTCACCTCGCCGCACCGCAGCGCGAGCCATCCGAGTGACGCTCGGCCTCAGCCCGACCCGACGCCCGCCCGAGCGCCACCCGCGCCGCCACTCTTCTCCTCTGTGCAACCCAACGAATCGAGACACCCGTGAAGACAGTGACATCAGCAGACGGCACCAGGATCGCCTTTGACCAGCTGGGCGCCGGGCCGCCGCTGATCATGTTGGCCGGTGCCTTCAACGATCGCTCGACGACAGCCCCGCTCGCCGAGGCCCTCAAGGACCGGTTCATGGTCCTCAACTACGACCGCCGGGGGCGCGGCGACAGCGAGGACACGGCCCCGTACAGCGTGGCGCGGGAGATCGAGGACCTCGCGGCGCTCATCGCCGAGACGGATGGAGCGTCGTGCGTGTTCGGCTACTCCTCCGGTGCGACGCTGGCGCTGCGGGCCGCCGCAAGCGGCCTGCCGATCAGCCGCTTGGCGCTGTACGAGCCGCCGTTTCTCGTGGATGACAGCAGGCCGCCCCCGGCCGCGGACCTCGCTGACCAGCTGGTCAGGCTGATCTCGCTCAAGCGCCGTGGCGACGCTGTCGAGCTATACCAGCTCCAGGGGATCGGCCTTCCCGAGCCGATCGTCGCCCAGATTCGCGACGCCCCCTTCCGTCCCGGTCTCGAAGCCGTTGCGCACACACTGGTGTACGACGCGACGATCACGGGCGACCTCTCATTGCCGGTCGCCGAGCTGACCGCGGTGACCGCGCCAACCCTGGTGCTCAGCGGTGGCGACAGCTGGGGGTTTCTGCAATCCGGCGCGCAGGCCGCCGCTGCTCAGCTCTCCAGCGGTCGCCACCTGACCCTCACCGGCCAGACCCACGACATCGATCCGGCCGCCGTGGCTCCGGTCCTTCGGGACTTCTTCGCGGATGGGCCGACGGCCCCGTAGCGATCCAGCGTTCCCGCCCTCGTGGCATGACCAGCGCGCCGGACCCCCACGCCCGGACACGGGCACACTCGACGCTCTATCCAGCGTGGGTCCCCTGCCTTCCGGCTGGCTAACGCGGCCGGGAATGGGTTGACGTGACCACTGCGCTGAGCAGGAAGGTGACGCGGTTCACCAGCCCCGCCGGCTGTCCTGCCATCAAGGGACTGCGATGCAGGAGGGTGCGGCTCGTCTGGAGCAGATCACCGGTCGAGGGATCGATAATCAACTCGAGCCGGACTGCGCCGGCGAGCGTGACGGCGAGTGCAACCCCGGTCCGCCCCACACTGTCGGTCCGGCGGCCGACGAGACGAATCCCCGGCGTGGTGGCGAGCACGCGATACAGCGCGGCGCGCACCCTGGGCGGCGCTGGCGTTTGGGCAAGCCCGCGGAGCAGCGCGAACTTCACGACGGCCTGCAGTTGACCGCCCGGAAACGAGAGGGCGACGCGGGAACGGGTCGCGATCCGGTCAACGACCGCGGTCAGGCCGGCCGGATCGGCGGGCAGCCGGCGCAGCTGCCTGTAGGAAAGTGAGATCGACGGCACCGTCGAGAGCAGAAATGGCCGCGCCGTTGCGCGGAGCCGGTCGTCCGTGGATCGGGTGGGGTCGCCCGGCCCGCCCGGTCCGCGGGAGCCGCTGACGACATCGTTGCGGTTGCGTCCGGTTCCGTCACGGGCAATCCACTCCTCGTGGATGCTGCGCACCACGATCGGCCGGGGAGTGAGTTGGGTGTACCGGAACCAGGTCGCCGTCTTGGTGTAGAGATAGTCGCCTGGAGCTAGAGCCAGCGACTCTCCCGACCGTTGCAGCGCGTTGGCGGAGGTTCTGAGCACGCTCGCCGCCGAGGCTGGCTGCGGGGACAACGTGCCGCCGGCGCCCAGCCCCAGCACGACCGCCGCGATGGCCGCCGCGCCCACCGCCACTGCCGCGCCGAACCCGAGCCGCAGGCGCGGCCAGGGCATGGGCTGCGGCTGGCGCCGCGGCGCCGGGGATGAGTGGGCGAGCAAGACCTCGCGCAAGTCTGACCGGAACTGCTCGGGCATGGTGAACTCATCGCTCATCGTTGTTCTCCTCTGATTCCGACAACGGTTGCGTCGTGCTCCCCCGCGCCGTCGGGCGCTGAGGGATCAGCCAGGGCGGCGCGGAGCTTGCGGCGCGCGCGGGTCAGGCGCATGCGCGCAGCCACGGAGGTGAGCCCGAGACACCGTGCCGCCTGCGCGGGCGTGAGATCGTCGTCCGCGACGAGCAAGAACAAATCGCGTTCGGCCCTGGTCAGCCGCTCGGAGAGCGCCCGCTCGACTGCCGGGGCGGCTCGCGCGGCATCGATCATCCGCTCGACCCGGTCGTGCTCCTCGTCGCGAAGCTCTGGCAGCGCCGCGAGCTTCTGCGTCAGCGCAGCGCGGCCGTACCCGGCCCGCTGCTGATCAGCCAGACATCGCGAAGCGATCCCGATCAGCCACGGCCGCGCATCCCCTCGGCGGCGGTCGTAGCTCGGCGCTGCCGAGAACAGCTCCAGGAACACTGTCGAGACGAGATCGGCAACATCCTCCGGATTACGGCAACGACGCACCGCGAACCGAAACACCGCATCGACATGGCGCTCGTAGAACGCGCCGACCGCATCCGCAGCCGGCATCCGCCCAAGCAACTCAGCATCTGACCGACTGTTGTGCGCCATCAGCCATGTATTCCCGGGTCGCTTAAGAACCGTAACGGCGCCGCGCGTCGTGGTGGTCTCGTCCGCGCGATCAGCGACTGCGTCTGATCGCGCGGAATCGACGATCTAGCTGCCGTGCGAGCCGCTCACGGCGATCATGACTGCGAGGTCCTTGCGGCAGCGGGCGAGTAGCGCAAAGCAGCCTGTCAGCAGGACCAGGTCGCGACGTTCCCAGTCGCCGGTGAGCTCGATCGCGAATCGCCGCCCGGTGAGGGCGGCCAGGCGTAGGACGATGGTGTCGCGGCCTCGGGTGAGCGTGCCCTGATACCCCCCTCGGTAGCGGGTGATCGCCCAGCTCGCGCGCGGTTCGGATCCGGGTACGAGCGATGCGGCTCGCGAGAGGCGCACGAGCGGCTGGTCCTGGCTTCCCGCGGAGATCTCCCCCCGGAGGTGGCGGCGCACCGGCCAGCTCTGCCCGTCGATCGCGATCTCTCCTCGCCGGACCGGCCACCCGACGCGCAGGCAAGCGCCGCCCCGCCCGTCCTCATCTGTCAACTGGTACTCCCGAGCCGCTGCGCGCCGGGTCAGGGTCAGCGCGGTGACCGCCTGGGGGCTGATCGTCGCGGTCATGACTGGCTGCGCAGGCTGGCGTGAACGCTGAGGGTGACCGGTGACCTGGTCATTCCGAATGGGCTCCACGTCATCCCCAGCTGCCGCTGATCGACCGTGGTGGTCACGTCGATCTCGAGATGGTCGCTGGTCTGGTGAAGCTTTGGCTCCAGCGTCAGCGCCAAGCGGGCGCCGGCGGCTTCGAGCTCACCCTCGACGTGGAGCCGGCCCTCGCCGAGATCGCTCACGCCGGTGGAGCGAAAGCGGATCGTCGGGTGGCTTTCTGTGTCAAAGAAGTCGCGGGAGCGCAGATGCTGATCGCGTCGCTTGATGCCCGTATGAAGGCTGGTGGCGTCGATCGTCAGCGTCATCTGGCGCCCCCCGCGGTCGTCGAGTTGGAGGTAGCCGTCGAGATGTTCGAAGTGTCCCTTGACGGTGACCAGTCCCCAGAAATGTGGGACGTGGAACTCCGCGGTCGAGGCTGCCCGGTCAAGCTGCCAGCGCGTCTGCGCGAGCGGCCCCTGGGCGTGGGCGGTGGACGTATGGGCGTTCATGATGTCTCCTTGGGAATGGCGCTCGTGGTCGTCTGAGCGCTCGTGGTGGCGCGGTCAAACAGGCTCGCCAAAGCGCGAGCGAGATCGCGGAAGTCGACCGGTGGGTCGACGGCAAGCTGATAGCCGCCCGGTGCCGTCATGGGACGCCGACCTCCGCCAGGGCGGACTGCGGGACATCGGATACCGGTGGGAGCACGGTGGCGCGATGGCCAGGCGGAGGGTCGGCATCAAGACCGGCGCTGACGGGTGCGTGACGTGGCGGCATGATGGTGCGCGCCCGAAGCAGGGCGGTGAGCATCGCGAGCGCGCCGGCCCCGCCGGCGAGCGCGAACGCCGCTGTGGGCCCGGCGCGGTCGGCGACGACGCCGGCGCTGGCCGCCCCGAGCGCGCCACCGACCGCCATCGCGGTGGCAAGCCAGGCGAACGCCTCGGTCATGGTTCCGGCGGGGGCGGCGTGGTCGACCATGGCGTAGATGGCGGCTTCGGTCGGTGCGATCGCCGCGCCGGCAAGGACCAGCACGGCCCCGAGCGCGAGGGCGGCCCCGTCCACTGGGATCAGCGCAAGGTGTCCGGCGGTGAGCGCCCCGAGGACGAGCGCGAGCCCGGCGGCGGTGCGGACTCCGCCGCCGAGGCGGGCGACGAGCAAGCCGCCCAGGAACGAACCGGCGCCCCAGACCGCGAACAGCGGGGCGGCGGCCGTGGTGCTGTCAAGCGCCTTGGCGGCCGCGGTGACCGCAACTTCGTCGGCGCCGAGCAGCATGCCGACGGCCGTCAGAACGATCACCAGCGTCCGCATCGCCGGGGTGCGCAGCGACCCTCCCCTCGGCGCCGGTCCGGCGGGCGCCGAGCGCCAGCGGCGTGACGCCGGCTGCGCCGCGAACCAGGCGGTCGCGACCAGCAAGACGACGCCGGCAGCCGCCAGGGCCCCGCCGGTAGACCACAGCGCGCCGAGGCAGAGCGCCAGCGGCGGCCCGCAGATGTAGGTCAGTTCGACCACCGACGCCTCCAGGGCGTAGGCGGCCCGGACGGCGCTGGGATCGGACAGGAGGGCGGGGAGTTGGGTGCGCAGGCAGGCGCCGACCGGCGGGGTGGCCAGCCCGATGCCGGACGCGAGCACGACCAGGACCGCGAGCGAGGCGCCCGCCGGCTGCACCGCGATCGCCACCAGCAATGCCGCGGCCACCGTGGCGCTCACGAGCAGCACCGAGGTCTGTCCGCGGCGGTCGACGAGCCTGCCGAGCAGCGGCCCGCCCACACCGAGCGCGATCGCGTAGCTGCCGGTGACGACACCGGCTGCGGCGAAGGAGCCGGTCAGGCGCTGCGAGTGCACGAGGAGTCCGATGGTGAGCATCGCCGGCGGGAGGCGCGCGAGGATCGAGGTGGCGAACAGGCGTCGCGCGGCGGCGGATGAGGCGATCGAGTGCATACGCCGATGCTAAGTTCCAACTGGTGCAGATGAAAGATCCACAATCATGGCCTTAAACGAGACCAGTCAGCCACTGGAACTGCTTGTCTCTGTGACCCGCGACGGCTCCAGGACCCTCGGGGCGCAGATCGAGGACCAGCTTCGGCAGACCATCCGCGACGGCGCGCTCCGACCGGGCGCGTGGGTGCCGTCTACCCGCGACCTGGCGCGCCAACTGCGCGTCTCGCGGCGGGTCGTGGTCGACGCCTATGCCCAGCTGGCGGCCGAGGGCTACCTCAGCCTGCGTCAAGGTGCCCGCCCCCGCGTCTCAGACGCGGCCGCGAGCGCGACCCAGGCGCCGCCGGTGGTGATCCCCGCAGCGCTGCAGCCGCGGTTTGACTTTCGCCCCAACGTCCCTGACGTCTCGACCTTTCCGCGAGCGGCATGGATGCGCTCGCTGCGTCAGGCGCTGGCGACGATGAGCGACGCCGACCTCGGCTACGGCGACCCCCGCGGAGTACAGGAACTACGCTCGGCGCTGGCGGACTACCTTGGCCGCGTGCGCGGCGTCGTCGCCGATCCCGAGCACATCATCGTCACCAACGGATACACACAGGGCTTGGGGCTGGTGTGCCACGCCCTCGCCGCCTCCGGCGCGAAACGGATCGCCCTAGAGGACCCGAGCAACCCCGAAGACGGCCTCGTCGCCGCACACGCCGGCCTTGAGCCGGTCCCGATCGGGGTCGACGAGGCCGGGACACGCATCGACGAACTCGAGCGCGCCGACGCCGACGCCGTCGTGTTGACGCCCTCCCACCAACATCCCACCGGCGTCGTGCTGACCGGCGAGCGACGCACCGCGTTGCTGGCCTGGCTACGCGCTCACGACACGATCGCCATCGAGGACGACTACGACGCCGAATACCGCTACGACCGCGCGGCCATCGGAGCGCTCCAGGGTCTGGACCCCGACCACGTCATCTACGCGGGCTCCGCCAGCAAGACCCTCGCGCCGGCGCTGCGCATCGGTTGGCTCGTCGTGCCCCCCGCCCTGCTGCACGCGGTCAGCCACGAGAAACTCCTGGCGGACCGCGGCACCGCCCGCATCGAACAGCACGCGTTCGCGGACTTCCTGACCCGCGGCGAACTGGACCGTCACCTACGCCGCATGCGAGCCCGCTACCGGGGCCGGCGCGACGCGCTGCTCGACGCGCTCACCCACGCCCTCCCGGAAGGTGCTGTCCTTGGCGTGGCGGCCGGGCTGCATGTGACCGTCCAGTTGCCCGACACCGACGACGAGCAGGCGATTCAAGAGGAGGCCCGCGATCGCCGCGTCGAACTCGAGACGATGAACGACTACCGACCCGCATCCCGCGAGCGTCCGCCAACCCTCCTGCTCGGCTACGCCCAAATATCCGAACCCTCCATCCCCGCCGGCATCCACGAGCTCGTCAACGCAATCCAAGCAGCCAGAACCCGGCCCCTGGATCCCGCCGCGTCTTAGCCAGGGTCCCCGGGTGGCAAGTCGACGAGCGCTCGGAGCACGGCTCCCCGGTGGGCCTCGGGGGCGCGACGGCTATTCGGCTCGCAGCACCTCGGCTACTGGACGGGCGGCGCTCACTCGAGCAGGGATCGCGGTGACCAGGGTGACGGCGAGCAGTGTCAACGGGATCACGGAGAGCAGCCACGCGATCGGCGGGCGCGCTTCGGTCAGGTGCCCGCCCGCGGCGCTGTAGAGCAGCAGACCGGCCGGGATGCCGGCGCAGGCCGCGCCCAGGGCGGGGATCAGCTGCGCTGCGGTCAGTCCGGCGCTGACTTGCCCGGGAGTGGCACCGAGCGCCCGCGCGAGTGCCGTCGCACGTTGTGCGTCGACCACAGTCGCCCAGGCGGTGAACGTCGCCGTGATGGCCGCGAGGATCACCAGGCTCGCGCTCAGCAAGATGAGGACATGGTTAGCCTGACTGGTCGCTGCGCTGTGCGCGATCGGGCCGACACTGGCGGCGTGCGCCCCGGTCACCCGGAGGTCGTGCTCCACGGCGATCGCCGTGACGACCGTGGCGACCGCGATGACCAGTCCGGCGACGGTGAGCAGGGTTCGCCGAGTCCGACGTGCGACGAGTCGAACCGCGAGCAGCAGCGGCGCGGGCAGCGCGCCGGAGATCGCGATCAGCCATCGCCGACGCGTGCGTGGATTGATTGGCTCGGTGAGGGCACGGATCGTGCTGGCGCGCGCCCCACGGATCGCCGGCACGATGGTTGCCGCAGCGGCGACCAGCGCGACGAGCGCAAGGACGAGCGCTGCCTCGCTCGCCGGAAGGTGCGTGGCACTCACGCTTCCCAGGAGCCCCCCTCCGGAGGTGCCGAGTGAGGGTGCGATCAGAACTCCCGCGGCAAGACCGAGGATCGCGCCACCAACCGCGAGAAGCAGCGTCTCGGCCAGCAGGATGATCGCGACCCAGGACGGTGTTGCCCCCACTGCCTTGAGCAGTCCGACTCGCCTGCTCTGTTCTGCCATCCGCCCCCCCACCAGCACGGCGATGCTCGAAATGGCGAGGATCGCCAACAGCCAACTCCCGACCAGCAGGACCTTCTGATCGAGGGCGATCACCTTGAAGTCGTCGTGGCGGATGAAGGACCAGGGGGTGATTTGAAACAGCTCGTGCGCACGCGTCGCCTGCTGCGCGAACGTGTTGATCGCCGACGAGCTCAGGAAGCCGTCCACGGACGCGGGGTCGTTGAGCTTGACGTCCAGCACGTAGCCGAGGGGCTGGGTGCTCATCGCCAGCTGCGTGACCGCGGTTAGCGGCAGCCACACCACTCCGGGAACCTGCGCTGGGTAGAACGGCTGGCCGGTGGACACTGCGATGCCGTTGACGGCGAACGGGCGGCCCGCAAGCCGGATGATGTCCCCGATCTTGAGCCCGAGGGTGCTGGCAAGTCCGCGCTCGAGCACCACGCCGCCGGGACGCACCCAGCCGCCGGCGACGACCTTGGGCCGGTCGATCGTCGCTGGCTGCGATCCCCGGCCCTGAGCCTGGACCGCCACTTCGACGTGAGCTGTCGTGAGATGCACGAAGGCGACCGGGAACGGCCCGGCCGTGGCCCGCACCCCCGAAGCGTGTAGGAGCGGCGCGAAGCGGCGCGGCGAGGAAGCCGTCGCGCCTGGCTCGGACCCGATCGCGGCGACCACATCGGGTCCACGCGTCACCGCCCGGGTGTGAGCGAATGGATTCTGGCTGACGTGCCGCAGCGTGATCCCCAGCGTCAGCGCGGTGGTGGTCGCCGTGATCATGATGACCAGGAGCAGCGACTGCACTCGGCGTCGCCGGATGTCACGAAGCGCCAGGCGCCAGACGAGCACGAGCGGACCGGCCACGATCAGTCCTCGAGTCCGGTGATCTCGCCCAGGGTCCGCCCGGACCCGCCGGCGAGTCTCGTCTCGTCCACGAAGGCGCCATCGCGCATCGAGATCAGCCGATCGGCGGTCGCTGCGATCCGTGCGTCGTGGGTGACGATCACCAGCGTCAGGCCGCCGAGCTTCAGCTCCTCGAACAAGCGGAGCACGTCGGCGGTCGCGACGCTGTCCAGGTTCCCGGTAGGTTCGTCAGCCAGGACAATCCTCGGCTCGTTGATCACCGCACGAGCGACCGCGAGCCGCTGGCGTTGGCCTCCGGAGAGCTCGGACGGCAGGTGCTCGGTGCGGTCGGCGAGACCGACCCGCTCGAGCAGCTCCAGCGCGCGGCGGCGGGCGGTCCTTGGCGAGTTCTGGGCGAGCAAGGCGGGCAGCTCGACGTTCTCGACGGCGGTCAGCTCGTCGATGAGCTCAAAGGACTGAAAGACGAATCCGATCGCGCCGCGACGCAGCCGAGCCAGCTCGGCCTCGGAGAGATCATCGATCTGGTCGCCGGCGAGGGCGATCGTTCCCGTGGTCGGCCGCTCGAGACCCCCGAGCAGGTACAGCAGGCTGGACTTGCCGCACCCGCTCGGACCGACGATCGCGACCGCCTCGCCGGTGCCGATGTCGAGATCAACCTCTTTGACGGCGCGCACCAGCGTCGCGCCGTGCCCGTGTTCCTTGCCCACTCCTCGAGCTGACAACAGTGACTCGCTCATCTGACGCCACGTCCTTTCGCCGCATTCCAAAATTGGGCGCAATCCTCGAGCCAGCGCAGATCGGCCTGGAGACGCAGCACGACTCCCTCCAGCAACAGCACCGCGACCGAGCCCTCCGGCTCGGCGAGCGCCGCCCGCTGTGCTTCGCGCAGCCCGACCAGCAGATCCCCGCGCTGCCGGTCCACGATCGCGACCGGATCCGCCAAGCCGGCCGCCGCCGCAGCGACCAGCTTCAGATGAAACTCGGCGGGCGCCGGTTTAGGCCAGCTGGTGTCGTGCAACCACGTCGTCAGGCGATCTCGCCCCGCGGCGGTCAGGGCATAGACCTTGCGGTCGGGGCGATCGCTCTGAGCCGCCCGTGCCGAGCTCACGAGTCCGGACTTCTCAAGCCGCGTCAGGGTCACGTAGACCTGCCCCTCGTTCATCGCCGCCGCCAGCGGTCCCAACGCGAGGGCGAGCTCGGCTCGCAGTCTGTACGCATGCGCGGGCCCGGCCGCCAGCAGCGCGAGCAGGACCTCCTGCACGATCCGCAGCTGGTAGGCATGGTCGGGCGCGTGATGGGGATCGACGGATTCAGGACTCAAGCCACATACCTAACGGTTGAGTATAAGCCTAACGGTTATCTAGGAGACGTCAAGCTGCGGCGACTGGCCGATGGCTGTCGGGGTGGTCACAAGATCGGAGGCTCGCGGCATTCTAGGTTTCGATATGGGATCTGATGCCGAGTTCTCGGCGGCCTACGAGCGCGAGATCGAGACGATCCTCATCTTCCTCGCCCGACGGACGTTTGATGTGACCATCGCGGCGGATCTGGCGGCCGAGACCTTCGCGTTGGCCTATCGCAGCTGGGCGAAGTTGCGCGGGCGCACCGACGAGGAGGTTCGGGCGTGGTTGTTCACCGTCGCGCGCCGGCAGGTCAGCCGGTATCTGCGCAGCGCCCGCGCCGAGCAGCGGGCGGTGCGGCGACTCGGCATCCAGGTACCGAGCGTGACTCAAGACGACATCGACCTCATCGAGGAGCGCGCGGGCCTGAGCGAGTTGCGAGCGCAGGTGAGCGTCCAGATGGCGAGCCTGGGCTCCAGGCAGCGCGAGGCGGTGCGGTTGCGGGTGTTGGAGGAGCGTCCCTATCCGGAGGTCGCGCTCGCGCTGGGCGTGTCTGAACAGACGGCCCGGGCCCGGGTCTCCCGTGGGCTGCGGGCGCTGCGCTCGGCGCTTGCGACCCCCCACGGCAAGGAGGAGCTGGCGAGATGAGCGATCTACGTTTCGCCCGTGAGTTGGGCGCCGAGTTCGAGCGTGTTGCCCGCGCTCGCGCCGTGTCATCTCAGCGTCCGGGATCGCGCGCTCTGGGCGGTGCCATCGGCCGGATCGGGACTGCCGTGGCGATCGTCATCCCGGTCGTGATCGCGGTACTCGCGATCGCGCTGCTCAGCCATTCACGCACCGGCGGCCAGCATGTACCGACCAGCCCGCGGTCAGGGCAGCCGTTTGGCCTCAGCGGTGGCAACTGCCGCGTCCCGGCGCGGGCGGCTCCCCACCTCCCTACGGGCGGAGCGGGCGTCGCGCCTGACGGTCTGATCCGGGGCGGGAGCGGACGGGTCTCGGGAATCGTCTGGCAGCTGCGGGTCAAGGAGGCCCTGCTCCCCGGCGCCATCGAGCATGGCCGGCTGATCCTCGGCGACCACTCCTACGGACTGTGCAGCCGACTCTCTGTGCCGGTCGCATTCGGTCTGATCAACTCCGGATCACACGGAATCATCTACGGCTACGTCGCCACGGGTGGCGAGTACCGCATCACCATCTCCGCGGGCCACAGTCGGCTGACCACCAACGTCCAAGATGGTTCGTTCTTCATCCGCGCGCTGCCGCGGTCGGCGTGCGCCTACCCCGCCCTCTCGGTCACGGCAACGACGCCCCCGGTCGGGGGTCTGCCACCGAGCATCAGTCGCTCGCTGAACGAGAACGCCCCCCGCTTTACGACCACGCTGCGCTTTGGCGCATGCCGGGCGCACCGTCTCCTGACCGTCACCTCCGCGCGTGGGCAGAGCCAAGGCCGCTCCCCTGACGCGGCGCTGGCCCACGTGACGGCCCAACTGTCGCTGGTTCCCCCGCCGGGCTCTCATTCCCACGCCCGCGGAATGGTGCAGGAACTCGCTCACGCCGGCCACACGGGCGTCAGCTTGCTCGCGGTCGGACTGAGCCCTGGGCGATACCGGGTCTGGTTGCTCGGACCGCACGCCCCTGTCGCGTTGGCCGTCGCCACTGTCACACACGAGTTGCGAGGCGCGTATGACCTTCCCGCCGATGCCGGCCGCGGTAGTCAAATCGCGGTCGCGCACCAGGCGCCCGGCCGACCCAACACGCCCGGACCGATCGTCCTGCAGGCGAAGCTGCGCTGACCAGCTGCCGGACTCGTGACCGTCACCGACCTCGGCTCGATGTCAACGATCTACCGGGGCGCCAGCGGATCAGTCCGTCGCCCCAGCAGGACCCGGGTCGGCGTCGGGCGGGCGATCTCATGGAAGCCCAGGCGGTCGTAGAACGCTCGGGCACCGGTGTTGGCCGCGCTCATGCTGACGTGCACGCCCCGGACTCCCGTGGCGCGGAGCGCCGTGAGGTAGGTGTCCATCAGGGCGCGGCCCGCGCCCTTGCCCTGGGCCTGCGGCGCCAGCGCGATGTGCAGGTGCCCGGGGTAGTCGGTGAGGTCGTCACGCAGCATCCACTCCGGATGGCGCAGCTCGTGGATCCGTTCGGCGTCGCGGCCGTCGCGGCTGGCGGGTGCGCCTGGCAGCGGGTAGCGTCCGGTGACCCGCGGCGTCCAGTCGCGCTGGTAGGCGGCGACGAAGCGTGGCGTGTCGGCGGTGCCGACTATGTAGCCGGCCGGCCGGTCCTCGGTGTCGGGGAGAACGAATGCGAGCTCAGGCTCGAGCAGCAGGTAGGGCCCGGCGAAGATGTCGGGCACGATGCGCGGATCGTGGTAGAGCGCGGTCGCGTCCCGGCCCGCGTCGCCGGTGCGGATGCAGATGGCGTACAGGGCGTCGCGGTCGGCTGGGCGGTACGGGCGGATGGCGTCTATGCGTTACATGTTGACGGGTATACGAGGCCGAACGGGTGCGCGACGCACCGGGTTCGGAGGGCTCATGGCGAGCACCTTTGTGTGGAGAGGTGGCGGACAGCCGGTGAGCCAGGGCTGACGCGTAATGCGCCACGTCTGGCGCTGTGAGATTTCCCGCTCCTGGCCCCATGCGTGGCGTTGGCGCGTTGTCACAATGGCGTGCAGTCAACCTCTGACGAGTGAGCCGGATGCCGCTCGAGGTGGTCCGGAACCGTGTCGCACGAGATCCTGTTGTCACCCGGCGACGCGGCCTGCCCGCGGCGCACATGAGTTTGCAGACGCCGCGCGGCGTCAATGACGCTCGCACGAGCTCGGCGCGGGCGCTCTCCTTGCCCGGGCTGCTGGCGTTGGCCGCGGGGCTCTGTGTCGTGCTGATCTCGTTTGCCGGCGGCTACGGCTATCACCGCGACGAGCTGTACTTCCTCGCCGCGGGTCATCACCTGGCCTGGGCATATGCCGATCAGGGCGCGGTCACGCCGCTCATCGCGCACGTGATGGCCAGCCTGTCGCCGGGCTCGCTGACCGTGCTGCGCCTCCCCTCCGCCATCATGGCCGGGGCGACGGTGCTGATCACCGGTCTCACCGCGTTCGAGCTCGGGGCAACGCGCCGCGCCCAGCTGATCGCCGCGAGTTGCGCAGCGGTTGCCTCCGTGATTCTCGTCGTCGGTCACCTGCTCAGCACATCTACATTCGATCTGTTGGCCTGGTCGACAGTGACGTGGCTCACCAGCCGGATCATCCGCACCGGTGAGCAGCGGCTGTGGCTCGCCGCCGGGGTCGCCGCGGGGCTGGGGCTGCTGAACAAGCCGCTGATCGCCTTCCTCGTCGCCGGCCTCGGAGTGGGGCTGGTGGTCGCGGGACCGCGGCGTCTGCTGCGTAGCCCCTGGCTGTGGGGTGGCGTCCTGATGGCGGGGCTGTTGTGGTCGCCATGGCTCGTGTGGCAGGCCCAGCATGGATGGCCTCAGCTCGAGGTTTCGTCCTCGATCGCGTCCGGCGGCTCGGCCAGCTCGCAACCGCGCTGGGCGCTGCTGCCCTTCCAGTTCCTGCTGGTCAGCCCTGTGCTGGCTCCGGTATGGATCGCCGGCCTCGTATCCCTGCTGCACAGCACCCGCCTGCGGACGTTTCGAGCCTTCGGAGTCGCGTGGATCTTCCTCGTGATCGTTTTCCTGGCGACCGGAGGCAAGCCCTACTACCTGGCCGGGATGTTTCCCGTGCTGCTGGCGGCAGGATCGATACAGACAGACGGGTGGCTCGAGCGGGGTTCGAGGCGCCAGCGACGCAACCTGCTGTGGACCTTGATCGGGCTCAGCGGCCTCGTCTCGGCCACCATCGCGCTGCCGCTGCTGCCGGCGAGGGACGCCGGCCCGGTGATCGCCATGAACAGCGATGTCGGCGAAACGATCGGCTGGCCTGGTCTCACGCGCGCCGTGGCCAGCGTCTATCGCCGCACCGGGCCCGGAACGGTGATCTTCACCTCGAACTACGGCGAAGCGGGTGCGGTCGACAGGTACGGTCCGACACTGGGGCTACCTTCCGCCTATAGCGGACACAACGCCTTCGGCGACTGGGGGCCACCGCCGGACAATGCGGGACCAGTCGTCACCGTCGGACTCGAAGCATCGCAGCTGAGCCACTTTCGCGACTGCCGTCTCGCAGCCCGCATCGAGAACTCGCCAGGCGTCGACAACGACGAGCGCGGCAATCCCATCGACCGGTGCTCCGGCACGCGCGGGGCCTGGTCGACGATCTGGCCGAAGCTACGGCACCTGGGCTGACACCCGGGGAGCACCTTGTGGATAACGTGACACAGCGCGCCCGGCTGACGCCCGATCGATCGCGCGTCGGACGGGCACACACTTGGCCCTGCGACAAGTGGCAGCGCTGGCTCTACCGGCGAGGCGCGGCGTGTGGCACCGTAGCGGCGCGGGCCTACCCCCTGCGGACGCGAAGTCCAAGGTGCACTCCCAGCGCCTTCGTCCGTTGACGGTTCGCACCTCCAGAGGTTGCGTGTGTGTGCGTCGTAGGCCACACACACGCAACCGATCGTGCCGCGGCGGGCGAAGCCCGCCGCACTGTACGATGGGCTGCCGACCGCGTCGGACTGCGCACTTGGCCTCACCCGCTGCTACCGCCTCACGACTCTGCGTCCCTGCGCCGCGCCCGGTGATCGGAGTCATGGCCATCACGGCCGCCGCCAGGGGTCGATCCTCGGTTGCACCGTTCGTCTGCTCCCGCATCGCCCCATCTCACCCCAACCCCCGGCCCCGGCGGCGCTGAGCCGTGGATCTTCACATCGACCTCGACCGGGGGGGCCATCTCCGCGCCCAGCTGGAATCTCAGCTGCGCGACGGCATTCGCACAGGCCGGCTCCAGGCCGGGGTGCGCTTGCCGGCGACCCGGCTCCTCTCCCGCGAGTTGGGGGTCTCGCGCGGCGTCGTCGTTGAGGCCTACGCCCAGCTCACCGCCGAGGGCTACCTCGTGACCAGACAGAGCGGCGGGACGCGGGTGGCGGCCGGCATCGCCCAGGCACGCCGGGTCGCACCGGCACCATGCCCGAGCGAGACCCCGATCCGCTTCGATCTGCGCACCGGGCTGCCCGATCCCTCGCTGTTTCCGCGCCGCGCCTGGCACGCGGCGACTGAAGCCGCCCTGCGCGAACTGCCCGACGCCTCCCTGCTGTACTGGCCACCGCAGGGACAGCAGCGCCTGCGCCACGCGCTCAATGCCTATCTCGGGCGGGTCCGCGCGATCGTTGCCGACGAGGAGCAGACCTTCATCACCTGCGGCTCGAGCCACGCCTACGCGACGCTTTGGCAGGGCCTGCGCGAGCACGGCGTGGTGCGCGTCGCGCACGAAGACCCGGCGTGGGGTCGGATCCCCGCCACCATCGCCCAAGCCGGCCTCGAGGCGGTCCCGGTCCCCGTCGACCGCCACGGCCTCTCCCTGTCGCGCCTCGCCCCCGCCGACGTGCAGGCGGTGGTCGTCTCCCCCGCCCACCAGTATCCGACCGGAGTGGTCATGCACCCGGCCCGACGCGGTGAGCTGATCGGGTGGGCCCGGCGAACCGGCGCGCTGATCATCGAGGACGACTACGACGCCGAATACCAGTTCGATGGCCGCCCGATCGCCCCCCTGCGCAGCCTCGCGCCCGACTGCGTGATCTACGTCGGGACGACGAGCCGGATCCTCGCACCGGCGTTGCGGATCGGATGGCTGCTCGTGCCGCGCCGTCTGACGGAGGCGCTGGCTGCCGCCCACGAGGTGGCTTCCACGCAGCCGAGCGTGATCAACCAGTCGGCGCTCGCCACGCTGCTTGAGCGCGGCGACATCGACCGGCACCTGCGCCATGCGCGGTGCAGCTACCGCGCGCGTCGCGCCGCGCTGCTGGCCGCTCTCGCGCGGGCGCTTCCCTCCGTCCGGCTCAGCGGGGGCGCGGCCGGGCTGCACATGATGGCCTGGCTACCCCGCGGCACGAACGAGGAAGGAGTGGTCGCGGAGGCCGTCCGGCGGGGCGTGGCCGTCGATGGGCTCCACGGTGACTGTGCGGTCACGCGCGCGCTTGCTCCGGCGCTGGTCCTTGGCTACGGCTCGATCGCGGAGGCATCGATCCCCGCGGCGGTCGCGCAGCTCGCACCGGCCATCGAGGGCGAGCTCGACCAGCGCTGCGCCTGAGGAGCCCAGCTCCCCTCCGCGCTTGCGAGGTCGACGCTGATGGAATCGGGTCGCGTCGACAAACCCGCGCCTGCGCCCGACCCCGAGCCGAGCTCGGTGGCAGCCAGGGCGATGATCGGTTTGATGCCGCAGGCCCTCGGCACCGATCGGGCGCGTTCAGCGGCGGGGCGGCAAGCCGCCGGGCCTGTCCCACCGTCTGACGGCCAGCGCGAACCCGGTGAGCAGGACGACGCCGATGCCGAGTTCGACCACGCCGACTGCGGCGAGGCGAAACTGCCGCAGCGTCAACAGGCGGGCGAGCGGCTCCAGGCAGAAGCCGCCGGCGAGCAGCGTCGCGCTCGGCCACGACCGCGCCGTCCGCCAGCGCCAGCCGAGCCAGCCCCACAGCGGGCCGGTGAGCAGTGCCGGGGCGAGCACGTGCAGCTGTGAGTCAACGAAGTCCAGGAGGTGGATCTGACCGGCACCGACACTCTCGAGCGGACTCAGGGTCATGACGAAGTAGCCGAGCAGGGCGGCGAAGGTCACTGACGTGCCGGCGACCGCGGCTGCGCGCGCGTGCTCCGCCGTCAAGCCGGCGAGGAAGGCCAGCGCCAGCCATGGCGCCGACATCTGACTGACGTCCGCCGTCCAGAACCCGAGATGCGTAGAGCTCCACAGACTTCCCAGGTACTGGTCGACCGCCCCGAAGCTGAATGCGAACGCGATTCCGGTCACGCCGGCCGCGAAGCTAGCGCGTCGCCCGTGCTCTGACAACCTTCCCCGCCGGACCAAGCGGAAGGCGCCGGACTGGACCAACGCCGCCGGGGTCGTCAGGGACGGGATCCGGTGCGATAGTCGAGCGGTGTGCGGCGAGCCGCGTATCGAGACCTCCTGACTGCCCTTCGCTCATGGATCTCCACCTGATGCTCGATCGCCGCCGGCCGCTGCGCGCGCAGCTTGAGAGCAAGCTGCGCGCCCGGATTCGCGGGGGCGCGCTGCGCGCCGGAACCCGCCTGCCGCCCACCCGCGAGCTCGCGGGCGAGCTCGGTGTCTCCCGTGGGATCGTCGTCGACGCCTACGCCCGGCTCACCGCCGAGGGGTACCTGATCGCACGCAGCCGCGACGGCACCCGCGTCGCCGCCGCACCTGCCCAGGCCGTCGGTGTCGGTGGCCGCCACCGCCCGCAGCTCGCGAGGCCCCGCCTGCGCTATGACTTCCGCACAGGGCTGCCCGACGGGTCGCTCTTCCCGCGGCGGGCCTGGAGCGCCGCGGCGGCCGCCGCGACCCGCCGGCTACCCGATGCGGCGCTGCTCTATGGCCCGCCCGAGGGATTGCCCTCGCTGCGTCGGTCACTCACGGACTATCTCGGCCGGGTACGCGCGATCAGCACCGAGCCCGAGAACGTGCTCATCACGTGCGGGTCTGGCCACTCGATGGGGATCCTGTGGACGGCGTTGTATCTGCGCCGGGCGCGCCGAGTCGCGGTCGAGGATCCGTGCTGGTCGCGGATCCCCGCCTCATTGCTGCAGGCGGGCCTCGAGCCCGTTCCTCTGGCTGTCGACGCGGGTGGGCTGCGCCCCGACGCGCTCACGGAGGAGATCGACGCAGTCGTCGTCTCCCCCGCGCATCAGTACCCCACCGGTTCCGTCCTCGCTCGGCGTCGCCGTCTCGAGCTGCTCGAGTGGGCGCGTCGCACCGGTGGACTCATCATCGAGGACGACTACGACGCCGAGCACCGCTACGACGGCCAGCCCATGGTGACGCTGCAGAGCATGGCGCCAGAACATGTCGTGTACCTCGGTTCGGTGAGCAAGACACTGGCTCCCGGCGTGCGGCTCGGGTGGGTGATCGTGCCCGACGGCCTTCTCGCCGACGTGGTCGCGCAGCAGCGCATCACTCACGCCCTGCCGAGCACGCTCGGCCAGGCCACCTACGCGGAGCTGCTCGAACGCGGGCAGGTGGACCGGCATCTGCGGATCGCTCATCGCGTCTACCGGGCGCGCCGCGCCGTGCTCCTCGACCGGCTGCAGGCGGCGCTGCCCGACGTGCCCGTCCACGGCGCCTCGACGGGGCTCCACCTCGCGCTCTGGCTCCACCCCGACGCCGACGAGCGCGCGATCCAGCGCGGGGCCGCGGCCCGCGGTGTCGCGCTCGACACGCTGCACTATGACTGCTCGGCCGCCCTGCCGCTCCCGCCGGGCCTCGTCCTCGGCTACGGCACGATCAGCGAGTCCGCGATTCCGGCCGGCGTCGATGAGCTGGCGGCGTGCCTGGCGGCAAGCGGGCGGGCACGGCTGACTGGAGCCGGCCCGTCGGCTCACGCCGCTGCATGAGCCGGCCCGACCTTGGCGGCCAAACGCCGAGTCAGTGATCCGATCGCTTCTGTAGATCGTGACTGTCCGCGCCATCTTTGGTCATGGCCGCGGCGGTGACCAGTGGCCGGCTTGGCCCTGTGTAACCGAGCACGCTTGGATCTCGCTTTCATGTCATGCCGTCGGGTAGCGTCGCGTCGATTTCTCCGAGAAGGAGTGACGATGCACTCGACGCGGCCGGCACCGAGGCGACGTCGGCGAGACGATCTGAGGTCGGGGCCTCCCGCGCTCTTCACGCGGCCGCTGGCCATCTCCCTGAGTGGCCGGCGGCGGCCCGCTCATGAACCACGGAAACGAAGGAGGAACGTCTCATGCGGATCAGATCGCTGATCGCGGCAGGTGTTCTCGCGGCCGCTTCAATGACCGCCGTGGCGTCGCCAGCGTTGGCGGATTCCGGCGGCACGCAGATTCCCCAGAATGCCCAGATCGCAGCGATGGGAACGGTCAAGGGGACACCGACGCCGATCACCACCCAGCAGGCGATCCAGCGGGCGGCAGCCGCTGGTGTGAAGTCGTCACAGCTGTCCGCGATGGCGGCAGCGCCGGCCAGCTATTCGTGTTACTACTGGGACACTTACGAGTACTACAAGAACCTGGTCGGCGCGACCATCCTCCGTTTCCACGTCGAACCGAACTGGTGCACCACCGGGTATTGGCTCGCCGATCCCGTGTACACGAACACCTGGGCCGATGTGAATGTCCCAGGCTGGAGTTACACGCACAGCGGCGGTTGGACCAAGTACGGTTCCGGGTGGAACGTCTACCTGACCCACCAGGAAGGTCACTTCTGCTTCGCCAGCTACTTCGGCTGTGTGCAAAACAAGTACCCATGGATCGAAGATGACGTCGGACCGGGTGGCGCAACGCAATACATGCACTACGGCGGCTGACGGGCTCGCACCCCACGCCCCTCGGGTGGCCCGCACCTCCGCCTGAGGGGCATGCCCGCTGAGCTTCGGCGAGCCGCCCGCAACGACGCCCTGCCAACTGGTACCAGCAGTTGGATGCCACGCGTTCGGCCCAGTCCTTGCACCGTTTGCGACCTATCTCATCCCGCCCGGCGGTAGCAGATGTGCGTCGCCAGTGGGGAATGGAGGACCTCGACGGGCTCGAAATCGAACTCGGCGATGCCGTTGAATATCCCATCGCCGGATCCGAGTAGAACGGGGGCGATGTCGAGCCAGAGCTCATCGATGACGCCCGCCAGCAGCGCTTGGCGGACGGTCGAGGCGCCGCCCGCGATGTCGATCCCGTCTGCGCCGGCAGTCTCGCGGGCCTGAGCGTAGGCGGCGTCGAAGCCATCGGTGACGAAGTGAAACGTGGTCCCGCCCTCCATCTCGATCGGCGCGTGAGGGTGATGAGTGAGGACGAACACGGGCGCGTGGTAGGGCGGCTCGGGCCCCCACCACCCCGACCACTCCCCCTCCCACTCGCCGCGGATCGGGCCAAACATGTTGCGGCCCATGACGTAGGCGCCGCGGGGGCGCAGCAGACGGCGCTCGGCGGTGGCGTCCGCCTCGTTCGCGCGCTCGTCGCCCAGGTGCCAGCCGTGGAGCTCGAGGCCCCGCCTGCCGAGCGGGTTTTCACGGCTTTGATCCGGCCCGGCGACGAAGCCGTCGAGGGAGATCGACATGTGGCAGGTGGTGTCGGCCATTACTCTCCTTCAGAAGTGGTTGTGATTTGCAAGCGGCGGGATCCTATCAGAGTGGTTGCAGCCTGCAAGTACCATGGAGGCCATGGACAGCCACGCCGGCGGCGTGGCTGCTTTCACGCGATAGCAATCGCGGTCGAACCCATAATCTGACGGCAATGGGGCGGTTGTGTACGGCATTGACGGCGGTGATCCTGTCGGGGCTCGCTGGCGCGACGTCCGCGAGCGCTGCGCTCTCGAACGACGGGAGGGTGACTATCGAGTATTCGGGCAAGCTGGCCCAGTCCTATGTCGCTGAGCCGGTCTCTTGGTCGTTGACGGTGAGCGGCGGCCACACCGAGACGCTGGCGCCCCCAAATCAAGCCGTGAGCTGCAGTGCCACCTTCTCGCGCCGGCCGGGCGCTCCAAACCCGATCAGCGTGTTCTACTCAAACAATGCAGTCGGAGTCACGGCGACGATGCCGGTTGCCGGGACCTTCGTGCAGAGCTCGGCATCCCAGTTCGGCTCGCATTGCTACGTGCCGCCTACCGGCGGCCTGGACTACCCCTCTCCGGACACGCGGCCATGGCGTATGAGCACATGCTGCTGGCCGAGGCCACGGTTCACGTTCCTTCCAACCCGTACTCGCGCACCCTGTCTGCCGATGGTGCCGGCACGGCTGGGGACGGCAGTCATGTCACCGGAAGGAGCATGGTGAGGTCCCTGGAGAACGTGGCAAGGGTTGGCGCTGAAGGTCCAGTGGTGAAATTGACCGGACCCGGGAGCTCGACCAGGCCGTCTCGCTTGGTGATGGTCCGCAGGGTTTGCCCTGAGAACTGGAACCCAACCGCAGCAACGGAGTCGGGGACCAGGATGTACTCACGACCCCGAGCGTCTTGGATGCGCGGAAGAATCTCGGCGTAGGTGCCGACGCTTCGCAACGGCAGGCAGGCGACGGAGGCGGCCTCGGCATGGCCGCCGTGCACCGGATCGCCGTTGACGTCAACGGTCTCCACCATGCAGACGCCTAGCCCCTTAGCCGTTGCCGACGGGTCCTGGACGATGCGCGTCGCCAATGTATGCAGCCCGCCTCCGCAGGCGCCCGGTACCCGACGCGCCCCGAGCACGGCGGGCACGACGTACAGCGCGTCCTGCCGATCGCGGCGCAGCAGCCGCACTGCCGGAGTAATAGGCGGCAGCGCCGAGAGCACCGAGGCTCTGCGCAACCCGCACGGTCCCCGGAAGGCCGTCCGAAGCGCGCGCAGCACGCGCGAAGATGCCGAATGCGGACGCCACCGCGGGAGGAGCAGCACCCGGGACGGCGCGGGCGGCCCCGCGAGACAGCGCCGCAAGGCAACGCGCTGCCTGCTGTCGCGTCGGCTCAGGACGACGGACGGTCGCCCGACTCAGCGCCGGCGCGAACGCGACCAGCCCTAGCACCAACCACACCTCGAGCGTGAGCGCCGCCTCCAGCCGCCGGACGAGCGCCTTGAGCCTCATGAGCGCAGTCATCCCTTTTCAGGTTCGGCGTGCTCTACCGCGTGGAGCGAGCTAAAGCCACATGCGACAGATTGTCTATCGGGTCGCCTGGCCGAGCCCGAGCAAGTTGCCTTCGCTGTCGAAGAAGAACGCCCCGCGCTCGCCCGTGCCCTTGCTCGGGTAGTTGTTGGGGACGACCACAACCTGATCGACCACCTCGAGGCCCCCCAGATCGAAGGCCTCGAACTCAAGACCGCGAGCCCGCAGATCCGCCACGGCTTGGTCGATGTCCTCGACCTCAAAGGCCAACTGGGTCGAACGGCCGGACGCCGTCCCTGAGGAGGCGAAGATGTGGAACTCCGTGGTACCACAGACGTAGCGCAGGCCACCCTCGCGCTCCTCGACCGGCTCGAGGCCGAGTCGGTCGCGGTAGAAGCGCCGTGCGCGGTCGAGGTCCTGCGCGGGGAGCTTGGTGATGGCGCGCGCCGCGCCGAGCGGATTGGTCATGACTCGGGGCTCCTTCTGTTGGGTTCTCATCGCTGAGGACCCGTCGGGAGGCGAAAACTCATCGCGGTGGTGATCCAGAACGCCGCGACCCGGCCGGCGGGTCAAGCGCGGCCGCTCGCTCGCCGAGTCCGCTTGGGCATCACCCGTGGGCGCCCATTACTGGCGATGCCACTCCATGATCCAGTTGGGCTGGAACGTCTGTCCCTCATCGAACGAGAAGGATTGCTTCCACTGGGGTCGATCGGGGCGGACGAGCCATTCATATCGCACCGTCACGGCACGGCCCGCCAGGACGTCCTCGCACTCAAACACGCCGTGGTCGCGGTGAAACCTCCCCAGCACCGGTGTGTCGAGTTCCCCGTTGGTCAGCGTCGAGGCCCACCATATGCGCCACTGATTGGCCGACGGGTCAAACAGACGCAGCGCCAGCGCTTCGAAGCCCCGTTGCGGTGGCGTCTCATCGATGACGTACGTATCCAGGTTGCCCAGGCCGCCGAGGACCGCTTGGTTGCTCACCTGCGAAATGAACTGGGCCCAATCGGCGCTATCGTCTTCAAGGGGCCGCTGCAGCTTGCGGTTGTAGACGGTCCAGTCGCCGAGCAAGAAGTCGAAGTCCCGCGCCGCGGACGACGGGGGCAGCGCGGTCATACCCACCACGCACGTTTGACCGGATGCCCCAAGACCGTGTGCGGGCGCGCTGCGATCACCGTCATGCCCGTGCAGTATCGCGGCTGCACGCGGCGGAGATAGGTCCAGAACAGCATCCGTCCAGTGGGCCAGTGCTCCACCGTCCGGCCGGCGCCTCGTCAGCGGTCATACCACAGACACTGGCCCGGCCCAGAGACGTCAAGCACGCCGGCCTGCCGCCAATACTGGTAGCGAAACCGCGTAAAGGACAGGGCTCGGCACATGCGCTCCGGGTCGGTGTAGGTGATGCTCTGCACGCGCGTGCGGCATCGGCCGACCCCGCCTCCGGGACAGAACGTCATGCGTCCCACACCAACTGCGCGTGTTGCTGACCACGAACGCCAATGCACACGGGCGGCGCAGGTGCGGTTGTCGGGGCAAAAGTGCCTGGGCCGCTCCCCCGCGTGAAGGATGATCGGAAGCAACGGCTCGTGCCCTCCCCCTCGCGCCGCCCCGGGCCCCGCCGCCGCGATGGCCAGCGCCAGCACAACCAGCGTTCGTGCCCTGCGTACTCTTCGCAACCTCAGCCTCCTCATCTCGACGCGATGATTCGGATCGAGCTATTGCCACAGCGAGCGACTGCGTTCCGCGTCACAGATCCACGACATCCCGGCAACGGCAGCGTCGGTCAGTCCCCCCTGCTCAGCCGCTTCCAAGCGGCCAGGAAGTCAGCACGGCTGCGGTCGACGCGGGCGCCGGGGTGGCGCGCGGTGAGGCTCAGCAGTCGTTCATTGGCAGCGGTCGCCGGCATCACGCGATACTCGCTCCAAGTGGTGGTCACGCGCGCGCCCGATGGGTAATGCACGACCTCCCTGATCGGGTAGTAGTTGCCGGGGGCGACGTCGTACTCGCCGGGTCCATGGATCGGTACGAGCTTGATCGCCTTGCGGCCGTTGATGGTGGTAGGGCCTACCACCCTGAGTTTGCCCAGCTCGGCGTGCACGACGACCGCATCGCTGGGTACGCGAACTGCGGCATGGAGAACCATCCTGTTCTGATGGGCGGCGGTTGAATGCACCCGTACCTCGGCGAGACCATTGCGTAGCGCTTGCGCCTGCTGGGCGGTGATGGTCAGCGGCGGGGGCATGTCCGGACTTCCCGGGGGCGTGGTCACTGACGGCAAACGGAACCAGACTGCGTGGGGCATCGTGTAGGTGTAGGTGCCGGGCCTGGCCCCAGGAGTGATGTCAGGACCATAGTTGCTGGAGTCGTAGACGACGTGGCGGGTCGGGTCATAGAGTTCGTTGTGCCCGTCGACATAGCCGGACTGGACTCTGTTGACAGCGCTGCTGCCCATGTCGAGGACGAGCTCGTTCTGGGGCCCGCTACCGGTCGGAGTCTCGATGATCTTGCTCCAGTGATCGCGAACGCTATCCACCCCTCGGCGCCGCGGGTATCCGGGCGGGAAATGCTCAACGTTGCTCGCCGTGTCGATCACGATCGCTCCCAATGGATGCAGCGCGGCGGCCGCGCCACGTAGGATCGCAGCGTCTGCGGGCTGGGCGCCGGTTGGGGCCTGGCCGGACAGCGCTCCGGTCACTCCAACCAGCACCGCCGTGACCGCTCCCGCAGCCATCATCAGTCTGAGCACCGGCCGACGCGCCTTCACCCGCGCATCCCGGGGTCGGGGGCGTCGCGCAGGAGGTGACGGCGTGGCGATGATCGCCTCCGCCAGGTCAGCCCAGGTCTGCCAGCGCGCGTCAACCGCATCGTCGTGGCTGATCGGGTTCAGCAGGCCGATCGGGTTCCTACGGGTGGGGGGGGTCATGAGACATCTCCGCTGGTGACGACTAGGTCGGTTGCGCCGATCAGATCGGCCGCACACGGCTGCCGGTGGCGACCGGGCTCGGGATCCGCTCGCCCAGGTCGCTCCCCCGCCAGGGCTGGGGACGTCCGGTCCGGGCGCGCGTGCCGCGACGGTTGCCGGCTGGCGGCCTTCGAGGCGGCGATGGCCGCTCGCAGACGGCGGCGCGCTCGGTGCAACCGGATCCGCGCGGCATTGCGCGAGCAGCCAAGCACCGCGGCGATCTCGCCCACGTCGAGCTGCTCCCAGGCCTCGAGGGCGAGGACTTCCCGGTCTACGTCGGGCAGCGACCGAAACGCAGCTGCGAGCTCTGCGAACTCCTCCTCACCGGCGGACGCCGCCTGTCGGCCGGCCAGATCGCTCCGCAACTGATCAGCGAGCTGCGTGCGACGACGCTCGCCGCGGCGATGGTTGGCGAGCACACGACGCGCAACGCCGTACATCCATAGGTGGACGTCGTCGACTGGTGCGTCATCGAGCCGGCGCCAGACGACCAGGAACGTCTCTGCTACCACGTCGGCGGCATCAGCGGCGCCGTCGGTACGCCGCAGCACATAGCGCAACACATGAGCGCGATGCGCGGCATACAGCGCCTCGAATCGCTCGCGGCGGACGGCGCCGACAAGGTCCGGTGAATCAGCGTTGGGTTTCATGCACCGTACATGTCCGGGAGGATCACCAGCATTTCAGTGCACCGCGGAACGGGGACTGTTTCACCCCGCCAACCAATGAGCAGATCAGTACTTTGAGGCACGTCGCCTGAAGTGCGGTCGGGCATTGCCCTCGTCGCCGCGGGCGTGAGTTCGGAGAGAACCAAACGGCTATCGATTGACAGGACCAACACCTTCGACGCGGGCGATCAGCGGCGAGACGGTCGTCCGGTCAGACCTCGTGATTCCCTGAGCGTGAGCAGCCGGTCCGACCAGCGACCGGCGCGCGGACCTGGCTTCCCAGTGATCGAGCGGCGCCGGGCCTACCCACGCCAGGTCAGGGCGGGAGCACCGGCAGCGCAGCGGTGAGGACATCCGGCGCCGCGTCGGTGACGAGAACGTCGTCCTCGATCCGGATCCCGCCGAAGTCCAGCCAGCGATCCACCTGGTCCCAGCGAACGTGGCCGCGGTGACGGTGTCGCTGCCGGGGGTCCTCCAGCAGCGCGCGGACGAAGTAGATGCCCGGCTCAACCGTGACTGCCATATCGCGACGAAGGGCGAGATCGATCCGAAGGTTGGGAAGGCCCGGCGGTTCGGGTGTCGGCAGCGTTCCCCCGACGTCGCGGACGCCCAAGCCCAGCAGGTGTCCGACGCCGTGAGGGAAGAAGAGCCAGACGGCCTCGGATTCGATGAGCGCGTCGACCTGGCCCCGGAGGATCCCGAACCCGAGCAGTCCTTCGGCGATCACCCGGGCGGCGGTCAGGTGAACCTCCCGCCACTGCGTACCGGCACAACATCGCCCGATCGCGGCCCGCTCGGCGGCGTGCACCACGGAGTACAACGCGCGCTGCGGTCCGCTGAGAGCGCCGTCCACGCCAAAGGTGCGTGTGATGTCGCTGGCATAGCCGCGAAACTCGCACCCCGCATCGATGAGCACGAGCTCACCCGGGGCGAGCCCTTTGCCTGAAGGTGCGCCATGCAACGCGGCCGCGTTCTCACCGCTGCCGACCACGGTGTCGAAGGCGAGCGCGTCGGCACCGCAGCGATAGACCTCGGCCTCGAGCTCGATCTGCACCTGCCGCTCGGAGGTCCCCCGGGACAGCAGCGGCGTCACCGCCTCAAACGCCGCGGTCATCGCGCGTGCCGCGACACGCATCCGGCGCACTTCGATCGCGTCCTTGGGCAGCCGCACCTCGTTGAGCGCGGCGCGCGCCTCGGCGCTGCGGCCGGCATCGTTGGCGACACCGCCGGGCATCGCCCCGAGACCGATGACGGTGCAGGCTCGCCGCCGGGCTAGCCAGCTGGGCAACTCGTCGGTGCTGTGTGTCCCCGGGTCGGGCGGCGGCGTGCCCAGCCACGTCCGCTCGCGTGCCCCGACCGGCGCGACGAAGTCGGTCCACCCCTCACGCGGGTCAAACGCCAACACGCCGCCGGCGCGCTCGCGATCGGTGAGGTAGAAGTACTCCGAGTGGGCACGGAAGGGGTAGACGATGTCGCCGCGCCCCGGGAGGTTCACCGGCTCACCCGCGGCGACGAGGACGATCTCATCGCTCAGGTTCCAGGCCTCCGCCGCGGCCGCGCGCCGACGCCGCAGATGCGAGGCGACCTCGCTCTCAGTGTCGTCGGTGACTGTCGATACGCTGGGCATGTCGTGGGTGCGTGTTGATCTTCCGGTCTGACGGTGAGGGTGCGGGTCAGCCGGATCGGTTGATGCCTCGCCGTCTCGGGCCCACGGTCGTGACCTCACACCCGCGCGTGGCCCGCGCGGCCACCCCAGTGCCAACGCGCCACAGTGTGTCAAGCCCCGTCAGCCGAACATAGGACCACACGGCCGTCGGACCACAGAGCCAGCATCCCACGGTCTGAGCCTCCGAGGACCGTACCAATGGCGCAAAGTCTCTCAAGACCATACGTCTCGCCACCCTGGTCTGTGACCGCTTCGCACGTCGATCTGTCCCACGGGGAGTGCTACGCCGAACCCCCCGTGCCCACAGGCGCTGACTGAGCCGAGCACCCCGAGAGACGCCCGTCCATCGGGCCCATTTCCGACTGCGCATGAGTGCACCACCGATCGCCGGCCGTTCTCCCGCGGTGACCGATGTGGGCATAGATTCCACGCGGAATTCGTACCTTCTGAGGAGGAGGATCGGTGCACACACACTTGCGGTCGCCGGCAGCCATGCTGCTGACGGTCATCACGGCGGTCGTGCTGGCCGCCTGTGGCTCGAACTCGAACTCGAGCTCGAGCTCGAACCCGGGCGCCAACTCGAGCTCCAACTCGAGCCAGACCTCGTCGACGGCTCCGGCGTCGAGCGGCAAGAACGGGGGCACGATCACCATCGCCTCCGGCAGCGCGCCGCAGTCGGCCGACCAGGGCATGGACTTCAGCACGCAGGGCAATGAACTTGTCTCAGTCGTCAACACGCCGCTGTTGACCTTCAAGCGCGGCGTCGAGGGAGCGGCGGGAAGCCAGATCATCCCGGCGCTGGCCAAGAGCCTGCCCACCGTCTCCAACGGCGGCAAGACCTACACGTTTGCTCTGAGGCCGAACCTGCACTACTCAAACGGGCAGCCGATCCACGCCTCGGACGTCACCTACGCGCTTCAGCGCGATCTCAAGATCCCGTGGCTGGCCGCGTCGTTTATCAGTGGCTATGTCAAGGGCGCCGACGCCTACGCCAAGGGCAAGGCCAAGACGATCTCCGGCGTGGTCACCAACGACAAGGCCGGCACGATCGCGGTGAACGTGATCGCGCCGTTCGCGCCGATCGTCGACATCTTCGCGCTCCCCGGCACGGCGCCCGTGCCCAAGAGCACGCCGATGAAGAATCTGGCCAGCACCGGCACGGTCGGCGACGGCCCGTACACGTGGGGTCCGATCTCGGTCAACCACAGTTACACACTCGTCCAGAACCCGAAGTTCGACGTCCCCGGCCTGCCCAAGGGCCACGCCGCCAAGATCGTCTACAACGTCAACTCCAACGTCCTGGCCAACGCCGAGCAGGTGCTCCAAAACCAGGCCGACGTGTTCGACCCCGGGGACACGCTGCCGCCGTCGATCCTGCAGAAGATCAAGACCTCGGCGACCGGGCGCTACCAGACGGTCCCGCTGAACTCCAGCTGGTACTTCTTCTTTGCCGTCAACAAGGCGCCGTTCAACAACCTGTATGCGCGTCAGGCGGTGCTGGCCGCGATGGATGACCGGGCGCTGTCGCGCCTGGACTCCGGCTTCCTGGCACCGGATTGCCACTTGATCCCGTTCGGCATCGTCGGGCACTCCAGCCCGTCGCAATGCCCGTTCCACAACCCCAATGGACCGCCGAACATGACGCTGGCCAAGCAGCTGATGGCCAAGTCGGGCATGAACGGCCAGGCGGTCACCGTCTACGGCGAGGAGCGCAGCCCGCGGCGGCAGTACCTGGACTACTTCACCGGCGTCCTGAACTCGCTCGGGTTCAAAGCGACGGAGAAGGTCGTCAACTCCGGCGTGTACTTCCCCACGATCGGCGCCCCCACCCTGCATCCCACCGTCGGCTTTGCCGACTGGAACCAGGACTTCCCCAACCCCTGGGACTTCATGCAGCTGTTCGCGGGCAACGCCGGCTCATCGCTGAACTACGGCTACGTCAACGACCCCCACTACAACTCTGAGCTCAACAAGCTCGACCAGCAACTGCCGGAGAAGGTGGCCGGTGAGTGGGCGGCGCTTGACCAGTATGCGGTCCAGCACGCCTACTACGCGGCCTACGGCCACGAGAGCAAGGTCAAGTTCTACTCAGACAAGTTGAACTTCAACGCGGGCACCATGTCGGTCGAGTACCTCACCGACCTGACCAGCCTGCAACTTCAAGTAGCAGCGGCTGTCCTGGAGAGCGTGCGGGGCGTCGTGATTCCACGCCGCCTTGCGCGCCGACTCATCGGCCTCGCCGTGTCGGTGTCCTGCCTGATCGCCGGCGGGTGCGGTGGCGCATCGCGCCCACCCCAGCCCGTCGCCGATCGGGTCTGTGGCGGCGCGCAGCGCGCCGCCGTGACCACCCTGGGTCACCCGGTGAGCGCCCGGATCGCCGGGCGCGATCCGGCCAACCTGCGCTGCACGCTGCATGGGCCGCGGCTGGCGGTGGCGATCGTCTCGCAGGCCTCGGCTCTGGCCTACTCGGTCTTCAACACCACGGCCGCCCATCAATCGCAGGTGTACGGCCCCGGAGTCCACCAGCCGGGCGAGATTCCTGTTGCGGTATCGGTTCCCGGCGCGGTGGTGGCGGTCTGGATCCGCGCCCAGCGGGAGATCGTCGCCACCGACGCGATGCCCAACCACCGCGGCGCCTACCTCACCGTGACGGTCACCGGCGCCTCGGTGCGCGGCCGCCGGGCGCTGGCCCTCGCCCGTGCCGTCGCCCGGGCCACCTTCGCCGCCCACCCCGAGGCCCGTTGATGAGGCGGGCCTGTGCCGTAACCGTACGGGCCGCGTGAGCCTCTGGCGGTTGCCTCGCTCGGTGCTCGTGGATGCGATATACCGAACCGTCGGATGAAGACCGAGCTCTGGATCGATGGTGCCCCGGCCGATGTTGACGGCCTCAGCGCGGCGGCGCTGGTCAACTACGGTCACTTCACCGCGATGCAGGTCCGCCAAGGGCGTGTCCGAGGGCTGCGCAGGCATCTTGCACGCGTCGAAGCAGCCCACCGAGAGCTGTTCGGGCACGGTCTGGATCTTGAGCACGTGCGCGCACTGTGGGCCCAAGCCGCGACCGACAGGCCAGCTGCGTACCTCCGGGCGACGTTCTACGAAGACACACACGGGTCGACGCGGGTGCTCGTCGTGCTCCGTGAGCCGGTCGATCCGCCCACCTCGCCGCAGCGGCTGCGCGCCGTTGACTACGTCCGCCCCTTCGCCCATCTCAAGCACGTCGGTACGTTCGCTCAGATCCGTCACGGCGAACAGGCCGAGCAAGCCGGGTATGACGACGCCCTGCTCATCACCACCGATGGGCACATCGCCGAGACGACCATCGCCAACGTTGGGTTCGTTCGCGACGACCGCCTGATCTGGCCTGCCGCGCCGATGCTCCACGGGATCGGCCAGCAGCTCATCCAGGACGCGGTCCAGAACAGTTGCCTACAGCAGGAGCATGCCGCCGTCACGCTCGGTGATCTCGACACCTTCTCTGCCGCCTTCACGATCAACTCCGTAGGCGTTGTCCCCATCGGTCAGATCGACGAGCACCGATTCAGCTTGCCGCACCAACGCCTCCACGAGATCACCGAGCTACACGAAGGGCTGCCGTGGGATCGCCTGGCCGGATGAAGCGGCCCGGCGCGTCCGCAATTGATGGACGGACCTGGTGAGGGGTCAGCGAGGGGACTCGAACCCCCGCCGCCTGGACCACAAACGCCGGATCGCGCGGACGCTGCGCACCCGGATCTTCAATCTACCCGGGGGCTCAGCTGGTCTGGAACTACTCCGCGGCATCGATGGAGTTTCCCAGCGCCGCGCCTTGCCACGAGCTCCCCTCGATGCTCCCACAGGCTGCGCCGACGCGACCGCGCAGCGCTCCTCGATGCGACACACGTGCGCCCACTTCATTCGCGATCCGGCCCACCCCGCCGGCTGACGTTCAGGCCTTCCGACCAATCGGTGGGCGACGTTCGGTTCGCGGAGGGCCGTTCGCGATTGATCCTGCCCTCTCACGCGCCGGGTGTTGTCTAGACCGGCAGCAGCGCGTCGCCGCCCAGTGGCGGCACGAATTGCGAAAGGTGCCGGTAGCCGAGGATGAGGCCGTTCTGCTCGCGGCCCATCATCTCCACGATGTCGGCTTCTGAGCCGATGGCGGCGATGGTCTGGGCGGCGAACACCTCGTCCTCGTGCTCGATGTCGAGGTTGCCGGTGTAGCCGATGTCGAGCAGCGCCGTGACGAACTCGGCCCAGTCGATCTCGCCGAAGCCGGGGGCGCGGAAGCGCCACCAGCCGTTGCCGAAGCTGTTGAGCCGGCCCAGCTCCTGGCCGAAGATGCCCAGCTGCGAGAGCTTGCGCCGGTTGACCTCGACGTCCTTGGCGTGGATGTGGAAGATCTTGGAGCCGTAGTCGCGCACGCAGGCGATGTGATCGATCTCCTGGTAGACGAGGTGAGACGGATCCAGCTGCAGGCCCAGGGCCGGTGAGGGCACGAGCTCGAACATGGCGTCCCATACCTCGGGGCTGCGCGCGATGTTCTCGCCGTGGCCGGTGCGGTGGTCGCGCATCGGGCAGTTCTCGATCCCCAGGCGGACCCCGCGGTCCTCGGCGTACTCGCACAACGGCGTGAACACCTCCTTGAACGCGTCCATGCACTCGATCACCGGCTTGCCCTGGGTCTGACCGACGAAGGTGCATACCGTGTCCACCCCGACGCGCGGCGCGAGGTCGATGACCTTGCGCAGGTAGCGGCGAGCCTCCTGGGCCTTCTCCTCATCGACGTCCAGCGGATTGGGGTAATAGCCCAGAGCCGAGATCTCGATGCCGCGGCCGTCCAGGTCGGCCTTGATCTCCGCGATGCGATCGTCGGTGACGGTGTCTGCGTTGAGCGTCGAGGAGGGCCAGGCGGAGAGCTGCAGGGAGGTGAAGCCGACCTCCTGTGCAAACGCCGCGATCGATTCCGAGTAGTCCGTGTACACGCCAATCCTCATGTGGTCACTCTCCTGTCATCCGGCGTTCTGTCGCCGTCGTCTGTCGTTGTCGATGGTTCAGTGGCGAGCTCGATGCGATGGGCGGTCCGGCTTCGTGCCGACGCCAGCACCGCGTCGCAGACGACCGCGGCGCGATAGCCATCCTCGAAGGTCGCTCCGTCGGGCCCCACGTCGCCGTCGGTGATCACCGCGGAAAGAAAGTGGTGGAGCTCGTCGATGAAGCTGTGCTCCCAGCCGAGGACGTGCCCCGGAGGCCACCACCCGGCCAGGCCCGGCTGGCTGGGGTCGGTGGCGAGGACGCGTTCCATGCCGCGCAGCTGGCGCGGCCCGTCGCCCCGATAGACCCAGAGCTCGTTGAGCCGCTCGAGATCGAAGACGAGCGAGCCATCGGTGCCGTTGACCTCGAAGACCAGCGAGTTCTCGCGGCCCGGGCACACGCGTGATGCCTCCAGCGTGCCGCTGGCCCCGTCCTGGAACCCGACGATCGCCTGGAACGCCTCGTCGACATCGGCTCGCTCGCCGCGGCGCTCGGGGACGAACGTCTGGGTGGCGCCCGCCACGTGCGAGATCTCCCCGACCAGGAACCGGGCCAGATCGATGATGTGCGAACCGAGGTCGCCGAGCGCGCCCGAGCCGGCATGGTCTGAGCGCAGCCGCCAGGTCACCTCGGCGGCCGGGTCCACCAGCCAGTCCTGGAGATAGCGCGCCCGGAAGTGACGGATCTCGCCCAGCCGGCCCTCGCCAATGAGCTCCCGGGCGAGCTTGACCGCAGGGACGAACCGGTAGTTGAAGGCGCACATGTGCTTGACGCCGGCGTGCCGCGCGGCCATGAGCAGGCTCCAGGCCTCCCGGGCGTCCAGCGCCAGCGGCTTCTCGCAGACGACGTGCTTGCCGGCGGCCAGCGCGGCCAACGTCGGCTCGGCGTGCAGGTGATTGGGCCCGACGTTGTCAAAGACCGTGACCGCGGGATCCTCGACCACCGCACGCCAATCGGTGACCGGACGAGCCACACCGAAGCGCTCGGCGAAGGTCGCAGTGCGGTCGGGATCGCGGCCCGCGACCGCCTCCAGCGTCACCGCCGCCGGCAACGGCTCGGCCATGGCCAGCAGCGTGCGGTAGGCGTGGGCGTGCGCCCGTCCCATGAAGGCCGTGCCGAGAAGGCCGACCCCGACTGTGCTGGCCCGGGCTGTCATCCGCGCCCGAAGAGGAATCGCTCCATGCGCCCGAAGCGGAGGACCAGGAAGAACGCGGCGGCCGCGATCAGGATGAACACGGCCGAGCTGGCCCCCAGCGCGGGGGAGATGGTGGCCCGCAGGCTGGAATAGACGAACACGGCCAGCGTCTGGTCGCCGACGTTGGTCAGCACCTGGCTGACGACGAAGTCGGTGAGGCTGAGCACGAACACGAGCAGGGTCCCCGTCATCACGCCGGGCATGATCAGCGGCAGGCGCACGAACAGGAACTGCTCCACCGGATCGGCGCCGAGGGTGGCCGCGGCCGGGATCAGCTCCGGATCCTCATCCTCCAGCGCCGAAGAGACCGCCCAGAGCATGAAGGGGAAGTTGACGATGCCCAGGGCGACGCCGAGCAGGAGCAGACCGGCGATGTTGAGACGGCTGAACACGTCATAGAAGCCGAACGCGGCGATGATCGGCGGCGCGGAGAGCCCGGCGGAGAGCACCAGCGCGAGAGCCACGCGCATGCGGGCACCCAGCCGGCTGAGACCGATGGCCGCCGGCACGCCCGCCAGCGCTGAGACCAGCGCCGCGACGACCGCTGCGACCAGCGAGTGAGACAGCGTGGTCCACGTCTGGCTGTTGCCGATCACGCTCGAGTACCAGTGCAGGGTGAAGCTGGTCGGCGGGAAGGCGATCTCGCGGCTGGCGCCGAACGAGGACACGACCACGAACAGCGTCGGGACGGCCAGGATCGCCACCAGCACCACCGTGACGGTGCGCCGCAGCGGAATGGTGCTGAGCCCGCTCACGGCCCTCGCCGCCCCATCCGCACCCGGCCCAGCGCGATGGTCGCGCCGAAGCCGACTGCCACGAGGATGAGCAGGATGATCCCGATCGCCGCGCCCAGCGGTGCGTCGCCCAGGTTGAGGTAGCGGTCCTGGAGCAGGTTGGCGAGGAAGTCGTTACGGCCCTCGCCGAGGATGAGCGGGTCAGCATAGGAGGACATCGACAGCGCGAAGGCGATGGCCAGGGCGGCGAATCCGGTGACCTTGAGCTGAGGCAGGATCACCGAGAGGAACACCCGGCGCCGCGGCGCACCCATGGTCATCGCCGCCGCCTCGAGCTCGGTATCGAGCTTCAGCACGGCCGGGAGCAGGATCACCACCACGATCGGGACGGTCACCTGGACGATGCCGGCGCCGATGGCCCACTCGGTGCCGAGCAGCGTTGGACTGCCCACCCCGATCGCGTGCAGGATGCCGTGGATGGGCCCGTGCGGGCCCAGGGCGACGATCCAGCCGAACGTGCGCGTCACGTCTCCGGTGAGAAACGGGGTGAACATCGCGATGAGGAGGACCAGGCGCCAGCCACGGCTGCGGATCCGCCCGAGCACGAGAGTGAACGGGATGCTGAGCGCCACGGTGATCAGTGCAGTCAGCCCCGCCATCAGCAGGGTGCGGGCGAGCGTGCCGCCGAACTGCGGATCCTGCACCGCCTGCTGGTACTGAGTGAAGGACAACTTTCCGCTGGTGCCGAGGAATGTGTCATACGTATGCAGCGAGCTCCACACGAGCGACACCACGCCGACGACCAGGATGCAGACCAACAGCAACGCCGGCACCACGAGCAGGTAGGGCGCCGCGCGACGTCCCCCGGGCCGCGCCACCGCGCGGCGCAGCGAGATCAGGCTGTCGACGACCGCCCAGCCGGGAGTCCGCACGGAGACCGTGCCATCGCTGACCCTGGAGGTATGCACTACTGGGCGTTTCCTTCCAGCACGGGAACGTCGGCGGCATCCCAGCCGACGATCGACCGGCTCGCCGACGACGATCCGCTCGGCGGAGCGCGAAGCGGTATGGACGGTCACCGTCCGCTGATCCTCGATCTGCACCTGGGCGAAGACCCCGGTGCCGTCAAACGCGGCGAAGGTGACGACACCGCGGAGTTCGTTGTCCCAGCCGGGGCTCCCGAGGTCGGCCGGCACGACCTGGAGCAGCTCGGGGCGCAGGACGATGGTGGCCGTCGTGGACGTGACGTGGCCCGGGACGCGCAGCGTGAGCCCCTCAGAGCGCAGGCGCCGGTCGCCCTCGGCGCCGTCCACCGCGCCGGCCATCAGCAGCGGGTCCCCCAGGAAGGCCGCCACGAAGGTGGAGGTCGGCGCCTCGAACAGCTCGCGGCTGGTGGCGCACTGCATGATGTTGCCGCCGTTCATGACGGCGATGCGCGAGCTGCCCAGCACCGCTTCGCGCTGGTCGTGGGTGACGTTGAGGATGGTGATGCCCACCTCGCGGTGCAGCCGGCTGATCTCCAGCTGCATGTCCTCGCGCAGCCGGCGGTCCAACGCTGACAGGGGCTCGTCGAGCAACAGCAGCCGCGGCTGATAGACCAGCGCACGGGCCAGCGCGACCCGCTGGCGCTGACCGCCGCTGAGCTCGTTGATGCGGCGCTCGCCGATGTCGGGCAGCTGCATGAGCTCGAGCGCCGCCCGCACCTTCGCCGCCTGTTCGCGACGCGCCACCCGTCGCATCCGCAGCGGGAAGGCGATGTTCTGAGCGACCGACAGGTGCGGGAACAAGGCGAGCGACTGAAAGACGACGGCCAGGTTGCGCTCGTCAGGCGGGGTGCGCCGCATGTCGGCGCCCCCGATGAGCAGCTGGCCCTCGTCGGGGTCCAGCAAGCCGGCGACCAGCCGCAGCACCGTCGTCTTGCCTGACCCTGACGGCCCCAGGAAGCTGAAGTACTCCCCCTCCTGGATGGTCACCGAGACGTCGTCCACGGCCGCCACCGAACCAAAACGCTTGGTGATGTCCATCAGTTGGACCATCGGCCGCCCGGTGGGCGTCGTCGGCTGTTGCGGATCGGTCACTGGCTCGGTGGCGTGGAGCTCCGAGAGCATGATGGACTACTTGATCGCGTTCTCGAACGCGGTCTGCCAGGGCAGGTCGTTGCGCGCCATCAGCGCAATCGGGGCCTGCACGACGTTGGCCGACTTCTGCTGGGCCTCGGTCACCGGGAACACCTCGGGCTGCTTGGCCATGAAGTCGGGCAGCGTGGTCCCGGGGACCGACGGGATGAGTGACTGCTCCTTGGCCAGGAGCGCCTGGGTCTGCGTCGTGTAGAGATAGTTGGCGAAGACCTGGGCGTAGTAGTAATTGGCCGCCGGAATGCCCTTGTGGATGTAGTAGGCGTCGGCCACCTCATAGAGGCCGTCCTTGGGGGCGACGAGCCGGAGGTTGGTCCCCGCCGACACCGCGTCGTTGTAGGCGCACGAGCAGGTGATGGCCACCTTGCCGGTGCCCTGTGACAGGGCCGTGGTGACATCGGTGTTGCTGCCCAGCACTACCAGGTTGGGGCGGATCTGCTTGATCCGGTTCCACACCGGGTCAAGGCTGCTCGGCGGATTGCTCGCCGGGTTGACGCCCATGGCGTGCGCCATGCCGAACGCGGTGCTGGAGTAGATCTGGTCGAAGATCAGCGACTTCCTGAAGCGCGGCTGGGTGAGCACGTTCCAGCTGGTCAGCGTCTTGGAGTCGACCAGCTTGGGGTTGACGATGAAGGCCACTGACACCGAGTAGGGGTTCATGTAGGCCCACGTCGTCGCCGATGCCGGGGTCCCGGGAGGCGTGGCCACCGCACGGTTGGCCTTCAGCGCGTTGGGGACGAGCGCGGTCGAGATCGGCAGGGTCAGTCCTCGCGCCGCGTCCAGGTAGGCGCGCTGCTGGGCCTGAAGGCTGGCGTCCACATCCGGGCGCTGCCCGGCCCGGATCTCCTGGTCGAGCTTGTTGAAGCTGACGAACTCGTCGGTGGTGTCCCAGCGCACCTTCACGCCGGTCGCCGCGGTGAACTGCTTGCCCGCGGACTTGGCCATGGCGGCCTCATATCCGCCTGAGTAGGCGCGGATGGTGATGAAGGCCGGCTTGTTGGCAGGCGGTTTGGTCAGAGCCGCCGGCGGCGATGTGATCGCCGCGACGCCTGTCTTGGGCGCCGACACGGTGCTGGCGCCGCCGCTCGAGCCCGAGCCGGAGCCGCCGCCAGCGCTCGAGTTGCTGGTGGAGCTGCTGCCGCAGCCGGCCAGCATGGCGGCGATCGCGACACAGAGCAGCGCGGCTGACCAAACGGCGGGGCGCGCGCGGAACGTCTTCTTGAGGCCCATATCTCTCCTCGGACAACGACTCTCAGGGGATGTGAAGGGGCCTAACAGGTGGCATGTGGCGCCCTTCAGACGAACGTGGCTGCAATGTATGCCATGTTCCGGCGGAGCGCAAGTCAATTCTGCGTTAGTCCATTACTAAGCAGGGCATCTTTTGTATGATTGGATGCATAAGTCTGTGAATCGCATCCCTCTTCGTGGCAAGATGGCGCGACCTCGACGGAGCGGGAGCCGTCAGTACCCCAGACTTATGATGATTTGCCGACAGAAGTCCACACCCTCTTGTATGGTTCCGGCTCATGGAGAGCCCACTGCCGCGCCCGCGCACCAACCCGTCGGCCCTGACCACGATCCTGGACGCAGTCCGCGTGCAGGGGCCGCTCACCCGCAGCGAGCTCGGCGCCCGGCTCGGGCTGGCGAGATCGACGGTCTCGCAGCGAGTCGACCTGCTCGTCGAGCGCGGGCTGCTGAGCATGGGCGAGCCCGCGGCCTCCACCGGCGGCCGCCGCGCTGAGACGCTCGTGTTCAACCCCCTGTCGGGCACCGTGCTGGCGGGAGACATCGGCGCCACGCATTATCGGGTGGCGCTGGCCAGCCTCGCGGGGGAGATCCTCGCCGAAGACGGCGGAGAGATCGAGATCGCGGCCGGTCCCGACACGGTGCTGGCGCAGCTGGACGACCGCTTCCGGGAGCTGCTGTCGCAGGCCGGGCGCGGCGCCGAGGAGGTGCGGGCGATGGGCATCGGGCTGCCGGGGCCTGTCGAGTTCGCCACCGGCCGGCCCGTGAGCCCGCCGATCATGCCCGGCTGGGACGGCTACCCGGTCGGGGACTGGCTGCGCGAGCGCTACGGCGTCCCTGCGGTGATCGACAACGACGTCAACATCGCCGCGCGCGGTGAGCACCAGCTCATCTGGCCCCACGTCGAGCACCTGCTGTTCGTCAAGGTGGCCACCGGTATCGGGTGCGGGATCGTCGCCTCGGGGCACCTATACCGCGGCCAGCAGGGCGCGGCCGGCGATATCGGACACATTCGCGTCAGCGGGCGCGACGACATCATCTGCGAGTGCGGCAACACCGGCTGCCTGGAGGCGGTGGCGAGCGGACGGGCGCTGGCGCGCCATGCCACCCAGCTCGGCTTCCCGGCCCGTGACAGCCGCGACGTAGTCGCGCTCGTCGCTGCCCAGGAGCTTCACGTGATCCGCCTCGTGCGTGAGGCCGGCCGGTTGTTGGGAGAGGTGCTGGCGTCGATCGTCAATGCACTCAACCCATCGGTCATCGTCATCGGCGGCGCGCTCGCCGACGCCCATCAGCAGCTGTTCGCCGGTTTGCGCGAGACGATCTACCAGCGCTCGACGCCCCTCGCGACGCAGCGCCTCGAGATCGCCCCCACCGCATTGGGCACGCATGCCGGCGTTTACGGCGCGATCGCCCTCGCGATCGACCAGGCCATGTCACCGGCGTCCCTGGACCTTCACGTCGCAGGAGCAGCCTGACTACAAGACCCACATCACTTTGACGATTCAGACGTCGAGCAGTCCGCCGAGCGTTCCCATGTAAGACGCGCCCGTCGCCGATGCAGGGCGGATCGCCCGGTCGCGACCGGGCGGTCCCTGGCGTGGCAACCCAATCGCCAGGCCGTGAGCGGTCGCGCGATCGCTCGCCTGTCGCAGGACTCGCCGTGGCTTGAGTCAGGCCTGGATGGTGTGATCGCGCGGTCGGCCTGCCACCGAGCTGATCTGCGGCGGCGATCAGCGGCGAGTGGAGTCACGCGATAGCGATGGCGCGTTTCCTCGCGTGGTCACCCCCAGCGACCGCGGCGCCGGCTAGGCAACTGACCGCGTCGCCAGCACGAATTGGCCAATCGCTTCGACCCAGCCTTCCGCGCGCATTCCGGGGCCGACGTTGGCATGACGCAGGTCCGCGTCGGCATTTTGACAGCACGGCCGCAACCTGATCGTGAGTCTCGAGGTCGGAGCGACGACGCTGGTGGGCCCGCGTTGGGTCACCTTCGGATTTGGGGCGCCCAGCCAAAGCCGGGCGGCTTGTAGCCTGTCGCGTGCCCGCAGACGCCGGTATAGACGAGTTTGTCACCGCTTGCCGGCGTGGCCAGCGAGTGGCACTTGAGGCCTCTCGGGACCGTCAGAGCCTGTCCGAGTTGCTTGCTCTTCTGGTGGGTGAACTTGACAACCCAGGCTCGCCCGGCCGAGCACCAGGGGCTATCGGCCACGAGCGTGTAGCGGTTACCCGACAGGCGACCCCCCCTGCTCCTGATGCTCCAGGGAGCAGCGGTGACCACGACGTGGCACTTGGCCGACGCCGAGTCGACGGTGGCCGCTCGCGAGCCCGTGGCAGCCTCAAGCGTCGCCGCCGCGAGGAGCAGGGCCACCGATATACCGATCGCTGCGGTGCGATGCAGTCGGTTCAGGCTGCCCTGCGAGATGGTGACCATTTTGTTCCTTTGTGATCGTCAGGCGTTTGCCGAGCCGTTGCCCGGCCGGCGGCCAGGCCTAGCTCGCGGATTGCTGTAGGTGCCCTTCGGGCGTCAGTGCTGCGGGTGGAGGCGGGCGAGCACTTCGGCGGCCGCGGTGAAAGGAAGGTCGGGGTAGAGCCTGCGAAGCGGCGTGGCGTCAAAGCTGAGGTCCATGTGGTCCATGGTTAGTGCCGCGCGAGCTTGGCGGCCCAGCTGAGGCTTGAGGCGCCCCACCGTGCTGGCCATCAGGTGCCCAGGTTCGCGGGGCCACCGATCTCAAGCGTCGCCCCCCGCACGCCTGGATCTGTGACAACGCGCTCGACCAGAGCGGCGACGTCGCCGACAGAGACGAAGTTGATCAGGTTCTGACCCTGGCCGAACACGAGTGGGCGGCCGGAGCGGCCGGCGGTCTGCTCAAGCACCTCGATCCACAGCTCCACGAACGCGGTCGCGCGCACGATCGTGCACGGGAGCTCAGATCCGACGGCCCGCTCCTGAGCCATGTACTTCATGCGAAACAACTCGATGGGGCTGTCCGGCGCCGCTCCGACCGTGGAAATCATCACGAACTGGGCGCCAGCGGCTCGGGCTGCGCCGAGCAGGTTGGCGTTGCCATCGCGGTCGACGGCGGCCAGGGAGTCACGAGCGGGATCGTTGAACCCATGGACGGCGGACACGACGGTCTCGACGCCGGCGACCACCGGCTCAAGGCTCTGGCGATCGCGCACGTCACCGCTCATCACCGTGACCTGGCCGCCGACGCGCTGCTCGGCGCGCGCTGGATTGCGGGTCAGGATGCGGACGTGATGTCCGCGGGCAGCTAGACGCTTGACAAGGAGAGTGCCGAGTCTTCCGGTGCCGCCGGCGATGAGGATCATGAGCGGCCGTCGGGCATGACCTGCTGTCGGACCGCCTGATCCACGGTGCCGGCGGCCGCCTGAACGGGCTCGAGGTAGAAGCGAGCCCAGGCGACGACCCCATCGGCAACCCCGAAGATGATCACTCCGCGCATCAGGTGCGGCGTCCCGTCGGGCCTTGTGCCCCGATGCTCCCACTCGCTCCAAACCGTATCGCCATCGACCGCGCAGCTCAGAACCTGACAGGTGAGGTCGGGAATCGCGGCGAAGATCTGTGACCAGTTGGCGAGGACCTGATCTCGACCAGTGAACCCTCGTTCGGGATGAGCCGGTGTCTCGTTGCGGTAGTCCGAAGCGAAGCACGCAACCAATGCGTCGAGGTCATGCGTGTTGGTGGCTCGCTCCAACCTCCGCACAACTGCGGCTGGGCCTGTGTGGTTTTCGGTCTCGTCCATTCGGGTCTCACACTCTCCCCAGTCCCGCGACCGATCGACCACAACCGGTCCGGCAACGAGGACGGCCGCGGCCACGACGAGCTAGCGCCAATCCAACACGCGAGCGGATGAGGCGCGGTCACGTCGACCGCGCCGCTTGCGCGTCGGCGCTACCGCCGGCATCCCGGCGATAGCAGCAGCACTGCACAGGTAGGCCTGCCAATGGCTATCGCAGACAGGCCCGCTTTGTGCTTGGCAGAACGCTTCTCGTCGCGCCTGGAGTCCGCGACGAGCTGGTTGCCTGAGCCGCGACCGCTGAGACCGCTTCGTCGAGATGGCGGAACGGACTCGTCTGACGCGTTGCCGCCGGTCGGATGGTCGCGTCACTCGGCGGCACGACCGGGACAGCCGCGCCGCCGATGAGCGGTGGCTATGCCTCCGCGAGGATCACCAGGGTCTCGGGGCGAACACCGTCGAACTTCATCGCGTCGGCCCCAGCCTCTGACTGCATCATTTCCTGCCAGGCAGCCATATCCGGGATATCGGCGATCAGTCCGACTCGGTTGGAACCTTCGGGGTCACGGAACGTGCGAAGCGTGATTCCGAGCGGCCCCATGATCTCCGCTCGCTTCGGGGAACTAAGCCAGTGGTCGACGTCGTCCACCTCGTGAAATGCAATCAACGTGGGCATGTGCCCTTCCTTCCCACAGCGAAACGCTGCGCGGTTTGTATGGGACCGCGACCAACCTATCCGGTCCCGCCCCCGCCGCGCTCGATTAGTCGGGTTGCGGTCGTGCCGGCCCTGGTTCACTCGATCGGGCCCGGCAAGACATGCCCCACCGGCCGTGCGGGTGTTCGGGCACAGCGACCGGCAAGCACAACCGTCTCTCCGGCGCCCAGCGTGCCGGCGGTGACCGCTCGCGCGAACGCAAGACCGGATAACCCGGCCAACCCGACGCCACGCGCCTCGAGCTCCTCCTTCAACCGCGGCCAGCTCGCAAACCCATGCTCGCGCGCCACAACCAGCCGCGCCGCCGACAAACTCATTGTCGCCGGATCATCATCAACGTACTTGCGCGCCCGGTCGACCGCGCCGGGATCCCCAGCGCGCGCACCAGCTCGCAACTCCTTCGCCAAACGGCGAAGCTGGCCGACGTTCGGACGCTCCGGCAAAACGTGCTCAGACATGCCATCCCCTTCGCTCGCGCTCCCGGCCCGCGCCTGGAGGCAGAGAAGAAGATGACACGGCAAACAACGATCGAGAGGCGGACTCAGTCCTTCCCGCGGGCCCGGGCGCAGCCTCCCCGCGCAACACCAAGACCTACTCCGGGCGTCAAGGCGCCCGTCAGTGTCGGTCCTGAGGACTCAGCAGCCCAGCCGCGAGGCCCTGATGCTCCGCTTTGACAGCTCGACGAGCATCCTGCCGCAAGCGGAGATGCGAGAAATCAACGATCCCGACTTGACAGACGACTCTCCATATCAGCCGGTGACATGTGTCGATAGTGCGTCGAAGGCGGCGTCCCATCCAGTCTCGGCGGGTCCGTGCCCGCCAGGGTAGGGACCGTCGCTGAGCGTGATGCGCGTCTTGGCACCGTGGTCGTAGAACTCCACGCGCACGATGGTCGGCTGGTGCAGACCCATCTCGGGCATCGGGTCAGAACGTAGGACGATCAGTTCCGGCTCGAGGAGTTCGACGATGTCGTAGCCGATGGCGAACTCGCCGCCCCCGCCGCGCTCCACCATCGTCAGCTCCCAGCGCCCGCCAACGCGCGGGTCAATGTGGATGCATTCCCGGGGGGCGTCCATGTGCTGCGGGCCGTACCACGCTGCCACGTCGTCAGGGTTGATCCAGGCGGTGAACACCCGCAGTCGTGGGGCGTCGACGATACGCGTGATCAGGACTGTCTGATCGGCGGTGGTGGCGGAAGTTGAGTCACTCATCGTGTTGTCCTTTTTGGTGGAGGTGCGCTTCGAGTCGGTCCATCCGGGCTTCCCAGGTCCGGGTGCGTGACTGCATCCAGACCACCGCCTCGTCGAGCGGCTCGGCCTGTAACCGGCTCGGCCGCCACTGGGCTTCGCGGCTGCGGGCGATCAGTCCGGCGCGTTCGAGCACCTTGAGGTGGCGCGAGATCGCGGGCAGGCTGACTGAGAACGGCTCGGCGAGCTCGTTAACGGTCGCCTCGCCTTCAGCGAGGCGGGTCAGGATGGAGCGCCGCGTGGGATCGGCGAGAGCGGCGAACGTGAGGCTGAGTTGATCGGTCGGCATATAACGAGCTAGTTAATTAACGAGCATATCAAATACTGGTCGGCTCGGCCCAGCCGCCGTTAGGCGAGCGGTCCGGCGACTGCCCGAACGAGTCTCGGCAGAACACCAGGCTTGACACGCTGGTACTCTTATTCTGAGACTATTCTCTTGTTATAGGATCGGAGATGTGGATGTCGAATGCCGACGTGTTCCAGTCCTACCTGGAACGCTTTACCGCCGGGGACGTCGAGGGCGCGGGTGACTACCTGATCGAGGACTTCAGGTTCGAAGGTCCCCTGCTCAGGGCGAACAGCCGAGCGGACTTTCTCGCCGGCGCGGCCCAGCTGGGGCCGATCGTGCGGGGCTGCGAGATGCATCGCCAGTGGGTCGACGGCGATCAGGTGTGCTCGATCTATGACTTCAAGATCCAGACGCCGCTCGGGGCCGGGTCGATTCCGATGGCGGAATGGTCAGTCGTGCGTGACGGGCAGCTTGTCTCGTCTCGCCTGCTCTTCGACACCGCCACGATGGCGGCGCTGATGCCGGCGGGTTGACCTGCATCGATGCCGAGAACTCGGTGGGCCGGGTACGGCCGCTTCTGTCCTCTCGCGCGGTCCCTGGATGTGATCGGTGAACGGTGGACACTGGTGATCGTGCAGGAGCTGATGACGCGTCCCAGCCGCTACGGCGAGCTCAACCGCCGCCTCCCCGGCATCGGCAGCACTGTGCTGGCCGAGCGCCTGCGGAAACTGGACAGCTCCGGGCTGGTCGAACGCCAGCCCGGAGCGGTCGGCAACGGCGTGGTCTATGCGCTCACCGAGCGCGGGCGCGCGCTGGCGCCGGCGGTTGAGGAACTACGTCGCTGGGGGGTTCACTACTTGACTGATCCTGGCGCCGACGGCGCAGCGTCAGACGAGTTCGACGTCCGATATGTCGACGGCATCGAGCGGCTCCCCGCCGGTGAGTTCGGGCTGATCGTCGACGAGAACCCCACCGTCCTGCGATTCGATCACGGGCGGCTCACGCACACGATCGGCGAGGGCGAGGACCCCGAAACCGTGGTGAAGACAACAAGCGCGTTCATGGTCCGGTGGGCGGCCGGCGAGCTCACCTGGGACCAGGGACTGGCCGCAGGCGAGGTCACCCACACCGGCAACCAGACCAGCTGGCAGCGGTGGCAGGTCGCGACCGGGTACCTCGCCCGCTATGACCCGAGCCCAGCATGAGCATCAACGCCACCGAACCCGACACGCTCCTCCAACAACTCGCTGACCTGCTACCAGACGACCGCCGCGTGACGCGCAGCACGATGATGGGATTCCCGTGCCTGCGCGTCGATGACAAATTCTTCGCGTGCCTCGAGCCCGCGACCGGCAACCTAATCGTCAAGCTCCCCGCCGAGCGTGTCAACGAGCTCGTCAGCACCGGCAGCGGCCGGCCGTTCGCGCCCAACCGCCGCGTATTCAAGCAATGGGTTGCCTGCCCGGTAGCCACGCGCGCGATTGTGGACCGAGCTCCTCAACGAGGCCAAGCGCTACGTCGATGGAATGCAGCCACGGTGAGTCGAAAAGGCGAATAGGACTCGGTGGGCAGCGCTGGGCGCCGGCCGCAGCCGCCGCCTTCGCGAGTAGCGTCCCCCCGAGCTCGACCAGCGCGTCACAGGAAAGGAGCCCGCCGACGCCGCCGGCAGCCGGTCCGCGGGTGCCTGTAGGCGAAGGCGCAACGCCACCGTCGCGGCGGCCGACACTTGCTTCCCGCTGATAGGAGGGGTCCGCGCGCCGACAGGTCGATGCCGCGTTTCGCAGGATTGCGGCGTGCCGCGCCAACTCTGGTGCCGTCTCGGTGCTCGTCCGATCCGGTCTAGGTTCGTCGCGGCCGCACTGCGCCCGCCGAGCGTCAGCTCGGCGCCGCGACCTGGAACGCGGTCAGGGCTGACTAGCGTCTACGCAGCCGGTTCAGGATTCGAGCGACGATCCCTGGCTTGCGTTCAGCGTCGTCGTCCCCGGCGTGCAGATGCGCGTAGCGCTCCGCCTTCCGCTCGAGCTCTTGCTCCTGCCCGCGTGCCAGCTCCTCGCTGGCAAAACCTCGGGCAGGGTCAGGAGGAATGAACGACATCGTGCACCTCCCCGAAGCCTACTCCTCGACCGGCGAGCGATCGGAGGGATCGCGGACATCTCCAAACAACGAATCCTCTCTCGGCGACCTTGATCGCCGACGTCCAGCTATCGCGGCTCGGACGCACGGTGTCGGGCGAACGCAACATCCAGGCCGCGGCTACCGGACGCTTGGTTTGCGACGATCTGGATCGCCCGCTCCCGCGGGGACGCAGGGCACAACGCCGGCGACGTCGATCGGCTTTGCGTGATATGGAGGGTCGTTTGTCAACCCGGGCGGGTGAAGTCCTCGCGGTTGGCGTCGGTCTGGACGGGTGTGTGGGTCGGCTGGGTGGGTGGCGGCCCGGTGCTGTGCGCGACGCGTGTCAGCCTGATATTCGCGGATCCGGGTGGCCGCAGGACCATGTGTTCGTCGTGGGGTGCCGCTGTCTAGGTGATCGAGCGTGACCCTTGAGGGGTTGCTCATACGCAAATCGCGGGTTCCCCGCGCGTCCCGGGCCGCCACCGACCCAGCCGACTTGGAGATGGGAGTGGGGTGGTTACTCGATTTGAGCGATCGCCCAGCAGAACCCGACGAGCTCGCGGGCGGCGGCCACCGCGATCAGGGTGCGGCGTTTGGATCGCGCCTCCAGCCGGGTCCAGGTGCGGTGCAGTCGGCGTCGCGCGGTCCACGCGATCGCGATCGCCTCGGCGGGCTGGTCGGCCTGTCGGTCGGTGAGGGTCTTGGCGATCGCGGGCGCCTTGCGGTAGTGCCAGGCCGCTTCGACCAGCAGCCGGCGGGCGGGCGCGGATCCGGTTTTCGTGATCGACCCCAGCCGGCGGCTGTTGCCGGTGGTCGCCTCTGAGGGGACCAGCCCCAGATAGCTCATCAGCTGCCCGGCCGTGGCGAACCGCTCGAAGTCGCCGATCTCGGCGCACAGCCCGACCGCGGTCAGCGTGTCGACCCCGCGCAGGCAGCGCAACCGGCCGACCTGCGTGTGCCACGGCGAGCCGGGAAGGATCGCGGCGATCTCACGCTCGAGCTGGTCACGACGGTGCACCAGCGTGTCGATCGCGCCCTCCAGGTCCAGCAGCGTGGTCTGCGCCGCCGGCCAATCGAGCGAAACGGTTTTCAGCCACAGGCGGTGGCGCTGGGTCCACATCCGTCCATCGTCAAACACGATCCCGTGACGCATCAACATCTTTGCGAGCCGGTGCTGCGCGCGCGTCAGATCCATCCTCAGCATCTCGCGCGCGCGGACCAGATCACGCAACGCCTCCTCCTCGGGGCCCGGGACCCGGACAGGGTGCAGCCTCCCCGCGAGCAGCAACCGGGCCAAGTGCTCAGCGTCACGGCAATCGTTCTTGACCCGGTCCCCGCGCGCACGCGGAATCTTCGACGGTGCCGCGACAACGCACTCGACCCGACACTTGGCCAGCTCGCGCGCCAACGCGTACCCCGTCGGGCCCGCCTCATAGGCGACCCTGACCGGCCGCGGCAGACCCGCGCAGAACGCGGCCGCACCCCCGTTCTCACCGTTCATCCCAAAGAACTGCAACTCGCCCGTATCGGCATCAAGCACCGCCGCGACGATCTTCGCCGCGTGCACGTCCAAACCAACGAGGGATCTAGCCTTCGCCACGGCTGGTTCCTCCTATGCGGTTGTGGGCCGCCGCGCGGGTACCAGCCGCGCGGCACGAACAACACCCCCACGAACACCGCGGGGGAACCGGCCCCTTCTACCGCTCACAGCGGACAGACCGACACTCCATACGGTCTAGGCAGCACGACGACTCTGAGGGTCGTCGCGTCCTCCCAGCCATCGGCGACCTGGAGGTGCCGGCGGGAGAATCACTTCGTCGCCAAGACGATCGCGCGATTCGTGGCCGGTCGCTTGGGCAAGCGATCGTGGACCGACGGCGATGTGTGCGGCCGGATCACGGTCAGGCCGCACGACGACCGCATGACCGGGTGATCGCTGACGACGAGTGGTGTGCGCAGGACCGCTCCGACCGCGCCTGCCCAACCGAGTCTTCGCCTACCCGTCTTGATGACCGGACGTCGAGGTGAGGCCGTTCGTCATCGCGCACGCGGGCAAGCAATCTGAACGGGTCGGTCGCAAAGACCGTCGGGCTGGCGGCCGCGGTCCACCACCAACGGCTACGGGCCCCTGGCGACGGATTGCTAGCCGGGTCCCTGCGGTGAGACGAGGGCCTGGTCGGACGGGTCGAGGTCGCCAGCGGCGATCGGCTCGTAGATCCGCTTGCGCCCGCTGCCGACATCAACGAAGCGGCCATCCTCGAACCGCGCCAGGTCGACCCAAGCGCCGTTCGGGGCCTGGTAGGTGAGCTCGCCGTCGGCGAGGCGTGCGGGCAGCCGGAAGACGTCGTCGGGCGGCCGCGGCTGCCACTGGTGGACGGTCCGCAGGCGCAGCGCCACCGTTGCGCCGTCGAAGGCGAAGATGGGAACGTTCGCCGCCGCACGACCGCCATCGTCGGTGACCGGCTCTTCGCGGCTGACCCGCCAGATCCCGATCGGGTCCACGGTCACCGGATCGGCGAACTGGCGAACTTGGCCTTGAGCGCGGCGGCGTGCTCGGGGCGCAGACCGCTCACCTGGCCGGCCCACTTCAAGAAGTACCGGTCCGGCTTGGACTTGGCGGTGGCGATGTCGACATCCTCGATCACGAAGTAGTCCACCCGGTAGATCACACGATCGCCCTTGACCGCATACGCGGAGAACGTATCCCGTGTTGTCACGACCGGCGACCCCGCGCCCGGTCCCGACGCCGCGAATGACTGCGCTCCGGAGATGTTGCTGTCCTCGCCCGGCTCGTCGAGCATCGCGACCTGCACCCCGGCCTTGACCCGCGCCGCACCGCCGCTGACGTCGTAGAACGGGCTCGGGGCTGGGTCGGTGGGGTCGGCGGGCACCGAATCGAGCGTCCAGTGCGGGGTCGAGGGGTCCGAGAACGTCATCGGCCCGTTGGTCGTCTGCAGGGTCCCGGTCGCAAACACCGGCGCCGCCGCTCCGGGCGGCGTCCCGAACTCCTCAGCTGGAGATGAACTGCAGCCAATGGACCGAGTCGGCGTCCGCGCCGACGTACTCGATGCTGACGGCGTTCTTGAGCGCAAAGCCCGTCTCCACGTCACCCATCCGGACCGTGACCGCGCCCGATGGCATGTCGTCGGGCCCCACAAATCCCTGACTGGTGACGCTCCCATGCGTGCGCAGCGACATCGACCGCAGGTGCAGCCGCTGCGCGACGCGGCGAAGTTCCGTTCCCCGGGCCGGATCGCCGACGGCGTCGGCCTCCGCCGTGATCTCCGCCGCGAGCGGCCCCGCGGTCCTGGCCCCGAGCATCCCGTCCGCCGTCAGCCCATAGTCGGCCTGGTAGCGGGCCACCGCCAGCGACAGTTCGTCGTCGATGACCGACGGCTCGCGCGCAATGCCGAGCACATCCCGCACCGTGGCGATCTCCTTAGCGTCGGTGAACAGCACCTGGTTCCACCACCGCGCTTTCCCGAGCGCCGCCGCCGAAAGGTCGCCGGGCGGTGGCGCTGCGACCTTCGGCGCGATCAGGAACTCGCGCGCGAGGATCGCCCGCGTCGAACGGTTGCCGACAAGACGCTGGAGCACCAGCGCCCGCTCGGCCGGCGTAGCCACCTTGGCCACGACCACGGGGATCGAAGGTGTAGCCGCCTGCTCTCTCGCCCGCTCCGACTCGACCTGCGAATTGTCAGGTCCCACGCTGCGACAGCCTACCCCGGCGCCGGCGCCTCTGGGTCAGAGTCCTTGGCCGGCGGACGCGCTCGCCGATTGCTCCCGGGAGCGTCCGCTTGCCCGTCGGCGGCTAGCACCGCGCCGCCGCGGAGTTGCGCTCGGTGCCAGCAGATCTGCCGACTCGGGGCACAATTCGGAGTTAAGCGGCTGGAGCGCAACAGTCGCAACGTGCGCCTCACCGACGCTGGTGATGGGATCAGCTACGAAGGGTGCGAGGCAGCCCGAAGCGGCCGAGAACGCTGCTGTCGACAAAGTGGGTAATCGCCGAGATGCGGTCGCCGGCGAGAGTCAGCACGAGCACTCCGACGGCGTGCGCGATCGGTGTTTGCGAGTCGGTGCCATAGCAGCCGAATGCTGGCTGGCCGTTGGCTCGGGTGGGGATCAGCTTGTGGCGGCGCCCGCCCCGCCAATTTAGGTATTCGTAGATCGCCGAGCGGCCCTGGTATTCGAACGGGGGCGGCGGCATCGTGAACCACGCGTCTTCGGTGAGTAGCGCGACGACGCCGTCGACATCGTCGGCCATCCAGGCATCGGCGAACCGGCGAACGAGCTCGTGTTCTGTCGGTGAGTTGGGCTCTGGCGGTCGGCCCCGGTCTGACGCGGGAAATAGGCGTTCGGTCGTTACCCGCGCGCGCCTGAGGGCGCTTTTGACCGAGTCCTCGCTCGTCTCGAGCGTGTCGGCTACCTCGGCGGCGTGGAAGCCGAGGACGTCGCGGAGAAGCAGGACGGCGCGTTGGCGTGGTGGGAGATGCTGCAGGGCTGCGACGAACGCGAGCTCGACGGTCTCCCGGGTCTGGTACCGAGCGTCTGGACCCGGCGCCGTATCGATGATCCCCTCGAGCAGGGCGTCGGGGTAGGGCTGGAGCCAAGTCACCTCGCCGAGCCTCGTCGGCTCGGGCGGGGCGAATGGCGGCTCGGGTGCCGGCGGCGACCGGCGGCCGAGCACGCGCAGCGCATCGAGACATCGATTGGTGGCGATCCGGTAGAGCCACGCGCGCAGCGATGCCGTGCCCTCATAACCCGACAGACCGCGCCAGGCGCTCAGCAACGTCTCCTGGAGCGCGTCCTCAGCGTCCGGCATCGAGCCGAGGATCCGGTAGCAGTGGAACTGGAGCTCCCGCCGGTAGGGGTCGGTTAGCTCGCGGAATGCCTCCTGCTCGCCTTGTGCAGCGCGCGTCAGCAGCGATTGGCCCATCTTCTGATCCTCGCATCTCGAGTCCGATTTCGCCGGCATTAACAGCTATGACGTCGCGCGCGCCGAGAAAGGGGCGCCCCGGCGACCGCGCAACAGGCACTGACCCTTCTTCGGCCCCGCCGGCGTCTCAATACGCGGATGGCAAACCCCCGACACCAGGAGGACCGGAATGACCGCGTACGCAATCGGGTCGGCGCAGAGCACCTGGCCGTTCGGCTCGAGCTGCTTGATGCCGAGCAGGCCCTGACTCGCTAGAGGAGGCTCAAAATGCTGCACCCCGCTCTCGCTCGAGCGCTCGCCAGCGCTCACATCGATGACCTGCATCGCACGGCCGCCCGTTGGCACACGATCGGTCTCGCCCATCGCGCCGGACACGAGCCACCGCTGGCGGTCACTTCAACCGCCATCAAGCGATCCTCCTCCGCGTCAGCGGCGTGGACTTCGTGCGCCCCGGCCGCGGGCATGACGCCAATCGAGACTGCTCAAGCAGCCCCATCGCCATGCCAATCCGTCGTCGACGTCCCCGCGGGGCCGCGAGCCGGAATCGATCTGGCATCGAGATCGTCATGAGTCCTGTGCCGAGGCTCAGGGGAACACGAGGATCGGCGGGTCCGACAGCACTCCTACGACCGCCTTCGCCGGCCCGCGACGCTGCCGCTTTTGGACGAGGCTGTTGGACAAAGGTGTGACGGTGACCGCGGCCAGATGCCAGGCCGCCCCGCAACTCGCCGTAATCGGGGCGGACTCGAGCGTCAGCGAGGTCGGCAGCGGGAGCCGGCGCCAGCCGGCAACCAGGCCCGCTCGGCCCGGCGATCATGAGATCGCCGCGATGCCGAGGATTCCCGTGCCCCACCCACCAGTTAGACGGCCTGCACCCGGCGGGTGGCCCTTAAACGTCGGTCGCCGGATCAGCCAGCGGTGCCTGATGTGGCGCGCCGCAGCTCGTCGGACGCGACATAGCGCGTGCTGCGTGTTCGCCCGAGCTGTGTCACGAGGCCCGCGTCAACCAGCCGCCGCAGGTCAGACGTTGCTGTCGCAAGCGAGATGTCAGCCTCGGCCGCGTAGGAGGCCCGTTCAGCGCCGTCAGAGAGACTCTGCTCAAGCGCGATCACGAGCCGGTCAGGCCAACCGCGAGCCTCCACGAGTCGCTCGAGTGTCGCCCACCTGGTCGCGGCCTGGCCGATCTGCGCCAGCCGCTGGCGCGCCTGCTCGATGTGCGCCGTGATGCAGAACCGCACCCACGGTGCAGCGTCGCGCTCGGGCTGAGAGGAGCCGGCCTGCACCTGGCGCAGCACCGCGTAGTACTGCTGAGTGTGGTACCCGAGATACTCCTCGATCGAGCCGCACTCCGGCGAGATCACCGCTTCGCGGGCAAGCACGAGCGACTGCACAATCCGCGAGATCCGCCCGTTGCCATCACGAAACGGATGGACCGATACGACGTGCAGGTGTGCCATCGCGGCTCGGACCACGACCTGCGTATCGAGGTCACCGTTCTGCAGCCAGTCCACAACCTCGGCCATAAGCGCCGGGACCTTCTCGGCGGGCGGCCTTCGTAAGCCGGCGGCCCTTCACCCGGGCTCCTGACATAAATCGGGCCTGTGCGGAATAAGCCTGGAAGCTTGTCGCGCTGGAAGTAACAGGCGTCAAAGTGCAGGTCGAGGATGGCCCGTTCGCTCCACCTGAACCCCGGGTCGATCGACATGATCCCGACGTGGTCCATCGCTCGGGCATAGGAGGCGATCGCGAGCCGGTTCTCGTCGTCGCCGGGTGGTTGCTCGTCGCGGGCGACCAGCGCGGCCGCTTCGCCGGCTCGGACGGCAAATCCCTCGATCGAGACCGAGCTCTCGACCGAGCTTGCGCGGACCTGACGGCGCAGGTGGCCGAGCCACGGCTCGGGGCCATGGGTTCCCTCCCCCAGGCGGTCATACCTTGACAAGACTCGGGCACCCGGCTGCAAAAGCCCCGCAAATGGCGCACTCCGATCAGACCGAGAAGAACTGCCGACCCGACCACGCAACGGGGTTCTCCCGCAATGTCCCACAATCATTGCGCGCCGCGCGCGAGCCGGAAAGGAACCCGAAACCCGCTTTTTGCAGGGACTTCTGAGGGGTGAGCGAGGGGACTCGAACCCCCGACCGCCTGGACCACAACCAGGAGCTCTACCAACTGAGCTACGCCCACCGTGGGACAGCTGAATCTACCAGCGCAACGCGGCGCGGCCCACGCCCCCGGCAGGATTCGAACCTGCGGCCAACGGATTAGAAGTCCGTTGCTCTGTCCACTGAGCTACGGGGGCCCGGCGACGAGCGTAACGACGCGCGTGGATCCGAGGGTCAGCGATCGGCCGCGGCGTAGGCCGTCGGGGAGAGATGCACGGGGTGGTGGCGGCGTCTGCGGGTGCGGCGGCGCGGCTTGACCGCGGGCCGGGTCGCATGTGAGGACGCCCACCGCGTGCCCAGCGCCCGGCTCGAACGCTGCTCGGGCGCGGCCCGGCCGGTCGGGCAGGTGGCGGTGACATAGCACGCCAGCGGGGGCTCGGACGTGGCGCGCGGCGACGTCGCCACGGTGCTCGCGACCGAGGCGACCGTGGTCGCGTAGTCGGCGGCGAAGGTGCTCGGGTCGATGCCGGGCATGAGAGGGCTGGGACAGGTCGTCGCGGCGACGCGAGACGGATCGGCGGGGCCGGGATGGGTCAGGGCGTCCAGCGCCAGTTGGTACGCCGTGTTGTCGTAGACGCCGATCCCGAGATGCTCTGTGAGGTCCGCGGGGCACACCGACTGGATGGCCACGTTGGCGATGGCACCGCCTCCGCCGCTGAGCGAGGAGGACGCCCCGGGTCCGATGTTGGGGACGACCACCTCGTCGGTGTTGGTGTAGATGTCGGTATAGGAGATCCCGGGGAACGTCTCCTGGGCCGAGTTGAGCGCCGCGATGAAGGCGGCGTTCGGAGCGTTGCTGCCAGAAGGCCGGTGCACAGCTCTGCGCGCATACCGGGATCGCGTCGAGCGTCCCGTGATTGCTGGGCGACAGCCCGACCAGGTCGTCGACCATCGCGCGGGTGTCAGGCCAGAAGCGCAGCGCCCACCGGGGGACCATGCCGCCCTGGGAATGCCCGACGATGTCGATGCGTCCGCCATAGGCGGCGTGCATCGTGCGGATGGCGTAGACGACGTACTCGCCCGCGACCTGGATGTCGCCCATCGCGTTGCCGGGCAACGTCACCGAGCAGTAGGGCCAGCCGAGCTTGCTCAGGGCCGGTTCCCATCCGTAGCCGTAGTCCGTGGACGGGTTCAGCGAGGTCCCGGGCACGAACAGGACGGGGGCGTGCGACGCTCCGCGCAACGCGCCCGTGCACGCCAGGGCACCCGCCAGCCTCGCCGCCGGCACCGACAGCGGGGGCCCGGGGAGGCTGGGCGGCGCATAGGACGCGGAGGCGGCGGCCGGCGGGAGCACGAGCGCTGCGACCGCAAGCAACGCCGCTTGCAAGGTGCGCGCTGGCATCATCCGTGGCCGTACCGGCATGGCCGCGTACCTACCGTCGATCGGCAAGGTTCAAACCGGCTCAGCGCGGGTCGCGATCAGCCGGGTTGGTGAGTCTTGGAGGGTTGCGCCAGACCGGCCAACGAGTACAAGCGGTCCGGGGCGGGTAAGCCTGGCCCTGGCATGCGCCGCAACCGGACAACGATCACAACGGGGGTGAGCGAATGAAGAGCGGTCGCGAGAAGGCTGAGGAGAAGCGCCAGGAGAAGCTTGCCCAGGTGCAGGAGCAGGTCGAAGAAGGGTCTTTGGTCATCCGGCAGATGACCGACGAGGAGCGCCGCAAGTACCCGCCGCGCCCCGAGCGTCCCAAGGGCGCCAAGGGCTCCCGGAGCCGGTAGGCCTCGCGGCCTCCACGCCCGCGCGCGTGTGAGACAGTTCCCTCGCCAAAGCGAGCGAGGGGAGCCGGAACGTGGAGATCACCGCCGCCGTCCTGGAGGAGTACCACCAGCCGCTGCGTGTGCAGAGCCTCGAGATCGACGAGCCGCGGGCCGGCGAGGTGCTGGTGCGGACCGTCGCCACGGGCGTCTGCCACACCGACGCGATCGCGCGCGACCAGGATCTCCCCTTCCCGGTCCCGGGCGTGCTGGGCCACGAGGGCGCGGGCGTCGTCGAGGCCGTCGGCGACGGCGTGACGAAGGTCTCTCCCGGCGACAAGGTGGTGATCGGATGGCCGTGGTGCGGGGCGTGCCGCAACTGCGTGGCCGGCCGTCAGCGCTACTGCGCTCAGATGCCGCCGATGGTCACCTCCGGCGCGCGCCCCGACGGGACCACTGCGCTGCGCCGCCCCGGGGGTGAGCCGGTCCACAGCCACTTCTTCGGCCAGTCGTCGTTCTCCACGCGCGTGATGACGTGGGAGCGCAGCGTCGTCAAGGTCGCCGACGACGCCCCGATCGAGCTGCTCGGGCCGCTCGCGTGCGGACTGTCCACGGGCGCGGGGGCGGTGTTCAACGCGCTGGCGCCACCCGCCGGGTCGAGCATGGCGATCTTCGGCACCGGGGCGGTCGGTCTCTCAGCGCTGCTCGCCGCACGGGAGCGAGGTTGCACCCGGATCGTGGCCATCGACCGCGTGGCGTCGCGGCTGTCGCTCGCCACCGAGTTTGGCGCCACCGATGCGATCGACGCCGGTGCCACGGACCCAGTCGACGCGCTCCGCGAGCTGACCGGCGGCGAGGGTGTGGACTTCACGCTCGAATGCACCGGCAACGTCACCGTGCTGCGCCAGGCGGTCGACGCGCTGGCCATGCCCGGCGTGTGCGGCGTCATCGGCGGCGCGCCGGCGGGCGCCGAGTTCGTCCTCGACCACCTCACCGTCCTGTGGGGCCGGACGGTGCGCGGGATCCTCGGGGGCGAGGGCCAGAGCGAGCAGCTCATCCCGGCGCTCATCGACCTGCAGCGGCTGGGACGCTTCCCGTTCGATCGCCTCGTCGAGTACTTCGACCTCGACCACGTCAACGAGGCCATGGAGGCCTCGGCGCGCGGTGAGGTCATCAAGCCGGTGCTGCGCATGCCGGCGTAGGTCATCGGGGCGCCCGGACTTGAACCGGGGACCTCCTGCTCCCAAAGCAGGCGCGCTACCAGGCTGCGCCACGCCCCGTTGGTCGGCCGAGTGTAATCAACGACCGGCTTGGCCCCAGTGACCTTCGTGTTAGCCTCGGCCCCGCCGATGGCCGAGACCCAGCCGATCCTCGCGCTGCGCTACGACCCCGACCGCACCGGCGGCCTCCAGGACGTCGTCGCCCCGCCCTACGACGTCATCGACGACGCGCAGCGCGCCGCGCTGGAAGCCCGCTCGCCCTACAACGTCGTGCGCGTCGATCTGCCCCAGGGCGGCGAGGACCGCTATGACCGTGCGGCAGCGCTCCTCTCCGACTGGCGAACGGACGGGGTGGTGGTGCTCGATGACGTCCCCGCGCTGTGGACGCTGTCCCAGGACTACACCGGGCCCGACGGCAGGCAGCGCACCCGGCGCGGGCACTTCACGCGCGTGCGCGTAGAGGAATATGGGCCCGGCCGCATCCGCCCTCACGAGCGCACCCATCCCGGCCCGCGCGAGGACCGTCTCCGCCTGACGCGCGCCACCAAGGCCAACCTCTCCCCCATCTTCTCCCTGTTCTCCGACCCGTCGGGCGCCGTCGCCGACGCGCTGAGCCGGGCGGGCGGCGACGCGGTGTGGGCGCAGACGACCGACGACGACGGCACCGTGAACCGGCTGGGCCGCGTCGAGGACGCGGCGGCGATCGCCGCCGTGCAGGAGGTGCTGGCCGGAACCGAGCTGCTCATCGCCGACGGCCACCACCGCTACGAGACGGCCCGCGTGTACGCCGAGGAGATCGGCGGCGAGGGGCCGCACCGCTATGTGCTGATGTGCCTGGTCGCACTCCAGGATCCGGGCCTGACCGTCTTTCCCACCCATCGCCTCGTCCGCGGGCTGCGTCCCGACCAGCACGAGACCCTCGCCAACGCGCTGCGGCGCGACTTCGAGATCGAGCGCCTTGAGGACACCGCCGCGCTCGCGCCCGCTTCGTCGGACGCCGTCCGGATCGGCTACATCGACTCATATTTCAAGCAGCCGTTCATGCTGACCCTGCGCGACCCCGCCATCGCCGACGCAGCGCTCCCCGATCGGGCCGAGCCCTACCGGCGGCTGGACACCGCGGTGCTGGAGGCGCTCATCCTCAAGGGCGCTCTGGAGAAGACCGACGATGACATCGACCATCTCGAGGGCCTCGGTTATGCCCGGGACTTCGCCCAGGCGCTCGAGCTGGTGCAGAGCGCCGAGTACGACGCCGCCTTCTTCATGGCGCCCACCCCGGTGGAGCGCGTGCACGAGGTGGCGGCGGCCGGCGAGAGCATGCCGCCCAAGTCGACCTACTTCTTCCCCAAGGTCCCCACCGGCCTGCTCTTCAACCCGCTGGCCTGAGCGCGCGCCCGATGTCCACGGTGCTGGCGGAGCAGCTCTCGGCGGTCCTCCTGGAGCCGGCCGCAGCCGGCGAGCTGGACGTCCGCGGCCGCACCGACGCGGGGGTGCTCGTCGCCCTCTACGTGGACGACGGCCGGCTGCACGCGGTGCTCACCCGGCGCCGTGACGACCTGCGCCGCCACCCTGGCGAGATCTCCTTCCCGGGCGGCCGGCACGACGACACCGACCCGGACCTGCTGGCGACCGCGCTGCGCGAGGCCGAGGAGGAGATCGGGCTGGCCCCGTCGGCGGTCCGGGTGCTGGGCGCGCTCCAGCCCACGCCGACGATCGCCACCGGGTATGCGATCTACCCGTTCGTGGGCCTGATCGAGCCCGGCATGGCGTGGACGCTGTCCGCACGTGAGGTGGCGGAGGTCCTGGAGCTCGCCCTCGACGACCTGCAGGCCGGGTACGGGCGCCGGCGGCTCCTGCGCCGCGGGCTCCCCATCCGCACCGACACCTACGTCGTCGGCGACGATCTCATCTGGGGCGCCACGGCACGGATCCTGGCCGACCTGTTCGAGCGGATCGGCCCGATGACCAATGCCGCCCTGGCCTGGCCCTAACGGGCGTACTGATCTCGACCCAGCAGCGCGCGCTGCACCGCCTCGACGGCCTGGGACACCCACCCCTGGTCGGTCGCCGGGTCGGCGGTGAGCAGCTCATAGGGGATGAGCGACCGCTCGCAGGCGTAACGCACGCGGTCGGCGCCGTGGCTCAGTGTGGCCGGGTTGACGCTGCCGGCGGCCTGGTAGACCACGCCGCGCACGGTGGTGTCGAGCATCCGCTCCAGCAGCATGTCCAGCCGCGTGCCGTGCAGGGCGGTCAGCTGGTCCTCGGTGCCGACCACTGAGCCGAGCAGGATGCAGACGATCCCGACATGGGCCAGCGCGGGGGCCAGGGTCCCCACCAGGTTGGGGTCACCGACGAACGGCTCGGCGCCGGCTGCCTCGATCTCGGCGCGGCGAGCGGGGTCGCGCGTCGTGCCGCGGACGGCGTGGCCCGCGGTGCGCAACGCCCTCGCCAGCTCAAGACCGCGGCACCCGCATCCGACGATCAGGCAGCGCGCCACGGGTGCTCAGCTGCCGCCGGCGGCGCCGGATCCGAACTCGCGCTGGACCTCCTCGCGCGTGCGCTCGGGCAGGCCGCGCGCCCGGCGGCGGGCGTTGGTGGCCTCGAGCAGCTCGTCGAGTTCCCGGTCGGCGAGGTAGGCCTCGCGCCGGCGGCGCTGCTCGTGGAAATCCTCCATCACGCGGCGCTCCAGATCGGCGACGGTCACGTCGGCCTCCCCACGGCGGCGGCGGCGCTCGTTGTGGGCCTCGAGCATCTGAGCCAGGTCCTCGGCCTCCATCTCCTCGCGGTCCTCGGTGATCTGGCGCGCCGACCTCAACCCGAACGGCTCCATGCCTCGCCCCTGGTTGGCGCGGCCGAGGATCCACACCCATAGCACCAGGATGGCCAGACCGGCGATCAGCACGAGTGCGAACGAGTCCACCGGCGGCGAGTCTAACTCCCACCGTCGATTGCACCGTGCGGTCGATGCGCAACTTCGCATTTGACGTCGTGTTTATGCAGGACGTCATCGCCTCCGAACGGGCGGGCCGGCAATCGGCGGAGGCTCATCTCTACACATGCAGGGTTCAAGGAGGCTTCATGCGTCTTCGCATCACTGTGCTTGCTTGCGCGCTGGCCGCGTTGGCGAGCGCAGCTGCCCCGAGCATTGCCGGCGCGGGCCCGCTGCACAACCGCGGGCTCACCATCCACGCCGTGCCGCAGCACATCATCGCCGGCGAGGCCGTTCTCATCTTCGGCCAACTGAAAGGTCCTGACCACGCCAACCAGGTGGTCACGCTGTATCACCGCATCAATCCGAACCCGGGCTTCACCGTCATAGGCAGCACCCGGACCAACGCGAACGGTCAGTACGAGTTCACTCGCCAGGAGGGCATCGTCGACACAAACCGTGAGTGGTTTGTGCGCGGTCCGGGCACGACGCACAGCCGCACCGTCCACGAGCGCGTGGACGCGCTGGTGAGCCTGGCGGCCAGCGCTCCCAGCGGGCTGACGCGTCACCCCATCGTATTCAGTGGCCATGTCACGCCAGATCACAGTGGCGGCATCGTTGCGCTGCAGGTGCAGAAGGGGTCCACCGACGACTGGCGGACGATCAAGACCGCCCGCATCGGGGCCGGCTCCAACTACACGATCTCCAACGCCTGGCGGGTTCCGGGCGCCTACGACGTCCGCGTGAAGTTCCGCGGCGACGCCCGCAACACGCCGGCCGTCTCCGACATCACGTCGGTCGTGATCGAGCAGACCGAGGTGCCTGGGTTCACCATCAACACCTCCGACCCGATCGTGCAGAACGGCCAGGCCGTCACCATCTCCGGCGTGCTGGATTCGCCGGGCTCGACGACCGGTGAGCCGAACACGAGCGTGAGCCTGTTCGCCAGGGTGCCGGGCAGCAACGGCCCCTACCGTGAGCTGACCACCACCATGACCGCCACCGACGGTAGCTACAGCTTCCCCAACGTGGCCTCGAGCACCAACGAGCTGTACCTGGTGCGCACCACCTTCGCTCCGCGCCGTCACACCGCGGTGCTGTTTGAAGGCGTGCAGGACGTGGTGACCATGTCCTCGAGCTCCTCGACGTCCACCGTCGACGGGCATATCGTGTTCACGGGCAGCGTGTCACCTGACAAGGCCGGTCACGCGATCTACCTCCAGCGGCTCGGCAAGGACGGCGACTGGCACACCGTCGAGGTCCGCTTCGTCAACAGTGCCTCGACGTTCCAGTTCGGCTGGACCTTCGGCACCGCGGGCACCAAGGAGTTCCGTGCCCGGATCACCGGTGGCCCGGCCAACGTGGGTGGCGCCTCGGCGCCGGTCACGATCGTCGTGTCCCAGCCGCCGCTGTCGACGCTGCCGACCAGCTAGACGCACGCAGACACGCCGCCAACTCGGGAGGGTTGGCTCCGAGGATGGCCCGACCGGCCTCCGCAGGTGCGGGGGCCGGTCGTCTGCTTGGGGAGGCATTTGCGGGCGCCGGCGGAACCCGTCAGTCGCCGCGCGCGACGCGGTTTTGAGACACGGGCGACCAGACGCCTCACTCGTGTAGCGTCCCCGCGCATGGACTTCGCACTCACCGACGAGCAGCGCCTGATCAAGGAGACCGCCCGGACCTTCACCGACAAGGAGATCCTTCCGCGGGCGCGCGACAACGACCGCAACGCTCACTTCGACACCGAGCTGGTGGCCAAGCTGGCCGCGCAGGGCTACCTCGGCGCGATCGTGCCCCAGGAGTACGGCGGCGCGGGGCTGGACTACCTCACCTACGGGCTGATCGTGGAGGAGATCGGGCGCGGGGACTCGTCGATGCGCACCGTCGTGTCGGTGCAGACCTCGCTCGTGTGCTCGGCCATCGTGCGCTGGGGGACCGAGGAGCAGAAGGAGCGCTACCTGCCCAGGCTGTGCTCGGGCGATTGGCTGGGGTGCTTCGGCCTCACCGAGCCCGATACGGGATCAGACGCGGCCAACCAGCGCACCCGCGCCCGGCGGACGGACTCGGGCTGGGTCATCAACGGCGCCAAGATGTGGATCTCGATGGGCAACGTCGCCGACGTGGCGCTCATCTTCGCCCAGACCGATCCCGAGAAGGCCCACAAGGGCCTGGCCTGCTTCCTCGTCGAGACCGAGGGCAACGAGGGCTACCAGCCCCAGGAGATCCACGGCAAGCTCGGCCTACATGGCTCAGACACAGCCGCCATCTCGCTCAGTGACTGCGCGGTGGGGGCCGACGCGATGCTCGGCGAGATCGGGGACGGCTTCAAGATCGCCATGACCTCGCTGGAGTCCGGCCGCTACAGCGTCGCGGCGGGCTGCGTCGGCATCTGCCAGGGGTGTGTGGACTACTCCGTCGACTACGCCAAGGAGCGCCAGCAGTTCGGCCGGCCCATCGCCAGCTTCCAGCTCGTCCAGGCGATGCTCGCCGACATGAAGGTGGAGACCGACGCGGCGCGGATGCTGGTGTATCGCGCGGCCTACCTCAAGGACACCGGCCAGCCCAACTCGACCGAGACCTCGGTCGCCAAGCTGTACGCGACCGAGGCCGCCAACCGGTGCGCCACCACCGCCATCCAGGTGCTCGGGGGCTCGGGCTACGTCGACGACCACCCGGTGGAGCGCTACTTTCGCGACGTGCGCGTCACCACCCTCTACGAAGGCACCTCGCAGATCCAGAAGCTCATCATCGGGCGCGCGCTCACCGGCATCAACGCGCTCACCCCCTCGTGAGCCCGGGCAGCGATGCGCCGGCGGTGCTCGGGGTCGCCGGGGCCGGGACGATGGGGGCCGGGATCGCGCAGCTGGGCTGCGTGGCGGGGATGCAGACGCTGCTGCACGACCCCGACGCCGAGGCGCTTGAGCGCGGGATGACCCGGATTCTGCGCCAGCTCGACCGTGAGGTGAGCAAGGGGCGGATGGCCGAGGCGGACGCGGCGCGGGCCAAGGAGCACCTGCGCGCGGTGCCGTCGCTGCAGGACTTCGCCGGCTGCCAGCTCGTCATCGAGGCCGCCCCCGAGCGGATCGAGCTCAAGCACAGCCTGTTCGCGCAGCTGTCGGAGATCGTGTCCGACGACTGCGTGCTGGCCAGCAACACCTCGTCACTGCTGGTCACGGCGCTGGCGCCCGGTGCCGAGCATCCCGAGCGCGTGGTGGGGATGCACTTCTTCAACCCGCCCCCCCTCATGGCCCTGCTGGAAGTGGTCGCCGGGGCCGAGTCGTCCGAGCGCGCCCTCGCCGTCGCCCGCGCCTGCGGCGAGGCGATGGGCAAGCGCGTGATCGACGCCGCCGACGGGCCGGGCTTCCTGGTCAATCGCTGCAACCGCCCGTGGGGCCTGGAGTCGCTCAAGCTGCTCTCTGAGCGAGTCGCCACGGTCGAGCAGATCGACCGGATCTGCCGGCTCGGCGGCGGCTTTCGGATGGGACCGTTCGAGCTGATGGACCTGGTCGGCGTCGACGTCGGCCTCGACATCGCCCGCTCCTTCTACGAGCAGAGCTTCGGCGAGCCGCGCTGGCAGCCCTCGCAGGTCACGGTCAAGACGGTCGCCGCCGGGCGCACCGGACGCAAGTCCGGTCGCGGCTTCTATGACTACCCGGAGTCAGGCGCCCACCGCGAGCCCGACCCCGAGCCCCCGCCGCACGGAGGCGGCGACGGGCTGGTGGTCATCTCCGGCGAGTCCACGCTCGCCCTCGCGCTCGAGGACGCGGCCGTAGCGGCGGGGTGGGACGTCGCCACACCGGGCGGGGCAGTCGGCGGTGCGGTCCCCTTCATCATCCTGGAGGTCGGCCTGGACGGCGAGGAGCCCGAGGCGCCGCTGCAGGGCGGCCCGCGCGCCATCTGCTGCGCGGCGGGCTCTCTGGCCGCGCTTGACCCGGGCGGCTCGGCCGTCGGCTTTCACGCGCTGCCCCCGCTGGACGGGAGCACCCTGGTCGAGCTCACCCGGGGTCCCGACACCGCGGCGTCGGCGGCCGCGGCGGCGCAGCGGTTCTTCGCCACCCTGGGCAAGCACACCGAGTGGGTCGGCGACGCGCCGGGGCTCGTGCTCGGGCGCATCGTCTGCCAGGTCATCAACGAGGCCGCCTTCGCCCTGGGCGAGGGCGTCGGCAGCGCCGAAGACATCGACCTGGGCATGGTCCACGGCCTGAACTACCCGCGGGGCATCCTGGCCTGGGCCGATGAGATCGGGCTGGATCACGTGCTCGGCGTGCTCGACGCGCTCCAGCTCGAGCGCGGCGAGGCGCGCTACCGCACGGCTCCGCTGATGCGGCGACTGGGCTGGTCGGGGCGGCTGGGCCGCGCCACCGGCGAGGGTTTCTTCACCTACGACAGCGAGGTGGGATGAGGGCGGTCACGTTCCAGGCACCAATGGAGGTCCGGGTGGACGATCGCCCCGACCCGCAGCTGGAGAGCCGCGACGACGCCATCGTCGCCATCGAGGCCAGCGGGATCTGCGGGTCGGACCTGCACATCTACCACGGCCGCGTCAAGATGCAGCCGGGCTTCACCATCGGCCACGAGTTCGTGGGACGGGTGGTGGCGGCCGGAGACGCCGTGACCCGGGTCGCGGTGGGCGACCGGGTGTGCGGGTGCTTCCACACCGCGTGTGGCACGTGCTTCTTCTGCATGCGCGGCGTCTATCAGAAATGCGACCGGGTCCGGGTGTTCGGTCACGGCGAGGCCCTCGGCTCGCTGCCGGGGACGCAGGCCGACCAGGCGCTCGTGCCGATGGCCAACCTCACGCTGCGCCCGGTCCCCGACGGCGTGGCCGACGACGTGGCGTTGTTCGCGGGCGACGTGATGGGCACCGCGTACCACGCGATCGACAGCGGCGGCGTCGCGCCGGGAGACAGCGTCGCCGTGCTCGGCCTCGGCCCGGTCGGCCTGTGCGCGGTCCAGATCGCCGTCGCCGCGGGCGCCGGCCCGGTGGTGGCCATCGACAGCGTCGAGGCGCGCCTGGAGGTGGCCCGCGGCTTCGGGGCGGTCCCGGTCCATCTCAGCGAAGAGAATCCGCGCGACGTGGTCAGGAAGCTGACCGAGGGGCGCGGCGTCGCCGCCGCGATCGACGCGGTCGGGCATCCGGATGCGCTCGACCTCGCCATCCGGCTGGCGCGCAACGCGGGCACAGTCGTCGCCATCGGCGTCTACGCGGAGCCCTGCCAGGTGCACATGGGCGTCGTCTGGATCAAGGGCCTGACGCTGCGCACCGGCCAGGCGAACGTCATCGGGCACGTCGACCGTGTGCTCGGGATGCTGGCGGCCGGAACGCTCGATCCCACGCCGCTGGTCACGCACCACATGTCCCTGGACGACGCGCCGGAGGGCTATGCGATCTTTGACCGCCGCGAGGCGCTGAAAATCGTCTTGCGACCCTAGATCCCGGTGTTACGCACCTAGATTCCGGGGTATTTCCGCCGGACAGCCGGGAGAGATCGTGCAGGAATCCAGAAGGCGCACAAGTTCTCTCCAAGATGTCGTGCGCTTGTGAAACCTGATCAGAAATTTTCTCTGATCGGGGTGTGATTCCGCTGCCGCAAGGGTAGGACCGGGCCACCCGGGAAGGTAGGCCCGGGGTGTCCCCAAGAATTCAGCCGACGGCAGGTTCGTGTAGGGTGCCGTTCTGCCAATCTGGACATTTGTTCGATTGGCTTCGGTAATCACTCAAAGCCGCCAGAGTGCTGCCGATAACAGGGATGTACCACATGAGTGACTCAGACACAGCCGTGCTGTGCCTCGGGGAGGCACGCGCCTGGACTGCCGCTCGGCGTATCGCGACCATGGTCGCGTTGCTGATCGCGTCCATGTCGTTCGTCTCCGTGGCCGCCGCCAACGCCCGGGGTTGCGCCGCCGCGCACACCACGATCCGCCACGCGTCCCGCGCCGATCTCCAGCGCGCTGTCGTCTGCCTCATCAACGAGCAGCGCCATACCCGCGGCCTGCCGGGTCTGCGCGAGAACTCCCGGCTAAATCGCTCCGCGCAGGGTTGGACCAACGTGATGGTGACCCACCGCGACTTCAGCCACGGCGCCGACTTCGCCGCGCGCATCAGCGCCGCCGGCTTTGACTGGTCCAACGTCGGCGAGAACATCGCCACCGGCTACTCGACCCCGGTCGCGGTCGTCAAGGCATGGATGGCCAGCAAGGGTCACTGCCAGAACATCCTCAACCCCCAATACCGCTACGTCGGCACCGGAGTGTCGGACAACTCCATCAATGGCTACAGCACCCTGGCGGGCACCTGGACGCAGGACTTCGGCCTGCTCATGGGCCAGCACGCCGCGTCGGGCAACTGGGGCCCGGCCGAGGGCTGCCCCTACAACTGAGCCGCCGAGCGGTTGGCCTCGCCGAGAGGGCCTGAGTTCAGCTCGCCGCGACCCGCGCGGCGCTGTCAAAAGGCGCGGTGTCGCGCAGGTACCATTCGGCGTCCAGCGCGGCCTGGCACCCCGAGCCCGCCGCGGTAATGGCCTGGCGGTAGGTGTGATCCACGAGGTCGCCGGCGGCGAACACGCCCGGGATGTTGGTGAGCGTCGACTTGCCCTGGGTGACGACGTACCCGCCGTCATCGGTGTCGACCTGGCCCTGGACGAGCTGGGACTGCGGGTCGTGGCCGACGGCGATGAAGGCGCCGGTGATCTCGAGGTCCTTCTCGGTCCCGTCCTCGCTGTTGCGCAGGCGGGCCATCGTCAATGACTTGCTGTCGCCCTCGGCGTGGAACTCCTCCACGACATAGGGCGTGATCCACTCGATGTTGGGCACCGCGCGGGCGCGCTCGAGCATGATCTTGGAGGCGCGGAACTCGTCGCGGCGGTGAACGATCGCCACCTTGGAGGCGAACTTGGCCAGGAACATGGCCTCTTCCATAGCGGAGTCGCCGCCGCCGACGATGAGCGTCGGGGCCTGCTTGAAGAAGGCCGCGTCGCAGGTGGCGCAGTAGCTGACCCCCCGGCCGGATAGCTCCATCTCGCCCGGCACGCCGAGCTTGCGGTGCTGGGCGCCCATGGCGAGGACCACCGCCCGGGTCAGGTACAGATCGTCGCCGACCCAGACCTTGTGGGGCTCCGAGCCATCGTGCGAGAGCTCGAGCGCGGTCACGTCGTCGGTCTCCAGGCGGGCCCCGAAGCGCTCGGCCTGATCGCGGAAGTGCTGCATGAGGTCCGGGCCCATGATCCCCGGCGGGAAGCCCGGATAGTTCTCCACGTCGGTCGTCTGCTGCAGCAGCCCGCCCCAGGCGAAGCCCTCGATGACCAGCGGGTTCAGCTCGGCGCGCGCCATATACAGGCCGGCCGTGTAGCCGGCGGGTCCGCTGCCGACGACGATTGCGTTCTCGATGCGCTGTTCTGACTCAGTCACTTCATTAAGTATAGCTAGGGGTCTCTTTGCTGCTGCGCCAATGCTGGACCGTGCGCCGCAGCTGAAGATAGGCCACCGCGCCGGGCAGCGTAGGCAGCCAGAAGGCGAAGGCACGGTAGGCCAGCACCGACACCACCGCCAGTGGCGGCGAGACGCCGAAGGCCGAGAAGGCGCCGATCATGGCGCCGTCCACGCCGCCGATCCCCCCGGGCAGCGGCAGTACGTTGCCCAGCTGGCCCACGAAATAGGACATGACCACGACGGCGGTGGGCGGCCCTCCGCCGAAGGCGTGGAAGCACGACCACAGCACGGCGATGTCAAACCCCCACCAGGCCACGCCGCCGAGCAGCGAGTAGTCACGCTCGCGCACAAGGTGGATCGCGGTGCGCACGCCGCTGGCCGCGGCGGCGGGGAGCGCCGCCGCTCGCGCGACGAGATGCCCGACGCGCCCCCCGTGCATCCAGCGATTCACCAGGCGGTCGAAGTCGCCCGGCAGCAGGGAGACGATGATGAACAGCGCGATCACGCCGCCGCCGAAGATCGCCGGCACCACGGTGATCGCGAACGGATTCTGGCCCGGGAACACCCCGAAGTACAGCCCCAGCCCGGCGATCACCAGCGAGCCCATGAAGATCGCGTAGAGCACCGCCATGAACGCAATCATCCGGCAGGCGACGATGCGCGGCTCCATCCCCGAACGCCGCAACGCCCACGCCGTCAGCGCGATGCCGCCGGCGCCCGCGGAGGCGAACAGGCGCGTGGCCGCCAGGCCGGCCATCGTGATCTCATAGCTCGCGCGCCAGCCGATGCGGCTCTTGCCCCGGATGAACACCCCGCGGAAGAGCACGACGTAGCCCAGGAAGGACAGGCCCTCGAGCACTGCACCCAGCGCCAGCCACCAGGCGTTGCCGTGCTGGAGGCGGTTCCACGTGTCGCGTAGGCCCAGCAGCTTGGGCAGCACGAAGTACAGGAACGCGACGACCGAGACGACGAAGATGATCGAGACCACCAGGCTCCGCCTCGTGAGGCGGATGCGCGGCATCTCCTCGGTGTTGCCCGTGCGATGCTCGGCGGCGGCCACCTCGGGAGCCTCGACGGCCCGCTCGTCCGGGGGCTCCCCGCTCTCATCAGCCGCCCTGGGCACGCCGGCGCGCCCTTGCCCGATGGGAGCTCCCTCTCGCATCCTCACGTGCCTAGCCGGCCGCTGCCCGCCGCTGCCCGCCGCTGCAGCGTCTTAAGGGCCCCAGAGAGCGCCCGGACACCCGGAAGCACGCGATGAGACTGCGTACGCACCGTCTCGGCCAGCAGCGCGCCGGCGGCAATGTCGGCGGCGTAGTGCTCGCCGAGGTAGACCAGCGCCAGACCCAGCAGGAGCACGTATGACCAGCCCACGGCGCCAGCCACCGGACCCACTTCCCCCAGGAGGTGGGCGGCCATCAGCGAGGTGGCGAAATGCAGCGACGGCATGGCAGCAAGTGGATTGCCTCCAAGGACATCGTAAAGGCCCGACCAGCGGTCGCCCCAGAACTCCTCGCCGTACTCGATCATCATCCGGCGCACGGCGCGCATGCGGGCGTCCTGAAGCCGTCCGTGGCGGGCCGCATACCACGGCGGGGCGGTCGGAAGGGCCCAGTAGACGACTGCACCGAGATCGAACACGGCGTACATCCGCGCCGCCGCGGCGGGGAAGCGCTCGGGCGAACGCACCGCCACGTAGGCCACGCTGCCGTGGGGGACGGCGAACCACACCCAGTGACACCACACCAACAGGCGCTCGAAGCGGTTGATGTGGGCCGGGTCCGAGAAGTCAGTCTGCAGGCGAGCCGTCGGCGGCACCCCCAGCCCGAGGATGCGGTCGATGGCGATCGGGTAGTCGATCTTCACGCGCGCGGCGAGGGCCTCGGGATCATCGTTGGGCAGTTCGTAGGCCGCCAGGTAGGCCCACATGTTCAGCCCCACGAGGCCCGCATCGCGCAGGCGGCTGCGCGGCGTCGCCACCGCCAGCGCCGGAACGGCCAGCCCGGCGGTCCCCAGAACCACCGCGGGGGGCAGCTTGACCCGGCGGCGCAGGACGGGCGCCGCCACCCCCGCAGCGACCAGGGCCCAGGCTCCCGCTGTCATGGCCCGTGACGCTCGCAACGCGCGCCAGTATAAGAAAGCGTCGAGAAAGGCCACCCGAAAAACGCCGCGCATGCCTCATTTCGGAATCGGCGCGCGCACCCGCCGGGCGACCCACGCCATCTCGGTGGCCGCGATGCCGGCGCGCGAAGCAGGGGCCCGGACTTATAGAATCCCGCGCGCCTTGCGACCCGACGTCAACGACGCCAAGCCCAGCCGCCGGCGCCGCGAGCATTCAGATCCAGGCCGGCGGCCCCGCCTCCGCAGCGCGATCCCGATGCTCGCCATGGTGCTGGTGGGCTCCCTCGTCATCGCGCCCGACGCGCTGGCCAACTTCATCACCCCCAAGTCGGGTGGCTCGCCCAACGCCAACGAGATCCACTCGCTGTACAACATCGTCCTCTACATCGCCGCCATCGTGGCCGTGCTCGTCGAGGGCGCGCTCGTGTACTCGGTGTGGCGCTTCCGGGCCAAGAAGAGCCCGGTCGCAGCCCAGATCCACGGCAACACGCGCCTGGAGATCGGCTGGACCGTCGCCGCCGCGCTCATCCTGGTGGTGCTCACCGTGGTGACGTTCGTGAAGCTGCCGAGCATCGTCAACCCGCCCAACTCCGACGCCAACGGCCTGGTGCTGTCGGCCTCGGTCAACGCGCCGACGCCGCCGAACGGCAAGAAGATCACCGTCTGCGTTCAGGGTCGGCAGTTCATCTGGCGCTACGTCTACAGCGACACCTGCCTCAAGGACCCGTTCAACCCGAAGCTCGCCGCCTACTCGTACACGACGATGGTGGTGCCCGAGCACACGACGGTCGTGCTCGACATCCAGTCCACCGATGTCATCCACTCCTGGTGGGTCCCCTCGATGGGCGGCAAGGTCGACGCCGTCCCCGGCTACACCACCTACACGTGGTTCAAGGCACTGCACACCGGGACCTTCCACGGGCAGTGCGCCCAGCTGTGCGGGACCAACCACGCGGCGATGATCGCGCTGGTCAAGGTGGTCTCGCCGGCGGACTACACCAAGTGGCTCGCGCGTCAGAAGCAGCTCATCGCCGCCCAGAACGCCCAGGTGGGCCAGCTGCGGTCGGTCCTCACCGCCTCAAATCAGCTAGGAAACTAAAGGACATATGGCGACCATCACCAGCGAAGACGTCCTGAGACCGGTCCCGCAGGTCATCTCCCACGAGGTGACGCGCCCGCGCGAGACCAAGAAGTGGGTCGACTGGGTCACCACCACCGATCACAAGAAGATCGGGATCATGTACCTGGTCCTCACCTTCGTCTTCTTCTGCCTGGGCGGGGTCGAGGCACTGATGATGCGGCTGCAGCTCGCGGTCCCGGCCAACTCGCTGGTGACCTCCGAGCACTACAACGAGCTGATGACGATGCACGGGACGACGATGATCTTCCTGTTCGTCGTCCCGGTGATGGCGGGCTTTGCCAACTACTTCCTGCCGCTCATGATCGGCGCACGCGACATGGCCTTCCCGCGGCTCAACGCGCTCTCGTTCTGGCTGCTGCTGTTCGGCGGGATCGTCTTCTACGCCACCCTGTTCTTCCATCCGCCCAGCGCCGGATGGTGGAGCTACCCGCCGCTGTCAGAGTCGCTGTACTCGCCCAGCGGCGGCCAGGACGCGTGGATCTTCCTCATCCACATCACCGGCATCTCCTCGCTGGTCGGCGCCATCAACTTCTACGCGACGATCGTCAACATGCGAGCGCCGGGCATGACCTGGAACCGCCTGCCCCTGTTCGTGTGGAGCGTCCTGGTCTACGCGATCCTGCTCATCATCGCGCTGCCGGTGGTCGCCGCAGCGGTGACGATGCTGCTCACCGACCGCCACTTCGGCACCCACTTCTTCGACCCCACCGCCCACGGGTCGCCGGTGCTCTGGCAGCACCTGTTCTGGTTCTTCGGCCACCCCGAGGTCTACATCATGATCCTGCCGGGGTTCGGGATGATCTCGGAGATCATCCCCGTGTTCTCGCGCAAGCCGATCTTCGGCTACAAGGCGATCGCGGCATCGACGGCGGTGATCGCGTTCCTGGCCACGCTGGTGTGGGCGCACCACATGTTCGCCTCGCCGGTCCCCATCGTGGTGCTCGGCTTCTTCATGCTCAGCTCGTTCCTCATCGGGGTGCCGACGGGGGTGAAGATCTTCAACTGGATCGCCACCCTGTGGCGGGGGTCGATCGTGATGACGACGGCGCTCTACTTCGCCGTCGGCTTCATCGCTATCTTCATCATCGGCGGCATCACCGGGATCTTCCTCGCGGTATTCCCGGTCGACTGGCAGCTCAACGACACGTACTTCGTCGTCGCGCACTTCCACTACGTGCTCATGGGCGGCTCCGTCTTCACCGTGTTCGCCGGCGTCTACTACTGGTTCCCAAAGATCACGGGGCGGATGCTGAATGAGAGCCAGGGCAAGCTCTCGTTCTGGCTGATGTTCATCGGCTTCAACGCCACGTTCTTCGTCCAGCATGCGCTGGGCCTGTCGGGGATGCCGCGCCGGATCTTCACCTATCCCGCGGGCTACGGCTGGTCCACCTACAACTTGATCTCGACCATCGGATCCTTCATCCTCGGTCTCGGGGTCCTCGTCACGATCATCAACGTCGCCCGGAGCCTGCATGTCGGGCGTATCGCGGGCCCTGACCCCTGGAAGGGCAACACGCTGGAGTGGTTCACATCCTCCCCACCGCCGGTCAACAACTTCGACGAGATCCCCCGCGTGCGCTCCGTGGAGCCGATGCGCGACATCCGGCGCCAGGTGGAGCGGGCGACCGGCGTGACTCAGAAGACCGGCGGCAGCGAGCAGTTCGCCCGCGCCGGCGGATGACCCGCTTGACGGTTCCGGGCGCCTGGCCGGGCGAACCGGCATAGGAGATCGCCGTGCCCCCGTCCGTGACCACCGTCCCCTCCGCCCCCTCGGCTGCGCTGCGCACCCGTCAGCTCGTCGCCGACTACGTCGACCTGACCAAGCCCAAGGTCCAGTCGCTGCTGCTGTTCACGACGGTGATGACCATGGAGGTCGCCGGCGACCCGTCGGTCTCCCGGGTGGCGCTGACCTGCGCCGGCGGGTATCTGTCCGCCGGCGGCGCGGGTGCCATCAACCACTATTGGGACCGCGACATCGACGCGCGGATGCACCGCACCGCCGACCGGCCGATCCCCGCGGGCCGGGTCAGCCCCGCCGCGGCCGTCCGCTTCGGCATCGCGCTGCAGGTGGCATCGTTCCTCCTGCTCTCGCTGACCGTCAACGTGCTCTCCGCGTCGCTCGCCCTGGGCGGCTTCGTCGGCTACGTCGGCGTGTACACGATGTGGCTCAAGCGCCGGACGCCGCAGAACATCGTCATCGGCGGAGCCGCCGGAGCGATGCCGCCGCTCGTGGCCTGGGCGGCCACTCGCGGCTCGATCTCATGGACGGCCGTCTACCTGTTCGCGATCGTCTTCTACTGGACCCCGCCCCACTTCTGGGCGCTCAGCCTGCTGATGAAGGACGAGTACGCGGAGGTCGGCGTTCCGATGCTCCCCGTGGTGCGCGGCGAGGACACCACCCGCCTGCACATCGTCCTGTACTCGGCCCTGCTGTACGCCGTGAGCCAGCTGCCCTTCTGCGTGGGCGTGTTCGGTGGCGTGTACCTGGGGGCCTCCATGGCCCTCGGCCTCGCCTTCATCGGCGGCGCGGCCTGGCTGTACCGCCGCGCCGACCGGCGCGCGGCGCTGCGGCTGTATCTGTTCTCGATGCTGTACCTGGCCCTGCTGTTCGCGGCCATGGTCCTCGACGTCAAGCTCTGATGGTGGGCCCCGCACGTACGCCGAGGATCACTCGGACCCCCACAACCACTACGATCTAGGACCCCAATGGATCGAAAGCTCGCCCGAAAGAACCTGCGCTCCGGCCTGTTGGCGGCCGCGGCCTGCCTGTTCATGTTCGGCATCACCTTCGTCGCCGCTGCCATCTACGTCCACTCGTGAGTCAGTCAGAGCACGAGACGCCGGCCGTCGGCGAGGAGATTCACCTCCCCGGCCCCACGTTCCTGCCCGTGGCCTGCGCCGCGGGGATCACGCTCATGGTGATCGGGACCACGATCAACTGGCTCATCTCGATCGTCGGCCTCATCCTGTTCGTCGTGACCGTGGGCATGTGGATCCGCGACACACGCCACGACATCTCAGAGCTCCCGGAGGAGCATCAGCACTAGTCGGTTGGGTTCCGACGCGGCCGGTGCCCTCAGCCGGCGCGGGCGACCGACGTCGACTGCGTCTGGGGAACGGGAGCGGTTTCGGCGTGCTGGCGAGTCTGTGCGAGGCTCGGTCTACCACAAGGGCGCCCAAGCGGGCGAAAGAAGGACTCACAACGGGGGGTCCTGGGAGATCTTCCCTCTCAGGCGATGAAGATCGCCCAACACCCCTCGCGCCGGCGGCCAGTCTGAAAGGCGTTGCCTCTCACAGCGTCGAGAGCCCCCACGCAGGCCGCTTCAGGCGCCACCTTTTCCTCAGCCCTGCCGTTGAGGCTCGCCGGTGTCGCCGCCACAGCGGACCCCTCCCGGAGGAGCACCACCACTAGGTCATTGGCGGCCCGCAGGGACTAGCGGACCGCGGGCACGTCGCAGTCGGCCCCCGCGCCGCACCACACCCTGACGATGTCGCGCATCGACAGGACCCCGACCACGTCGGACCCGTCGACGACGACGAGGTGGCGGAAGCCGCCCGAGACCATGGTCGCGGCGGCGTGCTCCAGCGACCAATCGCGGCGGGCGAACGTGAGGTTGGCGGTGAGGTGCTGGGCGACGGGTTCGGTGTCCGGATCCATCCCCTTCGCCACCGCCTGAAGGATGTCGCGCTCGGTGATCACGCCCGGTGCCGGAGCCTCCGGATCGTGGACCACCGCGGCCCCTACCTGCCGCGCCCACATCGCTGCCGCAGCCTCCCGCAGGGAGTGGCCGGGACCGATGGTCAGCACGACTTCAGACATTCCCTCTGAAACGAGCATTGTGCGCCTCCGCTCGGCGTTTGCAACGATTGCCTCAATCATAGGCACACTCCCCACAGCCGTACATGGCTGGTGCCGTTCGTCGTTCAGAACCCATAGGATGCAGGGTGGAGATGAGGACACAAGGCGGGAGACGTGCGTAACAAACCTCTGCTTCAAATGGGGCTGATCGGCGGCATCGCGATCATCATCGGAATCCCGGTGGCGCTGTCGATCCCGTGGTTCCCCGCCGACGGCTCGACGCAGGCCCACAACATCCACACGCTCTACGACGTGCTGCTGATCGTGTCGGTGCCGATCTTCGTACTCGTCGAGACCGTCGTCCTCTACTCGGTGTGGAAATTCCGCATGAAGCCGGGCGAGGAGGAGAAGGACGGGCCCCCGATCCACGGCAATACGCGCCTCGAGGTGATCTGGACCGCGATCCCGGCCATCCTGCTCGTCAGCCTGTGCGGCTACGCCTATTCCGTGCTGCGCTCCAACGAGAAGACCCACCCCGGGGCCATGGTGGTCACCGTCACCGAGCGCCAGTTCGCCTTCCAGTTCGCCTATCCGGCGTCCGGCGGCAAGCAGGTCCTGTCGTCCGACCTCTACGTGCCCAAGGGCGAGCCGGTGGTCTTCCACCTGCGCTCGCTGGACGTCATCCACAGCTTCTTCGTGCCGGAGTTCTCCGTGAAGCTCGATGCCGTGCCCGGCATCACCACCACGCTGCGCGTGACCCCGACGCGACTGGGCAACTATCCGGCCGAATGCACCGAGCTGTGCGGCGCAGGGCATTCGCTCATGCGCGCCCCCGTGCACGTGGTCACCCCCACGGCGTTCAAGGCGTGGCTGGGCAAGCAGAAGCCGGGCGGACCACCGCCCATCGGGGCGACGCCGCCGGCGGCGCTGAACTCCGGAGAGCCCGGGTACGCCAGCGGAAGCAGCGGATCCGGCGGATCGGGCGGTGGATGATGAGCAGGACCGAGAGCACATCAAGGAAGGAGAGCTGATGGCCATTCCGGCAAAGCTCCGCGCGCCCGGCTGGTATCGAGCCGCGCTGTACGACGTCATCGGATTCGCATTTGCCTTCGGTCTGACCGTGCTCATACGGTGGCTGATGCACGAGCACCCGATCATCGACGGCAACGCGATCACGATCGTCGCGCTCATCGCCGTGCCGCTGTTCTTCCTGGTGGGCCTGGGCACGGCGGACTATTGGTTCTACTGGATCTCCGGGCGCCCGACGCGCCCCGAGGACCACTCCTCCCACGGCGCCCAGAGCTGGCGCGACTACTTCCGCGTCAACACCGACCACAAGGTCATCGGGATCCAGTACACGGTCACGTCGTTCTTCTTCCTGCTCGTGGGCGGCCTGCTGGCCATGCTCATCCGCGCCCAGCTGGCCAAGCCGGGCATGCAGTTCCTGACCCCGGAGCAGTACAACGGCGTGTTCTCGGTCCACGCCACCGTCCTCATCTTCCTGTTCGTCATCCCGGTCTTCGCGGGCCTGGCGAACTTCGTGCTGCCGCTGATGATCGGCGCGCCGGACATGGCCTTCCCGCGCCTGAACGCGCTCTCGTTCTGGCTGCTGCCGATGGCCGGCATCATGATGCTCTTCAGCTTCCTGGCCCCGGGTGGCTCGTTCGCCGCCGGCTGGACCGCCTACGCCCCGCTGTCGACGACGATGCCGCTGGGGCAGCTGTTCTTCTCGATCGCGGTGCAGCTCGCCGGCGCGTCCTCGATCGCCACCGCCCTGAACTTCCTGGTGACGATCATCACCATGCGCGCGCCGGGCATGAGCTTCTTCCGGATGCCGCTGCTGGTGTGGGCCAACTTCTCCACCTCACTGCTGGTGGTCATCGCCACGCCGTTCATCGCGGCGTCCCAGTTCTTCGTGCTCCTCGACGTGTCGCTGCACTTCCACTTCTTCGACGCCTTCGTCGGAGCGGGCAAGAACGGCAACGTGATCATGTACCAGCACGTCTTCTGGTTCTACTCGCACCCGGCGGTCTACATCATGATGCTGCCCGGATTCGGGATCATCTCGGAGGTCATCGCCGTCAAATCGCGCAAGCCGATCTTCGGCTACCGGATGATGGCGTTCTCCCTGCTGGCGATCGTCGTCCTGGGCTTCACCGTGTGGGCCCACCACATGTTCGTCAGCGGCATGTCCCCGTGGATCCGGATCCCGATGATGATCACCACGGCCATCATCGCCGTCCCGACGGGGATCAAGATCTTCTCCTGGCTGGCCACGCTGTGGCGAGGCGTGCTGCACCTCGATACGCCGATGCTGTTCGCGCTGGGCTTCCTGACGATGTTCACGCTGGGCGGGATCAGCGGCGTGATGCTGGCCATGATCCCCTTCGACATCCACGTCAGCCAGACGTACTTCATCGTCGCCCACATCCACTACGTGCTGTTCGGCGGCTCCCTGTTCACGATCTTCGCCGGCGTCTACTACTGGTTCCCGAAGATGACCGGGCGCATGTTCGACGAGCGCCTGGGCAAGTGGCATTTCTGGATGACGTTCATCTTCTTCAACCTCACCTTCGGCCCCATGCACCTCATCGGCATCCAGGGGATGCCGCGACGGGTGGCCGAGTATGCGGATAAGTTCGCCGCCTGGAACCTGTTCATCTCGCTGTCATCGTTCGTCCTCGGCGCCAGCACGCTGATCTTCCTCTACAACATCGTCGCCAGCTGGCGCTGGGGCCCGCGCGCGGCGGCCAATCCGTGGCGCGCCATGACGCTCGAGTGGCAGGTGTCCTCACCGCCGCCGACCTTCAACTTCGACGCGGTGCCCACCGTGGTCGGCGGCCCCTATGAGTACGGCGTGCCCGGCGCGGTGCACGGCATCTTCAAGCCTCCCGCCGAGGCCCGGCCGGTGACGGCCGGCGCCGGGGCGAGCGCCGGCGGCGGGGCAACCGCGGGCGGCGGCAGCGGCGGGGAGCATCACTGATGCGAACCGTCCTGGTCATCGCCAACGAGACGATCGGGGGCAAGCCGCTCATCGAGGCGGTCCGCCGCTACGCCGCCGAGGAGGAATCGCGGTTCGTCCTCTGCGTGCCCCAGACCCAACCGCGGGCGGGCTACGTCGTCTACGACGACTCCGTGTTCGACGCCGCCCAGACTCGCGTGGACCTGGCCGTGGGCTTCGTCCGCTCCGAGGGGATCGAGGCCGTCGGCGAGGTCGGCGATCCGGACCCGTACGCCGCCACGATGGACGCGGTCCGCGACTACAACCCCGACGCGATCGTCATCTCCACCTTCCCCGAATCCCGTTCGGGGTGGCTGCGGCGCGACCTGCCCGAGCGCATGCGCCAGGCCACCGGGCTGCCCGTCGAGCACATCGTCGCCGACATCGACTCCGAGGGCCTCGAGTTCCACGTCACGCTGGCGGTGGCCAACCGCTCGGCGTCGAGCGATGACCTGATGGAGGCGCTCAAGGCCAAGGCTGCGGCCGAGCCCGACAAGCACGACCGCCTGTTCATCGTGGTCGTCCCCCAGGAGGGCGGTGGGGGCGCGTCCGCACGACGCGCCCGGACGCGCCTGGCCCTGGTGCTGGGCCGCTTGCGCGACGCCGGGATGACGGCGGCGGGGATGATCGGCGACCCCGACCCGTACACGGCGATCACCAACGCTCTGCAGTACTTCCGCGTCGACGACATCGTCATCTCGACGCTGCCGGAGACCAAGTCGGGGTGGTTGCGCGCCGATCTCATCGAACGCGTGCGCAACGCCACCGGCAAGGACGTCCAGCACGTCATGGCCGAAGACCCACCAGTCCGCGCCACCGCGTAGTGGCTTCCAGAGCGAGGAGAACAGAGACCTGATGGAAGCCGCTTCGATCGCCCACGCCGACCACCACCACGGCCCGCCCGCCGCGCACCAGTCGTCTCGCGTGAACGCACCGACGCTGGGGATGCTCCTGTTCATCATCTCCGAGGTGATGATCTTCGGGGCGTTCTTCACGGCCTACTTCTTCATCCGGGTCGTGAGCCACGACCCGTGGCCGGCCCACGGCACCACGCTCCCCGAGGCGGTCGCCGGCATCAATACCGCGATCCTCCTCTCGTCCTCGCTGACGATCCACTGGGCGCTCACCGCGGTCAAGCGCGGCAACCGGTTCGGCCTGAAGGCCGGGATGGTCACGACCTTCCTGCTGGGCGTCACCTTCCTGTGCGTCCAGATAAACGAGTACATCCACATCGGCTTCGCCCCCCACGACGCAGCCCAGGGGACGATCTTCTACGCCCTCACGGGCCTCCACGGCGCCCACGTCTTCATCGGGCTGTGCCTGCTGCTGATGATCACCGTGCGGTCGTTCCGCGGCCACTATTCCCCTGAGAACCACCAGGGCATGGAGGTGCCGGGGATCTACTGGCACTTCGTCGACATCATGTGGGTGATCGTCTACACGACGGTCTACGTGATCTAGGCCGATCCGCGGACCGCCGCGGACGCCATCCGGCCTCCCGCCGCGGATACCACGTGGCGGCCCGCCATGCCCATGAAGCTCCGGCTCACCCCGCCCAATCCGCTGCGCTCCGAGGCCGACGCGTTCGGTTTTCTGGTGTGGTTCGTGTGCCTGGTGGCGGCGATCGCGGTCATCGTCCTGATCATCCAGGCGCTCTAGGGACCCCGCCCGGACGCGGGGCACCTGGCGTGGCACGATAGGGACGGTGCTCGTCCCACCGCTCCCCTTCGCCGACGCTCCGGTCCAGACGATCGGCTTCCCCGTGCTGATCGTGCTGGCGTGGGTCCCTTATCACCTGCGCTCGCGGACGCTGGCCCAGCACGGGCGACCCGTGCCGCGGTGGCGTTACTGGTGCTACGTCGCCGGCCTGCTCGTGCTCGAGGTCGCCGTCAGCCCGCCGGTCGACACGCTGTCAGACCAGCTTTTGCTGGCCCACATGGCCGAGCACCTGCTCATCGGCGACATCGCCGCGCTCCTGCTCGTGCTCGGCCTCACCGGGCCGATGATCGCGCCGCTGCTGCGCAACCCGATCATCGCCCGCCTGCGCGTGCTCGATCATCCGGTGGTGGCGATCGTGGTCTGGGCGGTCAACTTCTACGTCTGGCACTCGCCCTACCTCTACCAGGCGGCGCTGCGCCACGACGCCCTGCACGCCCTGGAGCACGCCACCTTCCTGACCTTCGGGATGGCCGTCTACATGGCCCTGCTCGGGCCCCTGCCCAAGCCGGCCTGGTTCAACAACGCGGCGCGCCTGGTGTTCATCGTGGCCGTCCGGCTGGCGGGCACGGTGCTGGCCAACATCCTCGTCTTCGGCGGCACCGTCTTCTACCCCATCTACCGCTCAGGAGACGCCCTGTGGCACATCAGCTCCAACGCCGACCAGGTGGCGGCCGGCGGGCTGATGATGGTGGAGGAGAGCTTCTTGACGATCGGCCTGTTCTGCTGGCTGTTCCTGCGCGTCGCGCGCGAGAACGAGGAGCGTCAGGCCCTCCTGGACTTCGCCCTGGCGCACGGCCTCGAGCTCGACGGGGTCCGTGCCGCCCGAGCGGTGGCGGCCGGCCGCAGCGAGGAGCTGTGGAGCCGCCTGCGCGAACGCGCCGCCGCCGGCGGCGCGACTACTTCGCCGCCGTCGACAGGAAGTTGACGAGCGCCGTGATCTCGTTGGCCTTGAGCGTCTGTCCGAAGTTCGACGGCATCACGCCCGCCTTGTAGCCCGACGGGAGGTAGGCGTAGGGCTTGACGATGGCGGTGCGGATGCACTGGGCCAGCGTGGCGCCGCGGATCTGCTTGGACTGCGCGGTGGCGCAGTTGGTCTTCAGGTCCTGATCGAGGTTGGGACCGACCGTCCCGGTGGACGCCGCGGCGGCCAGCGTATGGCAGCTGCCGCATCCGCCGACACCGGTGAAGACCTGCTTGCCGGCGGCCGGCGTGGTGCCCTGAACGCCTCCGGCCGCGGCCAGTGCGCCCGTGTCCTGACCCGGCCGCGCCGCGACGGCAGCCACGTACGCGGCCACGTCCTGGGCGTCCTGGCCCTTGAGCAGGCCACCGGGCATGACGCCCTGGGTGTCGGGATAGCGGATCCAGGAGTCGATCAGGCCCTGGATCGAGGTGTCCTTGACGCCGTCGGACTTGTCCTGGCGAAACGCATCGTCGAGGTTGGGGCCGGTGTTGCCGCTGGTGGAAGCGTGCGACAGCGTGTGGCATCCCCCGCACGTCTTCTGGAACATCACCTTGCCGCTGACGAGGTTGGCCGTGGGGTGCTTCACCGCGCAGCCGCCGACGGCCAGCACCATGCCGACCGCGGCGATGAGCCGGATCGCGGTGCGACTGAGCTGTGATGGGCAGCGCAGCATCTCCCAGGCGGCACTCTATCCATTCAAGCGGCGCGCTGGCGCTCCCACGAACGGCCGATGCCGTCCGGCCCGCTGGTAGGATCAGCCGCGATGAGATTGCACCAGAGATATCGGATGCGGACACCGTCAACGGGCCGTGAAGTGATCATTCAGGCCGACCCGGACCAGATCTACCGGGACCGCGAAACCGGCGAGGAACTGGAGGTGATCGCGCAGCTGCTGCCGCTCGCCCCCACCCCCTCCGAGCTGCCCTGGACCGTGGAGAACCTACGGTTCTGCAACTGGTGCGACCAGCTTTCCCCGAAGGATCTCAATGACTGCCCGGTGTGCGGCAGGCGCATGGAGCCGCTCGGTTCCTGAGGGTGCGTGGCAGGAGCCGCCCGTAACCGCGGCACGGGCCCTCGGATCATGAGCCGGCCCGGCCCCCGCAGATCGAGGTCCTTCTCGGCGACCGTACTCGCGATCGCGATCGCGACGGGGCTGGGGCTCGCCGCCTGCGGCGGCGGAGGCACCGGCACCGCTGATACGGCCGGGGTGCCGGCGTTCAGCGTGCCCAACACCCCGCCCGCGGTCGCCCCTCCATCGACGAGCACGACCGCCTCCAGCAGCTCGTCCACGACCGGGACCGGCACGACGGCCAGCGGGTCGACATCACCGTCCAGCGGGGCGACGACGCCGTCAAGCGGCGCCACGACACCCGCGAGCACCACCCCGTCGGGCGGCAGCTCCGCCACCGGGAACACCGGCGGCGGCGGAACGGGCGGACGGGCGTGGCGGCGGTGGCGGCGGTGGCGGGACCGGCACTTCGGGCGGCGCCGGCCTCGATTCGTCCTTCTGCCAACAGAACCCCGCCACCTGCTAGCTCCGCCGCGCGCGTCAGCCGCGCCGGGCGCGGTCAGGCGCACCGGGCGCGGTCAGGCGCACCGGGCGCGGCCAGCGGCGCGGGGCCGCGCCCGCCGGCTCAGTGCTTGGACTTCTTGGTCGGGGTCGGCCCGCCCACGTACGTCTTGGGGTAGGGCGTGTTGACGACCTCGGTCGCCGAGTACTGGACCCGGGTCCCCGTGTAGCTGCACAGATACTGCTGGGTCGCGTTGACGGTCGTCTGGGCCGTCTGGGTGCCCGGGGGGTTGGTGCAGTTGGCCCGCCGGCTCTGGCGGTAGGAGAACTTGTTGGCCGTGAGGTTGTAGGTCAGCACCGGCGCCCACGTGAGCACCGTCAGCCCGACGACCTCGCCCTTCTTGACCGGCAGGGCGGTCATCGTGGTGAAGGTGGGCGGCAGCGACAGGGGCTCCTGGAGCACCGATCCCAGGAACGGCAGCACGTGGAAGGTGGCGCTCTGGGCGACCACGGTGTACTTGTTCTTGGGCGCGGGCTTGAGGACCGTGAGCACGATCTGGGGCGGCCCGCCCCATCTCGCGTCGAGGCCCTTGAGAAGGTTCAGCTCGGTCGCAGAGTCCGAGGTGAGCTTGGACAACCCGACGGTGAAGGCGATGATCCACCCGTCCTTGGTGACCTTGGTCGGGTTGAGCACGCCGTTGGTCTCGGTCTGCACGGCGGTCGTATGCGGCAGCACAATGACGCAGTTGTTGAGCGACACGCCAGGCGGGCACGAGGGCGCCGCGACTGGAGAGCTTGACGTCTGGCCGAGCTCGACGATCTCGGCGGAGGCGACGCCGGGCACGATGAGGCACGAGGCACTCAGGCCGGCTGCGATTGCGAGCGAGAAGCGTTTCATGTCCCTCAGTGAACACCACCAGCGGGCATCAGTTGCGCCTTGACCGGAAGCCTGCAAAAGGCCTGCACGGCCTCCGACCGCGGAAAAAGGGGCCCGAGAGGCCGCATATGGTGGCGTGGGAAAGAGCTAGATCTTGGTGACGTTCACCGCTTTGGGGCCTTTGGGGCCGGCCTCCTCCTCATAGGAGACCTTGGAGCCCTCAGCCAGCGAGCGGTATCCGTCGCCATTGACGCCCGTGAAATGCACGAACAGGTCGCGACCGCCGTCATCGGGCGTGATGAACCCGAAGCCCTTGTCGTCGCTGAACCACTTGACCGTACCCGTTGCCATGAGAATCCCTTCGTTTTCCCCGTAGTGCAGGCCAAAGCCCGACCAGATCGCGGAAAACGTACCAGGGTCGGTCACGCAACGGTAGGTATTTTCTGTGCTCAGCGGCCCCGGAAGGTTGCGCGTCCCGGGCCTTGGTCCAGTAATGAGCGCACCGCGGCCCGGAGATCCTCGGGCGAACAGCGCTCCGGCCACGTCCGGCACCCGCTCGTCGGCCAATTCGATGCCGCCCTCCACGTAGTCGCGGAGCACCTGCTTGGTCGCGGCGTGCGCCAGCGTGGGCCCATGCGCGAGCTCGCGGGCGTACTCACGGGCGGCAGCATCGAAGCCGTCGTCGGGCAGGACCCGGTTGACGACAGTCCATCGCTCGAGCTCCGCTGCTCCGAACGGCCGCCCCGCCATCACGAACTCACGCGCGCGCCCCGTCCCGGCCCGCTCGGCCAGCCGCTGCGTGCCACCCATCGCGGGGGTCAGGCCGATCACCTTCTCGACCAGCCCGAAGCTGGCCGACTCGGCAGCGAGGATGACGTCGCCGGCCAGTGCCAGCGCTCATCGCAGCTGCTGCGCGGCCGCCGCGATCTCGTCGGGATCGCCCGGCGCCGGCGTCCACGGCAATCGCAGGGGGTCGCCCTCGTAGCGGGGGATGACGTGGACGTGGAAGTGAAAGACGGTCTGCCAGGCGGCCGGGCCGCACGAGTTGAGCAGGTTGACGCCGTCGGCGCCGAGGCGGTCGGATGCGGTGCGCGCCAGCCGCTGCGCGGCGGCCACGGTGGCCGCGAGATCCTCGGGATCGATCTCCAGCAGGTTGGCCGCGTGCCGGCGGGGGATGACGAGCGCGTGGCCCCGCGTGGCGGGGTTGATGTCCATGAAGGCCACGGTGCGCTCGTCCTCGTCCACGCGCTCGGACGGGATCTCGCCGGCGACGATCTTGCAGAACAGGCAGTCGGGGTCTCGGTCGCTCATGGCCGCCAGCTTAGAGGGTCGCGCGACGGCCTCTCAGCCGGGCCCCCACGGGGCTCAGCCGGTCGGCTCCGACGCGATCAGCTCACGCGCGCGCGCGATCGCCTCCTCGCGCGTGGCCACCTCGCCGCTGAAGCTGGCCGCCTCGAGCTCGGCCAGCAGATCGCCCACCATGGGGCCCGGTTTGATGCCGAGCGCCTGGGCCAGCTCGTCGCCTCGGACCGGCGGACGGGGCGGATCGGCGATCCAGGCCAGCCCCTCGGCCAGCATCTGGCGCGCCAGCTCCAAGTGGGCGGCGATCGCGCGGTCGGCGTTGTCGCCGCGTGTGGCCAGGCGGTCGGCGACGCTCAGGACGGTGACGTCGACGGCGACCGGCGACGTGGCGTGCAGGTAGCCATAGACGGCGCGGCGGCTCAACGGCATGTCGTGCACCATGAAGCCCAGGCGCAGGTGGTGGCGGGTGAGCGCGGCGACGTGCTCGCGCAGCCGCTCAGACGTGCGCAGACGGCCCAGGATCTCCGCGCCCAGCCGGGCCCCGGACTCATCGTGCCCCATGAACGTGACCCGCCCCTGCGGCGTCACCGCACGCGTCTGGGGCTTGGCGATGTCGTGCAGCAGGGCGCCGAAGCGCAACGCCTGGCCCCGGGTCATGTCGTTGGCCAGCGGTTCGGCCAGAAAGTGCGTGAGCGCCGGCGTATCGTCGCCGGCCAGCCGCTCCGGGTCACGTTCGAACGCGATGACCTCCGCCAGCACCGACCGGGTGTGGTCGGCCACGTCGAGGTGGTGAAAGCGGCTCTGCTCGACCCCGCTCAGCGCCGCCAGCTCGGGCACCACCGCGTCGGTGACCCCGATCGCGTCCATGAGCTGAAGGCCCGCCAGCGCGGCGGGGGCGCAGACCACGCGCCGCAGCTCGGTGAACACCCGCTCGGGCGCGACCTCGGCCAGGGCGGGCGCCGAGGCGCGGGCCAGCGCCTGCGTCGCGACGTCCACCTCGAAGCCCAGCTCGCAGGCCAGCCGGGCCAGGCGCAGCGTGCGCAACGGGTCGCGCTGGAAGGCGACCGGCGAGACCGCACGCAGCCGGCGCGCGCGCAGATCCTCCAGCCCGCCGAAGGGGTCGACGTAGCCCACCGCGCCCAGCGGCGCGGCCATCGCGTTGATGGTGAGGTCGCGGCGGCCCAGGTCCTCCTCGATCGTGGCCCCGTTGAGCGGCAGGACGTCGACCTGCCAGGTGCGGTCGTGCGCGACGATCCGCCAGGCGCCGAACGCCTCCGACAGCTCGAAGGCGAAGCCGTCCGCGGCCCGGCCGAGCGTCCGGGCGACGTCGGCCGCCGACCCCGCGGTGGCCACGTCGAAGTCCGCCGTCTCACGACCGAGCAGGCGATCGCGGACGGTGCCGCCGACGAGCCACCCGTCGGGGACGATCTCGGTGAGGGCGGTGACCGGGTCGCTCATGGCAGCGCCCCCCCGTCGCGGTGATAGCGGCGCGGGACGCGAGCCGAGATCCCGCACAGCACCTCGTGGTTGATGGTGTCCAGGCGGTGGGCGACATCCTCCACCGTCTGGCGCTCGCCGCCGGAGTGCCCGATCAGGATCGCCGGCACGCCAACGGTCACCACCGGGTCCTCGGGACCGAGGTCGGCGGTGATGTTGTCCATGCTGACGGTGCCGACGAGCGGATAGCGGCGGCCTTCGATCAGCACGTCGCAGTTGTTGGTGAGCCCTCGGCGCACGCCGTCGGCGTAGCCGATCGGCATGGTGGCGATCCACGTGGCGCGCTGGGCGATGAAACGACGGCTGTAACCGACGCTGTCGCCCGCATCGGCGCGCTTGACCGCGGCGACGTATGAGCTCAACTCCATCGCCTGCTCCAGGCCGGTCGCGTCGGGATCCTCGTTCATCGGATCACAACCGTAGAGCGCGATCCCGCATCGCACCATGTCGAAGTGGCTGCCGGGGACGCGCAGAGTGGCTGCGCTGTTGGCGGCGTGGACGCGCAGCCGCCCGTAGCGCCGCTGCAGCTCGGCCGCGAACGGGGCGAAGACATCCAGCTGGGCGGCGGCGAACGCGAGATCCCCGTCGGCGGTCGCCAGATGCGTCATGACCCCGGTGAGCGTGAGCCCGGGCGCCGCGCGGTGGACGGCCTCGGCCACGGCGAAGGCCTCGTCGGCGTGGCGCGTGCCCAGCCGGCCCATGCCGCTGTCGAGCTTGATGTGGACCGACATCGGCTCCCGCCCAACCGGAACCGGCTCTGCCCCACCCACGGCGGCCGCCAGCTCCTGCACGAACCGCTCGTCCCAGGCGACCACCTCGGCGCGCGCGTCCAGCGCCAGCGGCAGCTCCTCGGAGCTCACCGCGCCCATGATCAGGATCGGAGCGGTCAGCCCGGCGGCGCGCAGCTCGGCCGCCTCGCCCGCGGTCGCCACCGCCAACGTCGTCGCCCCGCCCGCCAGCGCCGCCCGCGCGACCGGGACGGCGCCGTGGCCGGAGGCGTCGGCCTTCACCACGGCGCAGAGCTCGGCGCCCTCATCGAGGCCTCCCCGGAGGGCGACCACGTTGCGCTCGATCGCGGCCAGGTTGACGCGGGCCAGTGCACGCAGTGCCATGGTCAGATCTTGTCGGAGAGGGCGGCCGGGCGGTGTCCGCTCACGCGTCCTCGCCGGCCCGCGCCCGGGGCAGCAGCGCGATGACATCGCCGGCGATCACGCCCTCGGTGCCGATCGTCCGCGCGGCCATCCGGCCGGCGCGGGCGTGGACGAACACCCCGGCGCACGCGGCGTGGAAGGGATCCATTCCTTTGCTCAGGAAGGCCCCGATGACCCCGGAGAGCACGTCTCCGGTGCCCGCCGTGGCCAGGGCCGGGGCGCCGCCGCGGCTGACCGCGGCGCGGCCATCGGGCGCGGCCACGATCGTGTCGTCGCCCTTGAGGAGGACCACCGCGTCGGCGCGAGCCGCAGCGTCGCGCACGCAGCGCAGGCGATGCGCCGCGATCTCACTGCTGTCGGTCTCCAGCAGGCGAGCGAGCTCGCCGGCGTGAGGGGTGAGCACGGTGGCGGCCTCCCGCTCGGCCAGCTGCGTCAGGCGGCCCTCGTGGGCGTTGAGGCCGTCGGCATCGAGCAGCAGGGGGATGGTGACGGCGGCGGCGAGCCGGCGGACGAGCTTGAACGTCCCCGGCGTGCGGCCGAGGCCGGGTCCCAGCACGAGCGCGTCGGCGCGTGCGGTGCGCTCCAGGGCGACCTCGAGCGCGGGCTGGGTCAGCGTGCCGCCCTTGTCGGGGAGCGGCACCGACATGACCTCGAGCAGCCGCTGCTCGAAGACGATGTTCAGCGACGCGGGGACGAGCGCGGTGACGTAGCCGGCCCCGGCGCGCATGGCGGCCTCGGCGGCCATGGACGGGGCCCCGGTGAGGCCGGTGGACCCACCGCACACGAGCAGCGCGCCGGCGGCGAACTTGGTGGAGTCGTGGGCGCGGTGGGGCACGCCGTCCAGGACCGCCGGAGTGATGAGGCCGACGGAGGGCGTGACCGGCGGCCCCTCCGGGATGCCGATGTCGACGACGGTCACCTCGCCGGCATGCGCCTTGCCCGGGGAGATCCACAGGCCGGGCTTGGCGGCATGGAAGGTGACGGTCGCCTCGGCCCAGATGGCCTCGGCCGCGACCTCGCCCGTGGACGCGTCGACGCCGCTGGGGACGTCACAGGCGAACACGGTGGCATCGGACGCGTTGATCGCCGCGATCGCAGATCGCGCCGGGTCGCGAGGCTCGCCGCTGAAGCCGGTCCCGAGGATGGCGTCGACGATCGCCGCGGCCCCGATGAGCGAGTCGGGCTCGAAGCGCCGCGCGCCGGGGTTGGGAAGGCGGTCGAAGTTGATGCGGGCGTCGCCACCCGGCTCGTCTCCGGCCGCGAGCAGCAGCACGTCCACCTCCCGGCCGGCCTCGCGCAGGAGCCGGGCCACGACCAGGCCGTCGCCGCCGTTGTTGCCCTTGCCGGCGACGACCACGATCCGGCCTTCGGGAGCCCGGTGGCGAACGACGTCGGCCAGGCCGGCGCCGGCGCGCTCCATCAGCTCCAGCGACGAGATGCCGCGGTCGTCGATGGCCCAGGCGTCGGTGGCCCGTTGCTGCTCGGCGTCGGGCAGGGGGTCGAGCCAGGCCGGAAGCGCGCCTGTGCCGGCCTCGTCAGTCATGAGGTGCGGCGATCGCCACCGCGCCGGCGTCGCTGCGCGTGTGCGTCAGCGAGATCCGCACGCTGACCCCGAGCTCTGTCGCGCGCCGCTCGGCGGCCCCGTGGAGGGCGACCTGGGGCGGGCCGCCGGCCGAGGTGACCTCGATGTCGCGAAAGCTCCAGGCCTCGAGCCCCAGGGCCTTGGCCACGGCCTCCTTGGCGCAGAACCGCGCGGCGAGGTGCTGCCCGGGGCGCGCCCGCGACGCCGCGTAGTCGCGCTCGCCGTCGGTGAACAGCCGCTCGGCGAGCCGTGGGCGCCGGTCCAGCGCCCGCTCGAGGCGCTCGATCTCCAGCAGATCGATGCCGACGGAGGGGCCGGTCGCGCCCACCCGGCTCACTCGACGGTGACGGTCTTGGCCAGGTTGCGCGGCTGGTCGACGTTGAGGCCCCGCAACCGGGCGATGTGGTAGGCCAGCAGCTGGAGCGGGATGACAGCGAGCAACGGCGCCAGCATCCAGTCGGTGCGGGGCACCCGGATGACCTCGTCGGCGTGCTCGGCGATCGTCTCATCGCCCTCGGTGGCCACGGCGATGACGCGCGCCCCGCGAGCCCGGACCTCCTGGATGTTGGAGATCACCTTCTCCAGCACCGGAGACTCGGTCGCCACGACGACCACCGGCGTGTTCTCGTCCAGGAGCGCGATCGGCCCGTGCTTCATCTCCCCCGCGGCGTAGGCGTCGGTGGCGATGTAGGAGATCTCCTTGAGCTTCAGCGCCCCCTCCAGCGCGATCGGCAGGCCGACGTGGCGCCCCAGGTACAGGAAGAACTCAGACTGGTAGTGGGCCTCGGCGATGGCCTCGAGGCCATTGACGTCGTGCTCCAGGAGCTCGGCGATCATGCTCGGCAGCCGCTTGAGGTCTGAGATCGGCGGCTTGAGCTCGGCGCGGCCCATCACCTCGCGGACCTCGGCGAGCCGCAGCGCGAGCAGGTACATCACCGTGATCTGGCTCACGAACGTCTTGGTCGCGGCGACGCCGATCTCGAGGCCGGCACGAGTGTAGAGGACCCCGTCGGCCTCGCGGGTGGCCTGGGCGCCCATCACGTTGGTGACCGCCAGCACCTTCGCGCCCTTGGCGCGCGCCGTCCGCATGGCCGCCAGCGTGTCGGCGGTCTCGCCGGACTGCGAGATCCCGATGACCAGGTCGTCGGGCCCGACGACGGGATCGCGATAGCGGTACTCGGAGGCGATGTCGACCTCCACCGGGACGCGGGCCCACTGCTCGATCGCGTAGCGGCCGATGAGGCCGGCGTGGTAAGCGGTGCCGCAGGCGACGATGACCACGCGGCGGATGCGCTTGAGAAGATCGTCGTTGATTGGGCCGAGATCGCCGAGGTCGATCCCCCAGCCGCGGGCGGCGCGCTCGCCGATCGTCTCGGCCACGGCGTCCGCCTGCTCGTGGATCTCCTTGAGCATGAACGTCTCAAAGCCCTGCTTCTCCGCCGTGTCGGCGTCCCAGTCGATCTCGACGATCTCGTGCTCGACCGGCTCTCCGGCCGCGGTGTAGAACTCGGTGCCCTCCGGGCGCAGCACGACGAGCTCGTCGTCGCCGATGTACTGGACCCGGCGGGTCTCGCGCAGGAAGGCCGGAATTGCGGAGGCGATGAAGGTCTCGCCGTCGCCACGGCCGACGATCAGGGGGCACTCCTTGCGCGCGCCGACGAGCACGCCGGGCTCCCGGGCGGTGAGGGCGACGAAGGCGTAGTGGCCGCGCAGCTCGCCATAGGCGGCGCGCACGGCCTCCAGCAGGTCGCCGTCGTAGTGGTGGGCGACGAGGTGGGCGATCACCTCGGCGTCGGTCTCGGAGGTGAAGACGGCCCCCTCCTCGACCAGCCGGACCTTCAGCGCGATGTAGTTCTCGACGATCCCGTTGACGACGATGTGCACGCTGTCGGTGGTGTCGTAGTGCGGGTGGGCGTTCTCCTCGGTCACGCGGCCGTGGGTGGCCCAGCGGGTGTGGGCGATGCCGGTCTGGACCGCGTCGGGGTCCTCGCGCTCGGCGACGGCCACCGCGGGTCCGGCGGAGGCGGCCGCGTCGCGCTGGGCGATCACGCCGCGCAGGGCGGACAGGTTGCCCACCGCGCGCACGGCGTCCACACGGTCGCCGTCCAGCACGCTGATGCCGGCGCTGTCGTAGCCGCGATATTCGAGTTTCTCAAGCCCCGCCATCAGCAAGGGCCGGACCTTTTTGGGACCGACGTAGCCGACGATTCCGCACATATTGCGATTCCTCCAGGGGTAGAGCTGCCCAAGACACAGCCCGGTCGCCTGCCCGTCCGGTCGGTCGTGGTGAGCAGAGAGGGCCTTCGATGTTAACGGCACAGAGGGGCCGTTCTTGCCTACTCGCCTTTCAGAACCGTCTCGACGACCGCGGAGAGCCGCCCGCAGACATCGTCGGTCTCGCGCGCGCTGGGCGCCTCCACCATGACCCGGATGAGCGGCTCGGTGCCCGACGCGCGCACCAGAACGCGCCCTCGGCCAGACAGCGCCGACTGCTCGCGATCGATCGCGTCGCTCAGGGCGGCCGCCTCCATCGCCGCCGTGAGTGACCGGCGGTCGGCGGCGCGGATGTTGACCAGGCGCTGGGGCAGCTTCTCCATGGCCCCGCGGTCGCGCAGATCGCGGCCCTGCAGAGCCTCCAGGGTGAGGAGCGCGCTGGCGATGCCGTCTCCGGAGGGGCCGAAGCCCAGCTCGATGATGTGGCCTGACTGCTCGCCGCCCAGAGCCCAGCCGCGGCGGCGCAGCTCGTCCAGGACGTAGCGGTCGCCCACGGCGGTCACCGCCACCTCCACCCCGGCCGCGCGCATCGCGGTGTGGAAGCCGTAGTTCGTCATCACGGTGACCGCGACACCCCCGCCGGGGAGCCGGTCGCCGGCGTGCAGGTGCAGCGCGGCCAGTGCCACCAGCTCGTCGCCGTCGACGACCTCTCCCGCCCCGTCGATGGCCAGCACCCGGTCGCCGTCGCCGTCGAAGGCGAACGCGACCTCGAAGCCGCCGGCGCGCGTCCGCTCGATGACGGCGTCCAGGTGGGTGGACCCGCAGCCATCGTTGATGTTGCGCCCGTCGGGCTCGTCGGCCATCGTCTCCACCTCGGCGCCGAGGCGACGGAAGATCTCCGGGGCCGACCGGAACGTCGCGCCGTTGGCGCAGTCCAGGAGGATACGCCGGCCGCTGAGGTCCAGCCCGGCAAACCGGGTGTGCAGCGCTCTCAGATAATCCTCCAGCGCCCCGTTGAGGCGGCGCACGCGCCCGATCTGGTCAGGGACCGCGGGCGGCTGCTCCAGCGCGGCCTCGATCTCGTGCTCGGTGTCGTCGTCGAGCTTGAAGCCGTCGGCGGCGAACAGCTTGATGCCGTTGTCCTCGAACGGGTTGTGCGAGGCCGAGATCACCGCGGCGAGCGCCAGACCGTGTTGTCGTACCAGCAGCGGCGCCGCCGGCGTGGGCAGGACACCGGCCAGCAGCGCGTCGCCTCCGGCCGCGGTCACTCCGGCCGCGATCGCGGATTCCAGCATCTCCCCTGACTCGCGCGTGTCGCGGACGATGACGACCTGGGCGCGCCCGCCCTGGCCGGCGCCCGGCGGGGGCTCGTAGCGGTCGACGGCCGCCCGCGCCAGCTTGAGCGCCAGCTCGGCGGTCAGGAAATCACCGGCACGGCCCCGAACACCATCGGTGCCAAAGAGCTGGCGCGCCATAGGGCGCGTCAGCGCTTGGAGAACTGCGGCCGCTTGCGCGCCTTCTTGAGGCCGGCCTTCTTGCGTTCCTTGACCCGCGGGTCACGCGTGAGGAACCCGCGTCGCTTCAGCTCGCCACGCAGGTTGGGATCGGCCTCCAACAGCGCGCGGGAGATCCCGTGGCGCAGAGCCCCGGCCTGGGCGGCGACGCCGCCGCCGTGCATCCGGGCTACGACGTCCATGCGGGATTCGTAGCCGACCGCCTCCAGCGGCTGGCGGATGATGCGCTGCAGCGTCTCGCGCGGGAAGTAGGTGTTCAGCTCCTTGCCGTTGATGGCGTAGGTGCCACTGCCCGGCTTGAGGATGACGCGGGCGACCGCGGTCTTGCGCTTGCCGGTGGCGGTGTAGCGCGCCCCGGCCGCGAGGTCGATCGCGGCGTCGGCGATGGGCTGGGACTCCTGGTCGGAGTCCTGCTCCTGCTCGCGCGCGGCGGCCTCCTCGGCCGCGGCCTCAGCGGCGGCACGCGACTCGGCGTCCAGGAACTCGTCGCTGTCGGAGACGAGGTCCGGGATGAGGTCCGCGCCGGGGATCTCGGGCCGCTGGCGCGGCGCGACCTCCTCGTCGTCGTCCTCGTTGTCGCCGGCTTCAGCGTCAGCTTGCGGCGCCTGGGGGGGCGTGGCCTGCGCCTGAGGCTCCGCAGCCGGCGTGGCCTCTGCTTGAGGCTCCGCCGCGGGCGCCGCCTCGGCGGCCGCGGGCTCGGCGGGCCCGGACTCGGCGGCCGCAGGCTCGGCGGCCGCAGGCTCGGCGGGCGCGGGCTCGGGGGTCTCGGCCTCCGCAACCGGCTCTGCCGGCGGCTCGGGCTCCTGCGCCGCAGGTACAGGCGCTTGCGCCGCAGGTGCGGGCTCCTCGGCGACCGGCTCGGGGGCCGGCTCAGGCTCTGGCGCAGCGGGGGAGGGCTCCTCGGCCTCGGCGACCGGCTCCGCGGCCGGCTCAGGCTCTGGCGCAGCGGGGGAGGGCTCGTCGGCCTGCGCGGCGGGCTCCTCCGCGCTCTCGGCGGGGACCTCCTCGGCGGCAGCCTCCTGGTCGTCGGGGCGCTGCTCGTCCTCGGGATGCTCTGCGTCGCTCACTGCGAAATCTCCATGGGTTGCGGCTGCTGGGCGGCGTGCGGATGCTCGGGACCGGCGTAGACCTTCAGCTTGGTGAGCTGCTTTCGCGCCAGCCGGTTGCGCGGGAGCATGCCCTTGACGGCGAGGCGGATGACCTCCTCGGGCCGGCGCTCGAGCATGTCGTTGAGCGTCCGGGACTTCAGCCCGCCGGGATAGCCCGAGTGGCGGTAGTACATCTTGGCGGCTCGCTTGTTGCCCGTCACTCCGATCTTCTCGGCGTTGACCACGATCACGAAGTCGCCGGTATCGATGTGCGGGGTGTACGTCGGCTTGCGCTTGCCGCGCAGCGCGTCGGCGATCTGGGTCGCCAGCCGCCCGAGGATCTGGCCCTCGGCGTCGACGATCAGCCAGTTGCGCTCGCGGTCGGTGGGTTTGGCTACGTAGGTCTTCATGGCACGGATCGGTCGCGCGGTCGCTCGCGCAACAGGCCGACGATGATAGCCAGACCTCGGCCTCGTGAGCGGATTGACCATGAAATCGGCGCGGGGATCCTCGCGAAACGGGTAGGAGAAGCTCACAATTGCGCGCCAGAGCCAGCGAGCGGCGCCGCCGGCAGCGCTGTTGATCATTGATCTCAACGGGTTCAAGCTGGTCAACGACACCCACGGCCATGCTGTCGGCGACGAACTGCTCGTGTCGATCGCCAACGCGCTGCGGCGGCGGCTGCGCACCTCGGACTGCATCGCGCGGATCGGTGGCGACGAGTTCGCGATCATCCTGCCCGACACCGCGCCGGGGCAGGCCGCCCGGGTGGCCGAGGCCGTGGCCGACGAGGTGTCACAGACCTGCGTCGCCGTGCAGGGACGCGATGTGAGTGTCGGCGCGAGCATCGGCGTCACCAGCCTGGACCGGCACACCGCGAGCGAGGGTGACGCGCTGGCGGCCGCCGACCGGGCGATGTACGACGTCAAGCACACCGCGCGCCCGCCCGACGCGCCGGAGTGACCGGGACCCGGCCACCGCGCCGCGCAGCCCGGGTGACCTGGGGCACGCCTACCCTGTAGCTGTGCCCGTCACGCTGACGCTTCGCCGCCTCGGCTACCGCATCGCCTACCGGGCCCTGCAGGTGTTCTGGTTCGTCGTACGGCCGCCCAAGCAGGGCGTCAAGTGCCTGGTCACCTGTCGTGACCGGGTCCTCCTGGTGCGCCACACCTACGGCAGCCGCGCCTGGGACATCCCCGGAGGCGCGATGAAGCGCAATGAGGCGCCCCTGGCCGCCGCCGGGCGCGAGATGGGCGAGGAGCTGGGGCTCGGCGGCGTCGAGTGGGTGGCCATCGGCGAGATACGCGGCAACGTCAACCACCGGCGCGACACGATCCACTGCTTCCGCGTCGAGATCTGCGAGCCGGCGCTGACGATCGACCACGGCGAGTTGGCCTCGGTCGACTGGTTCGCGCGCAGCGCGCTGCCCGACGATCTCGCGCCCTACGTCGGCTTGGTCATCGCGCGTGCCCCCGCGATCGACCCCTGAGCGGCCGGAGCCGCGGCTTTCAGCCGAGCGCTACTCCCACTCGATGGTGCCGGGCGGCTTTGACGTGATGTCCAGCACCACCCGTCCTACCGGGCGGATCTCGTTGATCATGCGGCTGGCGATCTGCTCCAGCAGGTCATAGGGCAGCCGCGCCCAGTCGGCGGTCATGGCGTCGTCACTGGTGACGGCCCGGATGGCGATGACATGGCCGTAGGTGCGCTCGTCGCCCTGGACACCCACGGTGCGGATGTCGGGCAGGACGCAGAAGGACTGCCACAGGTCCCGGTACAGGCCGGCCCGGCGGATCTCCTCCTGCAGGATGGCGTCGGCGTCGCGCAGGATGTCGAGGCGCTCCTTGGTGGCCTCGCCGCCGACGACGCGGATGGCCAAGCCCGGGCCCGGGAACGGCTGGCGCCAGACCAGGCGGTCGGGGAGGCCCAGCTGAGCACCAACAGCGCGCACCTCGTCCTTGAACAGCGCGCGCAGCGGCTCGACCAAAGAGAACTGGAGGTCCTCGGGCAGGCCGCCGACGTTGTGGTGGGACTTGATCGTGGCCGCGCCGGTCCCGCCGCCGGACTCGATCACGTCGGAGTACAGCGTGCCCTGGACGAGGAAGCCCACCTCGTCGAGCTTGGCGGCCTCCTCCTCAAAGACGCGGATGAACTCCGCGCCGATGATCTTGCGCTTGCGCTCGGGATCGCTGACGCCCTTGAGCTTGGCCAGGAAGCGGTCCTCGGCGTCGACGGCCACCAGCGGCACCTCGAACTGGTCCCGGAAGGCCTCGACCACCTGCGCGCCCTCGTTCTTGCGCATCAGGCCGTGGTCGACGAACACACAGGTGAGCCGGTCACCGATCGCGCGGTGCACGAGCAGCGCGGCCACCGAGGAGTCAACGCCGCCCGAGAGTCCGCAGATGGCCCGCCCCTCCCCCACCTGGGCCCGGATGCGCGCGATCTGGTCCTCGATGACCGAGGCGGCGCTCCAGCCCTGCTCACAGCCGCAGATGTCGGTGAGGAAGTTGGTCAGCACCTGCTGGCCGTAGGGGGTATGGACGACCTCGGGGTGAAACTGGATCCCGTAGACGCCGCGCTCGGCCGATTCGAAGGCGGCCACCGGCGACGCGGTGGAGGCGGCGAGAGGGGTGAAGCCCGGGGGCGGCGCGAACACGGTGTCGCGATGAGACATCCAGCACGTCTGCTCGGCGGGCGTGCCCGCCAGCAGCCGTCCCGGCTCTGCCACGGTGAGCTGGGAGCGCCCGAACTCGCCCACTTCGGCGCCCTGGACCCGCCCCCCGAGCTCCAGCGCGATGAGCTGCATGCCGTAGCAGATGCCCAGCACGGGCACGCCGAGCTCCAGCAGCGCCGGCTCCAGCGGCGGCGCGCCGTCGGCGTACACCGAGGCGGGGCCGCCGGACAGGATCACGCCCTTGGGCCGCCGGCGGGCCACCTCGGCGGCGCCGACATGGTGGGGCAGCAGCTCGGAGAACACCCCGCACTCGCGCACGCGCCGTGCGATCAGCTGCGAGTACTGCCCGCCGTAGTCGAGCACCACCACCTCGTCGGTGGCGGCGCGGACGTCGTCGAGCCCGTCATCGGCCGGTGCCCCGAGGGCAGAATCCGCGGCGCTCACTGCGTTCTTCGCCCGCTCGGCGTTCGCGTGCCGGGTCGCCGTCACCTCGGAGATCCGGGTGGAGCTAATCCGCGACTCCCACGGCCGCGCCCCGGCTGCCCGCGCCCATGCCGACACCCTGCTCGCGCTGGAGCTGCTTGCCCTCGGTCTGCAGGGCGGGGGCGACCATCAGCTCGGCGCGGTTGAACTCGGCGATGTCCCGGTACCCGCAGGTGGCCATCGAGGTGCTCAGGCCGCCCATCAGGTTGAAGGTGCCGTCGTTCTCACGGGCCGGGCCCTTGATGATCTCCTCCAGCGTCCCGTTGGGCTTGGTGGCGAGCCGGGTGCCGCGTGGCAGCGTCGGATGGAACGTGGCCATGCCCCAGTTGTAGCCCCGCCCGGGCGCCTCGTAGGCGCGGGCCAGGGCCGAGCCGAGCATGACGGCGTCGGCGCCGCAGGCGATCGCCTTGGCGATGTCCCCGCCGTTGCGCATGCCGCCGTCGGCGATGACCTTGACGTAGTCACCGGTCTCCAGCATGTGCTGTGAGCGCGCGGCGGCGACGTCGGCGATCGCCGTGGCCTGCGGGACCCCGATCCCCAGCACCCCGCGGGTGGTGCAGATCGCGCCGGGGCCCACCCCGACCAGCACGCCGGCCGCGCCGGTGCGCATGAGGTGGAGGCCCGTGTGGTAGGAGGCACAGCCGCCCACCACGACCGGCGTCGGAGCCAGCTCGCGGATGAACTCCTTGAGGTTGAGCGGGGGACGGCTCTCATCGCGCGAGACGTGCTCGGCGGAGACCACCGTGCCCTGGATGACGAGGATGTCGAGGCCTGCCTCGAGCGCCGTCTCATAGTGAGCGCGCACCTTCTGCGGGGTCAGCGACGCCGCAGCGACCACGCCGTGGGCCTTGATCTCCTCGATGCGCCTGGCGATCAGCTCGGGCTTGACCGGCTCGCGGTAGATGTCCTGCATCTCGCGCGTGGCGATGTCGGGCGAGAAGCTGGCGATGCGCTCGAGCTGGGTCTCAGCGTCCTCGTAGCGGCAATAGATGCCCTCGAGGTTGAGCACGGCCAAGCCGCCGAGCTTTCCGATCAGGCCGGCGCTGTCGGGCGAGACGACCCCGTCCAGCGCCGCGGCCAGCAGCGGCAGCTCGAAGCGGTACGGACCCAGGGTCCAGGAGATGTCGACGTCGTCAGGGTCACGCGTACGTCGTGAAGGGACGATGGCGATGTCGTCGAACCCGTATGCGCGGCGAGCCTTCTTTCCGCGACCGATCTCTACTTCCATTCACGCATCCTAGAACTCGCGGCGGACGATTCAGCGAGGCGGTGGCGCGTGCCTCGGGAGGTCGATCCTAGCAGTGGCAAATCGCCCTCCAGACGGGGTCGGGGAGCGATTAAGAGCGGAGGTTGCGGAGTCGCCCGGACCGGCTCTGTCAGCCGATCTCGGCGCCGATCTCGACGCGCTCAGACTCGACCTCGCCCAGCAGACGGTCGACCCGCGCCGGGTCGAGGATGCCCGCGCCGAAATGCAGCGTCGACTCGGCTCCGCAGGCGACCCCGAAGCGCAGGCATTCGGCCGGATCGCGGTCGCAGTAGCGCGCGCAGACGTAGCCCGCCAGGAACGCGTCGCCCGAGCCGACCCCCGAGCGTGCCTCCTGCTCGGCGATCCGCACCCGGTACAGCGCGGGTGACCCGGCCTCGAAGATGCGCCCGTAGCAGCCGTCCGACACGGTCATGATCGCCTCGTGGGCGCCCAGCCGGGTCATCTCGACCACGGCCTGAGCCCGGTCGGTGGCGTCGTTGAACTCGTGGCCGACGAGCTCCTCGGCCTCCAGCTCGTTGGGCGAGACGATGTCGGGCTCCGCCCGCATCGACAGCCGCAGCGGCTCGCCGTCGGTGTCGATCATGGTGGTGACACCGAGGCGGCGCACCTCGCGGATGAGCGAGAAGTAGATGTCGGTCTCGATGCCCCGGGGCAGGCTGCCGGCGAACACGCAGATGCTCGCCCCCTGGGCCAGGTAGAGCAGCTTCTCCCGGAACAGCTCCAGCTCCTGGGCGGAGACCGCCGGCCCGCGCTCGTTGATCTCGGTCTGGAGCCCGGTGGTGGGATCGAGCACGGCCGTGTTCGTCCGCGACTCGTCGCCGATCCGCACGAAGTCATTGAGGATCGACTCGTCGTTGAGCGCCTCGACGATGCGGCTACCGGTCGGCCCGCCGGCGAAGCCGGTCGCGATCACCGGCTGGCCCAGGCGCTTGATGGCGCGGGCGATGTTGACGCCCTTGCCGCCGGGCATGGTCGTCTGGTCCACCGTGCGGTGGCGGCGCCCGGGAGTGAAGCTGGGAACCTCGAGCGTCTTGTCCATCGCGGCGTTGAGCGTGACGGTGATGATCATGTCGCCTCCAGTTCCCTACCCCGGCGACCGATGCGCCGACGCCTACGTACGTTACGCAGGAGCAGCGCTGCGCCCGCGGCCCCGGCGGCGATGACGACGAGCGTCAGCGGCCTGGTGACGAAGTTGGCGGCCCGGGTCAGCCCGCTCAGGGCCGGCACGCGGCGGGTCAGGATCAGGGGGATGCGCGCCAGGACGCGCCGGCCATCGGTCACCGTGGCGGTCCCGACCACCGACTGGGCGGGCAGGGGCGCCACGAGCTGATGCGGGACCTGGACCTGGACGTGCACCGGAGCCGACCGCGGAAGGATGCGCGTGTAGCCGGCGGCCGCTGTCACCGCCGGGTGCAGGCTGGGCTGGCCCTTGACCGTGGGCTGGGCCATGAGCTGGCCCTTGCGCACCGGCGTCCAGACGCGGAAGTCGGCCCCGTAGTCGAGCAGCGCCAGCGTGTTGGCGTCCCGCGAGGTCTCCGAGTCGGTCCCGAGGACGGCACTGATCAGCGCCATTCCCCCTCTGTGCCCGGAGGCGACCAGGACGTAACCGGCGTCGAGCGTGTGACCGGTCTTGACGCCGTCGATCCAGGGGTACCTGCCGACGAGGTCGTTGCGGTTGGTCACCGAGCGCACGTGGTTGCCCGAGTACAGGGTCGCGCGGGGCAGCGCGACGATGCGGGCGAAGTAGGCGCTGTGGGTCATGTCGTAGTCCGCGAGCTTGACCAGGTCCGCCGCCGTGGAGTAGTTCTCGGCAGTGTCGAGCCCGATCGGCGTCGAGTAGTGGGTGTGGCGCAGGCCCAGCGTTCGGGCCTCGGCGTTCATCATGCCCACGAACCGTGCCACCGAGCCGTGGCCGATGTTGAAGGCGAGGTCCTCGGCGGCGTCGTCGGCGGAGGGCAGCATCAAGGCCAGCAGCAGGTCATGCACGCTCATGCGCTCCCCGGGCGCCAGCCCGATCTGGGAGTCCACCGCGGCCGACCGGTAGTCGTTCTGCGTGAGCATGGTCGACAGCTTGTGGACGTGCTGAAGCACGATCAGCGCCGTCATGAGCTTGGTGGTCGACGCGATGGCGACGCGCTTGGACGCATTGACGCCGTAGAGCAGCTGATGGGTGGCGGGCGCATACAGCGCCGCCGCGCTCACCGACAGCGGCGGAGGGGCGGGTGGGGGCCGGGTTCCGGCGACGGCAGGCGCCACGCCCAGGAGGCACGCGCCGCAGGCCGCCGTCGCGATCACTCGCGCAGCGATGCGGCGGCTCAACGCCTCAGCCTCAACCGTTGCCCCGTCTGCAGGCTGTTCGGGTTCGCGGATAGGGATGCGTTGAGCGTCGTCAGCACCGCAACCGGGACGTGCGTGCGCGATGAGATGCTGCCCAGCGTGTCACCGGACTTCACGATGTAGAACTTCGGCACCCGCCGGTGTTTGCGCGCCTTGTGCGCCCCCCCGTTGGCAATCGTGGAGCTGCTCGACTGCGTGGCGGTGGTGGTGTGGTGCACCAGCGTCGAGTGCACGATCAGATAGACCCCGACTCCTACCGCAGCGAGTGCGATCGGCGCCAAGAAGCGCGCGATTTTTGCCACCATCCCAGGGCGATCATACTGGTGGCCCCGACGCCTTCCGCGGGCGTCCCGGGGCGCAATGATCAGGCGTACAGGCCCCAGATGAGCTCGCGCAACCGCGCCGCCTCGTCGCGCGCGCACCCTGCCGGAGTGCCGCTGGTGCCGTCCTTGCCGCCGCGCTCGAAGGCGTAGACGATGGCCCGCGAGGCTGAGACGAGCCCGCCCGCGGGACCGGGGGCAAACGCCGGGGCCAGGTCACGGCCGCTGGCGCCCTGGGGTCCGATCCCCGGCAGGAGCCAGACCGCGTGTGGCATCAGCCCCCGCAACCTCTCCAACCGCTCGGGCGCGGTGGCCCCGGTGACGGCCCCGACATCCGACAGGCCGGCCTGACCCACGCCGGGTGCGCCCAGCTCGTCGATCATCGAGGCCAGGGCCTCGCTGACGGTGCCGCCGCCCTCCAGCGCGCGGTCCTGGATGTCGGCCGCGCCGGGGTTGGAGGTGCGCACCAATGCGAACAGGCCAGCGCCGCGCTCGCGGGCCGCCTCGATGAGCGGGGCCAGCGAGTCGCGCCCCAGCAGGGGGCTCACCGTGAGCGCATCCGCGCCCAGGCCCTCGACCTCGCCGAAGGGCGTCGGCGTCGCGCCGAAGAACGCCTGCCCGTAGGCACGCGCCGAGATGTCGATGTCGCCGCGCTTGGCGTCGGCGATCACCAGCAGGCCGCGCTGCGCGGCGTCATGGATCACCTCGCGCAGCGCCGCCCACCCGGGAGCGCCCAGGCGCTCGAAGCACGCCACCTGGGGCTTGACCGCGACGCACTGCTCGGCGGCGGCGTCCAGCACCAGCCGGCAATGCGCCGCGACGGCGCGGGCGGCCCGCTCGGCGGCGCCGAGCGGGCGGGGTGGGCCGGGCCGGGTCTCCGCCAGCTCCAGCGCCTCTGGCCAGAGACGTGCGGGATCCGGATCCAGCCCGAGGACGATCTGCGATCGTCTGCGCTGGACGCAGCCGGCGAGCTGGTCGCCGAAACCGATGTGTTCAGTACGGCCGGAGAACGCCCGATCTGTCTGCGGGGGTGCCGCCTCGGGGGCGGTCTGAGGTCCTTCGGCCACGCGCCTCCGCTGAGCCGCTTAGTTGACGGCCTTCTTCAGCGCCGCCCCAGCGGTGAACTTCGGGACCCGCGAGGCAGCGATCTGGATCTTCTCGCCGGTGGCCGGGTTGCGGCCCTCGCGTGCGCTGCGGTCAGAGACGCTGAACTTGCCAAATCCGGAGAACACGACGTCGCTGCCGCGCTTCAGTGCGCTCTCGATCGTCTCGAGCATCGCGTCGACGGCGTCGCCAGCGTCCTTCTTGCTGAGTCCGGCCCGGTCTGCGACCTGGTCCACGAATTCAGATTTGGTCACTTGCTCCTCCTTCTACTTGGGTAGGAAACAGCGACGCTAACACGGTCTGCGGACAGCGGATGTCCTTCCGGAAGCGTGCGCGGCCCCATTCTGGCCACCCTTCCGGCGGAAAACCACGCCGCGGCGCCGTTTTTCCGCAATTTGCGAGAATCGGTCACCCGACAACCAGGTGTATGGGTGCCCCAGCCGTCCTCGCCGCGAGCGACAATACCCCCGTGGATGCTGATGAAAGCACCGTGAGCCTGGGCCGCGCCGCCTGGCTGGTGACCGTGGTCGCCTGCCTGGTGGCCGTCCTCATCCTCATCCTCAACGGCTATTACGGCTACGCCGGCGTGACGCTGGCCGTCGCCATCTCGGCCGGCATCAACCTGCTGTAGCGGGCATCAACCTGCTGTGGCGGGGAGCCAGGCCAGCAGTTCGGCGACCGCCCGGGCGCGATGGCTGACGGCGTCCTTCTCGGAGTCGGTGAGCTCCGCCATCGTGCGCCCCTCGTAGTCGCCGTCGGGCAGGAACGCCGGGTCATAGCCAAATCCCGCCGAGCCGCGCGCCCGCGCCGCCAGGTGACCCGTGCAGTAGCCGAAGAACACGCGCTCGGTGCCGCTGACGGGATCGACGTAGGCCAACGCGCACACGTAGCGCAGCGCGCTGCCGACGGGCGCCTCCTCCATCAGCTTGGCCAGGTTCTCGGCGTCGGTGGCCTCGGGGCCCGCATACCGGGCCGAGCGCACGCCGGGGCGGCCGTCGAGCGCCGCGGCCTCGATGCCCGAGTCGTCGGCGATCGCGATCCGGCCGGTGGCCTGCGCCGCCGCGCGCGCCTTGGGCAGCGCGTTGTCGGCGAAGGTGTCTCCGTCCTCGGGGGGCAGCGTGACCTCGTCGGGCAGCGGGACCACGATGACCTCCGACGGCGCCAGCAGGCGGTTGAACTCCCGCACCTTGTGCGCGTTGCGGGTGGAGAGCAGCAGCGAGCGCCCCGTGGCCACTAGCTCTCCCCAGGGCGGGCGACCATTACGCGGCGCCCTGGAGCACGCGCAGCTCATCGATGCCACCTGCGGCAAGGGCGAGCAGGTCATCCAGATGCGCACGAGACAGCGGCGTGCGCTCGGCCGTCGCCTGCACCTCGACCAGGCCGCCGTCCCCGGTCATCACGACATTGGCGTCGACCTCGGCGGTCGAGTCCTCGGAGTAATCGAGGTCGAGCAGCGCCACCCCGCCGACGATCCCGCATGAGACCGCCGCCACCGTGCCCATGAGCGGGACCTTGGCCAGCGTCCCTCGCTCGACCAGGCGCTCGCAGGCCAGGCGCAGCGCGACCATGCCGCCCGTGATCGAGGCACAGCGGGTGCCGCCGTCGGCCTGGAGCACGTCGCAGTCGACGTAGATGGTGCGCTCGCCCAGCGCCTCGAAGTCCACCACCCCGCGCAACGACCGCCCGATGAGCCGCTGGATCTCGACCGTGCGCCCGTCGGGGCGGCCCTTGCTCACGTCGCGCTGCTTGCGCTCCCCGGTGGACGCCGGGAGCATCCCGTACTCGGCGGTGACCCAGCCCCGCCCTGAGCCCATCATCCAGCGCGGGACGCCCTCCTGCACCGAGCCGGTGCAGATGACGCGCGTCTCCCCCATGGAGATGAGGGCCGAGCCGGTCGCCGTGCGCACGAAACCGGGCTCGATCGTGGCGGGCCGCAGCTGCGATGGGGTCCGGCCATAGCTGCGCGCGACAGTCATGCCGCCACCCCCGCCCCCAGCTCGATCCCGACCACCTCGCCCAGCGGCATCTGCAGGAAGCGCGTGCCCAGGGCCTGGAAGGCGGCGACATCACCGGTGCAGCGGAAGCGGTAGCTGCCCTCGCCGGAGCGCGGGTTGAGCAGCTCGCGCGCCGCCAGGGCACGCTCGACGCTGCGCGCCACGCCCGCGCCGGAGGTGATGAGCCGCACCTGGCGCCCGAGGATGCGCTGCAGCATCGGCGCCACCAGTGGATAGTGCGTGCAACCCAGGATCACCGTGTCCACCTCGGCGGCGCGCAGCGGGGCGCAGTAGCCGCGCACCGTCTCGACGATCTCCTCGTCGAAGAGCAGGCCGCCCTGGATGATGGGCGCCAGGTCAGGGCAGGCCACCGCCTCGACGTGCACATGGCGGTCGGCCGCCCACACCGCGCGCTCGTAGGCGCCGCTGGCGACCGTCGCCGGCGTGGCCAGCAGACCGATCCGCCCGTTGTGGCTGTGGGCGACGGCAAGCTGCGTGGCCGGCGCGACGACCCCGATCACGTCGATGTCGGGCGGGCCGCCGGGCGCGCGGGCGGGCGCGCGGGCGGGCGGGGCGGACTCCTCCAGATGCCGCTCCAGCGTCTCCAGCGCGGCGGAGCTGGCGGCGTTGCACGCCACCACGAGCATCTTGGCGCCGAGCTCCAGGAGATGGTCCGCGATCTCGATCGCGAACGCCTGCAGCTCGGCCTGGCTGCGCTCGCCGTAGGGGAAGCGCGCGGTGTCGCCCAGATAGACGTAGTCCTCGCTGGGCAGCGACACGAGCAACTCGTGCAGCACGGTGAGGCCGCCGACGCCCGAGTCGAACACGGCCACGGGGAGCTCCGCAGGTCCGGACACGGTGACCATGGTGCCAAAGGCCGCGGGGGAGGACTAGATTCGCCGCCACCGTGCGCGCGCTGATCGTCACCAACATGTACCCGTCGCCGGCCCGCCCGGCGCTGGGCAGCTTCGTCGCCGACCAGGTCACGGCGCTGCGGCGCACCGGCGAAGCGGAGGTCGAGCTCTTCACGTTCCCGCCGGGCCGCTACGTGGCCGCAGCGCGGGCGCTGCGCGCACGCCACGGCCGCGACCGGTTCGACATCGTCCACGCGCACTTCGGGCTCACCCAGTGGCCCGCCCTGGCCGCCCGGGCGCGAGCGCGGGTCGTGACGCTCCACGGCACGGACATGGCCCACGCTCGTTCGCGGCCGGTCACCCTCGCGGGCCTGCGCCTCAACGACCTCGTGGCCGTGGTGTCCGAGGCGATGACAGCGGCGGTCCCGCGCTGGGCCACCCGCCGACCACCCGCCGTCCTGCCCGCGGGCGTCGCTCTGGAGCGCTTCTATCCGATCGACCGGGCCGAGGCGCGGCGCCGGTTGGGGCTGGGACCCGACGACCCCTACCTCCTCTTCGCCGCCGATCAGGCGCGCCGGGAGAAGCGCTATGACCGCGCGCTCGCGGTGGCCGGCGACGTCCCGCTCCTGACCCTGGGCAACGTGGCCCCGGAGCAGGTACCGCTGTGGGTCAACGCCGCCAACGCCGTGCTCGTGCCCTCCGAGCGCGAGGGCTTCGGGCTGGCGGTGCTCGAGGCGCTGGCCTGCAACGTGCCGGTGCTGGCCACACCGGTCGGGGTGCATCGCGAGGCGCTGGCCGGGGTGGACGGCGCCCTGTGCGCGCCCTTCGACGCCGAGGTCTGGGGCGCCGCGCTGGCGGCGCATGTGGCCGCCGCCGACCCGCGGGTGAAGGGCCGGGCGCGCGCCGAGGCGTGGTCCACGGACGCGATGGCCGCCCGGGTGCTTGAGGCGTGGCGGGGGTTGCTGGGGTGAGCGGTGTCTGGGGTGAGCAGCGTCTGGGGTGCAGCAGCGTCTGGGGTATGCGGGTTTGGAGCGATGCGACCTGCGGGTTTGGAGCGATGCGACCTGCGGCTTTGGAACAGGGTCGCAGCGGCGCTGGCGAGCCTCGAAGCCCCGCCGCCGCCCGGACCGAGGTTGTGGGATATTACCGTGCTCACAGACGGGTTATATCCCAAAACCCCCTGCAAACAGCGCGATTTCGCCCTAGCCCGCCCCCCAGCCGCCGTTGACGTTCGCCCCCCGGATCGCAGGGAACGCCCGCAGCGCACACCGCACCTAGGCCAGGCCAGGCCAGAACTCGGCCAGCCGCTCACGCGCCTGCCCGGACACCTCGGCCACCCCCAGGAAACCGTCGAGCGGAGCCACCCCGCCCAGGACCGCCATCGTCGCGGCCACCGACCGGGCCAGGGCGTCGAGGGCGTATCCGCCCTCCAGCACCGCGCCCACCGGGACGCCGAGCTCCGCCCCCGCCTCGCGCAGCGACCGCGCCATCGCGGCGTAGCCGTCGTCGGTGACCTGGCACTCGGCCAGCGGGTCCTCGGCGTGGGCGTCGAACCCCGCTGACACCAGCAGCAGTTGCGGCGCATAGGATCGCGCCAGCGGCACCACCACGTGGTCGATGAGCGAGCGGAACTCGCGATCGCCTGACCCCGGGGGCACCGGCAGGTTGACCGTGAACCCGCGCCCCTCACCCGATCCGACGTCGGACGCGGGGCCGGTGCCGGGGTACAGCGGGGACTGGTGGATCGAGCAGAACAGGACCCGCGGCTCGGCGTGGAAGATGTCGTTGGTCCCGTTGCCGTGGTGCACGTCCCAGTCGACGATCATCACCCGCTCCAGCCCATGCGCGTCCAGGGCGTGACGTGCCGCGACGGCGACGCTGTTGAACAGGCAGAAGCCCATCGCCCGCTCGACCACGGCGTGATGCCCGGGCGGACGATGGATCGAGAAGCCGGTGGGGGCACGGCCGTCCAGGAGCCGGTCCACGAGCGACACCGCACCCCCGCAGGCGTGGAGGGCTGCCCTGAACGAGCCCGCTGACACCACCGTGTCGGCGTCGATGCGTGCCCCGCCGCGGGCGGCCATCCGCTCGATCAGCTCCACGTGGCGCGCCGGGTGCACCGCCTGGAGCACCGGACGCTCCACCGCCGGTGAGCTGACGCGCGCGAAGCCGAGGTAGCCGCGGGCCGCCAGCTCGCGCTCGATCGCCACCATGCGGGCGGGCTGCTCGGGGTGAGGTCCGGTGTCGTGGTCCAGCGAGGAGGGGTGCTGCAGAAGCACGGGCGGGGCGGCAGACATCGCCGAGTACCGTACCTGCACGTGACCCCGCACCAGACCGAAGTCGCCGTCGTCGGCGCAGGCGCTGCCGGGCTCTACACGGCGCTGTGCGCGGCGCGCGGGGACGCCGCCGTGACCCTCATCTCGGCGGGGCCGCTGGCCGGCGCCTCCAGCTACTGGGCCCAGGGCGGGCTCGCCGCGGCGCTGGCCGACGACGACAGCCCCGACCGCCACCTCGCCGACACCCTCGCCGCCGGGCGCGGCTCGGTGCGCGAGTCCGCCGCGCAGGTGCTGTGCGACGAGGCGCCGGCGGCGGTGCAGGACCTCACCGAGCTGGGCGTGACCTTCGACGCCGATCGCACCGGCCGCCTGGCGCTGGGCCTCGAGGGCGGTCACTCGGCGCGCCGGATCGTCCACGCCGGCGGGGCCGCCACCGGCCGCCGGATCATCCGCCAGCTCTCGGCACTGGCCGCCGAGCACGACCGGATCGCCGTCATGGAGGGGCGCCGGGCCACGCGGATCCTCACCGCGGGCGGTCGGGCCGTGGCCGTCGCGCTGGACGACGGCACCGTCATCTCGGCGCGCGCGGTCGTCCTGGCCACCGGCGGCGCCGCCGCCCTGTGGATGCGCACCACCAACCCGCCCGGCGCGGTGGGGGCGGGGCTCCTGCTCGCCCACGCGGCGGGCGCGCAGCTGGCCGACCTGGAGTTCATGCAGTTTCACCCGACGGTGGTCAGCGCGGGAAACGGATCGCACCCACCCATCGACGGCTTCATGGTCACCGAGGCGATCCGCGGCGAGGGCGCACGGCTGCTCGACGCCGCCGGCGAGCGCTTCGTCGACGAGCTCGCCCCGCGCGACGAGGTGGCGCGCGCCGTCCAGCGCGAGATCGACGCCAGCGGCGTGCCGGTGCGCCTGGACATGCGCGACGTCGACCCGGCGCTCTTCCCCAACGTCGTCACCGCTCTGCGCGAGGCCGGGATCGACCCCGAGCACGAGCTCATCCCGGTCTCCCCCGCCGCTCACTACATGATGGGCGGCGTCGCCACGGACCTCGACGGGCGCGCCTCGGTGCCCGGGCTCTATGCCGTCGGGGAGTGCTCCTGCACCGGGCTGCACGGCGCCAACCGGCTGGCCTCCAACTCGCTGACCGAGTGCTTCGTGTTCGGCGCCCGCGCGGCTGCCGCGGCGCTGGCTGAGCCCGCCCCGGCGCCCGGCGTGCCCGCACCCGAACCGCCCGTCCGCGGCGCGCCACCCACCGCCGCGATCGGGGCGGTACGGCCGGAGTCGCGCGCGGCGCTGTGGCGCCACGCGGGGCTCGAGCGCACCGGCGAGGGGCTCAGGACGCTGGCCGGCGACCCGCACCCCCTGGTCCGGCTCATCGCCGTGGGCGCGCTCGCGCGCCAGGAGAGCCGCGGCGCCCACCAGCGCCTCGATTTCCCGGACCGAGCGGCGCGTCTCGACGGCCGGCATGTCACGATCACGGCGGGGTCTGAGCCGACGCTACAGACCTGGTCATAGGCCCGCGCGCACCCGGAAACGCCAAGACTCCACTTAACGTGGAATTAATAAACGCGGCGGGGCGAGCTTCACACGGCGACGGAATACTCGCCAGTAGCAGTGGTCGTTCACGTACGGACGCGATCGACCAGTAGGCATGCTCTGGCTGCCCGGCAGGGAGCCGAAAGGAGTGGAGAGACCCCCCATGTATCGGTTCAGTCGCGCGATCTACCGGGAGATCGCCAACGAGATCATTGAGGATCCGCACGCCGGCTGTCCGCACGCGAATCATGAGCGCGTGCTGAAGGCGTGTGAAGCCACCGTGGAGCGGATGGCGACCGATCGGCACTACTTCGCGCGGCCGGCGCGAACGCTGTTCACCGACATACGCGCGTACTTCCCGATGAGCGCGCAACCTCGCATCCTGCATGTGATCGACCAGTATCTGCGCTTCGCCGACGAGTTCCTGCGCGCGCAGCCGCACAACGGGTTCGACCTGTACGGCAACCCGCTGCAGTGCCGCGCCAGCACCCGCAAGGGCACCCCATGCCAGCGCATGCCGCTGCCCCACAACGGCTACTGCCCGTCACACCAGCATCTCGCCGAGACCGAGGAGCTGCGGGAGGCGCTGGCCGCATAACGACTACTTCTGGTTGGGTCCGCTTGCGCGGACCCTCGGATTTTCAGTCGCTGGCGCCTCGGTAGGGTGCGGTGATGCTCTTGGGGGTCGACGTCGGCGGAACGTTCACCGATGCGGTGCTCGCCGTAAACGGCCGGCTCATCACCGCCAAGGCGCCGACGACCCCCGACGACCAGTCCGAGGGGGTCCTGGCCGCCGTCCGCGCCGTGCTGGAAGCGGCCGGCGCCGGGCGGGCGGGGTTCGAGTCAGTGGCGGAGTTCTCCCACGGGATGACGGTCGCCACCAACGCCCTGCTGGAGGGGCGCGGGGCGCGCACCGCCTTCATCGCCACCGAGGGCTTTACCGACATCGTCGCCCTCGGGCGCCAGGACCGGCCCGAGCTCTACCGCCTGTGCGCGGGACGCCCCGCCCCGCTCACCGCGCCGGAGGCGCGCTTCGGCGCGCCGGAGCGGATGACCCCCGACGGCCCCCTGCGCGCGCTGAGCGCCGAAGCCGCCGCCGAGCTGGCCCGCCGGGTGGCCGAGGCCGGGGCGGGCGGGTTTGAGGCGGTGGCGGTGACCCTTTTGCACGCCTACCGCCACCCCGAGCACGAGGCGGAGATCGGCCAGGCCCTGGCCGAGGTGATGCCGGACGTCCATGTCTCGCTGTCGCACGAGGTGGTGGGGACCTTCCGCGAGTTCGAGCGCGCGAGCACGACGGAGGTTGACGCCGCCCTCTCCCCGCTGCTGGGCGGCTACCTGCGGCGGCTGGTGGCCCGCTGCGACGAGGCGGGGTTGCCCGAGCCCGCGATCATGCAGTCCAGCGGCGGCCTCATCGACCTCGAGGCGGCCGCCAGCCACGCCGCCTGGACGGTGCTGTCGGGTCCGGCGGGCGGGGCCGCGGGCGCCGCCTACATCGCCCGGGCCAGCGACGCGCCCGACGCGGTGTGCTTTGACATGGGCGGCACCTCGTGCGACGTCTGCGTCGTGGACGCGGGCGCAGTCCAGGAGGAGAGCGCCGGGACGATCGCGCGGCGCCCACTGGCGCTGCCGATGGTGGCCGTCCACACTGTGGGCGCCGGCGGCGGGTCGATCGCCTGGCGCGACCCCGGGGGCGCGCTGCGCGTGGGCCCGCGCTCGGCGGGCGCGGATCCGGGTCCGGCGTGCTACGGGCGCGGCGGCGCCGAGCCGACGGTCACCGACGCCAACCTCGTCCTCGGCTATCTGTCCGGCGACGCCCCGCTGGCCGGGGGCGTCGCCCTGGATCGCGAGGCCTCGGAGCGGGCCATCGGCGAGCTGGCGCGCGAGCTTGCCCTCGAGCCGCCGGCCTGCGCCGAGGGGATCATCCGCGTCGCCAACGCCGAGATGCTCCGTGCGCTGCGGGTGGTGACCGTGCAGCGCGGCATCGACCCCCGCCGCTACGCGCTGCTGGCCTTCGGCGGGGCCGGCCCGCTGCACGCCGCCGCGATCGCCGCCGAGCTCGGCATCACGCAGATCGTCTGCCCGCGCGCGTCGGGCGTCCTGGCGGCCCTGGGGCTGGTCGTCTCCCCGCGGCGGCGCGACGTCCAGCGCAGCGTCTTCCTCAGCGGCGACGCCCTCACGGGGGACGCGGTCGCCGAGGTGGTCGCCGAGCTCGGGGCGGCGGCGCGCGAGCAGCTGAAGGAGCCCGAGTCCGAGCTGCGCGCCGTCTACGAGCTGCGCTACCGCGGCCAGGCGTTCGAGCTGGCGGTCGAGGGCGCGCTCGAGCCCGACCCGGCCGAGCTTCGCGAGGCCTTCGAGGCGCTGCACGAGGAGCGCTACGGCTACCGCGACGACGATCAGGAGCTCGAGCTGGTGACGCTGCGGGTGTCGGCCACGTTGCCCGGTGCCGAGGTCTCGCTCGACGAGGCCGGCGACGGCGACGGCGAGCTGGAGCGCGGCCGGCGCACGGCCACCCTGGACGGCGAGGAGATCGAGCTGGCGGTGCTGCGGGGCACGCCGCCCCCGGGCACCGCGATCGAGGGGCCCGCCGTGGTCGAGCTGCCCGAGTCCACCCTGCTGGTCCCGCCCGGCTGGTCGGGCGAGGTCGACGACACCGGCACGATCCACGTCCGGACCGGCGGTGATGACTGATGGATCCGGTCGAGCTCCAGGTCCTCACCGGCGCGCTGCACTCGATCTGCGAGGAGATGGGCGCCGTGCTCATCCGCTCGGCCCACTCGGCCAACATCAAGGAGCGCCGCGACGCCTCCACCGCCCTGTTCACGCCCGAGGGCGAGATGGTGATGCAGGCCGAGCACATCCCCGTCCACCTGGGCGCGATGCCCGCGGCGGTGGCCTCGGTGCTCTCAGAGGACCACGCCCCCGAGCGCTCGTGGATCCTCAACGACCCGTACCGGGGCGGCACCCACCTGCCCGACATCACGGTCATCACCCCGGTCTTCGCCGGCGATGACCTCATGGCGTTTGCCGCCAGCCGCGCCCACCATGCCGACGTCGGCGGGCCCACGCCCGGCTCGATGCCCGCCGACAGCCGCACGCTGGCCGACGAGGGCGTGGTCATCGAGCCGCGCATCCTGGACGAGCGCGCCATCGCCGAGCTCGCTGGACAGATGCGCCGGCCCGACCAGCGCCGCGCCGATCTGCGAGCCCAGCTCGCGGCCGGACGCGTCGGAGCGCTGCGGCTTGGGCAGCTGGCAGAGCGCGTCGGGGTCGACGCGCTGCGCGAGGCCTACGCCGAGGTGCTCGACTACGCCGAGCGGCGCACCCGGGCCTGCCTGGCCGACCTGGAGGATGGCGAGCGGCGCAACGAGGACGTGCTCGAGGCCCGCGAAGGCGACCTGAAGATCATGCTCCGCGCCACCCTCTCCGGCGATGAGCTGACGCTCGACTTCACCGGCACCGACGATCAGCACGAGGGCAACCTCAACTGCCCCGAGGCCGTGACCCGCTCCGCGTGCTACTTCGCGGTCCGGGTCCTGTCTGACCCCGACATCCCCGCCAATGCCGGCGCCTACCGCCCGATCCGGGTGATCGCGCCCGAGGGCTGTCTGCTCAACGCCCGCTCGCCGGCGGCCGTGGTCGGGGGCAACGTCGAGACCTCGTCGCGCGTGGCCGACGTCGTCCTGGGCGCGTTCGGCTGGGCGCTGGGCCAGGGGACGATGAACAACGTGACCCTGGGCGACGACGAGGTCACCTACTACGAGACGATCGGCGGTGGCCAGGGCGCCTGCGCGGACGCCGACGGTCCCAGCGGCGTCCACGTGGCCATGAGCAACACGCTCAACACGCCGATCGAGGCGCTGGAGCTCGAGTTCCCGATGCGCATGATCGAGTACTCGCTGCGCCGTGGCTCGGGCGGGGCCGGGCGATTCCGCGGCGGGGACGGCGTGGTGCGCGAGATCGAGGCCCTGGCGCCCCTGCACTACTCGCTCATCACCGAGCGCCGCCGCCACGCGCCGCGCGGTGCCGACGGCGGCGAGCCCGGGGCGTGCGGGCGCAACCTGCTCGACGGCGACGAGCTTGACCCCAAGTCGATCGGGGAGCTCGCCGCCGGCCAGCGCCTGCGGATCGAGACGCCGGGCGGCGGCGGCTTCGGCCGGCCGACCTGAACCGTCCTTCGCCGGGGAAGGAAGCTGCCCCCGGTTGGCGTACCATCTCCTACTACCGAGCTGTAGCCACCGCAGCCGGGGGCCGGGATTTCCCTCCCGCCCACCCGAGGGAGAGATACAGAGGCGTAGGTTCAGTCCGCTTTGCGGAGGGGTGGAATACGCGAATTTGCAGCTAGGTTTTGCGATTTCGGGTATCTCGCATAGAATCCCCTGCGTCCTGACGCTGCCGTTGCAACGTAAAGGCTGCGCGCGCAGGACTCCGACAAACCCAACCGTCTCCCCCCTTTATCTCCTATGCCGATTGCTTTCAAAGAATGGGCCGTGACTGTGCGGGCACTCGCCGAAGGCGAGCAGCTTCTGACGCTCCGCAAAGGCGGCATCCGTGAGCCAGAAAAACATTTCAAGCTGGACTACGAACGGTTCTTTCTGTACCCGACGTTCGATCATCAGCGCTCCGACCTGGTGCGCGAGTCCCACCGTCCCGAGCTGTCTCGTGCGCTCGAAGAGGGCGTGTGGTCAGACGGCGAGCCGCATCCGCAGGCGCTGCACCGCGGAGAGCCGCTCAATCAGCCCGACCGGGTACGCATCCGTGCCTGGGCGGAGGTGGCGGCGCACTTCACGATCACCGATCGCCGTGCCGTCGACGCCCTGTCCCCGTTCTACGTGTGGACGCCCGACTACGCCGAGAAGAGGCTGGCCTGGAAACGCCGGCACCCGCTCCACGTGATCCTGCTCCGGACCTACCGGATCCCACGTCCGGTGACCGTGAAGGTGCGCGAGGAGTACGGCGGCTGTCGCTCCTGGCTGGAGCTCACCCGCGACCTTCCGTTCGAGGGCACCCCGGTGCTCTCCGACGAGGAGTTCGACCGCGCGTCTGAGGAGATCTCCTCGATCGCCTCCGACCGCCAGCCGGTTCTCGTCTGACGTCGCTTTCTTTCTGGAGTCGCCGGGTCCGCGCGCTGCACGGGCCCGGCGAGTCCACGCCATCCTGACGCCGTATGACCTGGGTCGAGTCGGCTTCGGGGTCGTTCACCGCTCGCCACGACGAGTCCGTGACCGACGACGCACGCCATCTGCTCCAGTCCCTGGAACGCACGCGCCAGTACCTGGAGGGGTACTTCCCGCGCACGCCGGCCGAGGTGACGATCGTCCTGCACGGCGGTCCCGCAGGCCTCATCGCCTCCAATCCCCTGATGCCGTTCGTGTGGCTGGCCACCGCCCCGGCGGCCCGGCGTTACGTCGTCGGCTGGGCCGGGCGCAGCGTGATGCACATGCTCGAGCCCGAGCTGCTGCGCGGTCGCGCCTCAAACGTGCCGGGCTCGGCGCAGATGCTCGAGCACGGCGCCGCCTGCCTGTACGCGCGGCGCGTGGTCATCGCCTCCAACAAGGACCTCGCGCGCGTGATGCCCGCGCTGCGGATGCGCCGGGAGCTGCGCTGGGCATGGCTGCTGGAGGGCGCCGCGCGCTGGTTCGGCGGCCAGACCGCTCACGCCCGGCCGGCCATCGCCCGACGCCTGCGCGAGGGCGGCCCCCGAGCTTCCCGCCGGGTCCCCGCGACGCCGCCCTGCTGGGCGGCACCGTCATCGATCTCCTGGCCCGCGAGCAGGGGGCGCAGGCCGCCGCGCGGTTTGCCTGCCGGCTGCACCCGCAGGGGCCGCGGCCGGCGTTGTCGCAGGCGTTTGGCGGGCGGACGCTGGCCCACACCGAGGGGGCGTGGCGCTCGCACCTCTCGCGGCTGGCCAGCGCCCAGTGAGCGCCGGGCGTGGCCGGCGCTCAGTGGACCGCCAGCGAGAGCAGCCAGACGAGCAGCGCGCCGATGGCCAGCGCCACCAGCAACCCGATGAGCAGCCGTCGCGGGTCCACCGGCCGGCTCGCCGCGTCAGGGCTGACGACGTCGGCCTGGAGCAGCACCTCGCGCGCGGTCTGCGCCCCTGAGATCGGGACCATCACGTCACGGGGGCCGGCGGCGAGGAAGTCGGGGACATCGAAGCCGGCGCTGCGGCGCAGCATGCTGGGCACGCCCTCCTCGAGCAGGAGGCCCTGGATGAACTCCCCCTCGGCTTCGTTGCGCGCCCACGCCACCTTGACCAGCTCGCCCTCGGAGAGCTGGGGCTTGACCTTGCGCGCGCGCTGGTGCCGGGCTGACTCGTAGTCGGGCTCCTCGCCGGTGGCCTGCAGGACCAGGGGCAGCTTGCAGCCCGGGCAGAAGCGCAGCTCGCCGGCGAACCGCGACGCGCATCGCGGGCAGACGAGCGTCGGCTCGCTCACCCGTTCGGCCATCGTCAGCTCACTTGGAGATCCGCGTCAGAGATCTCGCCCTCGCGGATGTGGTAGGCGCGCACCTCGGGCTCCGGTCCGGCCACCCCCACGATGACGTACACCGCGTCCGGGTAGGTGGCGAGGTTCACGTCGGTCTGCGAGGGATACGGGTCGCTGCGCGTGTGAGAGTGATAGATCAGGCCGACCTCGAGGGCGTCATCGTCGAGGGCCATCGATATCCGGTAGAGCTCATCGCTGCCGATCTCGTACTTGAGCGGACTGTGATGGATGTTGGTGGCCCGGTGCAGGACGACGCCGTCACCGTCGCGAGAGCCGATGATCCCGCAGCACTCGTCGGGCGCGTCGGCCTGGGCGTGGGCCACCATCTCATCAAACAGGGCCTGAGAGATCCGCATGGCGCTCACTGTAGCCCTTGGACCAGCCCGTACGGGACGGCCGATCCGGGTGTCGCCTTGGGCAGCGAGAACCCGATCATCGCGTCGTGCTGGGCCTCGTTGGCCATGATCTGGCAGACCAGGGTGATGAGCTCTGGGTCATTGAGCTTGGTCAGCGCCACGAAGTACGCGCCGATCGTCACCTGCTCGAGCGTGAGCAGCAGGTAGAGCGCGTCGGGCGGCCCCTTGAGCTGGCCCAGACGCCCGCCGACGCCGCGGTTGGCGAGATAGTGGTTGGCGGTCTTGATGCTGTCGGGGCCGGCCGGGACGATCCCGCCGCGAGCCTTCAGGCGCGTCTTGAGAGCGTCGATGTGGGCCTCCTCGTGGCTCACGAACGGTGCCAGCATGCGATGCGCTCGCGGCCCCAGGATCGAGGAGCCGAGCACGTAGCGATAGCAGTAGACCAGCAGCAGCTCCAAGCGGATGAGGCGCTGGAGCCGGTCGGTCTCTGAGAACGGGGGCTCGCTGGTGGTCGACGTGTCCGCGGCGGCCGTGGCCGGGAGCGCGAGCAGGCCGGCCGCGCCCGCGGCGCCGGCGCCCAGCAGCTGTCGCCGGGTCGGCCCGCGGCCGCTCACGCCGTGCCCGTCACGAACGGCCCGGGGACGGGGTCCTGGCCCTGCATCACGCGGACCATGGCCAGGTGCTGGGCATCCACGGTCAGCACCGAGGCCACCGCGGCACGCACCGGCCCGGGCGAGAGCTGTGGGATCCACTCCAGGTAGCTCGAGATCTGCAGCGCCTCCAGCGAGTGCAGCACGGCGAACGCGCTCGGCCCGTCGGCGGCATGCCCGATCGGATAGCTGTCGGCGCGCGACGCGGCCTTGCCCCCGGCGGCCTTGATCAGCGAGATGAGCTGTCCGGTGTGCTGGAGCTCCTCGCTGAGGAACTGCCGGGTGGCCTTGCGCTGGGGCCGGGTGAGGAGCGGGATGCAGGCGATGTAGGCGTTCACCGTGCGCCGCTCGAGGTCGAGTGCGCGTCCCAGGATCTCGACGTCCTGGCGGCGGACCGGCACAGAGGTCTTCTTGACCGCCCTCTTGCCGGTGGCCACCGAGCCGCATCCGGCCAGCGCCAGCGCCCCGCCGGCGAGCGCCGTGCCGGTGCCCGTCAGGAGCGCGCGCCGTGACGCGCGGCCGTCCTCGGTCACCACCAGACGGTGGAGTCCAGGTTCTCGATCTCTTGCACCGGGCGTGTGTAGATGCCCGACGACAGGTACTTCCAGCCGTCGTCACACACGATGAACACGACGTTGCCCTCGTCCAGCTCGCCCGCGATCCGGACCGCGACCCGGGCGATGGCACCCGAGGAGACGCCGGCGAAGAGCCGCTCCTCGTCGAGCAGCTTGCGCGTCCACACGATCGCGTCATGGTTGGTGACGAAGATCTTTCGATCCAGGAGCGCGAGGTCGATGATCGGCGGGATGAAGCCGTCGTCGAGCGAGCGCAGGCCCTGGACCGGCTCGCCCTGCATGGGCTCGGCGGCGACGATCTTGACGCTGTCGCCCAGCTCCTCCTTCAAGCGCCGGCCGTTGCCCATCAGGGTCCCACCGGTGCCCAGGCCGGCCACGAAGGCGGCCACCTCGTCGAGCTCCTCGAGGATCTCCAGCGCCGTGCCGTTGTAGTGCGCGTCGGGGTTGGCCGCGTTGCCGTACTGGTAGGGCATGTAGTACGAGGCGTCGGACTCGGCCATGTCCAGCGCCTTCTCGACCGCGCCGTTGGAGCCCTTGGACCCCTCGGAGTAGACGATCTCGGCGCCGTACATCTGCAGCAGCTGGGTGCGCTCCGGCGTGACGTTCTCCGGCATGACAACCTTGAGGTTGTAGCCCTTGCGCCCGCAGATCATGGCCAGCGAGATCCCGGTGTTGCCCGACGTCGGCTCGAGGATCGTCTGGCCGGGGCGGATGAGGCCCTTGTCCTCGGCGTCCTCGATCAGCGCCCGTGCGACACGGTCCTTGACCGAGCCCGTGGGGTTACGGCTCTCCAGCTTGGCCCAGATCCTCACGCCCGGCTTGGGGCTGAGGCGCTTGAGCTCGATCAGCGGTGTGTGCCCGATCGACTGGACGATGTCGCCGTAGCGTCCCCCGCAAGGCTTGTTCTGCAAGGTCTCGGCGGCCATTGCTTCACGAAGTGTAGCGAGGGCGCAGAGCCCGCGGGCCCGGTGTGTGAGACCACCGAGCCGGGCGGGCGAGGCTGGGCGGGGACAGGCCCCTCAGCTCTCCTTGAAGACGTGCCAGACGCCACCGAAGTTGTTGATGCCCTCGCCCTCGGCCCTCCCGCGCCGGCCGGCGTCCTCGACGAAGGTGTAGACCGGATGGCCGTTGAGGGTGACCTGCTGATAGCCCTTGCGCGCCACCGTGCCCAGCTTCCCCTTGAGCCCGCCGGCCTTGACCAGGCTCCTGGCGGCCCTGACCGGCGGCCAGACGTTCAGGCACGCGGATGACTTGCACACCAGGTGCGTGGCGCTCTCCGGCGACAGCTCGTAGACCGTCACGCCGCGGGAGTTGACCGCGACCGGCACCTTGTGGCCCTTGACCTCAGCGGTGCCGACGCCCAGCGTGGCGCCCTTGGCGACGGCGACGGCGGCCACCACCAGCAGCCCCGCCACCGCCATGAGGGCCATCCTGCTCCATCGGATTCTCATTTTAGGGTTCTCCTCGGGTGGGGGTCATACCCCCTCAAGGACCCCGGTGGTGAGGAAACCCTTCCCGCGCTCAGCCGCCGGCCATGGCCGGCAGGATGACCAGGGTGTCGGTCTCGCCGACGGCCGTGTCCAGGCCGTCGAGCACGCGCACGTCCTCGTCGTTGAGATAGACGTTGACGTAGCGGTTGAGCCCGCCGTCGGCGGCGAACAGCTGGGTCTGGGTGTCGGGGTGATCGTCGGCGACAGAGCGCAGGATCTCCCCGACCGAGGAGCCCTCCGCGCTGAGCTCCTTCTCCCCGCCGACGGCGGGGCGGAGCACGGGTGGGATGCGAATGGTGGCCATGTGTCGGAACCCTAGACGCTTAGTGGGCGCCGGCGCAGAACGCCTCGTAGTCGGGGAAGACGCCCATCTCCTCGTCGGAGATCTGCTCGGGATGACGCGAACAGATCGGGCACTGCGGGTCGCGGCGGATCTTGACCTCGTTGACCGTCGCGGCCAGTGCGTCGTAGAGCAGCAGCCGGCCGATCGCCGGGTCGCCCTCGCCGAGGATGAGCTTGATGACCTCGGTCGCCTGGAGCAGGCCCATCGTTCCGGGCAGCACGCCCAGCACGCCGTTGGCGCCGCACGAGGGGGCCATGTCGGCCGGCGGGGGAGTCGGGAACAGGCAGCGGTAGCACGGGCCGTCGTAGGGCTTGAACACCGACAGCTGGCCCTCGAAGCCGAGGATGGCCGCCGACACGACCGGGATCTGCAGGCGCACGGTGGCGTCGTTGAGCAGGTACCGGGTCGGGAAGTTGTCCAGCCCGTCGACCACGATGTCGTAGCCGGGCAGGATGTCCATGATGTTGTCGGGGCCCAGCCGCACCGGGTACTTGTTGACCTTCACGTCGGGGTTGAGCGCGGTGATCGTCTCCTCGGCCGAGTCCACCTTGGGGACGCCGACGCGGTGTGAGTTGTGGATCACCTGCCGCTGCAGGTTGGAGAGGTCGACGGTGTCATCGTCGACGATGCCCAGGGTGCCGACGCCGGCGGCGGCGAGGTAGAGCCCGGTCGGGGAGCCCAGGCCGCCCGCGCCCAGCAGCAGCACCTTGGCGTCCAGCAGCTTCTGCTGGCCCTCGGCGCCGACCTCGGGGAGCAGGAGGTGGCGGCTGTAGCGGTCGCGCTGCTCGGCGGTGAGCGTGCGCGGCGTCTCGACGTCGTAGCCGCGGTCCTTCCACAGGGTGAAGCCGCCGGTCATCGACTCGACGTGCTCGTAGCCGAGGTCGTCCAGCAGCGTGCGAGCCGCCCAGGCGGAGCGGTTGCCCGACTGGCAGTAGAGGACGACGTGCTGGGAACGGTCGGGGGCGGCGCCCTCGATGCGCGACTCCAGATAGGACTTGGGCACGTGCTTGGCGCCGGGGATGTGGCCGGTGCCCCACTCCTCGGGCTCGCGCACGTCGATGATCAGCGTGCCGTTGGAGGACTGCTCACGGACGACGGCCGGATCGACCTCTTCGATCCTGCTCTTGATCTGGCGGAGGACTTCGGCTCCGGACGGACTCATCGTGTGAAACTCCTCAAAGGCGATATGGATTCCAATACTTCACGGAGTATAGCGCCATGGGAGCGGCCCGTCAGGCCGTCGTGAGTCAGTCGGGAATCGGCGCAGTAGCAGGGAATCCCTGGCGCTTGTACTCATCGTAACGAGCGCGCCAGCTCTCCGGCTTCCACGGCCGCACCGGGGTCTCCCCGGAGACCACCCGGTCCAGCATGTCCAGGCAGTCGTCCCACCCCGCAGAGTCCCGGGCGGCCTTGTCGGCACTGTCGAGGACCACGCTGAAGGAGAGCCGGCACGCCGCCCCCCGTCGCGCTCCGCCAGCTCGAAGGTGAGCACGTCGTCGCCCCAGGTGAAGCTCAGCCGCCGGGGCGGGCTCACCTCGCGGAAGGACCCGCTCATCGGCCCGATGGGGTGGTCGGTGAAGCGGAAGGTGATCGGCGCGCCGGCGCGCAGGTCCTCGAACTCGACCGTGGTCGGGAACCACGAGGCGAGGCGGTCCGGGTCGGTGATCGCGTCCCAGACCTGCGTGGGGGCATGCGGGAAGGTGCGCTCGAAGCGGACGACGGGGCTGCCGTCGACCTGCTCGTAGATGCCGGTGGCGGTGGGCATGGTGATTCAGTCCTCCTTCAGGGGGTCGGTTTCGTCCAGATGGCGTCCCAGGGCGTCCAGGTGCCGGTCCCAGAGCCGGCGGTAGGGCGCCAGCCACGCGTCGAGCTCCTCGAGTGGCCTGGGGTCCAGTGAGTAGACCCGGCGCTGGCCATCGACGCTGACGCGCACCAGGCCGGCGTGGCGCAGGGCCCGCAGGTGCTTGGAGGTCCCGGGCTGCGTGAGCCCGAGCGCGCTCGTGAGCTCGCCCACGTCGCGCGGTCTCGTCCTGAGGAGCTCCAGCACGTGTCGGCGGTGCGAATCGTTGAGGGCGCGCCACGTCGCCGTAGATGCCATCTCAGGAATATAACTGATTGGCAATGTGCGCGATCCTTCCAGCTATGTGAGAAAAATCGCGCGCGCGGCGCCTCTACCATCATCCGCCGCACCATGCGCCCCCCGGTCGACCACATCGAGGCCCCGACGTTCCCGCCACGCCTGAAGTGGATCAACGTCGCCCCGCTGCGTATGGACCAGCAGCGCGGCCGCCCGGTGCTCGTGGAGTTCTGGGACTTCTGCCGCCCCAACTCGATGCGCACGCTGCCGTATGTCATCGGCTGGCACGAGCGCTACGAGCCCGACGGGCTGCGCGTGATCGGCGTGCACTCCTCCGGGTTTTCCCCCTCGGTCGGCCCCGAGGCGGTGCAGGCCGCCGTGGCCCGGCTGGAGGTCCCCTATCCGGTCGTGGTCGACACCGACCTCGAGATCTGGCAGGAGTACGGCAACCTCGGCTGGCCGGCGCGCTACCTGTTCAACCAGGACGGGCGGCTGTTTGACTTCCACTACGGCGAGGGCGGCTACGACGAGACCGAGGCCGCCATCCAGGAGCTGCTCGGCGTGGAGCGCCCGCTGCTTGAGCCGCTGCGGCCCGAGGACGCCCCCGGGGCGGTGCTCGTGCCCCAGAGCGAGGACGTCGAGGGTCCCTACAGCGGGCCCTATGAGGCCGGGGGCGTGTGGGCGGTGCTCGACGGCTCGGGGACGGTCACCGCCAATGAGCGCGAGATCGTGGTCGACCACCCCGGCGCCTACGAGCTGGACTCCCACCCCGAGAGCACCGCCGGCGAGCTCGACCTAGAGGTCGGTGACGGCGTGACCTGCCACGCCGTGTGCTTCACGCCAGGGCTGGCGGATGCGGATCTGAGAGATTGACCAGCCGGGGCGGGCCGTCGTCGTCGACGAGGACGCAGAAGCCCGTCCGGTAGGGGCTCTGCGAGGCGTCGGGGCCGATGAACGCGGGCTCGTGGACCCAGGAGCCGCTGTTGACGAGCCGGCTGCCGCCTGCGGTCATCCACTCGGCCGGGTCGTTGCCGGGCAGCGGGCCGGCCCGGTGGGTGTGGCCGAAGATGACGTAGTCGGCGGTCACGCCCAGGCGAGCGCAGACCTCGTCCATGCCGCGCAGCCCCGAGCGCCGCAGCGCGGGCCCTGAGACCTCGGCCCGCAGCGGACCGAGCCCGGCGCGGTTGAGCGCCGCGATGGCCAGCGGCCAGCCCGCCGCGAGCGCTCGCCCCCGCAGTCCGCGGCGGCCCCGCGGCTCGCTCAGCGTCCGCCAGCCCCGCACCGAGCCGCCCTGGAGCCCGCTGCCCCGCCCGGGCACCGCCCCCTGCGCCACCGCGTGCAGCCACGCGTAGATCGGCGTGAGGATCGCCTCGTAGTCCTCGGCCGCCGCGGGGCCGGCGCCCGGGGCGGCCACGATCCTGCGCATCACGCCGGCGCCCAGGCGCTCGATGCTCGGCACGGTCATGTGGAGATCGAGGTAGTGCCCGTGCGTGGCCCACATGTCAGGCCGCAGCCACACCCCCGGATAGGCGGAGCGCACACGCGCGGGCGCGAGCAGGCCGGCCAGCGCGTGCAGCGGCTCTGCGGCGATCCAGTCCACGTCGGTCTCGGATCCGAACGGGGGCGGCGGACCGCCGGCGGCGCGCCGCTGGCTCCACGGATGCACCAGGTAGTGGTCGTGATTGCCCGCCAGCAGGATCACCTCGCCGTCGGGCCCGAGCGCCGCGCCCATCTCCGCGAGTGGCTCGCGCGCCGCGGCCAGCGCCTCGTGCAACGGCCCGTGGCGCAGCTCCAGGATGTCGCCGAGCAGGACGAGGCGGTCACAACCGGCCAGCGCCGAGAGCAGTGGTGCGCGCCGGCGGCGGTCGCGCAGCACGTCGGCCCCCCCGTGGGTCCCGAAATGCAGATCGGAGACGACCAGCGTGCGCAACGGCCGCCCCCTGGACCAGTGCCCGTGGCCCGACGTCTACGCCGCGGCGGCCGGTGGCGCCTGGCGGATCTTCTTGGGGAGCATGAAGCGCACGTCCTCGCGGACCACTTCGAGCTCGCGGACGTCGACGGTGCCCCGGTCGCGGAAGAACTGGACCAGGCGCTGGACGAGCTCCTCGGGAGCGCTGGCGCCGGAGGTGATGCCGACGACGCGCTTGCCCTCCAGCCACTCCTCGCGGACCTGGCCCTCATTGTCGATGAGGTAGCTGTCGGCGCCCAGCTCGCGGGCCACCTCGACCAGCCGGTTGGAGTTGGACGAGTTGCCCGAGCCGATCACCAGCACCAGATCTGACCGCTGGGCGAGCTGCTTGACGGCCGCCTGGCGGTTGGTGGTGGCGTAACAGATGTCGTCGGTGCGCGGGCCGACGATGGCCGGGAACCGCTCGCGCAGGCGATTGATGATGGCGCGGGTCTCGTCGACCGAGAGGGTGGTCTGGGAGATGTAGGCGACCTTCCCCGGGTCGTCGACCTCCAGCGCGTCGACGCCGGCCTCGTCCTCGATGAGGACGATGTGCTCGGGCGCCTCTCCCATCGTGCCCTCGACCTCCTCATGGCCGGCGTGGCCGATGAGCACGATCGTGTACCCCTCGGCGGCGAACTTGAGGGCCTCGCGGTGCACCTTGGTGACCAGCGGGCAGGTGGCGTCGATGGTATGGAGGCTGCGCGCCTGGGCGTTGGCGTGGACGCTGGGCGCCACGCCGTGGGCGGAGAAGACGACCGTGGCGCCCTCGGGCACCTCGGTCTCGGCGTCGACGAACACCGCGCCGCGATCGCGCAGCTGCTCGACCACGTGCTTGTTGTGGACGATCTCCTTGCGGACGTAGACGGGCGCCCCGTAGAGCTCGAGGGCGCGCTCGACGGTCTGCACGGCGCGGTCGACGCCGGCGCAGTAGCCGCGCGGCGCCGCGAGCAGCAGCGTTTGTGGGACGTGTCCCATGGACCGGAGTCTAGAAGGTGCACCTCCGCCGTTCGGACGAGGCCGAGGCGGCCCGGTCGTTCAGTCGTTCGCGGTGACCGCGTCGAGCACGTCGGCGAACCGGCGGCGGGCCGCCTCGCGGCGCGCCGGGATGAACTCCGACGGGACCTCGTCGGCGGGAGCCTCGTAGCCGCGCAGCACCTGCCGCGCCACCGAGGCGCGGTGGACCTCGTCGGGCCCGTCGTAGATGCGGGCAGCCCGGGCGTAGCGGTACATCGCCTCCAGCGGCAGATCGGTGGAGTAGCCGAGGCCGCCGTGGGCCTGGAGCGCGCGGTCCACGACGTCGTGCAGGACCTTGGCGCCGTAGAACTTGATCAGCGCGATGTCCTTGCGCGCCGCCATGACGCCCTGGGTGTCCATCTTCCAGGCCGCGTGCAGGGTCATCAGCCGGGCCGCGGTCATCTCGGCCTCCGAGTCGGCAATCCAGTTCTGGATGGTGCCGTGCTGTGAGAGCGTCGAGCCGTGGGCGTAGCGGTACAGGGAGCGCTCGCACAGCATGTCGAAGGCCCGCCGGGCCACGCCCAGCCAGCGCATGCAGTGGTGGATGCGGCCCGGGTAGAGGCGCTGCTGGGCGATGAGGAAGCCGGCGCCCTCGGCGCCCAGGAGGGCCGAGCCGGGGACGCGCACGTCCTCGTAGCGGATCTCGGCGTGGTTGCCGTAGCGCCCGAAGCTCTCGTAGGGGTGCTCCATGGTGGCGACGTCGCGGATGATGTTCACGCCCGGGGTGTCGGTGTCCACGACGAACATCGACGCGCGGTTGTGCGGGCGCGCCTCGGGGTCGGTGACCGCCATGACGATCAGGAAGTCGGCGATCGAGCCGTTGGAGGTGAACCACTTGTGGCCGGTGATGACCCAGTCGTCGCCGTCGCGCACGGCGCGGGTCTTGAGCAGCGTCGGGTCAGAGCCGGCGCTGTCTGGCTCGGTCATGGAGAAGCCCGACTTCAGGTCGCCGGCCAGCAGCGGGTGGAGGTAGCGGTCCTTCTGCTCCGGCGTCCCGGCCATGGCGAGGACCTCGGAGTTGCCCGAGTCCGGAGCCGCGTTGCCGAACATCAGCGGCGCGATCGGGCTGGAGCCGAGGATCTCGTGCATGAGACCGAGCTTCACCTGCCCGAAGCCCTGGCCGCCCAGCTCGGGGTCCAGGTGCGCGGCCCACAGGCCCTGCGCCCTGACCTCATCCTGCAGTGACCGGCCGGCCCGGCGCAGCCCCTCCCAGCCCAGCTCGTCGAGGAGGGTCTCAAGCGGCCACACCTGCTCGCGCACGAAGGCGCGCATCCATTCCAGCTTGGCCTCGAACTCGGGCTCTGTCGAGAAATCCCACGGCATCGGGGGTCCCTTCACACGCTACTGCACGAAGCTACCTTCGAGTAGGCTTCCGGGCTCGGAGCCAGCCATCTCACGAGCAGGGATCTTGCCCCAGCAGCACCTTGACCGCCTCACTTCGATCGACGCATCGTTCCTGCATCAGGAGGGAGAGGCGTCGCACATGCACATCGGCGGCGTGCTCATCTTCGAGGGCCCGGCGCCGGCCTTCGAGGACTTTGCCGACCACGTCCGCGGGCGGCTGCACCTCGTGCCGCGCTACCGCCAGAAGCTGGCCACGCCGCCGCTGGAGACCGGCCGGCCGCTGTGGGTCGACGACCCGGACTTCAACCTCGAGTACCACGTGCGCCACACCGCGCTGCCGCCGCCCGGCTCCGAGGAGCAGCTGTTCCTGCTCGCGTCGCGGATCGCCTCCCAGCAGCTGGACCGCTCCAAGCCGCTGTGGGAGAACTGGCTGGTCGAGGGCCTCGAGGGCGACCGCTTCGCGCTGATCTCCAAGACCCACCACGCGCTGGTGGACGGCATCTCCGGTGTGGACCTGGCCTCGGTGCTGTTCGACGCCGAGCGCGAGCCAGGGGTCGAGGACGACGAGGTCAACACCGAGCTGGAGCCCTGGCGGCCCGAGCCCGAGCCCTCGCCCGCCGAACTCGTCCTCGCCGGCGCGCGCGGCGTGGTCACCACCACGACCTCACTGCTGACGCGCACGCTCGTCGCCGCCAGCCGCCCCGCGACCTCCCTGCAGCTGGCCCGCGACATCCTGGAGGGGCTGGGCGAGCTGGTGTGGGCCGGGCTGAACCCGGCGCCCGAGACCCCGCTCAACGTCGAGATCGGCCCCCACCGCCGCTACGCGGTGGTGCGCCAGCAGCTTGCCGACTACAAGGAGATCAAGGACGCGCTCGGGGGCACCGTCAACGACGTGGTGCTCACCATCGTCTCCGGCGCGCTGGCCCAGTGGCTGCGCTCACGCGGCGTGCGCACCGAGGGCCTGGAGATGCGCGCGCTGGTGCCGGTGTCGGTGCGGACCAACGACCAGCGCGGGAGCCTGGGCAACCAGCTCACGGTGATGCGAGCGCCGCTGCCGGTCTACATCGAGGACCCCATCTCCAGGCTGCGCTTCATCCGGGCCGCCATGGACGGCCTCAAGGAGTCAAAGCAGGCGGTGGGCGCGGCCACCCTGGCGGCGGTGAACAACCTCGCGCCGCCGACGATCCTGGCCCAGGCGAGCCGCCTGAACTTCTCGACCCGGCTGTTCAACCTGCTGGTGACCAACATCCCCGGCCCGCAGCTGCCCCTCTACGTGCTGGGCCGCCAGCTTCAGGACCTGTTCCCGGTGGCCTTCCTGCCCGAGGACCATGCGCTGGCCGTCGCGATCATGTCCTATAACGGGGGCCTGGACTACGGCCTCCTGGGCGACTATGACGCCCTGCCGGACATCGACGTCGTGGCCGACGGGATCGAGGCGGCGTTGGCCGAGCTGCTCGCCGCCGCCCGCGGGCGGGGTGGCCGGGGTGGGCGGCGCTCGGTTTCGGCGTCCAACGGCAAGGGAACCCCGCCGGCCGACGTGCCCGCGGTCAAGGACGGCGGGCCCGCCCCGATCGTCCCCGCGGACCACGGCCGGCGCACGAAGCACGGGCCGGCCGCCGACATGCGCGCCAAGCGCGAGCGAGGCTCCCGTCCCGCCCGCAAGCGAACCCAGGAATAGCCCGCCCCAAAGGAGTCCCAGTGGAAGACGACCTTCTGATCAAGCCCGGGGAGATTGCCTTCCACCTGGAGCTGACGGCCGCTCAGCTCAAGATCGTCCACACCGCGCTGAAGTCGCTGGTGGACGACCTCGGGCACGAGGAGCACGACGTCCGCGCGGTCGCGCTCGCCGTGCTGGCCAAGCTGCCGGGCGAGCACGACATCCGGGCCATCGACCTCAACCGCGAGCTGCGCGCCGAGGGCTGAGCCGCGGCGCAGCGCGGTTAGGCCGCGTCGCCGGAACCCGTCAGAACCCGAGGGCGAACTTGGCGTCCTCGCTCATGAGCTCGGGCGTCCATGGCGGCGTGAAGGTCATCGTCGACTGGACGTCCTCGACGCCGCCGAGCTCCATCACGAACTCCTCGATCTGCTCGGCGACCTGGGGGCCGATCGGGCAGCCGGGGCTGGTGAGCGTGTAGCTGACCTGGACCGAGCCGCCGTCGACGGTCACCTCGTAGATGAGGCCGAGCTCGACGAAGTCGAGGCCCAGCTCGGGGTCGATCACCTCACGCAGGGCGTCGGTCACTTCGTCCACTGTTGCCATGCCCATCAGTGTAGAGCGACCGCGCCGGGAACTCCGAAAGCCCTCGTGTCACCGAGATGTGCCCGCTCACATGACATTTGATCGATCCGCTGGACAAGTACCGGTGGATTTGAGTAGGTTTCCGGGATCGTCGTCTTTGATGACACACCGCCCGTACTTCGCTGCGCCGGCGATGAGGACCGCACGACGCAGGGCTGCCGCCGCCGGGCACTGATCAGGGCCATCCGCGCCCAGAAGGATGTGCGCGTCGACCTGTCCGAGCTCGTGTTCGCCGACGCGTCGCTGATGCTCGACCTGGTCATGCTGGCCCGCCGGCTGCGCGCCCACGGGTGCCATGTGCGGCTGTGCGGCGCCCAACCGCAGATCCGGACCCTGATCGAGCTCGTCGGCCTGCACAAGCTCGCCGGGGTCAAGCTGGAGCTGGAGGGCCCGGCCACCGCGCTGGCCTCCTAGCCGGCGCCCGCGGACCCCGCCGGCCCCCACCCCGCCGGCCTCCGCGAACCCCGCCGGCCCCCACCCCGCCGGCCTCCGCGAACCCCGCCGGCCCCCACGCCGCCGGCCCCCGCGGGCCCCGCCGGCCTCCGCGTCCCCCCGGCGCCTCGCATCGACACGTCCGAGGATTGCGCTATCGCGCCCGCGCGGCTCCGTCCGGGGCCATCCCTACCTTTCGCGGCATTCGCATCCCCGAGTCGGAGCTGCAATGACCCTGTGCTTCATAGAACCGCAGAACGCCATCCGCGTGATCGCCGATTCCGTCGGCCGCGAGGCGCGCCGTCAGATCCTGGGCGAGGTGGTCCGGGCGTGGGTCGACGAGATCCCGGAGAGCGAGCTGGAATCACATTACGCCAAGGCCGTGGCCGATCTCGACGAGCACGACCTCTCGATGCTGGCGGCCTGGCACGTCTCGCTGGAGGTGGGACACCCGCTGCCCAGCAAGGAGTTCCTGGTCAACGTGTTCTCGTCGCTGGGCGAGAACCGGCGCGAGGCGCTGAAGATCGCCGCCGGGTTCCGCGGCGAGGAGGCGTTCGAGGCCGGCGTCGGCGAGGAGCAGGCGTTCGACACCGTGCTGCCGTGGCTGTCTGACGAGCGCTGCCGCTCGCTGGCCGCCGAGTGCCTGGAGCTCTACTGCTGGGACCGGTTGGGCGCCGAGAACTGACGCCGGCCTCGCCGGCGGGACGGTCCGGTCAGCCGAGCGTGACCAGGGCCGCGCTGGCCCGCGGCATCGACAGCGTGATCCGCCCTCCGGCAGCCCGGGCGCTCGCCACCCCGGGAGCCGCCAGCTGTCCCGTGTCGGTGCGAGCGCCGTAGGTGCGCCCGCCGAGCGTCACGCCGTGCTTGGCGCGGGCGCTCGGGGCCAGCATGCGCTCGACCGTGGCCGTGGCGGCCGACCCGGCGGGCAACCGTAGCGACACCGTCTTGCGCTGGGTCTCGCTCTTGTTGATGACGACGATGCGCAGGCGGTGGTCCGGCGCTTCAGTGGCCCAGACGCTCAGCCCGCCGTCGGCGCCGCGGCGCGACACCGAGAGCAGCCGTGCGCCGGCGGGCGCCGCCTGGGCGAACAGCTGAAGCCCGTAGTACACCGGCCGGACCTGACCCTGCCACCGGCCATCGTGTTGGCTGAAGGCGAACAGTTCGTAGGCGGCGTCGGGAAGCGTGTGCATGTCGATGCCGTCCACCCCGGCGCGGGCCAGGCTGAACAGTGCATCGGTGGCCCACAGCGCGCTGGCGAACGTGTCCGAGACGCCCGACCTGCCACGGCAGGCCACGGAGTTGAGCTCGTCGACGCGCAGCCGCCGGTGGTGGGCGTGGGCGATGTCGACCCAGCGCTTGAGGCTGTCGGCCAGCCCGACGCTGGCGTAGCGGGAGAGCAGGTGCGAGACCGTCGGATACTGGGGCGAGCTCGGCGGCACGTAGCAGTTGCGCAGGGGGTAGCGATGCACGGTCATCGTCGAGATGCGGGGCGTGCGTCGCATCAGGTCCGCGACCGTGTTGACCCACGAGCCGCGCCCCGGTGTCGGGCCCGCGGCCAGCGCCGGCGCGGCGAGCGTCAGCGGCAGCGTCTGGTTGGCGATCCGCTCGAACTGCCGGCGAAACTGGGGATACCCGAAGCTCCGCGGCCGCGCGTGGAAGGGATCCCCGGCGGCCGTGCGGTAGACGGTGATCTTGTTGTAGACGTTGGGCTCGTTGCCGATCTCCACCGCGTCGATCGAGTTCTCGGGCAATGCGGCGACGTAGTCGCGCAGCTCCGCGGCGTCGAGCGCGGGATCGTCGGCGGCGAGGTTGAGCCCCATGATCATCCGCGCGCCGAGCGCCTTGGCCAGCGCGCCGGTGGTCGCCATCCAGCTCGGGGTGAGCTCATAGCCCTGGTACGGGAGCGGCTTGACCCCGGGCCCCACGACGTAGGAGATGTCGGTGCTGTTGCCGCCGATGCGCAGGACCGGCGGCTGCCCCGGCGTGAGGTTGCGGATGAGCTGGACGAGCACCGGGTTGACGTGGGCCGGGTCTGATCCCGTGTAGGCGCGCACCCCCTGGAACTCGAAGGAGAAGCCGAGGAAGCCGGACGCGATGGGCGCGCTGACCGCGCGATCGGACACCGAGACGGTGACCCTGGGGTCGCCCGGGCGAGGCCGGACGGCCGGGATGGCCGGGGCCGCCGCGCTGGCCTCCGGCTCGCCGCGCGGGTCATCCTTGTCCTGGGCGGAGGAGGAGCTGAGCAGCACCGCGGCGATCACGGCGGCGCAGACCACGAGCAGCGCGCCTCCGCCGGCCGTCCACGTCGCGCGGCGGCTCACTAGTGCTCCTCCGCGAGCGCCGCCTCGGTGTCGGCGATCGCCTGCTCGGAGCTCTGAAACCAGACGGCGTGGATGCCGAGCTCTCGGGCGCCCGTGCAGTTGGCCTCGATGTCGTCGATGAGCAGCGCCGCGCCGGCGTCGACCCCGAGCGCGTCGAGCGTCAGCTCGTAGATGCGCGGCTCGGGCTTGCGGGTGCCCACGAACGCCGAGTCAACGACGACGTCGAAGATCTCCTCCACCGGGAGCATGCCGCGCCACCGTTGCTCCCACTCGCGCACGTTGTTGGTGCAGATGGCCAGCTTGTAGCCGCGCTCGCGCAGCTCGCGCATGTAGCTGATCATCTCCTCGTTGGGCTGAAGGTGGGCGAAGTAGCGCTCGCCGAAGCCCTCCATGTCGACCGGGCGCCCCAGCTGCTCGGAGAGCTGTCGGCCGATCTGGTTCAGGAAATCGGCCTCGCCGAGCCGGCCGGTCTCGAGCTCGAACAGCGGATTGAGGCCCAGGCGCGCCCCGATCGCGGCCATCGCCCTGCCGAGCTCCTCCAGGGGGACGCCCGAGGTGTCCTGGAAGGCCTGGAAGGCGCCGTGCAGCGGCGACGTCAGGACACCGCCGAAGTCGCTGATGATCGCCCCCACCCGCAGCCCGGGGTGCGTCTCCGCGCTGCCGTCCACCATCTAGAACGTGGCGAGCACGTACACGCCGGTTCCCTCGCGCCCCCGGCTGTGACAGCGCAGCGGGATGACGTGGAGCTGCGTCTCCTCGGTGGTGAGCACGGCGCCGTCCCCGGCCGCCTCCCCCGCCACCCGGCGCGGGAACTCGTTCTCGCCCTCGCCGATCCACAGCTCCAGGTTCGTGCGCGAGGGCAGGCCCGACTCGGCGTAGGTCGTCGACAGGCGCGGGTCGTCCACCGCTACCCAGCCCTCGGGATCGAAGAGGGTCGCGGCAACGAGGTCGGCCTCCTGGCCGACCGCCTCGGCGGCGCGGAGCGCCAGCAGCATGAACGCCTCGTCCTGACCGAACCAGCCCGACACCATCCGCGCCGAGCCCAGCGAGCCGGCGTCGACGCCGTCGATGACGCAGCGGGTGCCGACGCAGTCGACGGGGCGATCGGTGCCGCTGACGGCCACGGTGCCGCGAACGCGGCAGAGCTCGTCGCATCCGCTGAGGTCGGCGCCGGAGTCCTCGGCCTCCTCGGACTCCATCTCCTCGGCCTCGCCGCCGGGGGCGACGTGCAGGTCCACGCCCTCGCCGGTCAGCCGCCAGCCCACGCCCTCGGCACTCCAGCCGTCGGATGAGAGAGCGGTGGACCAGGTGGCGCCGCTCGCGTCCCCGAAGACCAGGACGGGATGGGCGGCGTGCAGCGCCGCGCCCCAGAACCCGCCCTCGATGTCGCCGAAGGCCAGCGTTCGGAGGTGGTTGGCGGCGCTGAGGCTCATGGATGCAGCTGAGGACTGTCGAGATCGGTCGCGGTCGAGTCGACGTCGTAGGCGGAGGACGGCGTCCTGGAGAACCGCGTGGCGGCGACCACCAGCCGGCTCTGGAAGTTGCGGATGATCGCCTTGCGTGCGACCGAGCGGGTCGGCGCCAGGAGCAGCAGCCCCAGCAGGTCGGTGATGAAGCCCGGGACGATCAGGAGGATCCCGCCGACGAGCACGAGCGCCCCGTCGATCACCTCGCGGCCGGGTGGGCGGGGTGGGTGGGACTGGTTCACCGCGGCGATGAGGCGCCGCCACGCGGCCCGGCCCTCGGTCCGGGCCAGCCACATCCCGAGCGGCCAGCCCGCGAGGAGGAGGATCACGGTGAGCAGGACCCCGATCGCCTCGGCCACCTTGATCGCGACGAACAGCTCGGCGATCGGCCACAGGATGAGGAGCAGGAGGGCGAACATCTCTGCCTAAGGCTAGAACCCCAGCGCGCCCTGCGCGGCGTCGAGGAGCGCCGGGTCGGGCGCGATGGACGCATCGACGCCCACGCCGGTGCGGGCGCCGACCTCCCAGTTGTAGAAGCCGAGGTCGAGGGCCTCCAGGGGCAGCTCGCAGGCCGCGGCCAGGTCCGCGGCGCGGCGCTCGAGCAGCATCGCGTCGCCGATGCCCAGCACTCGCTTGGCGGCGAGGGTCACCGGGTCGTTGCCACCGAGGCCCAGGGCAGCTCCGCTCAGGTCATAGACGCCCAGCCGGCCAAGGGTGGCCAGGAGGTCAAAGCGCGCGCCGCGATGCAGGCCGGGCAGGGCGAGGCGCTCGAACACCCGCGCGAAGCGGCGTTCCGGCGTCCAGGCCGCATCGCCGGTGTAGGCGGCCTCCTGGGACCCGGCCCGCTGGGCCCAGGCGCGGTAGGCGTCCATCGTTCGCTGGCCCCGCCCGGCCTCGTGGGCGGTCCGCGGTCCGGTGGCGACGTCGTCGACGTGGGGAGACTCGCCCGAGCTCCAGGTCGTGCGCGCCCGCGCGATGCCGGCAAACGGCTCCGCGTCGTCGGTGGGGCCCAGGTAGGCGATGAGGAAGGCCAGCCAGCTGCGCTCCTCGATCGGCTGCGACGCATCGGCGACCTCGGCGTAGAGCCCCGGAGGATCGGCGGCGAGCCGCTCGAGCCGGGTGGCGGCGAAGGCCAGCTCCTCGGCCAGGCGCTGGGCGTCGGCGCCGGAGCGCAGCCCGGGGACCAGGGTCGAGCGGAAGCCATCTTCGGCGGCGCGGGAGAGCCGGCGCACGGTGAGGCCGCCCGACGCGCGCGTGGAGCTCGAGCGGCCCGACGTTCCGCCGGAGGGTCCGACGTGCCGGGGAGCGCGGACGGTGTGGCCGCCGGGGGACACCACCGGTCGCATGTCCACGTCCTGCTCCTTGGAGCAGATCGGACAGTTCTGGACGAGGCGGTTGTGGCGGCAGAAGGTCGGCATCGGGCGGGCGGCGATCCCTGCGTCAACTATAGGTACGGTGACTCGACCGGTGCTCCGCCGGTCCGCGGCCGGTGCTCGGCGCACGCGGGTCGCGCCCGCGGGCCGCCGTCTGCCCCGAGGGATGGATAGGATTGGCCAAGTTTTGGCGCAATGTGGACGCCAACGTGAAGGGGGACCAATGCTCGCTCGCCTGGACAGACACCGGATGACGTCGGCCGCCGCAGCGATCGCGCTGTTGGCCGCACTCGTGGTGGTGATGGCGAGCACGACACCCCGGGCGGCGGCGACGTCCCCGGCTCCGGCGGCCCAGCTCGCGCGGCCGACGCCGCCCGGGATCCAGCCCATCCACGGAAGCTCGTTCATCCCGGTCCAGGGCGACTGGGAGGGCACTGCCAACGGGTTTGCCGCCAGCTTCAACCTCGTCCTGGACGCCGTCCACCAGCAGCGGGCCGGGGTCCCCCAGTACGGCATCCAGGACCTCGTCATGCTCCGCCCGCTGGCCTGCCCGCCCAATCCCACCCACTACGGGGAGTCGATCCTGGGCGGCCGGCTGCCCTCGGTGCTCGGTGACCACGGCTCGCTGGGCCTCTCTCGCTTCGGTCTGCAGGGCCAGTTCGAGGCCAAGCGCTCGGCGACGCTCAACGGCCGCTACTCCCTCCCCTCCTGCCACGGCATGCTCACCTGGCACATGCAGCCGGCGGTGCGGCGGACGGTCGCCAACGGGACGTGGGCGGTGCGCTACTCAGGGGGCGGGAGCTCGACCTTCCGCGTGCGGGCGGGCGGACGGCTGGCGACGGCGATCCGGCTGCCGAACGCGATCTCCGCCTGCAACGGGCTGGAGGGGATGCTGGACGTGTTCATCGGCACCCAGGGCGGGTCGGCGATCACGCAGTCAGGCGTGACGCTGAAGCTGCGCTTCTCCAACGGCAGCGCCAAGGGCACGCTGTCAGCCACGGGCTGCAAGGGCGGCCCGCTCCGAGTGACCGCCACCCACAGCCGCGGCTGATCCGCAGTCGCGCCCGGCGCGACTGACCGCCCCCACAGCAGCGGCTGAGACCCCGCCGGGGCGGCTCAGGCGGTCCGGCTCAGCCGCTCGGGCTCGGGTGGGCGCGGGTCGGGGGGCTCCGGGGCGGCCCCGCCCTCGGCGCGGCGATGCGCGCGGGCCCGCGCCATCACCTCCTTGAAGCTCCGCAGGCGGAAGATGAACACGAGCGCCCCGAAGCCCAGCCCGGAGCTGAGCGCCGCCGTGGCGATCTGCTGGCCGACGGAGAACGCCGCGACGTACGGGTTATGGGCGAAGATCTGGAGCAGGAGCGCCTGCTGGACCCCGGCGCCGCCGGGCGTGAACGGGAACACCGAGGCCACCACCTGGACGGCCAGCACGAGCAGGGCGTTGCGCACCGAGCCACCGATGTGGAACGCGTCGAGCAGCGCCCAGTAGGCGGCAAAGCGCGCGATCCAGCTCGCGAACTGCCAGCGGCACATCTCGCGCTGGTAACGGCGGCGGTCCGACAGAATCGAGAGGCCCTGGCGGATGCGCTGCCAGAAGGCACGCACCTTCGCCGATAGCAACGCGAACCCGGTCACGAACGCCACCCCCAGCACCGTGAGGAAGAACAGCGTGAAGCGCATGTGGGACGCGAAGAAGCTGATGTCGAAGGCCGGCAGCTTGGAGAAGTCCGGAGGCTTGGGGAACACGCCCTGCGTGAAGGCGAAGCACATGATCAGCAGCCCCATGAACCAGTCGAACAGGACGCCCGTGGAGAGCGCGCTGGCCAGCGTGGGGTAGCTGGAGGGCGGGATCGAGATCCGCGTGAGGAAGAGCTGCGCGACGTTCCCGCCGCCCAGCGGGAACACGTTGTTGACCGCGTAGCCGACCATGTAGCCCCCCCAGACGTCGCGCCAGCGGATGCGCTCGTCCGGATAGGCCGCGCGCACGGCGTTGAACAGCGCCCGGGAGCGCAGCAGCAGATAGACGCTGTACAGCGCCAGGCCGAGCAGCAGCGATAGCCAGCTCAGGCTCGCCAGCTGGGAGAAGAACGTCCCTGCCGACGAGAGCAGGCTGTTGATCGTGTCGCCGATCGAGTTGCCGTGATGGGCGGCGACGTGCTGGCCACCCACCGCCGCGGCGAGGACGGGCGCGAGCACGGGGGATCCCATGCACACAAGGTCGCATACGCGGCAGTCGGCCGGGGCGACGAGAGGCCGCCGCCCCGGGGCCAGACGCCGCTGAAAAAGGACCGGGGGGCCCAGATCCATCTGGGCCCCCCGGAGAGTCAGGGAAGTGGGGGCGCAGTTCCCTGACCGACAGGGGCGAGTTTCCCCGTCCCAAGCCTTGAGTAAACCTCAATGCCCCGAACAATTTTGGCTAGGCACAGCTGTAGGGCCGCACCACCGGGGCTTAACGTATCAGCTTCCAACGCGTCCGTGGATAAGAATCGAATCACCGATCACGCGTCGCGGGCCCGGTGAAGAACTCCTCCCCCGGGCGGACGGTACCGGCGGCCTCGGCCTGGTGGCGAAGCGTCTGGTCGGGGTCTCCGCTCCAGGCGCCGACGGCCAGCCGCTCGCGGTCGGCGTCCATCGGGCTGCCCCCCAGATCGGCGTTGACGACGCGGGCGCACTTGCGGCCGTCAGCGATGGCGGTGACCACCAGCGACTGCCCGATGCGGGCGTCGCCGCAGGCGTAGACGCGCCCCCGGTTGGTGCGGTAGGTCTGGTTGGTCTCGATGTTCCCGCGATGGTCGAGCGCCACGTCGGCCTGCTGCACCAGGCCCTCGTGCTCGGGGTGCTCGAAGCCGATGGCGATGAGCACGAGGTCGGCCTCCAGGACGAACTCGCTGCCCGGCACGGGCGTCAGGTCACGCGATGAGGCCCCGGTCACCTGGCGCGCGTACACGTGGCTGACCGAGCCCTGCCCGTTGCCGCCAAACCCCGTGACCTCGGTTCCCCAGCGCCGCTTGCCGCCCTCGTCCAGCGCGTAGGTGCTGACGGTGCGCTTGGGCGGCAGCGGCCACGGCGCCCGGGGATCGCGATCGCCGTCGCCGAGCTGGGCATAGACGTCGAGCATGACGACGCTGCGCGCGCCCTCGCGATGGGAGTTTGAGATGCAGTCCATCCCGGTGTCGCCCCCACCGATCACGATCACCTTCTTGCCGGCGGCCGTGATCGTGGCATCGGAGTCCCACCCGCCCTCGGGCGCCCGCGAGCGGCGGCCCTCCTGGGCGGCCACCCAGCGGTTGCGCTGGTAGAGGTAGTCCATCGCGGGGTGGATGGAGGCCAGCTCGCGCCCCGGGACGTCGAGATCACGCGACACCCGGCTGCCGATGGCGATGACCACGGCGTCGAAGCGCTCGTCGAGCTCCGCGGCGGTGGTGTCGAGGCCGATGTCGGTGTCGTAGACGAACTCGATGCCCTCGTCGGCGAGGATGTCGACCCGCCGGTCGATGATCCACTTCTCCAGCTTGGCGTCCGGAACGCCGAAGCGCAGCAGGCCGCCGGGGCCCTCGTCGCGCTCGAACACCGTGACCGAGTGCCCGCACTGGTTGAGCTCGGCCGCGACCGCCAGGCCGGCGGGGCCTGAGCCCACCACCGCCACCGTCCTGCCCGAGCGGCGGTCGGGCGGGTGGGGCACGACCCAGCCCTCGCTGTAGGCCCGCTCGATGATCGCGAGCTCGATCTGCTCGATCGTCACCGCGTCGTCGTTGATGGCCAGCACGCAGGCCGACTCGCACGGCGCCGGGCAGATGAGGCCGGTGAACTCCGGGAAGTTGTTGGTGGCGTGCAGCTGCTCGATGGCATCGCGCCACTTGTCGCGGTAGACGAGATCGTTCCAGTCGGGGATGAGGTTGCCCAGCGGGCACCCCTCGTGGCAGAACGGCACGCCGCAGTCCATGCACCTCGCGCCCTGCCGGCGCAATTCGGCCTGGGGCTGGAGGCCGAAGTACTGCCGGTAGTCGCCCACGCGGCTGCGCGGGTCACGCTTGTCAAAGCCGACCCGATGGATCTTCAGAAATGCGCCGAGCTCGCCCATGAAGCGATGGAGGGTAGCCGAGGCCTAGTCAGGCCCTGACTCGTTCCCCCTCCTCTGACTCCTGCTCAGATGCGCGCTCCTGGAGCACCCGCTTGTAGTCGCGGGGCATGACCTTGACAAAGCGCTGGCGCTCGCGCTCCCAGGAGGCCAGGATGTTGCGCGCCCGCAGCGAGCCGGTCCGCTGGGCGTGCTCGGAGATCAGCGTCTTGACCTCGCCGGCCCCGGCATCGTCGAGCTCCTCCAGGTCCACGAGCTCGAGGTTGCAACGACCCTTGAAGCGGTTGTCACGGTCATAGACATAGGCGATGCCGCCGCTCATCCCGGCGGCGAAGTTCCGGCCCGTGGTCCCCAGGACGACCACGCGTCCGCCGGTCATGTACTCACAGCCGTGATCGCCGACGCCCTCGACCACGGCATGCGCGCCCGAGTTGCGCACCGCGAAGCGCTCTCCGGCCAGTCCGCGGATGAAGGCGCGCCCGGCGGTGGCGCCGTAGAGCACGGTGTTGCCGACGATCATGTTCTCCTCGGCGCGGAACAGCGCCGACTCGGGCGGGCGCACCGAGACGACGCCGCCCGACAGGCCCTTGCCGGTGTAGTCGTTGGTCTCGCCGCGCAGTGAGAAGGTGACGCCGGGGGCCAGCCACGCGGCGAAGCTCTGCCCCGCCGAGCCGGAGAAGGAGATGTCGATGGTGCCCTCGCTCAGCCCGGCCGCCCCCCGGCGGCGGGCGATCTCGCCCGACAGGATCCCGCCGACGGTGCGGTTGACGTTGCGCACCGGGATCGGGCCCTGGCGGACATGCTCGGCGCGCTCGATGGCCGGCGCGCACAGCTGGACGAGCTCCCAGTCCAGTGCGTCGTCGAGCACCGGGACCTGCTTGCGGGTGCGCGAGCGCGGGACCTCGGGCGGGAGGTCGATCGTGCTCAGGATCATCGTCAGGTCGACACCGCGCGACTTCCAGTGGTCCACCGCGTCATCGGTCTCGAGCAGCTCGGCGCGGCCGATCAGGTCGGCGAAGCGCCGCACGCCGAGCCGCGCCATCAGCCCGCGGACCTCCTCGGCCACGAACATCAAGTAGGCGACGACGTGCTCCGGAGTGCCCTCGAAGCGCGCCCGCAGCTCGGGGTTCTGCGTGGCGATGCCCACCGGGCAGGTGTTGAGGTGGCAGACGCGCATCATGATGCAGCCCATGGCGATGAGCGGCGCGGTCGAGAAGCCGAACTCGTCGGCGCCGAGCAAGGCGCCGATGACGACGTCGCGCCCGGTCTTCATCTGACCGTCGACCTCGACGGTGATCCGGCTGCGCAGGTCGTTGAGGAGCAGGGTCTGCTGGGTCTCGGCCAGGCCGATCTCCCACGGCACCCCGGCGGACTGGATCGAGGACTGGGGCGATGCGCCGGTGCCCCCGTCGTGGCCGGAGATCGTGACGTGGTCGGCGTTGGCCTTGGCCACGCCGGCGGCGACGGTGCCCACGCCCACCTCGGAGACCAGCTTGACCGACACCGAGCTCGTCGGGTTGGCGCAGCGCAGGTCGTAGATGAGCTGCTTGAGGTCCTCGATCGAGTAGATGTCGTGGTGGGGGGGCGGTGAGATGAGGCCCACCCCCGGCGTCGAGTAGCGGATCTTGGCGATGTAGTCGTCGACCTTGTGGCCGGGCAGCTGGCCGCCCTCGCCGGGCTTGGCGCCCTGGGCCATCTTGATCTGGAGCTGATCGGCGTTGACGAGATAGTCGATGGTGACCCCGAAGCGGCCAGAAGCGACCTGCTTGATCGCCGAGCGGCGCAGGTCGCCGTTCTCGTCGCGGGTGAAGCGCGCCGAGTCCTCTCCCCCCTCGCCCGTGTTGGACTTCGCCCCGATGCGGTTCATGGCGATGGCCAGCGACTCGTGGGCCTCGCGCGAGAGCGAGCCGAGGCTCATCGCGCCGGTGCTGAACCGCTTGACGATCTCGCTGGCGGGCTCGACCTCGCTGAGCGGGACAGACTCCTCAGCGAAGCGGAACTTCATCAGGCCGCGCAGCGCGGCCGCCCGCGTGGACTCGTCATTGGCCTGCTGGGCGAACAGGTCGTAGGCCTCCTGCGGGTCGCGGGCGATGGCGGACGCGCTCCGCTGCCCGTTGCCGTTGCCCGCCTTGGCGCGCACCGCATGCTGGAGGTTGGCGATCGTGTCGGGGTTCCAGATGTGGCGCTCGCCGTCGCGCCGCCACTGCAGGACGCCGCCGACGGGCAGCACCTCGCGCTCGGTGCGCGGATAGGCGCGGAAGTGACGGCCCAGGGCCTCGGCGGCGAGGACCTCCAGGCCCACCCCGCCGATCCGGCTGGCGGTCCCGGTGAAGTACTTGTCGATGAGCTCGTGCTCCAGGCCCACCGCCTCGAAGATCTGGGCGCCGCAGTAGGACTGGATGGTGGAGATGCCCATCTTGGAGATCGTCTTGAGCAGGCCCTTGCCGATGGCCTTGACGATCCGCTGCTCGGCCTCCTCGCGCTCGAGGTCCTCGGGCAGCAGCGAGCGGTCGGCCAGCTCGTCGAGGGACTCGAACATCAGGTAGGGGTTGATGCCCGACGGCGCCGTAGCCGATGAGCGTCGCCATGTGATGGATGTCGCGCGGCTCACCGGACTCGATGACCAGGCCCGTACGCAGCCGCGTGCCGGCGCGGACCAGGTGGTGATGGACGGCGGCGACGGCCAGCAGGGAGGGCATCGCCACCCGCTCGGGCCCGAGATTGCGGTCCGAGAGGATGAGGATGTTGGCGCCGTGGTCGACCTGGTTGTAGGCCTCGTCGCACAGCGCGTCCAGCCGGCGCTCCATCCCGTCGGGGCCGTCCTCGATCGGCCACGTGATGTCCAACGTGGCGGCGTCGAAGATCTCGTGTGAGACCTGGCGCAGCTTCTCGAGCTGGGCGTTCGCAGGATCGGCTGGGTCATGACGAGCTGGTGGGCCTGGTCGGGCGTCTCGGCCAGGAGGTTGACCTCGGCGCCCACCCCGGTCTGGAGGCTCATCACGACGTTCTCGCGCAGCGGGTCGACCGGCGGGTTGGTCACCTGCGCGAACAGCTGCTTGAAATAGGAGAACAGGGGCGGCTGGCGGTCGGACATCACCGCCAGGGCGGCGTCGTTGCCCATGCTGGCCACGGGCTCCTCGCCGTGGGAGGCCATCGGGGCGATGATCAGCCGCAGGTCCTCCTGCGAGTAGCCGAAGGCCAGCTGCTTGGAGCGCAGCGGCTCGACCCGGGGCACGCGGGGCTCGCGCTCGGGCAGATCGTCGATGGCCACGACCGAGCGCTCGTACCACTCGCCGTAGGGCTTGCGCCGGGCGACGCGGCGCTTGACCTCCTCGTCCTCGACGATGCGGCCGTCCTCGAGGTCGAGCAGGAAGAGCTTCCCGGGCGCCAGGCGGCCCTTGCGCTGCACGTGCTCGGGGGCGACGGTGATGACCCCGGTCTCGGAGGCCAGCACCACGTAGCCCTCGGTGTCCTGGACCCAGCGGCCGGGGCGCAGGCCGTTGCGGTCGAGCACCGCGCCGGCCATCCGGCCGTCGGTGAAGGCGACCGCGGCCGGGCCGTCCCACGGCTCCATCAGGCAGGAGTGGAAGTCGTAGAAGCCCTTGACGTCAGGGTCGATGTCGCTGCGCGTGCGGTAGGCCTCGGGGATCATCATCATCATCGCGTGCGGGATCGAGCGCCCGCTGAGCACCAGCAGCTCCAGGACGTTGTCCAGCGTGGCCGAGTCAGAGCCGCCGCTGCGCACCACCGGCAGGACCTTCTTGAGGTCCTCGCCGAACAGCTCGGAGGCGAGCTGGGACTCCCGGGCGCGCATCCAGTTGACGTTGCCGCGCAGCGTGTTGACCTCGCCGTTGTGGGCGATCATCCGGTACGGGTGGGCCAGCTCCCAGCTGGGGAAGGTGTTGGTGGAGAAGCGCGAGTGCACCAGCGCCAGCCGCGACGCGACGCGGGGATCGCGCAGGTCGGGGAAGTAGCGGGGCAGCTGGGGCGCGGTGAGCATCCCCTTGTAGACGATGGTGCGGCTGGAGAAGCTGGGCAGGGCGATCTCGGTGCCGGCGGCCCGCTCGATCACGCGCCGGATCACGTAGAGCTTGCGCTCGAAGCTGCCCTGATCCTCGAGGTCCTCGTCGGCCGCCACGATGACCTGGCGGATGACGGGGGCCGAGAGCCGCGCGGTCTCGCCCACGTAGCGGTCGTCGACGGGCACGTCGCGCCACCACAGGACCTTCTGGCCCTCGGCGGCGACCGTCTGATCGATCAGCTGCTCGAAGGCCCGCCGGCGCTCGGGGTCGCTCGGGCAGGTAGCAGACCCCGACGCCATAGCGGCCCGGGGGCGGCAGGTCGATGCCCGACACGGCCCCGCGCATGAAGGCGTCCGGGATCTGGAGCAGGATCCCCGCGCCGTCGCCGGTGTTGGGATCGGCGCCCTCCGCGCCGCGGTGCTCCATGTTCTCCAGCGCTTCCAGGGCCTTCTCGACCACGGCATGGCTGGCCTCGCCCCAGAGCTTGGCGACCAGCGCGATGCCGCAGGCATCGTGCTCGTTTGTGGGGTCGTAGAGGCCAATGGCCCCGGGGGGAGCGGTGTGGTACATAGAGCGGTGCCTGCTAGACGGGGGTGGGCAGGAGAAGGCACTGCGGCCAGCCCGCAAATCGTACCGGACCGCAGTGGGAACCCGGCGGAGAAGCCTGAGAGTCCGCTAGGACTTTGCCTTGGCCCGGCCCGATCCCTTGGCGCTCGACGCCTTGGACCCGTTGGAGCCCGACGATTTCGACCCGCTCGACCGCTTGGTCGACTTGCCCGAAGACTTACCGGATTCAGGAGCGACCTTGTCCGAGCTGCCGCTGCGCACCTCGGCCAGGCTGGCCTCCAGCGCGGCCATCAGGTCCGGTGCGGGCTCGTCCGTCCTCCGCCTCGGGCTGGACGGCGATCTCCTCGCCGGCGGCCTTGCGCTCGATGAGGTCGAGCACCCGCTCGCGGTACTCGTCCTTGAACTTCTCGGGGTCGAACTCCGCCGAGAGCGAGTCGATGAGCTGCTGGGCCATCGTCAGCTCGCGCTTGCTGGCCTCGGCCTCCTCCAGCGCGTCGAGCTCGTCGATGCGGTCCGGGGGCAGCACCTCGTCGCCGAAGAGCATCGTCGAGAGTGCCATCGCCTCGCCGGTGGGGCGCAGCGCGCACAGCTGCTGCTTGGAGCGGATCACGATCTTGCCGATCGCCACCTTGCCCGCCTCCCGCATGGCCTCCAGGAGCAGCCGGTAGGCCTTGGCCCCACCGGTGGCCGGAGCCAGGTAGTAGGAGTGGTCGTAGTAGATGGGGTCGATCTCGGCGAGGTCGACGAACTCCTCGATGTCGATGGTCTTCGTGGCCTTCGGATCGAGGGCGTCGAGCTCCTCGGGCTCGATGATCACGTAGCGGTCCGGGGTCACCTCATAGCCCTTGACGATGTCCTCGAAGGCGACCTCGTCGCCGGTGCTGGGATCCACCCGCTTCTGGCGGATGCGCGACCCCGTCTCACGGGAGAGCTGATGAAACCTCACGGACTTGGGCGAGGTGGCGCTGTAGAGCTTGACCGGCACGTTGACCAGTCCGAAGCTGATGGCACCGCTCCAGATTGCTCGTGGCATATGTGGTTTGTATAGCGCAGGGCGGGGATGGGCAAGCGTTGATTGCGGTCTTGCCGTGTCCGCGGTGTGGCGCGGCAGGGCCCGCCGAGCGGTCGCAGGTGGTGGCGTCCGAGGGGTCGCTCAGCGCCCGACGGGCGACATGTCGGCGTAGCGGTCGCCGGCCGCGACCCCCACCGGCGCGACCTCGTCGATGCGCGCCAGGTCCTCCTGGCCGAGGGTCAGCTCGGTGGCCTGGACGTTCTCCTCCAGGTAGCGCCGGCGCTTGGTCCCCGGGATCGGCACGACGTCGTCGCGCTGGGCCATGACCCAGGCGAGCGCCAGCTGGCCGGGTGTGCAGTTCTGCTCGGCGGCGATCTCCCTGATCCGGTCGACCAGCTCGAGGTTGCGGGCGAAGTTGGCGCCCATGAACCGCGGGCTGGCGCGGCGGAAGTCGTCCTGCGCGAGGTCGTCGGGGGAGGTGATCTGGCCGGTGAGGAAGCCGCGGCCGAGGGGGCTGTAGGCCACCAGCCCGATCCCGAGCTCGCGCAGCGTCGGCAGGACCTCGTCCTCCACGTCGCGGCTCCAGAGCGAGTACTCGGTCTGCACCGCGCTGATGGGATGGACGTCGTGGGCGCGGCGGATCGTCTCGGGCCCCGCCTCCGAGAGCCCCAGGAACCGCACCTTGCCGGCGCTGACGAGCTCGGCCATCGCCCCGACGGTCTCCTCGATGGGGACGCCGGGGTCGACGCGGTGCTGGTAGTAGAGGTCGATGTGGTCGACGCTGAGCCGCCGCAGCGACGCGTCGCAGCACCGCATCACGTAGTCGGGGCGGCCGTTGACCCCCCGGGCGCCCGGGTTCTCGGGGTCGCGGACGATCCCGAACTTGGTGGCCAGGACGACCTCATCGCGGCGGTCGGCGATGGCCTCACCGACGAGCTGCTCATTGGTGTACGGACCGTAGACGTCCGCGGTGTCCAGCAGCGTCACGCCGAGATCGAGGGCGTGATGGATGGTGGCGATCGCCTCCGCCGCGTCGATCGTCCCGTAGAACTCCGACATCCCCATGCAGCCCAGTCCCTGGGCGGAGACGGCGAGGCCCTGGCTGCCGAGCATGCGCTGATCCATCGCGCCTGGCAGCTTAGCCCTCGCCACCGGCACCGGTCGGCCGGCTGGGAGACTGATCTCACACCTCTCGCCCCCGCGGCGTTTGATCACACAGTGCGCCTGCCCCCGTTCCAGAACCTGCTCGACGCGCAAGCGCGTGACGTGCACCGCTTCCTGATCGCCACCGTCGGCCCGATCGAGGCCGACGACGTCTACCAGGAGACATGGCTGGCGGCCCTGCGCGCCTACCCGGAGCTCACCGAGGCCTCCAACCTCAAGGGCTGGCTGTTCACCATCGCGCACCGCAAGGCGATCGATCACGTCCGCGCCCGTGCGCGGCGCGCGACCCCGGTGGCCGAGCCCGCCGATCTGCCCGAGGCGCCGGCGGCGCAAGGAGTCGCCGCGGTGGCCGACGAGGAGCTGTGGGCCGCAGTGGCAGCGCTCCCCGACAAGCAACGGACCGCGGTCGCTCTGCGCTTCATCGCCGATTCGGCGTACGCGGAGATCGCGACGACGATGGAGATTTCCGAACCCGCAGCACGGCGCAACGTCCACGAGGGACTCAAGCGCCTCAGAGAGGAACGCACCCGATGAGCGAGATCAACGTCAATCACCACACCGACGGCGGCGACCGGGAGATGGAGCGCACGCTGCGCGCCGCGCTCCGGAGCGAGCACGACGCTGTCGACCCGCCGTCGATCGTCGATGCCGCCGCGGCCGCGGGCCTGCTCGACGTCGCCTACGCCCGCCTGGACTCCCCGGTGGGGACGCTGGTGCTCGCGTCCACGCCACAGGGCCTGGCCCGGCTGGCCTACGTCGACGAGGGCCAGGAGGCGGCGGTCATGGACGACATCGCCGCCCGCCTGTCGCCGCGGATGCTCTCGGCGCCGCGGCGCCTGGACGAGCCGCGGCGGGAGCTCGACGAGTACTTCGCCGGGCGCCGGCGCGCCTTTGACCTCACCCTGGACCTGCGACTGCTGTCTGACTTCACGCGCAGGGTGCTCTCTGCCACGGCCGAGATCCCCTACGGGGAGGTCGCCACCTACAAGGAGGTGGCCGGCGCCGCGGGGAGCCCTCGCGGGTTCCGCGCGGCGGGCAACGCGCTGGGCTCCAACCCCCTGCCGATCGTGCTCCCGTGCCACCGCGTCCTGCACAGCGGTGGGGGGCTGGGCGGCTACACCGGCGGGCTGGCGCGCAAGCGCGTGCTGCTGGCCATCGAGGGCCGGCGCCCGTCTGAGTGACGGATCTCACACAGGCGATGCGGCCGTCTGAGACGCTGTGCCAACGCCAAGCGAGGAGGCACGGATGAGACGCAGCGAGAGAGCGCAGTTGCCCCCGGGACCGTCGTGGCCGACGGCGGTCCAGATGGTGGCCACGTGGACACGGCCGGCCGCGTCGCTGGAGCGCCTGCGCCCCTACGGCAAGCGGATCACGGTGCGGCTGCCGTTCCAGCCGCCGTTCGTGATGCTGTGGGACGCGGCCGACATCAAGGAGGTATTCACGGCCCCGCCCGACGTGCTGCATCCGGGCGAGGGGGCGCGCATCCTCGAGCCGCTCATCGGGCGCAACTCGGTGATCCTGCTCGACGAGGACGAGCATCTGGAGCAGCGGCGACTGCTCCTGCCCGCCTTCCACGGCGAGCGGATGCAGCGGCTCACGGGGCTGATGACCGAGCTGGCCGAGCGCGAGGTGGCCTCGTGGCCGACCGACGAGCCTGTCGCCCTGCACCCGCGGCTGCAGCGCGTGACCCTCGAGATCATCCTGCAGGTGGTGTTCGGCCTGGAGGAGGGGCCCGACGCTCGACCGCCTGCGTGACCTGCTCACCGAGGTGCTGGCCTTCACCGAGAGCCCGCTGTCGGTGTTGCCGCCGCTGCAGCGTCTGCTGGGCTGGGTCCCGAGGCTGCGGCGCTTCAACGCGCAGCTGCGCGAGACCGACGCGCTCATCTTCTCCCTCATCGAGCAGCGCCGCTCCGAGATCACGGCCGGCGGTGGCGCCGATCGCCAGGACATCCTGTCCATGCTCCTGGCGGCGCGCCATCAGCCGGATGACTCGGCCGCGGCCGATTCAGGCGAGGCCGGACGCCGAGCGGCAGCAAGCCCGAGGGCTCCCCATGTCCGAGCAGGAGCTGCGCGACGAGCTGATGACGGCGCTCGTGGCCGGCCACGAGACGTCCGCGTCGCAGCTGGCATGGGCGATCGAGCGCCTGGCCCGCGAGCCCGCCGCCCGCGCCCGCCTCACCGAGGAGATCGACGCCGGGGGGTCTGACGAGTACCTCAGCGCCACGATCACCGAGATCCTGCGCCTGCGCCCGGTGCTCCCCAACGCCGAGCCGCGCCTCACCACACGCGAGGTGGAGATCGGCGGCCATCGCTACCCGCCCGGCGTGGTGCTCATGGCCAGCGCCTACCTCATCCACCACGATCCGGAGATCTACCCCGAGCCCCATGCCTTCCGGCCGGAGCGGTTCCTCGGCACCTCGCCGGGGACCTACACGTGGATCCCGTTCGGCGGTGGACGGCGGCGCTGCCTGGGCGCGAGCTTCGCCATGCAGGAGATGAAGGTGGTCCTGCGGGCGGCCATGCGCCGCTATGAGATCCGTGCCGCCTCGGACCGTCCCGAGACGACCCGGCGCCGGAGCATCACCTTCAGCCCGGCGGGCGGGACGACGGTCGTGCTGCGCCGGCGCGCGCTTGTGGCTGTGCCACAGCCCGCCGCGGTGGCCGACGCCGCCTGACCCCGGTGGCCGACGCCGCCTGACCCCGGTGGCCGACGCCGCCTGACCCCGGTGGCCGGCGCCGCCTGACTCGGTGGCCGACGCCGCCTGACCCCGCGCGCTGCAATGCACCAGAAAATCTGAGGAAGTTGCGAACTTCTGAGGCGGGGTAGCGTCCGTTGTATGGACTTCCTGGGACCCGTCCGGCGCTTTGACGCCTACCAGCAGAATCACAAGGGGCTGGCGTTGCCGGTGGCGGTGGTCAAGAAGTTCGGCGACGACCAGGGCGGCAACCTGGCGGCGCTCGTCGCCTACTTCGCCTTCTTCTCCCTGTTCCCCCTGCTGCTGGTGTTCACGACGATCCTCGGCTTCGTACTGCGCAACAACGACAAACTGCAGCAGTCAGTCGAGAAGTCGGTGCTGCACCAGCTGCCGATCATCGGCGACCAGATCACGCTGCACTCGCTCAAGGGGTCGGTGGTGGCGCTGGTGATCGGCCTGGTGACCTCACTGCTGGCCGGGCTGGGCGTCACCGGCGCGGCCCAGAACGCGATGGACCGGGTGTGGGCGGTGCCGTACAAGGAGCGGCCCAACTTCCTGCAGTCGCGAATCCGCGGGCTGGGCCTGCTGGCCTTCCTGGGCATGCTCTTCATCATCTCCACCGCGGCCTCGGGCATCGTCAGCGGCGGCTTCGGCGGCGTCGGCGACCTCATCGCCGGCTTCGTCATCGCCCTGCTGGTCAACTTCGCGCTGTTCTTCGCCGCCTTTAGGCTGATGACCGTCTCGGTCATCCCGCACCGCGATCTGCGCGTCGGGGTGGTGGTGGCGGGCGTGCTGTGGACGATCCTGCAGGCGCTGGGCGGGTTCTTCATCGGCCACGTGCTCAACAAGCAGGGCGACACCGGCAAGACCTTCGGCCTGGTCATCGCCCTTCTGGTGTGGCTGCACCTCGGCGCCCAGGTGATGCTCTACTCCGCCGAGATCAACGTCGTGGTGACGCGCCGGCTGTGGCCGCGCAGCCTGTTCGGCCCGCCGGAGGCGCCGGCTGACAAGCGGACCCTGCGCGCGCTGGCCAAGGTCGAGGAGCGCTCAGACCAGCAGCACATCGACGTCGAGTTCCAGACCGCCGTGCCCACCGGCACACCCGAGACCCCGCAGCCCCGCGACGGCGCCTAGAACAGGGTGTCCGGCGACTCGCGCCGGGTCATCTCCAGCGGCCACGAGCACAGCCCGCCCTGCGCCGGGCAGCCCGCGCACAGGCCGCGGTAGGGTGCCGGCGCGACCTCGAAGCGCCGATCCAGCACGCCCTGGCCCAGCGCCGCCAGCCGGGCGGTCAGGTCGGCCATCTCGGCGCGCTCGAAGGTGACCGACACGGGGCCGTCGGGGAGCTCGAGGAAGCAGTGCGCGATCTCCACCGCCTCGGCACCGGCGTGCAGCGCCGCCAGGGCGTAGACGAGCCGCTGGGTCGCGTATTGGCGCGCGACGATCGCGGCCGGGTCCGCGTCCTCCAGCCGGTCGCTCTTGTAGTCGACGACGAGCATCCGCCCCGCGGGCTCACGAGCGAGCACGTCGATGGCGCCGACCACCAGCGGCTGGGCCGGATCGGCGGAGAGCGGGAAGGCGAAGCGCTCCTCGCGCCGGGTCTGCGTCGCGCGGCCCAGCCGGGCGCACAGCTCGCTGTCGGCAAACCGCCGCACCATCGCCGCCAGCTCGTCGGCCTCGGCGGGGCCCGGCGGCGGATACAGGCCCGCCTGTGCCGCCGCGGCTGAGACCATGTCGGCGCCGGGGACCGCCGGGCGGCGGAAGTCCAGGCCCTCGAGCAGCGCGTGCAGGAGCACGCCGCGGTCGGCGGCGCTCCGGGGACCCTCGGCCGGCTCGGCGGCGCCGCGGGGCTCGGGGATCGGCGGCAGCCCGAGGACGCGCTCGGCGTAGAAGCGGTAGCCGCAGCGGGCGTACTCGCCCAGCGAGGAGTAGCTGAGCGCGCCGACCGGGGAGCCTGCCGGGGCCGACGACGACGCCGCCGCGCCCGCCGGGGCCGACGCCGCCGCCGCGCGCCGGGGCCGACGCCGCGCCCGCGGGCTGCGCCGGAGCCGCCAGATGCCCTCGCCCCCCGCCCCACGCCGGGGTCGCGGATCAGATCCTCGGGCCGGCCGATGCGCACGGCGATGCGGGTCCCCTCGCGCGCCACCTCGCCTCCCCCGCGCTCCATCACCTCGCCCAGATCGGGGATGAACGCCGGCGCCAGCCAGGCCGCCGGTCCGCCGCCGGTGGCGCCGCCCTCGCCGATGAAGCCGTCGAACTTCAGCGCGCCGCTCAGCACCAGGCGCTCCTTGGCGCGGGTCACGGCGACGTAGAACAGCCGGCGCTCCTCGGCCTCCTGAGCCGCGCGCTGCTCGTCGCCGATGGCCCGGTAGTCCAACGCGTTCTCGCGCCCGGCGGCGCCCGCCCGCGACAGGCGCAGGCCGAGCCGCCCGTCGGGCGTGACGCGGACGATCTCCGACGGCGGGCGCACCGCCCGGCCCAGATCGGCCACCACGACCACGGGGAACTCCAGGCCCTTGGCCCGATGGATCGTCATCAGGCGGATGGCGTCCAGCCCCTCGCCCTCCATCGGGGCCTCGCTCTCGCGCGACTCCGGCGAGCGCCCGCCTTCCCGGTCGGAGACGAGGTCCAGGAACCCGTGCAGATCGGGACCGTGGGCGTCCTCGTGCTCGCGCGCCAGCCGCATGAGCTTGCGGACGTTGGCCAGGCGCCGGCGGCCGCCGGGCATCGCCAGCATGGTCAGGTCATAGCCGCTGACGACCAGGGCCGAGTCGATCAGCTCCTCCATGCCGCACCTTCGCGCCCGCGCGCGCTCGCCCGCGAACCACCCGGTGAACGTCGCCAGACGCGCCCGGTCGGCCTCGTCAAGCCCGGCCAGCTCGCCGCGCGGCTCGCGCAGCAGCCACCATGGATCGCGCTCGGTCGCGCGGCTCGCCGCCGCCAGCACGACGAGCGCGTCGAGCGAGACCCCCACCAGCGGCGAGGCCAGCACCCCGTAGAGCGACTCCTCGTCGCGCGGGTTGGCCAGCGCCCGCAGGTAGGCGACCAGGTCCACCACCTGCGGGTGTGACCAGTAGCCGCGACCTCCGATGACATACGTGGGCAGCCCACGGCGTTCCAGCGCCCGCTCGTAGGCGCGCATGTCGGTGGTGGCCCGCATGAGGACCACGATCTCCCCGGGGGCGTGGCCGGCGGCCACCAGCTCGCCCACGCGGTTGGCGAGGGTGCGCGCCTCGGCCACGCGCCACGGCGAGGCCACCCCCTCGTTCTCCCAGTCGGCCGCCTTGTCGACGAGGACGAACTCGACGGCCGGGTCATCGAGGCCGTCCTGACCGGCGGGGCCGTCGGGGCCAGCGGGGCCAGCGGCTGCGGGACCGGACCGCCCGAGCCGGCGACGGCCGTCCCGGCCCGCCGGGCAGCAGCCTCGGAACCGCTCGCCCAGCGCCTCGGCGAAGGCCAGGTTGACCGCGTCCAGGATCTCGGGCCGGCTGCGGAAGTTGGTCTGCAGCGTCTCCCTCGCCCCCACCGCCTCCAGCCGCTCGCCGCGGCGCTCGAACAGCTCCACCTCGGCGTGGCGGAAACCGTAGATCGACTGCTGGGCGTCGCCGACGGTGAACAGGTTGTCGCGGGCGATCGACTCGACCAGCTCCAGCTGGACCCGGTTGGTGTCCTGGAGCTCGTCCACCATGATGCGCTCAAAGCGGGTGGCGTAGCGCTGGCGCAGCTCACTGTTCTCGAGCAGCAGCCGCCGCGTCACCAGCTCCAGGTCCTCGAAGTCCAGGCCCGAGACGGCGCGCTTGCGCTGCTCGTAGTGGCGGCCGTAGGCGTCGAGCAGCTGATCCAGCAGATCCCGCACCGGCCGCGCCGCCACGGTGGCGCAGTGCACGCGGAAGCGCCCGAGCGCCTCGGTGTAGCGCACGCACGCGTCGGTGCTCAGCGCCGCGCCGTTGCGCGGCAGCCGGCCCCGGTCCAGGTCGGGCGGCCACACCTCCTCGCCGGCGGCCAGTTCCAGGCAGGCGGCAACGCGGTCGATCGCCTCGCGCACCCGCGGGCTCGGATCGGAGATCGCACCCAACTCCCCGGCCAGGGCGCGGGCCGCCGTGGTCAGCTCGGCCGCGGGGTGGGCGGTATCCGTGCCCTCGTCGGGCGCGACCTCCGGCAGCCGAGGGTGCAGCTGGCCGGCCGAGCGCAGCTGCGCGTAGACGGCGAGCACCGCGGCCCGCAGCGACCACTGGGTGTAGTCGGCGATGAGGTCGACCGCCCCCGCCCCGCCCGCCCCGCGCGCCAGCTCCTCCAGGGCGGCCTCGAACGCCGCCACCGCCAGGGGCTCTGACTGGTAGCGGTCGAGCACCGCGAACTGCGGGTCCAGCCCGGCGGCCAGCGCGTTGGCCCGCAGCACCCGGGCGCAGAAGCCGTGAATCGTGGAGATGAAGGCACTCTCGGTGCGCCGCGCCGCCTCGGGCGCACCCAGTGCGCGCAGCCGCAACCGGATCCGGTCGCGCAGCTCGGCGGCGGCCTTCTCGGTGAAGGTGATCGTGAGCATCGCCGCGACGTCGATCCCGTCCTGCAGCACCGACTGGACGAAGCGCTCGACCAGCACCGAGGTCTTGCCACTGCCGGCGCCGGCGTCGAGCAGCAGGTCGCCGGCGCGCCGCTCGATGGCCCGCTGCTGCTCGGCGTCCACGCCGCTCGCCCCCGGCCCGAGCCTGGGCGCGCGGCTCGTCCCCGGCGCCGCGAAAGGTGGGTCCAGTGGCGGGGACACGCTCACTGGCTTCGGCAGATCGCCGGGTACATGCAGCCGTCGCGCGAGCAGTTCTGCGGGCACGGTTCGAGCTCGCCGGCGCGCAGCGAGGTCGCCACGGACACCGCGCGCTGCGCTGCGTCGGCGAGCATCTCGTCGAGCTCCTCGCCCGCCCGGGCGTCGGTGGCCACCACGCCGGGGCCGACGGGCGTCCCCTTGACGAACACACCCCGGGCACGCAGGTCCTCGCCGCGCAGGGGCTGGTAGAAGCCCGCGACGGGCTCTGCGTCGGTGAGCTCGCGGACCACGAGCATGTACAGGGCGACCTGCAGCTGGCGGTCCTCTCTCCAGCGGGCCGCCGACCAGGCGGGGCGCCTCGCGCCGGACTTGTAGTCGCGCACGACGGCATGTCCCGCGCCGTCGACGTCGACGCGGTCGACCACGCCGCGCACCCGCACGCGCTCGGGGCCCTCGCCGAGCTCGAGTGCCGGCAGTGACCCCTCCTCGCCCTCGAAGCCGAACCGCAGCTCCAGCCCCAGCGGGCGCCACTCCCCGGCCGTGCGCGCCTCGTGCTCCAGGTAGCGCCGCAGGTCGGCCTCGATGGCGCGCAGCGCCCCCGCCCGTACGACCTCGGGGCTGCCGACGCCGAGCGCCGCGCCTCCCTCGGCCGCCAGCTCGGCGAGCAGCCGGTTAAGGATCGCCTGCGCCCCCGCGAGCGTGTCCGGAGTCACCGGACCGTCCAGCTCGCCGAGCAGGCGCTCCAGCACGTCGTGCATGAGGCTGCCGCGGGCCAGCGCCTCGGGCTCGGGGATCAGCTGTTGCGGCTGGAGCTCGCGCTCGATGAGCCAGCGGACGGGGCAGTTGGAATAAGCCTCCAACGCCCCGGCCGAGAGGATCTCGGTGTGGCGCATCCGGCCCAGCGCCTCGGCGCCGAGCACCCGCCGGCGCGCGGGCGGCTCGCCGCCCGGCGCCGCTCCGCAGTCGGCCGCCGCCCGAGCGCGCTCGCGCTCGGTGGGGGCGCGCCCGGGCTCCCAGACGACGTCGGCGAGCAGGCGTCGGCGCCTCCGGGCGGCCCAGTCGGGGGCCAGCAGCTCGGCCACGTCGGCGATGAACGGCGAGGGCAGGGCGAGGTTGCCCTCCTCGTCGGAGCTGCGGTAGGCCAGGAACACCCGCTCGGTCGCACGCGACAGCGCGGCGTAGAACAGGTAGCGCTCGGCGGCCAGCGCATCCTCGCGGGGGCGCAGACGGACCCCGCTCGCGGAGGCCAGCTCAAAGCGGCGCTCGTCAGACAGGAACGGCTCGGGACTGGCCGGGCGCGGAAACTCGCCCTCCTGCAGGCCGCAGACAAAGACGGCACGAAAGCGCCGTGCGCGGACCTCCAGCGGCTCGGCGAGCAGCACCGCGTCGGTCCCCTCGGCGCCGTGAGCTGGGTCCGCCATCGGCACGGTCAGGCGCTCAAGCAGCTCCACCAGCTCCGCCCCGGTGGGCGTGAGGTCGAGCTGGGCGAGCTCGTCGACTGCCACCACGAGCGCTCGCAGCGCTCGGGCGTCCAGCGCCTCGGCGTCGCTCAGCACCGAAGCGGCGCCGCGGTGGGGCGCGGAGAACAGCCGGCGCGCCAGGCGGCACACCGCCCGCGCGGGGTCGCCCGCCTGGGCCAGCTCGTCGAGCTCGGGCAGCTCCCAGCCCAGCCGCTCGCGCGCCTGCGCGGCGGTGCGCAGCCCCGCCCGGCGCACGTCGGCGTCCAGGCCGTCGGCGATCTCCGGCGTCTCCAGGAGCCCCGGGGTCCGCAGGTAGGCGAGCAGGTCCGCCGCGCGTGACTCGCCGGCGGGCGCCAGCGCACAGCGCGCGGCGCCGAGCAGTCCGCGCCCGAGCGGGGTGTGGGCCAGCAGCGGCGCGTGGCCGGTGGCCAGCGGGATCCCGTACTGCGCGAAGACGTGCCCCAGCAGGGGCGCGGCCTGCGGGCGTGAGCGGTAGATGACGACGATCTCGCCCGCGGGGACGCCGGCACGCCGCAGCTCGAGCACCTGCTGGGCGACGAGCTCGGCCTCGGCGCGCTCCCCGCCGGCCTCCAGCAGGGTCACCGCCTCGCCCGGATCCACGCGCGTGGACGGGCGCGGCGGGGTGCCCGCGAAGAGTGAGCGCTCGAGGTGGTGCAGCACGGCGCGCGAGGCCGGCGCGTAGTGCTCGTCCTGGGCGGGCAGCTCAAGAACGCGCTCGGCCAGCGGGCGCAGCTCCTCCATCGTCTCGGCGCGCGCCACCAGCGCCTCGCGGCCCGGCTCGTAGGTGAGCGAGACGGTGACCTCGGTTCCGACCACGCGCGCCAGCGTCTCCACGGCGTCGCGCTCCAGTGCGGTGAGGTCGTCAAAGCCGTAGAAGAACACTGGCCCTGCGCCCCAGCGATGCGGCGTGGCCCGCAGCGCGTCCAGCGCGCGCCAGGCGTAGAGCTCGCGGTCGACGCGGCCCAGGCGGTCGAGCTCGCGGACATAGTCGCCGTAGAGGCGCCCCACCTCGTGGGCGTACGGGGCCCGGCGCACGTCCTGCGCCGCCCAGGCGCGCAGGCCCGTGATGAACCGGCCCGGATCCACCAGGGAGCGCTGCAGCTCGGCGATCAGCTCGCCCGCGGCGGCCGGGAACCCCGCGGCCGAGGCGGAGGCCCGGAGGACGTCGAGGCGCGACCCGGCGACGACACGCGTGAGGATCCGCTCGCGCTGGAGCTCGGAGACGCGGCGGCCGGCGTACTGCGCCCGGCGGGCGATCTCATAGGCCAGTCCGCTGAAGGTGACCACCGAGCCCAGCACGACCCCGTCTCCGGCCAGCTCACGGGCGTAGTGGCGCGCGTCGAGCGCAGTGGGCACGACGAGCAGCGCCCCGCGGCGGGCGGCGTCGGCGTAGGCGCCCAGCACCACTCCCGCCTTGGCGGAGTTGGCCGGGCCGAGGACGAGCGTCAGGGGCACGCCCCCAATACTGGCGCGCGGCCCCGACGGCTAAAGCGGGCGCCGGCGCTCAGGCGGCGACGGCAGCGCGCTGAGGCTCAGGCGGCGGCGGAGTGCTCGGCGGGGGCCTCGGCGCCGTCGGCGGCGGCCTCGGCGGCGCCCTCCTCGGCCTCGGGGGGCTTGGCGCCCTCCTTGGCCCAGGGCTCGTCGAACTCCACGCGCCACTTGCCCTCTTCGTTCTGCATCAAGGCCAGCCGGGCCCGGAAGCCCTTGCCCGAGCGGCCCTTGAAACCGGTGACGGGCTTCTCGGTGCGGCCGGTCTTGATCAGCTCGCGTGCCACCGCCAGCGGCAGCTGCTTGCTCGCCTTGGATTTCCAGATGACGAAGCCACAGCCGGGGTCCTCGCGGCCCCAGCAGGAGTAGCCCTTGCGGTTCTCGTTGATATCGCGGCCGCACACGGGACAGGGGCCGAGGTTGGCGCGCGGGATGCGCACATCCTTGAGCTTGGCGTCCAGCTCGCCGACGGTCGACTCCGTGAACTTCACGATGTCGCCCATGAACTTCTCGCGCGAGTCGCGGCCGATCTCGATGTTGGAGAGCCGGTGCTCCCAGTCGCCGGTGAGGCCGGGGCTGGTCAGGGGATGCTCGCCGAGCAGGCGGATGACGTTGAGGCCCTTCTCGGTGACCACCAGGGCGCGGCCGTCGCGCTCGATGTAGCCGACCTGGAGCAGGCGCTCGATGATCGCCGCCCGCGTGGCCGGGGTGCCGATACCCGAGTCCTTCATGGCCTCGCGCAGCTCCTCTTCGTCCACGAGCTTGCCGGCGGTCTCCATCATGTCCAGGAGCGAGCGCTCGGTGTGCCGGCGCGGCGGCTTGGTCTCCTTGGCCTCGTCGCCGACCTTGGTGACGGCGGCGTCCTCGCCCTTGTTGAGGCGGGGCAGGCGCTGCTCTGAGCCCTCGTCCTCGTTGTCGGCGGGGGCGTCGTCCAGGTCGGCGGTCTCACCGTAGACGCCGCGCCAGCCGGGGACGAGCAGGAGCTTGCCGCGGGTGCGGAACACGTGAGAGGCGACCGTGGTCTCCACGCGCGTGTTCTCCGACACCGCCTCGGGATGAAAGACGGCGAGGAAGCGGCGCACCGACCAGGTCATAGACCCGGCGGTCGTCCTCGTTCATCTTGTCGACCGGGTGGCGCTCGGCGTTGGTAGGGATGATGGCGTGGTGGTCGGTGACCTTGGCGTCGTTGACCACCCGGCCCAGCGGGAGCACGTCGAGGCCGAGCACGTACTGCGCGGCGGCCGCGTACTCGGGCGCTCCGCCCACCAGCCTGGCGATCGGCTTGATCTCGGGCACCATGTCGCCGGTGATGTAGCGCGAGTTGGTGCGGGGATAGGTGAGGGCCTTGTGCTCCTCGTAGAGCCGCTGGGCGGCCGCCAGCGTGCGCCGGGCGCTGAAGCCGTAGCGGCCGTTGGCGTCGCGCTGGAGCTGGGTGAGGTCATAGAGGAGCGGGGCGCGCTCCTTGCGCTCGGTCTTCTCGAGCTTGGTGATCGTGCCCACCTGGTCGCGGCAGGCGGCGACGATGGCCCGCGCCTCCTCGGCGGTCTTCAGCCGCGGACCGGCTCCGCCCGCCGCGCCCGCCGCGGCGTGGTACCGGCCCTCATAGGCGCGCCCCGCGGGCTCGGCCACCGCGCGGAAGGCCGCGTCGACGACCCAGTAGGGCTCGGGCTTAAAGGCGCGGATCTCCTCCTCGCGCCTGGCCAGGATCGCCAGCGTCGGCGTCTGCACCCGACCCAGGGAGACCGCGCCGTCAAACGAGGAGCGCAGGCGGATGGTGGCCGCTCGCGTGGAGTTCATGCCCACGATCCAGTCGGCCTCCGAGCGCGAGCGCGCCGCCGCCTCCAGCGAGGCGTACTCGTCGCTGGGGCGCAGCTCTGAGAAGGCCGCCTCGATCGCCGACTTGGTCATCGAGTTCAGCCACAACCGGCGCACCGGCTTGCGCGAGCCTGCCTTCTCATAGAGGTAGGCGAAGATGAGCTCGCCCTCGCGGCCGGCGTCGCACGCATTGACGACCTCCTCGACGTCCTCGCGCCCGAGCAGGCGCTTGACGACGTTCATCTGCTTCTTGGAGCGCTCGTCGCGAACCACCAGCTTGAACCGGTCCGGGACGATCGGCAGGTCGGCCATGCGCCACTTCTTGTACTTCTCGTCGTACTCGTCGGGGTCGGCGAGCTGGACGAGGTGGCCGACCGCCCACGTGACGACGTGGTCGGGTCCCTCCAGGTACTCCTCTCCCTTGCCGCCCTGCTTGTTGAAGGCGCCCGGGAGCACGCGCACGAGGTCGCGACCGACCGACGGCTTCTCGGCGATGACCAGAGTCTTGGGCATAGGCCGCGGAGGGTAGCGCCCCCCGCAACCCCGGCTGAGCCGTGCACGCGCAACTGCGCGAACAGACCGACCTAGATGAATCGCTCGCGCAGCAGGGCGGCGCGACGCGCCACCGCCGGCAGCCGCCGCTCGGTGGCGACCGCCTCGGCGTCGTTTAGCAGCTCGA
>CAWHOH010000005.1:0-152420 GCA_963830945.1 uncultured Actinomycetota bacterium | reverse complement strand
CATCCAGCGGATCGAAGGCACCGGTGTTGACGTTGCCGGCCTGCGCGCAGACGATCGCCGGTCCGTCGCCGGCGGCGAGCGCCTCGCGCAGCGCGCCGGGCAGCATGCGCCCCTGCGCGTCGGCCGGGATGGGCGTCACGCACCCGGTGCCGAACCCGAGCAGCCGCAGCGCGCGGTCGACGGTGATGTGGCGCTCGGCGCCGGCCAGGACCCGGACCGCCGGGGCGCCGATGAGACCCCGCTCGCCGACGTCCCAGCCCGCCCGGGCGAAGACGCTGTGGCGAGCGGCGGCCAGCGCGGTGACGTGCGCCATCTGACATCCCGTGACCAGGCCGAAGCCCACTCCGGCGGGCAAGCCGAGCAGCTCGCCCAGCCAGACCCCGGCCACCTCCTCGACCACGGCCGACGAGGGGCAGCACACGTACAGGCCCGCGTTCTGGTCCCACACCGAGGTGAGCCAGTCGGCCGCGACCGCGGCCGGCGCGGTCCCGCCGATGACGAAGCCGAAGTAGCGCCCACCCGGACTCGCCACCAGACCGGGCTCCGCCCCGGCGGCCAGCTCAGCGATCACCTCATGGGGATCGGCGGGCGTCTCGGGCAGCGGCCCGCCCAGCCGTGAGCGCAGCTCCTCGACGTCGGCCAGCCAGCCCACCGGACGCTCGGGCAGCGCCTCGAGATAGTCCGCCGCCAGCCCAGCGGTCTGGTTGAGCAGCGTCCGGATCGTCATGGCCCCAGGTGTGCGACAACCACGATCGCAGCCTACACGCCGCCGCGATCCGCCCCTCGGACTCCTGTCATCGGGTGGTGAAGGTGAGCACCGCCGCACTCCCCGGGGGCAGTGTCACGCGGTAGGTACCGCGTCGGGGCGCGACGGGATCGTGAACAGGCGCGGGCAGCACGCCGGTCGTGGTCGCGGCGCCGAAGCTGCGCCCTCCCACGGTGATGCCGTCCGTCGCGGAGACGCTCCGCGCGCTCAGCCGCTCCAGTTGGGCCGGTCGGGTGCCCAGGACGCCGCGCGGCGCGCGCACCACCACGCCGGCGCTGTCCGTCGTGCTGTCGTTGACCAGGAGCACGTGGCGCACGGCGCCGGGTCCCGTCGTCGCCCACCCGTGGAGCGTCGTCGGCCCGCTGAGGGACACGTGGAGCAGATGGGAGCCGGCGGGCGCCGCATCGGCGAAGAGCAGGGCGCCGTAGTAGAGCGGATGGACCGCACCGGTCCAACCGTGCGCCGAGTCGGTGAAGTCGAAGAGCCCGTTGGAGAGCCCCATGTAGGTGTGGAGGTTGACGCCGTCGACGCCGTCCTGGGCGGCGCTGAACAGCGCCGACGCCATCCACAGCGCGGACGCCATGGTGTTGCTCACGCCGACGCGGCCGTTGCACGTGACCGAGCCCATCTCGTCGATCCGGAACGTCGCCCCGTTGGCGTGGGCGAGGCCGACGTATGGGATGAGCGTGTTGAGAAGGTCGTGCAGGGCGTAGTCGCCCAGCAGGTGCGGAACCGACGGGTAGGCGGCCGACGCGGGGTTCGTCACGCAGTTGTTGAGCCCGTAGCCGTGAGAGGCGAGCATCCGCAGCCGCGAGCGCGGCGCCAGGAAGCGCTCATAGGCGGCGAACCACGATGCCCGCTGCGTGTCGGGGCCGGCGACCGGAAGGCGTGGCAGCCCATCCAGGATCCGCGCATAGTCCGCCACGTACGCCGCCGGTCCCCAGCTCAGTCCGCGCCCGAACACGGCCGTCCCGATGTCGGTGTACCAGGGGAAGAGCTCGTGGCCCCGGAGGCGATACCAGGGCATGCTCGGGTACAGGGGCGGCTCGTTGCCGATGTCGAGCGCGCCGATGTAGCGCCGCCCGATCCACGTGACGAACGCGTTGGCCTCGGTCTGGGCCAGGCGCGGGCTGTCGGCCTCCAGGTTGACGCCCAGCACGAGCTGCGCGTTGACCGCCCGGGCCAGCGACTGCAGCGACTGCGCCCAGGCCGGGGTGAGGGTGAAGGTGATCCCGAGCGGCTCTCGCATTCCCGGGACCGGCCACCATGAATGGTCCGTGCTCAGTCCGCCGACCCGGATCACGGGCCGCCCGACCGGGTCGAGGTTGCGGATGAGCTGGACCAGGACGGGGTTGGGCGGCGCCGTCCCGGGGCCCACCCAGGCCCGGATCCCGCTGTACTCCAGTGCCAGCCCCAGGAAGCCGGGAGCGATCGGCCGGGTGATCGAGCGGGCCGCGACCGCCATCGTCACCGACTCCTCCCGGGCCGCGGCCACGCCCGGGATGCCGAGGGCGGCACAAGCGGCAAGCACCCCCCAGCGCCCAAGAGCATTCCGCACGCGCGGCATTGTCGCGGATGGCCCCCGCGCGCGTGCTCTCAGGTCGGGCCGTGGCGACGTTTCAGGCGGAGTCGCCGAGACGCTTCTCGTAGACCACCCAGCCCAGCGCGGGCGCCATTCCGGCGCGCTCATAGACCCGAAACGCGCCGGTATCGCTGGCGGCGTCGACCCCGAGCCCGATGCTGCGCTCGCCGCGCCCCCACAGGCGGGTGAACGCGTCGCGCAGCAGCGCCGCCCCGAGGCCCCGCTTGCGCCACGGGCGTCGCGTGAAGACGGTCTGAACCCAGCCGCCGCCATAGGTGTCGCACGTGGAGATCGCCCCGGCCGCGATCTCGTTGCCCGCCCGGACCACGCACCACAGGCTCGGGTCATACCGTTCGCTCTCGAGGTAGCCCCGTGACCACGACTCAAAGCCGCGCGGCGGATAGTCCCAGTGATCGGCGAACGCCTCCTGGTGGGCGGTGTAGAAGGCGCCGACATCACGCTCTGGGTCAAACGCGGTGACGCGCAGCCCGTCGGGCCATTCGGGTGCGGGGGGCGGCGCGACGAGCTCGATGCGCATCTCGCGAAAGACGCGCACCGCGCCGTAGCCGAGGCATTCGATCAGTTCGCGGCCGGCGCGGTCGGCTTCCAGGACGCTGTTCTGAAGTCTCCCGATGCCGCTCTGGACGGCCTCACGCTCGGCACCCGTCACGAGCAGCGTGCCGATCCCGCGGCCCCACGCGTCGGGGTGAACGTGTCCCTGCACGCGCCAGTACCCGCCCCGCCTGTCGATCAGCGCGTAGCCGACGATGCGATCGCCCGCGCGGACGACGCGCGCGTCCTGGGCGAGGTCGGCCTCAGACCACTCGTCCTCGAGGTCGGGCTGTGAGAACGTCGTCTGGCCGTAGAGCGCGATCTCGAGCGCCACGACGAGCTCCGTCACCGCCGCGGCGTCGACGACGACAGCCGGGGTGAGCACGGCGGGCTCCATGCCGACACGTTAGGTCATCACGGCCCCCCGCCCTGGGGCAGCCCGGCGCCAGGTATGGTGCGATCTCCGGACGTGAAGCTCTCCCTCGTCGAATTTCCCGCCGATGACCCCGAGCGCGCGCTGCGCTTCTGGTCAGGCGTGCTCGAAGCCGAGCTGGGCGATCGGGGAGAGGCGGAGGGGCGCGGCTGGCAGACCCAGGCCGACGGGACGACGATCGGGGTCCATCGCCGCGGCACCGGCCCGGGCGACACGGTATCGCTGCCGTATTTCGCGGTGGCCGACCTCAAGGCGGCGCTTGAGCGGGTCGTCGAGCTCGGGGGCACGGTGATCCATCCCGGATCGCAGTGGGCCATCTGTCGCGACTCGGAGGGCAGCCCGTTCGGGCTCGCCCTCGACGCAGAGGGTAGGTCCTCTTAAACGACTGACGGCCCGCACGATGGCGGGCCGTCGACAGTCACAGCGTGTTCGGACTAGATCGTCTGAACGTTCGCCGCGGCCGGGCCCTTGGGGCCCTGCTCGGCGTCGAAGGAGACCTTCGCGCCCTCGGCGAGCGACTTGAAGCCGCTGCCGGCGATCGCAGAGTGGTGGACGAACAGGTCCTTGCCGGGGTCATCGGGCGTGATGAACCCAAAGCCCTTCTCGTCGCTGAACCACTTCACGGTTCCAGTTGCCATCTTTCCCTCCCGGGAGATCGTGTGCTGCGAAACGCGGGAGGTGCTCAATTGCAACTACTACGAACGCGTGCACTCCTTTGCCGGCTGTGCTGCCGACCCTTGGCAGGGATTGTAGCCCCGGATCAGCGGACGCGTGTGAACCGGATGGTCAGCGTGGCCGACCCGACTCGGTGCGGCGCGTGTAGTCCCCAGCCGCGGGCAGCCCTGGTCGGGACGCGCCGTGTGCCGGATGCTGAATGGTGCTCGGGGCCGAGAGCATGCGGCGGTCACGCAGGGCGACGTCGGCCGGGTCGCCCATTCAGGCGCGACCGGGCGATCGTAGGGGCAAGCCCACATCCGCGGGTGCTGCGCGTCGATAACCGCCGATGCCTCCCTCCGGCGTGCCCGGACGGCGCCGGCCCCCCTCAGGAGGCCGGCGAACCCGGGTGACTGCCGGCCCCCTCAGGAGGTCGGCGCGCCGACCGTGTAGGTGTACGGAAGTACCGCCTCCGTGGACTGGTTGGGCGCCCGCCTGTCCGGGCGTCACGTTGCTGGCCGCCGCCATCAGCCGGCGCGCGCTCCCGGATCAGTGGTGGTGCTGGATCTTCGCGACGGCCCTGGCGAAGGAGCCGGTGCTCAGTCCCCAGGAGGGATCGGCCCACGAGAACGGGGAGATCTCGGCGAGGCGCAGCTTGGCCAGGCCGACCAGCGCGTTGTAGGCGTAGGGCTTGACGTTCTTCGCGCTGGTCGTGCCCCAGGTGTCGCGGGTCGATGTCCAGCCGTACTCGTTGGCGACGACCGGAGTCCGGCCGCGGCCGAACTGGCTCATGTCGGCCAGAGCGTCCTTGGCCACCTTGATCGACTGGCTCGGGTTGGGGCCGTAGGGGTGGATGGCGAGGGCGTCCATCGGCTGGCCCCGGAACGCCTTGAGCAGGCGCGGCAGTGAGGACTCGGTCCAGGCCAGACCGCCCGTCATCACCCGCGCGCTGTGATCGACACGGTGCACGGCGGTACGCACGGCCTCATACATCCGCATGTAGTCCGACAGGTTGATGTCGGTCCCCCAGTCATGGATGTTGTCGGGCTCGTTCCACACCTCGACGTTGGTCACGGGCACGTTGGAGAGGGTCGGGTTGGCCTTCCAGAAGGCGCCGTGCGGCCCGTAGCGCTTCATGAACGCGGTCGCGTACGTGGCAAAGGTCGCGTTGCTGGCGGGCGGCAGGTAGGCGATGGCCTTCCCTGACTTGAGGTGCAGGATCCGAGACCGGTGCACCTCGGCCCAGTTGGGCGCGAACGCGAGCGTCGGCTCCCAGCGCAGGCGAGCGGTCGCCATGTCCGTGACGATCATGTCGTCGTACTTCCAGTCGTAGTGGTGGCGGCCGTGGACCGGAGCCTTGGGCTCGGTGAGCGTCCAACCGGAGTCGGCGCGACCGACCCGCCCACCGGCCTTGTACAGCGCCTGGAGGTTGCTCACCACTTTGTCCTGCGACAACTGGCCGCGTAGCTGACTGGTGAAATCGGTGCCGACCTCGGCGCCGAAGGTGGGGGCTGCAGCCGCGGTTGCGGGCACGGCCAGAGCGAACAGGGTCAGGAGAAGTGGCAGACAGCGCTTCATGAGCCTCACAGATGGTTGGGAGAACGACGGGACAGGAACTAGAACACGGTCGAACGCCCGATTGTTGCGTGGACGCCCGCGCCCCCGTGCCTCCCTATGACGTTAGCTCGTCAGCGCTTTCTGCTCCTGTGCAGGGCTTTAGCCGTCCACGCAAGCCCCGATGCGGCTCGCTGCTCACGCGCTGCAGAGCACCTCGTCAGGGGTCGCAGGCATCGGGTTCTGCGCTGAGGGGATGGGGATGGCAGCCGCGTGGCGACCGGTGAGCGGGGATGGGTCTGAGGGCGGACCGGCGTCCCGGGCACGCTCGGTGGTCCGGGAGGCGTCCGGGGCACGTTCGGCTGTCGGGGAGACGTCCGCGGCGTCGCGCCCGAGGAGTGCTGGGTGATGCATGAAGCACATGCCGGGTCACCGTATTGCGCTTCCGGGACTCGCGCTTCTCGAAAACTGATCGCTTGCGCGCCCTGCCGTCACGCGGAACGGAGCACCAGGAGCGCGAACCCGAGGGTGTCGGTGCCGCCGGGCAGCGCGCGCCGATCGCGGATCCGCCGCGCGTAGGCGAGGGTCTCGGGCGTGTCGTGGCGCTCGGCGTTGGCGCCCAGGGTCTCCTCGTAGCGCTCCCAGTCCGCGTCGGCGGCCAAGGACTCGTGCACGACGTCAAAGCCGGCCATTGCGATGGCGGCGTGCAGGCCGTCGAGGTCTGCGAGCTCATCGACGGTCGCGCCGCCCAGGGCCTTTAGAAAGTCCTCTGACGGGGGCCGCCGCCAGAACCCCTCGCCATACATGACCACGGGCGCGAGGCGCCGCAGGCTCGCGAGCGCTGCCGGGAAGCCACCGTGGGCGTGCGAGGAGCCGACGTTGATGATCGCGTCGAACCGGCCCTCGACGGTTGCGGCGTCCCGGACCTCGAACCGGGCCGGCGAGCCGGCGGCGCGCTCTCGGGCCTCGGCGATCGCGTCCGCGTCCAGATCGACGCCGACCCCGCGCGCGGTCGCGTACGCCCGCAACGTGCGCAGCAGGATCGCGCCGCTCCCGCAGCCCGTATCCAGGACCAGCGGCTCACGCGGGAGGGGCAGGGCCGCGATGGCCGCGTCGACGGCCGCCTCCGGCATGGGATGGGCGAAGGCCAACCCGGCGTGAGCGATGCGCGACGAGCTGGGCACGCCCACAGCCTCCCAGATGTGCACGCGGTCCACCTCGGTTGAGGCGCGTCAGCCCAAGGAGTAGATTTTTGGGCCATGGCTGACGACGTTCAGCTCAGTCCATCCGAGATTCTTGAGCTCGTCACGCAGAATGCGGAGATGCGGCGGCTGCTCGGCGAGCATCAATGGAGCGGCCTGACTCCCGTGAAGTCCGGCGGGGTCTGTCCGGAGTGCTGCGGCTCGAGCCGCCACGGACACCGGCCCGGATGCGCCATCGAGGCGATGCTGAGCGCCGCCGACTTCATCTGACCAGCCGCGGTCCCGGCCGATCGCCCGTAACTCGCGGCTGGGTGTCACGCTCGCGCGCGCGGCGGTGTCTACATGCCCGGACAGACACACGGACATGGAGGACACCATGGCACTACGCGTTCCCAAGGCCGAGCTCCCGGCCGAGCTCAGCGAGAGCCTCATCGCACAGTTCGGGGTCGTGCCCGAACCCCTTGAGGCGACGTGGCACAACCCGAAGGTCGCCGAGGACTCACTGGCGCTCGGGGGAAAGGTCGGCGAGTGGGATGCGGCCGACGCGGGCCTGAAGTCGTTCGCGCATATGGCGGTCGCGGCCCAGGTCGGCTGCAGCTTCTGCCTCGACATCGGCTACTTCCAGGCGCAGAACGAGAACCTGGACCTGGCCAAGGCCAGCCAGGTGCCGCGCTGGCGGGAGTCAGATGTGTTCACGGAGCTGGAGCGCGACGTGATGGAGTACGCCGAGGCGACGACGAATACGCCGCCGACCGTCAGCGACGAGCTGTCGGCGCGGCTGCTGGACCGGCTCGGCGCGGCAGCTTTGGTCGAGCTCACCGTGTTCATCGCCTTCTCCAATTTCTCGACGAGGAGCAACGTGGCCCTCGGGATCGAGTCGCAGGGATTCTCCAGCGCCTGCGAGATCCCGCTGACGGCAAGGCCGGAGAGCATTGCGGCGTAGGGACGACGGCATGACCGAGGACCCGTTCGTCGCCCACCGCAGCTTGCTGTTCACCGTCGCCTACGAGATGCTGGGCTCGGCGGCCGACGCCGAGGACGTGTTGCAGGAGGCGTGGCTGCGGTGGGCCGACGTCGATCGTTCACAGGTGCGCGACCCGCGCGCCTATCTCATCCGGGTGGTCACCCGGCAGGCGCTCAACCAGATGCGAACGCTGTCGCGCCGGCGCGAGCAATACGTCGGCGAGTGGCTGCCCGAACCGCTGCTGACCAGCCCGGACATCGCGGAGGACGTCGAGCTCGCGGAGAGTGTCTCGATGGCGATGCTGACCGTGCTGGAGACCCTGGGGCCGACCGAGCGCGCGGTGTTCGTGCTTCGCGAGGTCTTCGACATGCCCTACGGTGAGATCGCCGAAGCCATCGAGAGGCCGGCGGCCACGGTGCGCCAGATCGCGCGCCGCGCCCGCGAGCATGTCGCGGCACGGCGACCGCGGGTGCCGGTGACCCGGTCCGAGCAGCAGGCCGTGGTGGAGCGGTTCCTGGTGGCGATGCAAACCGGCCAGGTGCAGGAGCTGATGGAGGTCCTGGCGCCGGACGTCGTCCTGATCGCCGATGGGGGCGGGCTTGCAGCCGCCGTGCGGGCACCGATCCACGGCGCGGACGCGGTGGCGAGGCTGCTCGCGCGCGCCGACCGGGCGCCGGCCGCGCTGGAGACGAGCACCGTGTGGCTCAACGGCGCGCCCGCGCTCCGGGTCGAGTTCGACGGCGAGCTGGGCGCCGCGGTGACCCTTGCGGTCGAGAATGGGCGGGTCACCCGGGTCTACGTGATGCGCAACCCCACGAAGCTGGTGCGCCTCGATGAGCCTGCCAAGCTTGCCCGGTGACTCTCGGTCTCCGACCGGTCCGCCTGACCGTGAGTGAGGTCGACCCGTCAGGCTGACGACGGGTCTGGCCTACAGGCTGATCAGCGGGACAAGCACGTCGGGTGCCACCAGGTTGAAGATCGCCAGGCCGGTGCACGCAGTCGCGATGTTGCGCCGCGCGTTGAGCGAGTTGCGGTGGCTGTGCCAGACCACGAACAGCGCGATCAGTGCGCCGTACAACGGGACATAGAGCGCGAGCAGCAGCAGCACGACCGCGGGAACGAGGAGCTCGACGAGGTCGCGCGCGACACAGCGCACGTCAACTGCGACCGGGGAAGAGCGGCCTGGCGTGGCGGGCGAGCCTGTGAGAGGACCGTCCTACCACAGACACCGCCGATCGGCCGACGGAGCCTGTCCCTGGGGAGGTCGTGGGAGATCTTCACTCCCCAGCAGGAAGGATCGCCCACAACCCCTCTCGGCCACCCGGAGTCTGAGAGGCATCGCCTCTCACAGCTCCAACTCTCTCCCGCGCCGCGCCGATCCATGCGCAGCCCTCCCCAGCGAGCCGTTGCGGCTCGCCGGTGTGACCACCACACGGAACCCCCTCCCACCAGCCCCAGGCGGCCGCCTGAGGTGGCCGCCGCCGCTACCAGGGCCGTGACTCAAGTAGCCGGGATAAGACCGAATCGCGGACCATGGCCGGAGGCTACCCCCGGCGCGACCTCTAGTGCAGGCTGATCGCAACGGTGCGGCTGGTGATCGCCTCGCCGTCGGGATAGACCCAGCGAGTCCGGACCGAGCCGCTGGCGGGGAACGTCTGGAGAATGTCGAAGTACCCCTCCCTGCTGAGCGCGGACACCTTGGCGATCGTCTTCCACGCGCCCCCGGAGGCCGGCCGGTACTGGAGCTCGGCGGGTGCGCGCTTGCCCTCGGGCACGAACTTGGCCGGGCGCACGTCGCCCCAGACCTCGAGCGGCGCGCCGTTGGTCGTCGTCGTCGTGGGGAGGAATAACGGCATCCGGTAAGCGGCGTATGCCGGCTTCCTGGCGCCGGTCGAGGTCTCCAGACCCGACGCGAAATCCTGGGTGGCGGAATCGGCAAGCAGAAACTGGTCATAGGACCGAACTCGCGGATCCTTCCAGCTGAGGTACTCCGCCCAGTTGAGGTATTCGGCGGCGAGCACGGGGCTGACCGTGTACTGCGGATTGGGAGGGTTGGTGATGTAGCCGAACTCGGTCGACCAGATCGGGAACTTCGACTGTGAGCCATACAGCCGCTGCAGCCGATCGAGCGTCTCCTCGAGGGTCGGGATGTTGGCCAGCTCGGTGTAGTCGGGCTCGTTGGGGACCCGCGCGTCGGGCGGCAGCGACGTGAACGGGTACGGGTGGTCAGCGAATCCGGTGGCCCTGAACAGTCCCGGATTCTGCGCCACGAAGCGAGTCGAGCCGGCGGCCGTCGTCGGGCAGCCGCGTTGCCTCGCCTGCAATCCCCGGAGCTGCTGATAGTTCGCGTTCACGCAATACAGCGCGCGCAGGAACGCCAGCGGGGCCATGGCGTTGAACAGGCCCGGTGCCCCGGCGGCATGCGAGCCGGCCGGCCCGAGCTCGCCGATCAGGATCGTGTCGCGGCCGTGGCCGGTGGCGTGGAGCGCCTTCCAGGCGGCATCGACCAGCCGCCGGTAGTAGCGAGGTGCGACCTCGACCGACGAGTACGAGCGCGTCATCTCGGGCGCAAGGTTGCTCCCGAGATTGGGCTCGTTCCAGATCGACCAGAAGTCGATCCGGGGCAGAGGCTTTGCGGCGCCGGGCGGGGTGTAATGACCGTCGTAGCGCGTGCCGGCGGCGACCACGAATCGTCCGAACTCCTTGGCGTCGGGCTTCCAGAACGGGTGTTTGGCGGCCGGTGGCGGCGCGCCCTTGCCCGACGCCCACAGCGGCGGCGGCCCGCCGAGCAGCACGTCGAGCCCGATGCCCGCGGCCTTGGCGTCACGGACGATCGTGTCAGTTCTCGACCAGTTGGCCGCCGGATAGGCCGCGGGGTCGGTGGCGTCGACGCTCGGCCTGCGCCTGGAGTCGGGGTGCGGGGCGACCGATCCCCAACTCAGGAACAGGCGCACGCGGTTGACGCCCAGCCGCTTGAGCTCGGCCAGCGTCCCGGCGGGGTCGGTCTCAAGTGCCGCGCCGGCGGTGAACATCGACACCGGATCGCTGTGCGTGGTCGGGAGCGCCCTGGGCCGCGCCCTCGAACCGCCGCAGGCGCTCAGCAGCGCCACCACGACGGCGGCGACCGCGAGGACCGCGCAGCGGCCGACGATGCCGTGGGTCGTTGCGGGCACGCGGGTAAGACAACGACGACGCCGGCCCATAGTTGCGGTTCAGCGCGGGGCGGCGCCGCGCACATCGACGGTAGGCTCCGGCGTCTTGGTATGACGACACCGCAGCTGCAGTCGACCCGTGTGCTCGTGACCGGTGGGACCAGTGGCCTTGGCCAGGCGATGGCCGCCGCGCTGGTCTCCGCCGGAGCCCGGGTGGTGCTGACCAGCCGCGATCGTGCGCGCGCCGAGGCGGCCGCGGCCGAGATCGGGGCCGTCGGGCTCGAGATGGACGCCCGCGACGAGCACTCGGTCGATGCGGGCGTCGAGGCGGCCTACGAGCACCTGGGCGGTCTGGACGTGCTCGTCAGCAACGCCGGCATCGGCATGCGCACCGTCAACCCCCGCTTCATGACCGACCCTTCTGCCTTCTGGGAGGTCTCCCCCGAGGGCTTTCGCGATGTGATCGAGACGAAGATCACCGGCACGTTTCTGATCGCGCGCTCGGTGGCACCGCGCATGCTCGAGACCGGTGGCGGCCGGATCGTGGTCATCTCGATGAACACGCAGACGATGACCCGCCGCGGGTTTGTGCCCTACGGGCCGTCCGGCGCCGGAGTGGAGGCCCTGGCGCGCGTCATGGCCGCTGATCTCGACGGAACCACGGTGAGGGTCAACATCCTGCTCCCAGGCGGCGCCACCGCGACGGGCATGCTCCCCGACGAGGTGTCGCCTGAGGCGCGAGAGCGGCTGCTCGATCCCGCGATCATGGGTCCGCCGATCGTGTGGCTCTGCTCTGAGGACGCCGCCGGGGTCCACAACCAGCGGATCGTCGCGACCGAGTTCGACCGCTGAGCCGCTGGTTGTCCGCGCTGAGATTGCATCGCCGGCTCCGAGACGCGATGCTTGCGTGATGGTGCGGCTGTTCCGCAAGAGCGAAGAGAAGATCGCCCTCGAGGCCGCGGCTCAGGCCGAGATCGACCGTTTCAAGAAGCTCAGCGCCGAGGATTTGGCGGTCATCCTGCTGCCCGCGCTCGGACCCGACGAGGTGGCCCCCGGCCACCACCTGCGGCCCCAGCAGTTCTGTGAGTACCTGCTCAGGGACTTTCCCGGCCTCGGGCAGACCAAGCCCCTGCTCCTGATGGCCCCCGTGCGTCGGGCGCTCGACAAGCTCGAGGACGCCGGGCTGGCCTCCTCTTCGATGTTCATGGGGCGGTCCCCGCTCTGGCTCATCACCGACCGCGGCGGGCGCGTCCTGGCCGAGGGGACCGCGGGCGATGTGCTCCTTCGGCGCCACGCGGAGAGCCCGGACTAGCGCCTCGGTGGTGTATGGCGTACAGACGCCGGCAGCCGCGGGCCGGCCCGCGCCTCACAACCCCAGACGCTTGATCAGCGCGCGGATGGTGGTCCGCGCGCCACGGGTGTTCTGAGCGATCGCGGTGAGCCCAAGGCTCCGCAGCCGGTGGGCCTTGGCGGCGCGTCGGAGTGCGCCGGTCTCGTTCAGTCCGCCGCGCGCGATCGTCACGTTGAGATTCGCGACCGCGCGCCGGAGGTTGATCGTGAGACGGCGGCCGGTGAGGACGAGCGACCTGATCTTCGCCCCGCTCACGGACACGCCGACAACGCGGTGATGGCGGGCGACGAACCCCAACCCGGCGGGCAGCTCGACGGTCACCGCGCGGAGCTTCGCCGTGCGTTTCGCCACGCTCATCCTGAAGCTGAGAGCGGGGTGGCCGGTGGCCAGGCCGGAGAAGCGACCACGGCTGAGGGTCGTGCGCCCGACGGTGACACCGGCGGGGGTCGAGCCGTTCCGGCTGCCGCTGCTCCCGCTGGTGCCGGTCGAGCCGCCGGCGCCGGGCGACCCGTCGCCGCCGGACCCGCCGCTCGTGCCCGGACACCCGGAGACCGTGAACGTGGCGGGGGCCCTCAGCGTCTTGTCGCCATTCTGGCTGGTCAGCGTGGCCGCGGCGGTCCCGGACGGCGTGTTGCACGTCGACAGGAAGAGCCCCTCGGGTCCACCGTCGAGGTTCACACCGAGGTTCGTCAACGGGATGTCGGGGAGTCCGGTGAAGGTCGCGGCGTTCGTGGCAAGGTCCACCGCACCGGTGAGGGTGAGGGGGAAGGGTGAGGGGAACACGAGGGTGAGCGACAGCCCGCTGGACGAACCCGTGAGGTACGCGATTCCGGTGAGCGTTGATGGGTACAGGGGCGAGGTCGCGGTCGCCGAGCCCACCTTCGGGCACGTGCCGGAGGCGAGGTTGAGGCACAGCGCGCGGATCGATTCGAGGTTGGGAGCGAGCACCGCCTGCGGGAAGGCGAGTGACACCGAACGACTGGGCGCCTCGGTGGGCCCCTGGGTGATCGTCGTTGCGAGCTTGACCTGCCGGTCGCCGCTGTCGCGGGCCGCGCTGACCTTGAACACGGGCGAGTAGGACAGCGAGGAGCACCCAGTCACCTTCAGTGGCGCGGCAGCGGTCTTGACGGTGGGATCGCTGTAGGAGTCGGCGGTGACGTTGAGGCTCGCCGAGGTCGCCGGGCACGTCGTCGGGTAGCGCAGGCGGTCGAAGGTGCTGGCGATCTCGGTGAGCGAGATGAAGGCGGTAGGAACCTGTCCGATGATGGGGAGGGTGAGTGGAAGCTGATCGGGAAGAGCGAGCTTGATCGTCACCCCGACGCCGTGGGGGTCCCCGGTCGGCCGGACCCTGATGTCCCCGGTCTGACCGATCTGCTCGCCCAGCCCCTCCACCGCGAGGCCGGCGAGATCGCCCGCGGCCGGCGGAGGAACGAGGTAGAACGACACGGGAACGGAAACCGGAACGGGGAGGTTGACCAGCGGCGGAATCGGATCGGCCGTGGCGGTGACGGTGCCCGAGCCGACCTGACACGCGCTCCCCGAGGTATTGGCCGCCTTGAGGCACGACCCGCCGTTGATTGACGCGTTGGCCAGGAGCCCCGAAGGGAGGTTGATCGTCAGGTTGTGGGGCGAGTCGGTGCCGGTGTCCGCGAAGGTGAGGTCGAGGCCGAGGTTGGTGCTCGAGCCGGCCGCCATGCCGGCGCTCTGATCGAGCCGGATCGACGGTGTGGTCGAGGCTCGGGCCGCGGCGGCGAGAGTCAACACGGCGGCGATGGCGGCCGTCGCGGCCAGGGAGCGTTGGATGAGGTTCCGCATTTCGGTTCCTTTCGCCTACAACCCGAGGTGCGTGACCTGGGCGACGATCGTGGTGCGCTTCCCTCGGGTGTTCTGGGCGATGACTCGCAGCGGCAGGCGCTTGAGCTTGTGGGACGCAGCCTTCGCCCGCAGGGCGGCACTTTCGCGCAGGGCGGCGCTGGTCAACGTGATGCTGAGGCCCGACACGGCGCGTCGGAGCGTGATCAGCAGGTGGCCATGCGATTCGGCCAGCGATTTGATCGCGGCGCCTCTGACGCGGACGCCCTTGACGACCAGCCCGTGACCGGACCGGTGCGTGATCAAGCTCAGTCCGCGCGGCAGCTCGATGGTCAGCGCGCGGAGCTTGGCCGCGTGCTTGGCCGTCCTGACCCTGAAGCTCAACGAGGGATGGCCGGCGGTCAGGCCCGCCGCCGATGAACTCGTCAACGCCGTGCCGCCCCCACCTGCGGTCGGGCTGGAGCCACCGCCGGCCGACGGGCAACCGGCGACGGTGAACTGCCCGGGGACCGTCGCCGTCTTGTCCCCGTTCTGGCTGACGAGGGTGGCGGAGGCCGTCCCGGCCGGGTTCTGACAGAGCGAGAGGAACAATCCCTGCGGGCCGCCGTCGAGCGTCACCTGGAGGCTGGTCAGGGGAATGTCGGGCAAGCCGGTGAACGTGGTGACGTTCGTGACGAGGTTGACCGAGCCCACCAGGGTGAGGGGGAACGGCGCGGGAAACACGAGCGTCAGCGTCAGTCCGGTGATCGTGCCGGTGAGGTAGGCCTGACCCGTGAGCGCGTGCGGGTACAGGGGCGAGACCGCGGTCACGGAACCGACGGGATTGCAGGTGCCGCTGGAGAGGTTCAGGCAGAGCCGCTGCAGACCGGCGGCGTTCGGGCGCAGCTGCGCGTATGGGAGCGCGAGGGCCACCGAGCGGCTCGGCGCCTCGGTCGCAGCTTGCGTGACGTCGGTGACGACCTTCACCCGGTTGTCGGCACTGTCCCGGGTTGCCGTGACGGCGAACGACGGTGAGTAGGAAAGCGATGAGCAGCCCGTCACGCCGAGGGGCGCGCTGGCGGTGTGAGCCGTCGAGTCGCCGTAGGAATCGGCGACCACGGCGACGGCCTGGGGAGTGGAGGGGCAGGTGGTGGGATAGCGCAGACCGTCGAACGTGCTGCTGATCTCGTGGATCGAGATCGGGACGCCGTACAGCGAGTTGGGTAGGACGAACTGGATCGTCACGCCGACGCCGTTGGGATCCCCGGAGGGGCGGACCCTGATGTCGGCGGTCGAGCCGATCTGAGTCCCGTTGCTGTTGACGGCGAGTCCAGCGAGGTCCCCCGCGGCCGGTGGCGGAACGAGGTCGAAGGTCACATTGGTGGGGACGGGGACGCTGCCGTAGGCATACGCGGTCACGGTGCCGCTGCCGACCTCGCACGCGCTGTCGTTGAGGTCAGCGGCCACCAAGCAGGCGCCATGGTTGATCGACGCGTTCGCGAGCAGGCCGGGCGGCAGGTTGAGCGTCATGTGATCGGGCGAGTCGCCGCCGCTGGGCGCGAAGGTGAGGTCGACGCCGAGGTTGGCCGTCGAGCCGGCCGTCCTGCCGGCGCTCTGGTCCAGAGTGATCGCCGGCGCCACCGAGGCCACCGCGCTCGTCGCCATCGTCGCGAGCCCGCTCACGGCTAGGGCACCAACGAGCACAATCCGCCGAATTCGCAATGACATCACCCAACTCTCCTCTACCAGGGCTGCAGGCTCGTCGGAGACTCCGCGAAGCGCCCTGTGACGCTCAGGAGTCTGGTACGACGATGCCCCAATTATGAGTCTTCGGGAGCGCGGGCGGCGCCGCCACCGATCGGCGTGGCGCCGGGGTCTCCCGCTGACTGCGTTCGGCGGGAGCGGTGAGCATCAACTACGTCGAGAGCGTCTGCGAGCCAGCGCCCACCCCGACGCCGCGATCAGAGCGAGTACGACCACGTACTCGACGTATCGAAACGCGTCCTGCACGTTGTGCCAGTTCGCGCCCAGCGCCCAGCCCGCGCCGGCGAACGCGAAGCACCAGATCGCCGACGCCAGCGCGCTGAGCACGACGTATGGCCCCAGCGGTGCGTCCAGCACGCCCGCGGCGACCGAGATGAACGATCGCACCAGCGGGGTGAGCCGGCCGAGAAATACCGCGGCGCGGCCATGAGCGTCAAACCACCGCTCAGCGCGATCCATCCGACGCGGCCCCAGGTGCAGCCAGCGGCCACGACGTTCGATCAGCCCCCGACCGCCCCGGCGGCCGATCACCCAGCCGATCACCGATCCAGCGAGATATCCGATCGTGCCCACGCCCGAGAGCAGCAGGTATGCGCCCACACCCGTGCCGACGCTGGCGATGCCGTTGCCGATCACGCCGGCGGCGACCGCCCCGGCCAGAAGCATCACCAGCTCGCCGCCCACCGGCACCAGCGCGTCCAGCCCCATGAGCAGCCCGACCGCCAGCACGCCGTGCTGGCCGACCAGATCGGTGACGGTCGAGGTGACGCTGGCGAAGGGCAAGCGGCCATCTCAGCAGAGCGCACCTGAACGCCGCCTGAATGCTCAGTCGTCTCCGAACAGACTGCTGCTGCACTACTGCGCCAGTGTGTGGGCTCCCTGCGTGGGTTGTGACGCGAGCGCGAGCACGGCGCCCGCGATCCGTGTGACCTCGCGCGGCAGGAGTCGGCCGGGCGGGAGCTCGACGACGAACGCCGTGGTCCCCGCGAGGCGGTGGTCCTGCCAGCCGGTGGCGCTCCCTGGGTAGCGCGGGAGTCGTCGTAGCGGCAGACCGCTCAGGCGTGCGAAACGCTGCTCTATGCGCACGTTGCCGCCGGAGTTGTCGGTGAGGTCCTGATGTTGGTGAAACCAGATGGTGATACGCGGTCGCAGGCGGAGGATCAGGGCGTGAGCGATTCGGCTCTCAGGCTCTGAGAGAGCGCGCGGGCCGGCGTATTGAGGATCGCCGGGCGCACCGATCGGGCGCCACGCGTAGGGGAAGTTCCGGTTCAAGTCGACTGCGTGCGCGTTCTGCCGGGTTCCGGCAGCGACGCCGTCGGGGTTGAGGTCGCGAACGATCCAGACCCCAGACCGCGGCGGCGCCTGCGCGTGTGCGAGCCGGTCCGCGACCGCGATCCCGGCCGGCTCGTCTCCGTGGATGCAGCCGACCACCAACACCGGCGCCCGGGCGTTGATGGGGCCGATCACCACCGCCCCGATCGCCCGGCCCTGGACAGACCGGCCGAGCACCAGCGTCCGGCGGGCCGTGGCGTGAGCGCGGACGGGCTCGCGAGGCGTCGTCGATACGGCGGTTCTGGGATGACGCACGGGACGCTCGATCGCCTCGGACACTGCGACTCCGGCGGCGCAGGCGGCAAGCGCGACCACGACTGCGACCGCGACCAGGGGGTGGCGCCGGCCGGCCGATGGTGACGGCTGCTCCTGCATGCGAGCGCTACCGCGCGTGGAAGCTCGGGTCCATCGGCGCGCACAACCATGCCCCGCCGGTCTGACTAGTTCCTGAATGCCGCGCCTACGCCGGCGCTGACCTGGGTAAGGGCTACGACGAAGTGCTCGCCAGCGCGGGGTGCTCGCCCTGGCCGCCGACGTGCTCGACGCCACGCAGGGCGCGGGCGAGCAGTTTCAACAGTGCGGCTCGCTCGTCGACGTCGAGGGCCTGGAGAACCTCGTTCTCGATGGCATCCATGTGGTTGCGCGCGGCCGCCAGCGCCTCCCGCCCGGCCTCGGTGATCTGCACGCGGTGCCGGCGGCGATCCTCATGATCACGGCGACGGACGAGGTACTCGCAGTCCTCGAGCTCGTTGAGAAGCAGGACGACGTTCTTGGCGTCCATGCACAGGGCATCCACCAGCTCCTGCTGGGGCGCTCCGTCGTGGTCGCCGAGGTAGCTGAGGGCCATGAGGAGGCGCAGGTCCATTCCAAGCTCCTCGGGGTTCGCGCGCCGCATCACCTGCTTGGCCAGCCGTGGCAGCAGGATCATCGCGCTGGGGGTGCCGGAGCAGTTCTCGGGATGCATAGCGAAGCCGATTATAGCGGAAAATTCGAAATCATGCCTGCCGAAGAAATAGTTACCAGAATGTAATTGATACCTGTGGCATGGATGATACGTGCTATGGTCTTCATCACTCCCACCCGGAAGGACCTTGATGAGCACCAGCAGCCCGGACACCCACCTCATTCCCCGCCCCAGCCGATGGGCGGTCCTCGCCCTCCTCGGCGTCGCCCAGCTGATGGTCGTGCTGGATGCGACGATCGTGAACATCGCGCTCCCGTCGGCACAGCGGGCGCTTCACTTCACCGCCGACAACCGCCAATGGGTCATCACCGCCTACGCGCTGGCCTTCGGCAGCCTCCTGCTGCTCGGCGGCAAGCTCGGTGATCTGTTCGGCCGCAAATGGACGCTGATCGGCGGCCTGATCGGGTTCGCGGTGGCCTCCGCCATCGGCGGCCTCGCCCAGTCGTTCGGGATGCTCGTCGCCGCCCGCGCCCTGCAGGGAGCGTTCGGCGCGATCCTGGCCCCCTCGGCGCTGGGCCTGCTGACCGTGACCTTCCAGGGCTCGCCCGACCGTCCCAAGGCGTTTGGCATCTTCAGCGCGATCGCGGCCGGCGGAGCGTCGGTCGGCCTCCTGCTTGGCGGCGTCCTCACCCAGGCGCTCTCGTGGCGCTGGAGCCTGTACGTCAACCTGGCGATCGCCATACCCACGGCGATCCTGGCGCTGCGGCTGTTGCAGAACGAGCGCCAGCCCCATCGGGCGCGGATCGATCTGCCCGGCACGCTGCTTGCCTCCGGAGGGCTGTTCGCCCTCGTCTACGGCTTCTCCAGCGCGGAGACGAGCTCGTGGTCCAGCACCACGACGATCGTGTCGTTGGCGGCCAGCGTCGTCTTGCTGATCGGATTCATCTCGGTGGAGCGGCGCGCCGCGCATCCGCTCCTGCCTTTGCACATCGTGTCGGATCGAGCCCGCGGCGGCGCCTTCGCAACGATCGCCATCGCCGGCTCTGCGGTGTTCGCCGTCTTCCTGTTTCTCACCTATTACCTGCAGCAGAACCTGGGCTACTCGCCCTTGAAGACCGGCCTGGCCTTCCTGCCCATGACCGTGATGATCGTGCTCACCGCGACGACGGTGCAGACGCGAATCCTGCATCGCACCGGGGCCCGGCCGCTGGTGATGACCGGAATGACGCTCGGGATCATGGCGATGCTGGTGTTCACGCAGCTCAGTCCGCATGCGGCCTACATCACCCACGTCCTGCCCGGGCTGCTGCTGACCGGAGTGGGAATGGGATGCATCTTTGCCCCCGCGTTCTCCACCGCGACGCTCGGTGTCCAGAACAGCGACGCCGGCATCGCCTCGGCGATGGTCAACACCTCACAGCAGGTGGGCGGTTCGGTCGGCACAGCCCTGCTGAGCACGATCTTCGCCAGCTCGGCAGCCAGCTTCGTCTCCGGGCACCCCCACACCGCCGGCCTCGCCAGCGCGGCCTCCATCCACGGTTACACAACAGCGTTCGAATGGGCCGCCGCGCTGTTCGCCGCCGGATTGCTGGTCGCGACCCTCGTCCTCCCCCGGGATGGTGCCGCCCGTGCGCGCGCCGCCAACGCCGAGGCCGGCACGGACCTCAACCTCAGCCTCGAGACCGCTTGATCGGAGCATCCACCATGAAAAAGCACCCCCGCAACATCCACTCCCGTGCCGACGAAGGCCGCCTCCAAAAGTCCACCACCCCGGGTCGCCCGGACGCCGCCCGCCAAGCAGGTGGGGTGGGCGGGGCTCGGATTCTGCGCCGCTGGTCGGTGGCCGATCTCATCGCCCGCGCCGGCGGCGCGCCCCGAGCGTTCGCCTGAGGCGCGTCGCCGAGCCCGGCTGAGCTGGTCGCTGCCGTCCGCCGTGTCTGCCACCGCCACCCCCAACCAGGTGCCGGCCGCATCCCTGCCGCCGGCGCAGATCGAAGGTCACGATCTGCGCCGGCGGCTTCTCACGGTGGTGGCGCTCGCCATCTGCGTGGGGGCGGTGGTGCTGGCGGTACCCGACCTGCGGCCGGTGGTCGGCGAGATCGAGCGGATCAGCCCCGGGCTGGTGATCGCCGCCGTCGTCCTGGAGCTGGCGTCGTGCCTGAGCTTCGTCGTCATCTTCCGGCTCTTCTTCGAGCCGATCCCGGCCGCGGCCGCGCGTGAGATGGCGTGGTCGCAGATGGGGTCAGGCGCGCTCCTGCCGGGCGGTGGCGTCGGCTCGCTGGCGGTCGGCGGATGGCTGCTTCACCTCGCCGGCATGCCCACCCGCCAGATCCTCCGGCGCTCGAGCGGCCTGTTCTTTCTCACCAGCGCGATCAACCTGATCGTGCTCGCCGCCGGCGGGCTCGTTCTGCTGGTGGGGATCGGGGGCGGCCCCCACGACGTGCTGCGGACGGGGCTGCCGGTCGCCGTCGCCGTCGCCGCCGTCATCGTCGTCCTCGGCCTGCCGAGAGTCATGCACCGGATCTCGGGCCGGCTCCCGGCGCCGGCGTGGCTGGAGGACATCGGTACCGGGATTCCCGCCGCGCGCGATGCGCTTCTGCGACCGAACTGGCGCCTGCTGGGGGCCCTGGGCTACCTGCTGTTTGACATCTCGGTGCTGTGGGCCGCGCTGGCCGCCGTGGGTCCGGCGCCGCCGGTGGCCGCACTGGCCGTCGCCTACCTCGCGGGATATCTCCCCAACGTGCTGCCCATCCCGGGTGGGATCGGCATCCTCGATGCTGGACTCGTCGGCGCCCTCGGGCTCTACGGGCTGCCGCTGACGCACGCCGCCGCGGCGGTGCTCGTCTACCACGCGGTGGCCTTCTGGGTCCCGACCCTCGGCGGGATGCTGGCCTACACGCGTTTGCGCCCGCGCCTGGCTCCCGGGGCGCAGGCGCCGAGTCCAGCGCGCTAGGGATTTCGCGCTCCGCGGTGGCGATCAGGGGACGGCCTGCTGGTCGATACCGGGGGGTCGGCGATCGTACGCCCGCGCAACGGCCGTCCAAATGTGAGTGGAGATCGGCTGGCCCCCGAGGACCTCGAGGTTGGTGGCGACAGCAATCGTGACCTGACGCGAAGGGTCGCTCCAGTCCTCGGCCTCGAAGCCGCCGTAGTAGCCGCGGTGCCCCAGCCACAGGTGGCCGTCGAACGACCGGTTCCGCATGCCGAAGCCGTAGTCGTCGCGGCCGATGTGGGTCATCTGCCTGACTCCTGCCGCCCCCACCAGCCGGTCGCCCAGCAGAGCGTTGGCGAACCAGGCCAGGTCAAGCGAGCTGGAGGCCAGGCCCCCATCGGTGAACACCGGTCCCCACACGGCGCTCGACACGCCGAAGCCCGGGATCCACTGGCTGACGAGGGAGCCATTGCGGTAGAGCAGGTACGGGTGGGCGATGCGCGCCTTGGCCGCCGCAACGGGAACGAACGTCGCGGAGGAGATTCCGAGCGGTCTGGCGATCAAGTGCTGGAAGTCGCGCTGGATCGAGCTATGGGTGATCCGCTCCAGGATGGCACCGAGCACGATGTAATTGGTGTCCGAGTACTGGAATCTGCGTCCGGGGAGAAACTTCGGTCGTCCCAACCCAGTGCCCAGCGCGCTCAGGACCTCGTCGACCGTCCACTGGTGGCGGGGCCGGTGGTCCATCACCCAGTCGATCTGCCGGTTGTAGAGGTAATCCGGGAGCCCACTGGTCATGCTGAGCAGCATCCGCACGGTGATCTGCCGGGCGTTCGGAAGCCAGGGATAGAACTGCGCCAACCTCGTGCCCAGCGAGAGATGACCGTCTTGAATCTCCAGCATGACCATCGTGGCCACAACGGTCTTGGCCGCGCTGTTGAGGATGAACAGGGAGTCGTTGTTGGCCGGACGCTGGGAGCCTAGGTCGAGAACGCCGGTCGCACCGGCCCACGCCACGTGGCCGCACACCACCACCGCCGCGGTTGCAGCGGGCGCGTGACTGCGACTGCGCGCCGCACGAAGAGCCGCGTCGAGCACACCGCCGAGGGCGGACTGATGCGCGGGCATGGCGGACCCGACCTTTCGGAGCCTGGCCGGGCTGGAGCCTGCGCATTCATTCTGGGGCGAGTGGGTGATGGGCACCGGCACCGAGGGCTGAGCGCTCCCGTGCCCGCCGGGTATCAGCAGCGCGACCACGGTGATCGCGGCGATCGCGCTCGCCAAGAGTGCCAGCAGCGCTCGAGGATGATGCAGACGCGAAAGGCTGATCTTGCGCGTGAACTCGTGCATCTCGGCGTGCGGTGGCGTTCGTGTGGTCCCCGGCAGGGTCGCGACGTAACGTAGGCATGAGGCGTGGCACGCGAGTTGACGGTGCGCAGCAGTTTGGTTAAGCCACTGCCACCTGCCACCTGCCACCTGCCACCTGCCGGCGGTCCAGGGCGCCGCGTGCCGCCAGATAACACAGATTTGTGTTATCTGCGTGATCTATGGTATCGTTCTGAACCATGCCATCTGACGCTGAGATCACGTTCGCCGATCATGCGGGGCGTCTCTACGCCCGCCGCTACGGGATGGCGCCGATGGTGGGCCGGCTGCTCGGCTACCTGATGGTGTGCGGGCCGCGGGAGCAGAGCATCGGCGAGCTGGCGGAGGCGCTGTTGGCGAGCCGCAGCGCGATCGCCGGGGCGGTCAGCACGTTGGAGACCCTGGGTCTGGTCCGCCGGTCGCGTGCCGCCGGAGAGCGGATGGACCGGGTCTGCATCGACCGGACCTCGCGACGGGCGTTCGGGTTCGACGTCTCGGAGTATCGGGAGCAGGGCGAGCTCGCGCGTGAAGGTCTGGAGGTGCTCGCCGATGCCCCGCCCGAGCGGCGGGCGGTGCTGCTGGAGGTGGCGGCGTTCGCCGACTTCCTGGTCGAGCGGCTGCCCGCTGCTGGAGCAGGAATGGAACGCGCATCGCGAGGCGCTGCGCGTCGCCGGTGAGCTGCCGGACGACCCATCTCACTCACACCGAAAGGATCAGGAGCGATGACCGACGGCTCGGACCACGCCCGCGATCGTCGCCCGCGGAGTCGGCAAGTCGTTTGGCGAGCACCGGGTGCTCGACCAGGTGGACCTCACCGTCGCCGAGGGCACGATCTTCTCGCTGCTCGGCCCAAACGGCGCCGGCAAGACCACGATGGTGCGCATCCTCTCGACCCTGATTCCGGCCGACGCCGGGGACATCCAGAGTCGCCGGCCACGATCTGGCAACCGAGGCGGACGCGGTGCGGGCCGTGATCGGCGTCACCGGCCAGTTCTCCGCGGTGGACAACCTGCTCACCGGCGCCGAGAACCTGCGCCTGATGGCCGACCTGCGCCACCTCGGCCGCGACGAGGGGCGCCGACGGGTCAGCGAGCTGCTCGAGCGGTTCGACCTCGCCGACGCGGCGGACAAGCCGCTGTCGACCTATTCGGGCGGGATGCGCCGCCGCCTTGACCTGGCGATGACGCTCGTCGGCGATCCGCGCCTGATCTTCTTGGACGAGCCGACCACCGGACTGGACCCGCGCAGCCGCCGCACGATGTGGCAGATCATCGGCGAGCTGGTCGCCGACGGCGTCACGATCTTCCTCACCACCCAGTACCTCGACGAAGCCGACCAGTTGGCCGACCGCATCGCGGTGCTCGACCAGGGGCGGATCGTCGCCGAGGGCACCCCTGCCGAGCTCAAGCGCCGCATCCCCGGCGGCCACGTCGAGCTGCGGTTCGCCGATCCCGATGCGCTGCGCGAGGCCGCAGCGCTGCTCGGCATCGTCCCGCCCGAGGACGAGCAGCTTGCCCTGCAGGTGCCGGGCGAAGGCACCGTCGCCTCGCTGCGCGGCCTGCTCGACCGGCTGACGACGCCGGTGTCGAGGTCGAGGACCTGTCGATCCACACCCCCGACCTCGACGACGTGTTCTTCGCGGTCACCGGCCACTCGACCATCCAGCCCGCGACCGAGGAGGCGCTTCAGCGATGACCGCTCTCGCCTACACCGTCACCGACTCGGCGACGATGCTGCGCCGCAACCTCAAGCACCAGCTGCGCTACCCGTCGGTCACGCTGATGCTCGTCGGGATGCCGATCGTGTTCCTGTTGCTGTTCGTCTACGTCTTCGGCGGCCAGCTCGGCGCCGGTCTCGGCACGCATCCACACGGCGACCGGACCGCCTACCTCACCTATGTGGTGCCTGGCATCCTGATCATGACCGTGGCCTCGGCCGCGCTGGGGACCGCGCTGTCGGTCGCCATGGATATGACCGAGGGCATCATCGATCGGTTTCGCACCATGGCGATCGCCCGCGGCGCCGTCCTGACCGGTCACGTGGTCGGCAGCCTGATCCAGACGATCGATCGGGCTCGTCATCGTGCTCGGCGTCGCCCTGGCGATCGGCTACCGCCCGACGGCCGGCCCGCTTGCCTGGGTGGCCGCGGTCGGTGTGCTGCTCCTGTTCGCGCTCGCGCTCGTGTGTCTCTCCGCCGCGCTCGGCCTGGCCGCAAAAAGCGTTGAGACCGCCAGCAACACGCCCATGTTCCTCACCCTGCTGCCGCTGCTGAGCAGCGGATTCGTCCCGACGGGCACGATGCCGGACGGGCTGCGTCAGTTCGCCGAGTACCAGCCCTACACCCCGGTGACCCAGACCGTGCGCGGGCTGCTCACCGGCACCCACACCGGCGGCCACGCGATCGCTGCCATTGCATGGAGCCTGGGCATCGCAATCGTCAGCTACCTGTGGGCCGTGCGCCTCTACAACCGTCGTCGAGCCGCCGACCCGAAGTGATCGGGGCGGCGGCCGCGGTCAGGGGCGGAGACAATGACCATCGGGCCGTGGGGCTTGTCGTGTCCGCGGGAGCGATGTCGGCTGAGGCGTTGCTATGAGATCCAGGCTGGTGTCCCGCGAGACTCAGACTCGCCGGGGACGCTGGCGGTGGCGGTCGCGTCGCCCGTGACCAGCATTCGGCAGGCGGTGGTGGCGCGCACCTGACGCTCCGCTCCGGCGGGAATCACGAGCGTGTCGCCGGCATCGAGCGAGTGGCTGACCCCCTCGATCTCGATCACGGTGTCGCCGTCGAGCAGCGTCCAGATCTGTTCGGTGTCGAAGACATGACTCGGGCCTGTAGCACCGGCGGTCATGTCGACCAGCCATAACGAGCGGCCGCTGGTAGCGCCGAGGGTGGGCGATGCCAGGGTCGTCATCGTCGCGTTGGGCGTGACTGTCGTGCGCGTCTCAGCGCGTTTGATGAGGCGATGCATGATGCTGCTCCTTTCGACAACCAGGTTGGCTATATCGTACACCTGGTTGTCGAAACCGCCAAGACCCGTCACGATCACCATCAATGTCCGCCGAACGCGGTTGGGAATTGCCGCTCCTGCTGGCTGGGGCGTTCCGAGCGATCGTTGACGAGCTCCACGATCAGCTCGCCGACGCTGGTCATCCCGCAGCACGCCCTGTCCATGGGTTCGCGCTGCAGGCCGTTGGACGAGACGGCGTCACCGTCTCAGAGCTCGGACGCCGGCTCGGGGTCACCAAGCAAGCAGCAGCCAAGACGGTCGCGGGCCTGGAGAGCCTCGGGTACGTTCACCGCGTCGCCCACCCCCAGGACCAACGCGCTGCACTGGTCAAGCGCGCCGCGCTCGGTGACGAGATGCTTGCGTTGAGTGCTCAGATCTTCGGGCGGATCCACGCCGAGATCGCAGAGCTGCTGGGTGAAGCCCAGCTGGAGGCACTCGAGGCCACACTCAACACGATCGTCAGTGAACGCACCCCCAAACTCGCCGATCTCCCCGGCTGGCTGCGGTAGATCGTCCGCAGGCCAGGACCGCCGGAGATCCGCGCCACGCAGGTGCGAAGGCGAGTGTGGCTCTGACTAGACGCGGGTGCGGTAGCTGACTTCGGTGAACGGCCAGTCGGTGGCGAGCCAGTCGTCCACGGTCTCGTGGAGTGCGGAGTCGAGGTCTGCCCGATCTGCGGTGACCCAGGACCGCACCTCGGTGATGCCGGGGTCTGCCCGCGACGGGTAGATGTAGACGCAGCCGACGACGACGTCATCATCATCGAGGACGGTGTACGTGAAGCCGACTCGTCGCTCGAAGTCGTCGGCATGCCTTCGCAGGTCGCGGCGGTTCTCCTCGAGTGACATTCCCTGAACGGGGGGCCATCGCCCGGTTGAAAAACCCGGGGTGGCGCGGATGTGCTCGATGCTCGACATCCAGGCTCGGTGGTCGGCGTCGTTGTGCTGGGGTCCGAGCGGCTCCAGACGGAAGCCCGGACCGCTGAGAGTCAGCGGGACGACGTAGTCATCCGGGATGAACGAGTGGGTCATATCGCTGAGCGTGATCTGACGCGTCGGTCGGCGGGCGGCTCAGGTGTGACGGCTGTGGTCGCCATCGGGCTGGTGAGGGAGGCCCAGGCGCCGGCGAAGTTCGCCCATCGTCTCGAGCCGCGCACGCTGATAGGACCGCGCGTCTTCGCGTAGCTCGCGCTGTTGATCGCGTAGCTCGGAGGCGTCGGTGAACCGACCTTCCTCGATCGCTCGCTCTTTGGCTTGGACGACCTCGACCATGCGTTTGGCGAACGCTTGTCGGTCCGTCTGAGCCCGTAAACGAGCCCGCTCGATCCTGCCCCACAGTTCATCGACATCGAGTCCGAGCTCGCTCAGCGCGTCAGCAGCCGGGGTGTGCGGCACGCAGACAATGGCGAGAAGGAGATCGCCGACGTCGGGCGCTCGCCCGAGCTCTGCGCGAATCTCCTCCCCCAACGGCTTGAGCAGCATGGGGAGACCGTCGAGCCAGCCGAGATCGATCGCCGGCTCAGGTCCGCTCTCGGCAGAGGCCGCCGCAGGCGGCCGGCCCCCAGGTGCGGACAGCATCCGGATGACCTCGTTGCGGACCTTCTCAGGGTCAGCGTCGAAGTCGAGCAGGATGCGCGCGGCGACGCCCTCGTTCTCACGGACGAGGCCGAGCAGGATGTGCTCGGTCCCGACGTGGTTGTGGCCCAGGCTCAGCGTCTCACGCAGCGCGAGCTCGAACACCTGCTTCACGCGCGGCGTGAAGGGCACGTGACCGGAGGCGACCTCCTCGCCCGAGCCGACGATCCGCAAGACCTGATTGCGCACCCGCTCCACGGTGATGTCGAGCGACTCCAGGACGCGGGCCGCCAGACCCTCCTGCTCACCTAGCAGTCCGAGCAGGATGTGCTCAGTCCCGATGTAGTTGTGCTTGAGAGTCCGCGCTTCTTCCTGCGCGAGGACGACCACCTGGCGGGCTCGTTCTGTGAACCGTTCAAAGATCGGCGAATCCAGATTCTCGCGGGGCTCCTCTGCCATCTATCCACCCCGGAGAATGTCACCAACCACGGCCGCCGACCACCTTCCCCGCGGTGTCTCGCTAATTGACGGGTTGGTTTCGGGCGGGTTCGTAGGTGGCGATGATCGCGCCCGTGCCCGTGGCCATGCTGTCGGTGAGCCGAAGAGCGGCGTGGGCGCCTTCGGGGAACATTCGCCTGCCGATGCCGAGCACGAGCGGCGCGATCATCAGCAGGTACTCGTCGATCAGGTCGGCGGCGATCAGTGAGCCGATCAGCACACCGCTGCCCATGATCACGAGGTTGGTGCCGACGCTCTGCTTGAGGTTCGCCACGGCCGCTGGGACGTCGTCGTGCAGCAGCGTCGAGTTGGGCCAGTCAAGTCTCGCGTCGTGGTTGCTAGAGACGACGTACTTGCGGACGTTGTTGAGCGGGTCCTTGAACGGGCCGACCTCGGAGTTCCAGTGGGTCAGCATCTCCTCGTAGCTGCGCCGCCCGAAAAGCCATGCAAAATCCCCGTCGGTCAGCTCGGTCAACCGCTCGCCCACCTTCGCGACCGCCGCCTCATCGCTGTATGGGACTGCCCAGCCGCCATAGGCAAACCCGTCCCGGGTGTCCTCGTCCGCGCGGCCAGGTGACTGCATCACGCCGTCGAGCGTGACCCAGTTCATCACGACGAGCTTTCCCATCTCCTGTCCTTTCGGTCTCGACGGCTCCAGCCAGATGCGCCGCCATGGGATCTCCGCGACCGGAGTGGTTCCGGCCTCTCATCCCCTACACGAACGAGGACGGCCGCATTCGACATCGCGTTACCGGTTAATCGCTTATGTGTCGTGCGTGAGCTTCGACGGCGGACAACCCGCGTCTGGTCACGCGCGGAGCGAGCGGTCAACCGCACGCGCGACCTGCTCGCGTGAGCGGGCCCCGATCGCGCAGGTCAACGCCATACGCCAGCGTTCGGGACTCCCGGCGGAACATTTCAACCCCAGACCCGCGAGGACCGCGGCCTGATCAACGTGAACGGCGATCTGCTCGGCGCGACGCTGGGCGGCGATATGTTGGGCGCGCGCCAACGGCGTCCGGCCTCGGTCACCGGCAAGGCGGACAAGATCGTCTGAAACGAGCGGTACGGCGCGCCGCGCGCACCTCTCCCAGGGCGCGTCAGCCGCCGAATCGACGACGACCTGGCGCACCACTCGCCAACCGGCATGGCGCGAATCGCAACGCGCAACAAGGAACCGGGCCAGGGCATCGGCCAGGACCGCCGCTCCAGGCTCGGATCCGTGATCGTCTAGGTGCCGGAGTGCGGCAGCCACATCCCGACCGCCCTGCACTGCGCTGGCCAGCTGCCGGGCGGACCGCCGCGGCTTGCGTCGTTCATCATCGATCTCTCCACAGTACTGGTGAACCAGCACCGCGGTCCGTACCGCCAACCTAAAACGGCCGCCCCGAGTGACTGGGGCGGCCGCCAAATCAATGTCCACGCGAGATCTTTGGCGAGAAGTGCGCGGGCACCGACCCCAGGAGGGTAGCCGATGCACCTCCAGCTACCCGGCCGGGCGATTCGGTGGTGACTCGTTTTGGCGGCCGAAGGATCGAGTTGATGGTTCTCACGGTGCTGGGAGGTCCTCAGTCGCGGTGAGGTACGGTCTTGAGCGTGGCGGATTCGCTGGCCGCTGTCGGCAGTTGGGATCTGTTGGTGAGCCCGTGGCACCTCGAGGAACGCATCGAGGGTTTTCCGGTCCCAGCGGGTGCGGTCGTGCTGCCCGCGTCGGCGGATCGGGCGCAGACCGAGCAGGGGCGACTGAGGGTTCGGTATGGCGCGGTGGCCGACCGCATCGCACGAGCGGATCGTCTGCTGGTGCTTGCGGGCGACTGTCTGACGGCGGTCGGGGTCCTCGCCGGCGTGCAGCGCCGACGCGCAAACCTGTCGATCATCTGGCTTGACGCGCACGGCGACTTCAACACGCCGGAGATCTCGGTCAGCGGATATCTCGCCGGCATGTCCTTGGCGGCCGCGACCGGTCGCGTTGCTCAGCTCGTCGGTGAGCCAGTCGGGCTGCGGGCGGTCGCGGACGAGCGTTGCCTGCTGATCGGTGCGAGGGATCTCGATGCCGCCGAGGGCGACGCGCTCGCGGTCAGTCGCGTCACACGCGTCGCCGCCGATCCCGACGCGCTGCGGGCCGCGCTGCAGAAGCAGCCCCTCACGGATGTCTACCTCCACCTCGACGTGGACATCGTCGACGCCAGCGATCTCCCCGGCCTGCGCTTCCCCGCCCCGGACGGTCCGGCCTTGTCGGTCGTCGAGGACTGTCTCGCGCAGATCGTTGAGTGCGCGCCACCCGTGGCCGTGTGTATCTCCTGCGCCTGGGAATCGGCACGGATCGCGGATCCATCGACTGTGCGCGCCATCGGCCGGCTCGCCGCCGTGATCGGAGCCGACGTGCAGTGGCCGCCCCCTCTCGCGGCTTGACCACCCAAGGCAGGTCAACGGGACGTGAGGATGTGCACCTATTCTTGCCCGATGTCGTCGTCCGACGAGCCCGTGAGCCGCTGGCGCTCATTCCGGGACGTCGACGCTGCCGCGGATCCGTCCTCGTTGCGGGCCTACCTGGACGATCTCGCCGAGCTGCCGGTGGTGGCGCGCGAGAAACTGCGTTCAGTGGACCTGCTGCGCCTCGCGCCAGGCGCTCACTGCCTGGACGTCGGGTGCGGCGCCGGGCCAGAGCTCGGGTGGCTGGCGCAGCGGGTCGGCCCTGAGGGTTCCGTCGTCGGGCTGGACAGTAGTCGGCAGCTGCTTGACGTTGCTGCCGCACGCCACGACGACGCAGTCATCACGCTCGTGCACGGCGACGCGGTCGCGCTCCCGTTCCCTGATGACCACTTCGACGCTGTCCGCGCCGACCGGACGCTTCAGCACATCGACGACCCGGTCACCGCGCTGAGCGAGCTCGTCCGCGTCAGCCGCCCGGGCGGGCGGGTCGTCATCAGCGAGTTTCGCTGGGGCGTTGTCGCCCCGGACCTCGATCGCTCAATCACCGATCGCGTGCTTCACGCGCTGACCCCAGAAGTAGACCGACGCGAGTGGATCGGGCATCGGCTGCTCGGGCTTGCCGCTGAGGCCGGCCTGCAGGACGTCGAGGCTGTGACCCAGACTGACGAGGTGGAGGATCCCGCGGGCATCGGGCGGTTCCTCAACCTGGACTGGTCCCTGCCGGCCGCGGTCGCCGCCGGACAGGTGACGGAGGAGCAGGCCCGGGCGTGGCGGCAGTCGCTCGAGCAGCAAGCCGAGCGCAGCGACGCGTTCGCCGTTGTCCTCTTCCTCCACGTGTCCGGGGTCGCCTGAGCACACGATGCATCCAGCGACCGTCGGGTTAGCCGTTTGCCGGGATGGAATCCGTGCGTGAAGTGACGCCGGCGGAATTGTTGTCGCAATTGCGGGAGATGGTGGAGATCATCGCCATGCCAGACGGGGAGCAGCTGGCGTGGCTGGTTGCCAACAGGCTCCCCGCAGGCGAGTTGGCGTTGCAGCTCGATCACGCGGTCCCGAGCTGGTTTGGCCGGCTGCGAGGCGCCGGCGTCCTCCATGCCCGAGCCGAGGCAGCCCTGGCGTCGCTTCATGAGAGCGTCATGAAACTCCTCACGTACGAGCACGAACGTCTCTGGACTGATGAGGGGCTGAGTGATCCCGGTTGGCAGCACATCCGCAACCTGGCGTCTGAAGCGCTCGACGCGATCGATCAACAGCACTAGCGCCACACCGCTCGGCACGCACCGCCGACGGTCACGGGCGGGCGAAGCCCGCGGCGCCGTTGACTATGTGGAAGTGCTGGAAGGCGACCTGCAGATCGCTGGTGGTGGCAAGCCCGTTCCACGCGAACAGCCCGACCCTGACGTTGCTGAGGCTCGCTCCGACGTTGTAGATCGGTGTGAAGTGAACTCCGTCGGTGGAGTAGTAAGTGGTGTACCGCGCGCCGGCCTTGTCCATCGCCAGCCAGACGGTGTTCGAGGTCAGGACGCCGGCGGTGGGGATCGTGGTGAGTACCTGCGTGATCTGCTTGCCGGTGATGCTCTGGTTGTCGGACGTTGTCTCGGCCAGTTCTGCCACGCCGTTCGAGTACTCCCAGTCGATCTTCAGCCAGTTCGCGTCGTCCTGATAGGCAATCAGGCCGGCCTGCTGGTTGGCGACATGGGGGGCCGTGCTGAAGGTGAGCTTGGACACCATCGCCCAGTTCCCCAGCGCGGGCTGGAGCAGGATGTTGCGGGCGGGGGGGTTGGTGCCGCTGAGATCTCCTTGCTCGGGTGCGATCGTCAGGGCGCCACCCGACACGTGCTCGTTGGCTGGATCCTGGCGGAGCCAGGTCCACTGCGGTCCGACGCTCGTGCCCCTGAAGTCGTCGCCGCGCGCGCGAGGCGCGAAGTAGACCGTGTAGGTCTGCGTGATCCCGTCGGGGCCGGTGACGGTGACCGTCGCGTGCCCGGGAACGCCGCTCGCCTGCGTCACGTTGACGGTCGCGGCCGGGTCGGGAGTGTGCGCAGTGACCCGTGGGGCTCGCGCCCCGTCCGGCACGATCGAGTCATAGCTGAACGCGTCCGGGTGGAACCCGCGGATGCGTTGGCCGTCGATGCGCAGCCGATCGAGGTCGGACAGGACCCTGACCACGAACTGGGTGGAGCGGCTGACACCTCGATAGGTCGCTGTGGCGGTGATCGTCGCCACACCATTGCGGAGGGTCCGGATGATGCCGCCCTGGTCGACCGCGACCACGTCAGGGTGGTCGCTGGAGAACTCAAAGCGCATTCCGGCCGGGAACGGCTTGCTCTGCCCGGGCTCGATAAACCCATAGAGCGACTCATCATTCATCGACACGGTCAGATGCGGGATCACCGTCGCGTTCTCGGGATAGGTCAAGCGCGACTGGATGCGTCGCTGGGCATCGCCGAGCATTGTCGGCTTCGCCGTCAGGACGGCCGGGGCGGGGGTCAAGTGGCCACTGACGGTGACGTCCCGCTGAGCGAGGATGTCGCCGTTGGCCGCTGAGCTTGCGATCTGGACGCCGTAGCGGCCGTCATAGACCTGGTACCGGTTGGCACTCTCGTTGAAGAACGCCAGATTCGGCACGGACACCGGCAGCGTCACCGTCTTGGTCTGACCGGGATCCAGCTCGACCTGCTGGAACCCCTCCAGCCGCTTGATCGGCAGCTGCATCGACGTCGGCGCCCCCGGGGTGCTGATGTACAGCTGCACGAGATCCTTGCCGGCGACCGAGCCGGTGTTGGTCACATCCACGCTGGCGTGGAACGTGTCGTTGGCGCCGATGTTGCTCCGACCGACCCTCAGGTTCGAAGTCTTGAACGACGTGTAGCTCAGGCCGTATCCGAACGGGAACGACTGAGGACCGCGGTAGTACATGTATGTGCGGCCCATGCTGGTCGAGCTCGGGCGGATGCTGTAGTCGTCGAGCGCCGGCAGATCACCGGTGTTCGGATACCAGGTGAACGGCAGATGACCGCTTGGGTTGTAGTTGCCGAGCACCACGTCGGCGAGCGCGTCGCCCTTCCGCTGGCCGTTGTACGAGGTCCACAGCAGCGACGAGACGTTGTTGCGGAAGCTGTCGACGTCGACCTGACCGATCGACTCGATCACGGCGGCGGTGTTCGGGTTCTTCGCCGCCACGTCGTTGATCAGGTCCGCCTGCGCGCCGGGAAGCGCCATGCTGCTGCGGTCGACGAACTCGTTCGCGGTGCTGTCGTCGGTGCCGACATACACGATCACGTCGTCATAGTTCCCAGCGGCGTTGACTGCGTTCTGGTCGATCGTCGTCAGCTGAGATGCGTCCGTCGGAGTGCCCGTAAAGCCGTTGTAGAAGTCCACGGTGGCCCTCGGATCCATCGCCTGGATGGCACGCTTGAGGCCCTGGTAGGGAGTCACCTCGTTGGCATTGCCGGGCGCGCCCTGGTCGCTGGAGTAGCCGCCGAGGTACATCGCGCCGGCCGCGGCGCCGGTGGAACCGACTTCCCCTCTGGGCGTGGGGTTGGCCAGGTAGCCGATCACGGCGACCTTGAACGGGCCGCTGCGCGGGACGTGAAGCGGCAGCGCTGTGCCGGCGGTGCCGTTCTTGAGCGTCGTGTTCGCGTTCTTGAGCAGCACGAATCCGCGGTCGGCGACCTGCTGGGCAAGCTGCAGGCGGGCGGGCGTCTCGGTGACGGCGTGGTTTGCGTCGGAGTTGGTCCAGGTGCCGGGCGCCAACTGTGCGCGAGCCGCCTTCACCCATGGCTCGTTGGCGACGTTGTCGAACTCGCCCAACTGCATGCGCGCGGTGAACAGCCGCGCGAGCGATGTATCGATGTCGCCCGAGTTGAACGTGTCGGTTTGGGTCGGGATCGCCTCAGCGGCGGCGGCGGGCAGCGTGTTGCCGTAGCTGAAGTTGTCGGCATAGCCGGCGTTGCAGTTCAGATCCTCGCCGGCTGCGTTCGCGAATGCGCGCGCCTCGTTGACATTGAGCGGGCGGCTGTAGCCCGGCGGCTGCCAGTTGTGGCCGTGATAGATCTCGTACACCGAGTCGCAGTCGGAGGTGAAATAGCCGCCGAACCCGAACGTCTGTCGCGCGAGCGTGTCGATCAGGTGGACGTTGGCCGGCGACGGGATGTTGTTGACCGAGTTGTAGGCGGACATGATCGAGCCCGGATGGGACTGCTGGATGATCTGCTTGAACTGCGCCGTGTAGTACTCGCGCAGTGTCCGCTCGTCCATGTTCGAGGTTCCGGTGAGGCGATCGGTGGGACCCCCGATCCGATCGCCCTCCGTGTTGTTGGCCGCGTAGTGCTTGATCGTCGCGATCGCCTTGAGATAGCCGCCGCCCTGCGGCAGCAGGTTGCCGTTCTGGTCCTTGCCCTCCAGGCCGTTGACGAACTGCGAGGCCATGTCGGCGGTCAGCAGCGGATCCTCAGAGAACGCCTCGTCGTTGCGGCCCCAGCGCGGATCCCGGCCGAGGTTGACCGTCGGCGAGTAGAAATCAAGGTCCAGCGAATTGTTCGGCGCGACCTCGCGTGCTTCGTCGGAGATCGCGGATGCCTCTTGGTACATGGTGTTCGGGTCCCACGAGGAGCCGAGCGTGAGGCTGATCGGGTAGGAGGTCGTGTTGTCGAGCACCGTCGAATTCCCCGACGGGGCCAACTGCAGCCTGGACACTCCGTGCAGCGCCTCGTTCCACCACCCGTAGGCGGACACGCCGGTCGGGATCGTCGGCGAGGCGGGAATCGCGGGCGCCTGGCTCGAGTTCATCTGCGACGCCTTCTGGGTGAGCGTCATCCGCGACACGAGGTCCGCCGCACGCTCGGCCGGCGAGTACGACTGGTTCAGGTAGATCGGTCCGGGGTTCGGGCTACGCCGCCTCTTGGCGGAAGAGCCGGCAGTCGGAACTGCGATCAGGGCGGCGAGGATGACCGCCGGCAGGACCAGGCGCAGACGCATGGGGACTCCCCTTCTCGAGGACAACGTGATCGCTGCCCAAGGGAGGCGGAGAGAATGCTCCGTGCTTGCCGCCCGCCGACAACACGCGCCAGTCCTTGATCCGCCCCGCTACGCCCCCGTTGGTGTCAGCGTCGATCATCTACCTCTGCTCCCTGGACGGGTGAGCAGATTACGTCGACAATAGGCAGAAGTCAAGGTCAGGCGCCTTCAGGGACCGGAGAATATGTCAAGAGTTGGTCAGAATCAGGCGATCTGATCCGCGTGCGGCGGTAGATTCCGCTGTTGTGGATGCGGAAGAGTCGAGTCTCGGGCCCCGCCAGATGAGCCGCCTGCGGATCATCGAGGCCCTGTATCGGCGTCCGCTCTCGAGCCGAGCTGACCTGGCGCGGCACACGCAGCTGTCACGGGCGACCGTGTCGACCCTGGTCGAGGAGCTGGTGCGAGCAGGGCTCGTCGAGGAGGGCGTGGGCTCCGGGCCTGCGGACGCGACCGCCGAAGGCGGGGTGGGGCGCCCGCCCGTCCTGCTGTCGCTCGTCTCGGGTACGGCATTCGCGCTCGGGCTCGACTTTGGCCACCAGCACATCCGGGTCGCGCTGTGCGATCTGTCAGGTGAGCCCATCGTCGACGACTACTCGTTGGCGGAGGTCGACTACGAGCCGAGCCGGAGCCTCGACCTGGCGGAGCGTCTGGTGCACGAAGCGCTCCACCGCGCCGGCGTTGCGCCAGACCGGCTGCTCGGCGTGGGCATGGGCCTGGCGGCGCCGATCAACAAGGCAAACGGCAACCTCGAGGCCAATGGGATCCTCCCCGGCTGGCACGGCATCCGCCCTGCCGCCGAGATGGAGGCCCGTCTGGGGATCCCGGTCGCGCTCGACAACGACGCGAACCTCGGGGCGCTTGGAGAGAAAGCCTTCGGGGCCGCCCGCGGTGTCGACGACCTGGTCTACATCCGCCTGTCCGCGGGCATCGGTGCCGGCCTCATCATCGACGGCCAGCCGTATCAAGGCCGCGTCGGCGTGGCGGGCGAGATCGGTCATGTGCTCTCTGACCCACACGGGCCGATCTGCCGCTGCGGCAATCGCGGCTGCCTGGAAACGGTCGCGAGCCCCGTCGCGGTCGCGGCCCTGCTGGAGCGCAGCTTCCGGCGGCCCGTCACCGTTTCGCAACTCCTCGAGCTCGTCGCCGAAGGCGACCGCGGGGCACGGCGCGCGGTTGCGGAAGCCGGCGAGGCAGTCGGTCAGGCGTTATCGATGGTGGTCAACGTCCTCAACCCCGAGCTCGTGGTCGTGGGTGGCGACCTCGCGCAGGCGGGCGACATCCTCCTTTCCCCGATCGCGGCCGCGATCGAGCGCCATAGCGTCGCACCCGCCGCGGCCGCGGTGAGGGTGACAGCGGGCATGCTCGGACCTCGGGCCGAGGTGCTCGGCGCCGCCGCCCTGATCCTCGCGAAGTCACCGCGGGCGCTGGTGGCGAGACTGGGGGCGTAGCCTGGCCGATGCAGGCACCCACAGGCAGCCCGGGCCCCTATCACTCGCGCACGTACCACTCTTGTGGATCCATAGGGGTTGGGGTTCTTTGAGATGCGCTGAGTTGGCCTCAGAATTGCGGAGTTCGGGACATGGTTCGAGACACGGTTTCGCGCGAGAGTCCACGCACCCGGCCAAGAGACAAAGCACAGCCACCAAGGGCGCCCAGCGGGCAGGCGCCGCGGCACCGGCACGATAAGTACCGCCGGCCACGCCGGCTCCCGCTTGGGACCTCGCTACGAGCAGACTGGTCAGTGGATGGATTTGGTCGTCGTCGGCACAGGCGGCGACGTGGCGGTGAGACGGGCGGGCTTCTGGTTACGGTGCCTCGCTGTCGCGGGTGCCGCGTTCGTGGCTCTCGAGCCATTGGCGCCGTTCGTAACCGCCGACGAAGGGGGTAGGGATCTCCGCGCCGCGGGTGACGCGGTGGCAGGGCGCGACGATGGGGATGGGGTTGGCGCCCATGAGCCGGCCGAGGTCGCGTGCATTTTGGGTGCTGTCCAGGGCGGAGTAGGAGCGACGGTCGCCGTAGGGGATCGACCCCAGCGAGCGAAGCGTCGCGCCGCCCACGTTCTCCAGGAACGCCCAGTCGACCACCCAGTCGTGGTTCCGGGGGGCGCCCGCGAAGTAGGCGTGCAGACTGGTGGCCGCCTGGCCGAGCCGCTGGCGGGCGGCGCGGCTGCCGCGGCGGCTGGAGGCGTGGGCTTGGAGTGCCTCGAAATCTCCATGCCCTTCGAACCCGACCCGGATGAGACCGCCGGGGGTGGCGGCGAGCATGAGCGGCCCGAGAGGACTTTCCGTTTGCATCGTCGCTAGGCCGGGCGCCCCAAGGGTGCCAGCGGCGGGCCCGGTTTGTGAGATGGCGCGTGTGCCGGCTTTGAGGCCAGACGCGTAATCGGTGCAGTCGGCGCAGATGCCCTGGGCTTGTGTGTCGACGCGTTCCACCACGAAGCGGGGGTCGGTGATTACGGCGGGGTCCTGCATTCCGGTCGCGAGGTCGAAGACGCGTGTGCACAGCCGGCAGCGGAAGTGGGCGTGCTGGGTGGTATTGGTCTCGTAGCGGACCGGTTCGGGTGTGCCGAAGGCGGAGAGCAGCCCGAGTTCGCTGAACTCCGCCAGCGTCGCGTACACGGTGCCGCGGCTGAGACCGGGCAGGGATTCGGCCGCGCGGGCGTAGACCTCATCGGCGGACAGGTGCTCGCTGGGTCCGCCTGCGAACGCGGCGAGGATGGCGCGGCGCTGGGGAGTGCTGCGTAGCCCTTCTGCGCGTAGCTGCTCCCCGGCATGGTCGAGCGGAAGACTCACTGGCTCATTCTGACGGGCGGCGTGATGTTTACCGATCCGTACCAGGGGCAGCCCAGATCAGACAATGTCTTAGCAAGCACTAGTTCTGATCTTCTACTTAGGAGTGCGTCCGTGATTTTACGCATCGATGCTCTGCAGACTGAACTGCCGCCGCCGTCCGACCCGGATCCGGTCGGAGCCTCGGCGGTTCAGGAGCTGTTGGGCGGCAAGTACGGCGAGATGTCAACGTTCATGAACTACACCTATCAGTCGTTCAACTTCCGCAACCGACAGGGCGCTCGCCCGTTCTATGACCTGGTCGCGAGCATCGCCGCGGAGGAGTTTGGACACATCGAGCTTGTCTCGGCGGCGATCAACACAATGCTGACCGGTGCCGCCGAGGGGAAGCCAGGAGAGCTGGGCGATCTCACCGAGGTCAAGGGTGTTCGGAACACGCAGCATTTCATCGCCGGTGGTGCGGGCACACTGGTCCAGGACTCAAACGCCAAGCCGTGGACTGGGGACTACGTGTTCGCGTCCGGGGATCTGATCGAGGATCTCACCCACAACTTCTTCCTGGAGACGGGGGCGCGCAACAACAAGCTCAAGGTCTATGAGATGGTCGACCACCCTGCTGCGCGCGCTCTGACGGGGTACCTGCTGGTTCGTGGCGGCGTGCATCAGGTCGCCTATGCCCGGGCGATCGAGAATCTGACCGGGGCTGACCTGATGAAGCTGTTCCCCTCGCCGCGGATCCCGACCGCCAAGATCCCCGAGTGCCAGCCACACATCAAGCGCGGCGAGCATCTCAAGCTCTACCGCTTCTCTCCGGAGGATTTTCAGGAGATCAAGGCCGTGTTCAACGGTCCTCATCCCGAGACCGGAGAGGATCTGGTGGTCGCCGAGGAGGCCTCTCCCGACGGGGCGCCCGCGTTCGACCTGCCGCCCCAGGAGGCGGTGTTCGCTCCCGGCCCCGATCCGGAGATGCTGGCGGAGGTGTCGGCCAAGCTGCGTAAGGCCGCCGGCCTCCCCGCCAAGCCCACCGGCGTGGTCGCCAACAACGGCAACGGCAAGGGCGTCGTCGGCAAGGTCAAGGACGCCGTCAAATAGCTCAACCGGGCGGTGGTGGCGTCGTAGTCGCATGGGCGCCGCCGCGCACGCTGTTTTGTTTCCATCACAACCCGAACGGAGACGCATGGCAGACCTCACCACCCTTGACGAGAAGCTGGCGGAAGTCCTGGGTCTCGCCCAGGCCGCTCAGGTCGCGACCAAGAAGGTCGCCACACTCGCGCGCAAAGAGGACGAGACCGGGCTGGTGGAGCTGATGCGGCGAATGGGCGACGAGGCGGCGCAGGTCGAGCAGCGCTGCGATGTCGCGGCGGGCACGCGGGAGGGCATGAAGACCGCTATCGCCAAGAAGGCGCGAGAGACCAAGGCCGAGCTGACCGACTTCATGAAGACCTACCTCGAGGACGCCGAAGCCCTCGACGGCCTGGAGTTTCTCAGCATGGCCGAGGCCGGCGAGCTCGCACACTGGGAGATCCTCGACACGCTCAACCAGACCGCCAGCAACGCGGAGATCAGCAGGATCGTCAAGTTCGCCGTCCCGCTTCAACAGGGCCACGTCGACGCCGTCCGCGAACACTCCCTACGGCTGGCCGCGAATGAGGATCCCACCGAGCCGGCCTGAGCCGCGGGCACCGGGCACCGCTATGACCTATCGAACGATCAACGTGTACCTCAACGATCATCTCGCCGGAGCGATCTTCGGCGCCGACCTGGCGCGCCAGCTCGAGGCGCGGACCGAGGGCACCGACCTCGAGGCGGAGACGACTCGTCTGGCCGCGGACATCGCCGCCGACCTCCACACCCTCAGCGACCTAATGCGCCGTTTAGGCGTCACTCGTAATCCGGTCAAGCAGGTCACAGCGTGGGTTCTGGAGAAGGTCAGCCGGGCGAAGCTCAGCGGGCTCACCGCCGGAAGCGATCAGTTCGGTCTCTACCTCAGCCTCGAGGCGCTCTCGCTGGGGGTCGAGGGCAAAGCGGCACTCTGGATGACGCTCCGCGAACTCCAAGCGGATCTTCCCGAACTCCAGTCAGTCGATCTCGATCACTTGATCGAGCGCGCCCAACAACAGCGGCAGATCCTCGAGAGACAGCGAATCGTCGTCGCACCGCGCGCACTGCGCAGTGACAGTTGATCCGTGTCCGTCACCGGAGAGCCGCGCAGGACGGTGAGGGGTTCGCGGGCCGCGGCTACTGTTGTCCGCGGCCCGCTTGCCCCGGGTTCACCTGCGAGGGGTCTGTGATGGCAGCTGCGGCTAGGCGGGGACTGGGTCGTGGCGATTGGCCTGCGGGTCAGCGCTCTCCGACCCCTCGATCGCCTCGGTCTCGCGGGATGGGCGGGCACCGAGGTTGATCTGGACGTGGCGGGGCTTCCTGGCCTCGGGCTTGGGGATTCGGATCTCCAGCACGCCGCGGTCGAAGTGCGCCTGGACCCCGTCGGGGTCGACACCGTCGGGGAGGGTGAGGGAGCGGGCGAAGCCGCCGAACGCACGCTCCAGCCGGTAGTAGCCCTCCTGCTCGGTCTCGTGCACGGCCTTGCGCTCCCCGGAGATGGTGAGCACGTTGTCCTCAAGCTGCACGTTGACATCCTCGTCGGCGAGGCCTGGGAGATCGGCGCGCAGCACGTAGTGATCGCCACTCTCGATCAGGTCCATCGCGGGGACCCATCGGCGGCCGCTTCCGCCATCGCGGCCGGTTGGAGTGGGCTGGTCAAAGAAGGTGTTGAAGAGCCGGTTCATCTCGTTCTGGATGGTGCCTAGCTCGGCGGCCGGCTCCCAGCGGATCAGTGCCATCGCGAACCTCCTAAGCGAGATAACAACGGGTTGTGCGTTCACCTTCGGTAATAGATCTCGGTCAAGCAGCGTCAAGTCCTTCTTGAATCGCGAACGCGAGCGCGAAGCACGATCAGGCCACCGCGGTCGTGCAGCACGATGTGGTCGCGATCACCCGTCCCCGCCGCAACCACGACCGAGCCACCATGGGCATCGCTGAGTGTCGGTGGAAATCGCGCGAGGTGAGCCACGGCGAGCCGCTCTGGCCCGCCGGGGTCGCGATTGACATCGGAGTGAGAGCGACGGGCACCCTGTCGGTACGCGCGACGAATCTCCTCGTTCCACGCACCTCGCGAGACACCCAGCTCGGCGTAGCGGTCGACCTGGCCGCCGCCAGTCATCACCAGCGATAGCGGTCTGCATCGCGTGACGTGGCTAGAAGGCCGCCGACCACGGGACCCCGACGGGGGAGCGGAACAGGCTCGTGAATGGGCTGAGATTCCATCCCGCACCGTTCGAGGTCGACTGGACGGGGGTCGGTGTCGCGGCAGGCGAGCCACCGAGCGACGTAGACCTGAGATCGTTCAGCGTGCCGACGCGCAGCAGCGTGAGCACGATCGCTAGCGCCGGGCAGGCTGCGACGATCGTTGCCGTGTGGGGAAGATGAGGACGATGGAGTACATGCACCGGGATCACCTCCAGCGGTCAGATGACTTCACCCCAGGTCAATAGGCCCGGCCGCGCCAATCGTCAACCCTGGCGGCCGCAAGCGTGCGGTCAGTCGCGTTCGCCGCGGGTGGCAGCGGCGCGAAGCTTGCCCAACGCCCGCTGCTCGATCTGCCGTACCCGCTCGCCGGACAGCCCGATCCGCTCCCCGACATCTCGTAGCGACTCCTCCGGCCCATCCAGGCCGTGACGGGCGCGCAGGACCATCCGCTCGCGATCGTTGAGGCTGCCCAGCAGCGCGCGGATCTGTTCGATCTCTGAGCAATCGAGCAGTTGCTCATAGGCGTCGCCGGCGAGGGGATCGGCGAGCAGCTCCCCGAATGCCCCCACGTCCCCTTCGGCGCCCTGCACCACTTCCTCCATCGACTGCGGCACACGCTCGAGCGCGAGCATGTCCGCGACCTGCGCATGCGAAAGACCGGTGCGGTCAGCCAGCTCGTTTCCGCTCGGCTCCCGCCCATGCTCGAGCAGATACTCGCCATGCGCGCGCTTGAGCTGCGAGAGCTGGCGAAGCGCACGGTCAGAGAGGACCATCGGCCGGGTCAGCTCGGCAATCAGCTGCTGCATCGCCTGCCTGACCCACCACGCCGCGTAGCCCCAGAACGGCACCCCCAGCGCCGGGTCATAGCGCTCCAGCGCGCGGAGCAGTCCGACGACGCCTTCCTGCATCAACTCCACCCGGGTGATCGCCGGCGATCCTCGGTAGACCCGGGCGGCGCGCGCGATCAACGGCAAGAACGCCTCGACCAACTCTTCTCGCGCGCGGCGATCCCCTGCCTGCGCAGCCTCGACGAGCCGCCGCTCCACCGACCCGGGAAGCTGCGGCCGGTTGCTGAGCTCACGCAGATAACCCGCCGAGCTGGTCTGACCGCCGAGCCGACGATGGCGCAGCTGGTCAGCGAGCCGCTGATCAAGGACACGCGCCCCTTGGGACTCGGCCTCCAGGCGGTCGGTCTCCTCGCGAGTGATCTGATCGGGCTCGCTGACCATCTGAAACGCGATGCTAGGTACCACGGGAGGGCCCTTGCCGTCCACGGCCGCCGGCGGCTCCGCAACCCGAGCACCCGCGGGCCGGTGACGGTCGCCGGATACCGCCTCCGTCCCGACGACCGGTTCCCATCACGCGGCGGGCCGGACCCGGGGCAGCACGATCGCGCCACGCGACGGTGAACTGGCACCCCGACGCACCCAGCCGATCCGCCAACGACGACGAACGGACATACGAACGCTTCACCTCCTTTCCAGAGTCCTGGTCGCGGCGAGAGAGCGACAAGAAGGGTGGTGGAGGCCGGAGCCACTTCGCCTTGTCGAAGGCGGCGGGCGCCTAGGACGTCAGGCAAACCCCTCGCGCCGGGCCCCGGGCCTCCACCCGTCTGATGAGCCGCTTTGTCTATGTCGATCCTCTCTGACAAACCAAATAGGCCGCTAACCGAAAATGTCAACCCCGCGCCTTCGTGACCCCGGTCGATCGCTGCCGCGCGACCGGCGAGGAGGTGCGAAAGCGACCCGTCGAGACGCCCGACGAAATGACACCGCAGGAGGAACAGGTCGCGCGCGCCCCGCCGGGACGGGCAAACCAACGCTGAGATCGGCGCCCAGCTGCTCTGAGCCGGCACACAGTGGAGTGGCACCTGACCAAGATGTCGGCAAGCTGGGGATCAGCTCCCGCAAGCAGCTCCGCTCGGCGCTCTCCGACGTTGGCCGGCGATCGCCGGCCTGGAGCCCGACCGCGTCCGCGGCGGTCAGGCGGGGGCACCGGCGCGACTGTGAGGCGTCTGGCACGGTCCCGTCCGACCTCCGCGCAAACCCTCGCGCAGAGGAACGACCCGTCTCTGACGGCACGAGACGGCGAGTCGATTCCAAGGATGACCGGCATGCTGAGGCGCGCCGGCTGCCCCTGTCGCTCCGACACTGCTGGTTTGGCGCCCCAAGCGACACTCCTGGCGAGGCTGCCGCTCTCCGCGCCCTTGGCCATGATCGGTCCTGTCTGTCGTCTGCTCAAAGCGCACGACGAACGCGTCGCAGCTCGGGAGAGATCTCGTGGGGTCCACCACGTCGTAACCGTGAGTCGAGCCGGCACGGCGCGCATGATCGGCGAGAGGTAGAGATGGCCGCTCCCCGGTCCGGCCAGGTACGGCACCTGCTCACGGACGGCGGCAAACCCGATGTGTGGGGTCAGGCGCAGGCGGTCAGTGGCGCGCACACTCACGACGCAGGATGAGCAGCGAGCGACCCTGGAGCGTGAGCTGATCGCCGGGCGCCGTCGTTTCGGGATACTCGGCGACGGTGTCGGAGCCGAGCACCATTGCCCACCTGTCGCCCAGTTCGGCCGGGATGACGAAGGACGCCGGCTCATGGTGGGCGTTGAACAAGAACACGAACGAGGCGCCCCGGATCGGATTGCCGTCGCGGTCGTGGGTGGGGATCTCGTCGCCGTTGAGAAACACGCCGAGCGCGCGCGCGTCCCCGCGGTCCCAGTCTTCGTCCTGCCATCTGCCCCCGTCGCAGCCGAACCACACGACGTCGGGCAGGCCCGATCCTACGAGCTCGTCCCCGATGAAGAAATCGCGGCGGCGGAACACCGGCTCAGACTGGCGCAGCTCGATCACCCGCCGGGTGAACTCCCGCAGCTCGCCATCGACGTCGCGCCAGTCGAACCAGGAGATCTCGGTGTCCTGGCACCACGCGTTGTTGTTGCCGCCCTGGGAGCGACCGAACTCGTCGCCGCCGAGCAGCATCGGCACGCCCTGGGAGAGCAGCAGGGTGGCGAGGAAGTTGCGCTGCTGGCGAGCGCGCAACGCGAGGATCTCGGGATCGTCGGTGGGGCCCTCGGCGCCGCAGTTCCACGAGCGGTTGTCGTCGGTGCCGTCGCGGTTGTCCTCGAGGTTGGCCTCGTTGTGCTTCTCGTTGTAGGAGACGAGATCGGCGAGGGTGAAGCCGTCGTGGGCGGTGATGAAGTTGATCGACGCGGCCGGCCGCCGTCCGTCTGACTCATACAGGTCGGCCGAGCCGGCGAAGCGCTGGGCGAACTCGGAGACCGGCGCCTCGCCGCGCCAGAAGTCGCGGATGCCGTCGCGGTACTCGCCGTTCCACTCGGTCCACAGGATCGGGAAATTGCCGACCTGGTAGCCGCCAGGACCGACGTCCCACGGCTCGGCGATCAGCTTGACCCCCGACAGAATCGGGTCCTGGTGGATGATGTCGAAGAACGACGACAGCCGGTCGACGTCGTAGAGCTCGCGGGCGAGCGTGGCGGCGAGATCGAAGCGGAAGCCGTCGACGTGGCACTCGAGCACGAAGTAGCGCAGCGAGTCCATGATCAGCCGCAGCACGTTGGGGTTGACCGGGTTGAGGGAGTTGCCGGTGCCGGTGAAGTCCATGTAGTACTGCGGATCCTCGGGGCTGAGGCGGTAATAGCTCGGGTTGTCGATGCCCTTGAAGGACAGCATCGGCCCGAGGTGGTTGCCCTCCGCGGTGTGGTTGTAGACGACGTCGAGGATCACCTCGATGCCCGCGGCGTGCAGGCCTTGACCATCGCCTTGAACTCGCGCACCTGCTCGCCGCGGGTCCCCGCCGAGCTGTAGCCGGCGTGCGGCGCGAAGTAGCCGATCGAGCTGTAGCCCCAGTAGTTGGACAGCCCCTTGTCGACGAGGAAGCTCTCGTCGGCGATGTGGTGGACCGGCAGCAGCTCGACCGCGGTCACCCCGAGCTGCTTGCAGGTAGGCGATGGCCGGCTCTGAGGCCGAGCCCGGCATAGGTGCCGCGCAGCTCCTCGGGCACGTCGGGATGGCGCATCGTGAAGCCCTTGACGTGGGTCTCGTAGATGACCGTGCTGCTCCAGCGGCGACCGAGCAGCCGGTCCTCGCCCCAGTCAAAGCTGGGGTCGACGACCACGCTCTTGGGAATCGCCGCGCGTCATCGTCGGCTCGTCGATCTGCAGGTCAGCGTCCTCGCCGTCGTCCGGCGACATAGGGCAGCGTGCTCGCCGCCTCCCAGTCCACCGCGCCGTCGATCGCCTTGGCGTAGGGGTCGATCAGCAGCTTGGCCGGGTTGAAGCGCAGCCCCTCCTCCGGCCGGTAGGGGCCGTGCACGCGATAGCCGTAGCGCTGGCCGGGGCCGACGCCCGGCAGATAGACGTGCCACTGATGGCCGCTGCGATCGCGGATCTCGATACCGGCGCTCGCTGCCCGCTCGTCGAACAGGCACAGCTCGACCGCTCGGCGTTCTCAGACAACAGCGAGAAGTTCGTGCCCTCGCCGTCCCAGGTCGCCCCCTGGGGTACGGGCTCGCGCCGGGCCGCGGATCATCCGCTCATCGCCGCACCAGGCCGGTGCGCGCCGGCACGCCATCCTGCTCGAGATCCGCGAAGTTGGCCACCAGCTCGACCGCGCCGCGGCTGAAGCGCAGCAGCCGCCGGTCCTCGTCGACGCCCACCTCGGTGGCGGGCGCGTCGCCCAGCTCGCGGCGCAGCGCCAGAAGCTCCCGGTAATAGTCCATGTGCGCCGCGTCTCCGGGTCGGGGTCAAGCTTTGACCGGCGAAACGTCTCGGGATCCTGCGGGTCGGGGATCTCCTCGGCGCTGAAGTCGGAGAACTCGGCGAACTCGCGCTCGCCGCCCGTCGCGCGTCAGCTCGGCGATCTCGGGGTCGATGTGGTCGGTGAAGTACTGGAAGGGGTGAGACTCGTCGTACTCCTCGCCCGCAAAGAGCATCGGCGTCCCGCGGGACAGGATCGCGCAGAAGGCGGCCAGCCGCAGATCGCGCCCGCGCAGCCGGTCGCCCACGCGCCCGGTTGCCGACCTGGTCGTGGTTCTGGGCGCAGACGACGAAGCGCCGGCCCTCGGCACGCTGCAGCTCGCGGGCCACGTCGTCCACCGCGCCGTAGGCGGAGTAGTAACCCTCGTGCTCCCCGGTCAGCAGCACGTGGATCGCGTGGTGCAGCGCGTCCTCCCACTGGGCGTCGTGGCCCCACCGCTCGATCGGGCGCAGGTCACCGATCTCCATCTCGGAGATGATCAGCGTGCCGGGGATCGATCGCCTTGACGCGCCGTGCCAGCTCGGCCAGGACGTGCTCCTCGAGTCGTCGGTGATCGCGTGCACGGCGTCGAGCCGCAGGCCGTCGACGCCGTAGTCGCGCACCCACATCTCCGCGTTCTGGATCGCCCACTCGCGCACCCCGCGCGCCGCGAAGTCCATCGCCCCGCCCCAGAACGTCTCTCGACCGCTGGTCGTGTAGGGCCCGAACGCCTCCACCGCATCGGACCCCGCCCCCAGGTGGTTGTAGACCACGTCCATGATCACGGCCAGGTCCTGGTCGTGAGCAGCCGCCACAAGCCGCGCCAGCCCTCCGGACCGCCATAGGCACAGTGCGGGGCGTACATGTACACGCCGTCATAACCCCACCCGTGATTGCCGGCGAAGGTGGCCATGGGCATCAGCTCGATCGCCGTGACCCCGAGCTCGCGTAGCTGCGCTAGGCGAGGGATCACGCCCTCGAACGTGCCGGCCGAGTAAACGTGCCGACATGCAACTCGTAGATCACCAGGTCAGCCAGCGCCACCGGCCGGCGCTGCAGCCCGTCGGTCAACGCGGAGAGATCCAGGACGCGCGACGGACCGTGCAGCCCGCGCGGCTGCCAGCGCGCACACGGGTCCGGCCACCGTTCCCGGTCGTCAAGGATGAACTCGTAGTGGTCGTCCGCGTCGGCCGGTCCCCGTCCCTGGAATATGCCGTCCGGCGCCGCCTCAAGCGCGAACTGACCGCGATCGGTACGGACGGCAACCGACCGGGCCCTCGGCGCCCAGACACGAAACATACCCATACCGTCGGGCTTCGGGAACGCCCCGAGGGGGGCCGACGTCACAGCGGGCTCAGGCATGCAGGAGCGACTACCCATGCCCCGCGCCACAAACCCTGCTTGTTGGTCGGAGGTCCGGGTAGCGCCGCAGGCTATGACGTCACCACGTCACAGCGGGGTGCTGCATCCGACATCGCGCCGGGCGGCCGGCCCGGGCCGGAGGCGTATCGCTTCATTCACTGGCTGAGGCAGCGGGACAATCGTGGTGGCAGATCCTGCCGCGCGGGCCAGCCAATGACACAGGATCTCCATAAGGCATCGCGTGACCACCGAAGGCAGCGGACCTGCGGGCGACCGGCCAGATCGCAGCTGACCACTCGTTCTCCTCGCCGTCGCGCGTCATTTGCCCCCGCCGCCAGGCCTTGCGTGGGACTGCCACCTGATTCGCCGGGTGCCCCCGGCCGCATGCATCGTGACCCCGCGCACGATTGCTTGGGCAGCGTGGCCACCAGTCTCCGCATCAAAGACAACCGGCTCGGTCGCAGCGCAGAAGTCCTGCGGTATGACAACTGCATCGCGATGCCCCCACCGAGAGTGGCGGGTTGAAGCCATGAGATCGCGTTTGCCCAAAACTGTGACGCGCTAACACTTTCACCGATCTGGCTCCCGCGCTGCTGTCGCGGACCTCGGTGAGCGGAGGGTGACGCTGGCACGGATTGCTCGGCGTCGCAGCGGCCGGACACGCGAGCAGCGTCAGCAGGTCTCGGAGGCTCTCTACGCCGCTCGCGACGTGCACATTGCGTCGAACCGCACTAAGTCGAGCATCTGTTCGGCTAGAGTAATGGTCACTACAGAGGACTCGGCCGCGCGAGAGCGTGTGTTCCCAACTTTGGTCGCTGTGGTTTGACTCCCATCGGATTGGATTTCGCATGACCGCTTCTCAGCAGAAAATCGTGCAGTACCTCAGCGAGGCCCGGGCGACCGAGCGTGCACTCGTCCGTGTGCTGCAGTCTCAGATCGCCATGACCCCGAGCGGCTCCTACCGCTCGGCTTTGGAAACGCATCTCAGCGAGACGCGCCGACACGCCCAGCGCGTGAGCGACCGTCTCGAGTCGCTCGATGGTGGCTCCAACCCCCTCATGGTGGCCGTCGGCTTTTGGGAAGATGTCATCGGTCAGGCGTTGGCCTTCAGCAAGACCCCGCTCGACATGCTGCGCGGCTCCGGCGGCGAGGAGAAGATCCTGAAGAACGCCAAGGACACGTGCGCCACCGAGGCGTTGGAGATCGCGACCTACACCGCGATCGAGCGGCTCGCGCGCTCGGTCGGCGACGACGAGACCGCCGACCTCGCTCAGAGGATCCTCGCTGACGAGGAGAAGATGCTCGCCCGCGTCATGCGCGAGATTCCCAAGCTGACCGACGCGGTCGTCGGCGCTGAGGTCAACGGCGACCCTTCCTATGACATCACCACCACCGGGGCCGCCGACACTGTTCGCGAGGCCGGCGCCGCGACCCAGAAGGCCGCCCGCAAGACGAGCGCGACGACCAAGCGCACCGCCCGCAGGGCCCGCAAGGTCCCGGGCGTCGCCCAGGTCGAGGGTCACGTCAAGGGCGCCGTGGCCGGCGAACAGGACCTCGCGATCGCCAACTACGACAAGCTGACCGCCGAGGAGATCACAGGCAAGCTGACTGGGCTGTCCCAGATCGACCTCGCCAAGATCGTCTCCTACGAGCGCAGGCACCAGGACCGCACCACGATCATCAGCCGCGTCAACTCGTTGCGTGGCAGCGAGCCGTGGCCCGGCTATGACGAACTCACCACCACCGAGGTGCAGGCCGTCCTCTCCGAAGGCGACGACGAGCGCGTCAAGGCTGTCCGCGCCTACGAGCGCTCACACAAGAATCGTGCTGGCGTGATGAAGGCGACCGAGCGCGAAATCGCCAAAGCCTAGGACTCCATGGTGCTGCGGGGGACCGGCCTCTCCACGGAAGACGGTGCATACCTTTATGAACGCTTTCTCAGGTTTCTGCGCGTATACGGGGTAGTCACCGCCTCTCGCGCCCGCCGCGCGGGTGTAACCGTTCAGTGCTCGTGAGCAGGAGCGCTCATGTCCCGTTTTGATCTCAGTGTGGCCATCAGCCGTCGTCGTGTCCTGGCGCTTGGCGGGGGCGCCGCCGCCGGTGGTGTGCTCTCTGGCGCGACGCCGGTCGCCGTCGCTCACGATCACCATCATCGTCGCCAACGGGGCATGCTTCCCGCCGATCAGATCCAGCAGATCGTCCAAGCACAGGGAACTGTCACCAACGGAGTGCTCAGCATCGATATTGAACGTCAGGACATCGGCGACGTTGCCGGGCCCGCTCGGTGGGACCGTGGACCGAGCAGCTGACCGGAGCCAGGCAATGCCGCGTGCGCGTGGCGATGGGGCGGCCGCCACCAGCCGTGACCGGCGGCTGCTGACCCTCGCGACCCTGCGTCGGGCGCAGGAGTCAGTCACGGTGGCAGGTGTCCCTGACCGCGGCGAGCGCTGGGATGCAGCCGAGCTCGCGCTCATCGAACGCCTGGACGACCACGGGCTTCGCGATGTCCCGGGATCTGCACGGGCTTGAGCAGTGGGAGCTCACCTGGGTGTGGCGGCGGGCGGGCAGCGGCGGCCCCCGTTATGCGATGTCGGGATCGGTGAGCTCACGCAGCCTGGTGCCGGCGCGTCGCAGTAGGCGCGAGACCTGCATCTGTGAGCAGTTGAGCTGTTCGGCAATCTCGGTCTGCTTGAGGTTGTCGCGTAGGCGCAAGGTCAACGCCCGGCGCTCCAGGTAAGGCAGCCGCGGTAGGGCCGCCGCCAACGACGCCGTCATCTCCACCAGGGCATACCCGTCCTCCACTTCGCCCACCTGAGCGTGGAGCGGCTCGCGGTCTTCGGTGTCGGGCGTGGCGACCGGTGCATCGAGCGACATGGCGAAGTGCGCACTGCCGGCCTCCAGGCCGGCGAGGACGTGCTCGGTGTCGACCTCGAGGTACTGCGCGAGCTCGCCCACGTTGGGCGCGCGTCCGGTGTGCACGGTGAGTTGCCGCGCGGCTTCTTCTACGCGCAACGCCGCCTCCTGGGCGCCGCGGGGGACGTGCGCGGACCACCCGGTGTCCCGGAAGTAGCGCTTGAGCTCACCGAGAATCGTCGGGACCGCGAAGCCGGTGAACGGGATCCCCCGGGTCGGGTCAAAACGATCGACCGCGGCCACCAGCCCCACCGATGCGACCTGCACGAGGTCATCGAACGGCTCAGCGCCGGTCACATAACGGCGGGCAAGGCGACGCGCCAGCGGCCGGTAACGATCGATCAGCGCGTCGCGCGCCCACTGGTCGCCGCGTTCACGCCAGCGCAACGCCAACGCGTGCGTCGGGACCTGCCTGGCCCGGCGCAGACGGACGTCGCGATCATGGACGGACGGGGAGGGGCTGCTCATCCTGCTGTGACGCGTGGCTGCCTTGGACACCACGTCTGCTCCTTTCCGACGCTCCTACCTCATGGGACGGATATGCGGGTGAGCTTGCGCATTGCGAAGCGCGGCCCTGCGCACCTTAACCGCGCTCGTGCCTTGACCTAGACAGACAAGTCGTTCTACCATAGACAGACTGGTCTGTCAATACTAAGCTGAAGGCTTATGGACGCTGCTTCCGGGGTATCCGTCGGGCCGATGTCAAAGGGCCGTGCGCGGATTCTTGAGACCGCCTACGAGCTGTTCTCGCGCCGTGGCGTGCGCGACGTCGGCATCAACGAGGTGATCGAACACGCCCACGTCACCAAGGCCACGCTCTACCACCACTTCGCCTCCAAAGACGACCTCGTCGTCGCGTTTCTCGATCTCCGCGAGGAACGCTGGATGCACGGATGGATGCAGACCGAGGCGCGGCGAAGGGCCGACACCCCCGAGCAAGAGCTCCTGGCGATCTTCGACCTCTACGACGAGTGGTTTCACCGCGACGACTACGAGGCCTGCTCGTTCGTCAACGTCCTGCTCGAACTCGGCCCCGCCCACCCCGCCGGCAAGGCAAGCATCGCGCATCTCGCCAACCTCCGCGCGATCGTGCACGGCCTCGCCGCCCAAGCCAACCTCGAGGACCTCGAGGGATTCACCCGCTCGTGGTACATCCTGATGAAAGGCGCGATCGTCGCCGCCGCCGAGGGATACACCGACGCCGCCAAACGCGCCAAGGCAATGGCCACCCGACTAATCGAAGACCACCGCCCGGCCACGCCAACGCCCCGCAAGTCAACCCGTGCGCGATCGTGAGCCAATCGGCGTCGCGGCAACGGCGCCGAGCGGGCGCGTGGCATACCAGACCGGTCCATGCACGCGCTCGACCCGGAATAGGTGACCCGCCGGGACGCCAACCAGACGCAGATCTCGGGACATATTGGGACATGGTTGCGCTCGGTCCAGACATCGTTCAAGCGCAAACCGCAGGATTTGCAGCCACTTCTGATGCCGCCGCTGGGGCTCGAACCCAGGACCTTCGGATTAAAAGTCCGCTGCTCTACCAACTGAGCTACGGCGGCGAGACCCGCATGATCGCGCACCGCGACGCCGGTGAGCGCGCCGGCGCTGCGGGGTTCTCAGGCTAGATGGTCGCTTTCATCTCACCTGCGTAGGCCACGGTCTCGACCTCGACGAGCATGCGCGGGTCGATGAGCCCGCTGACCTCGACCATGGTGGCCAGCGGGCGGTGCTCGGCGAAGAAGTCGCCGTGGGCGCGGCCGACCTCGTCGGCGCGGGAGATGTCGGTGACGTAGATGCGGTTCTGGATGACGTCGGCGGCGCCGAGGCCGACGCGCGAGAGCTCGTGGAGGATCTTGGTGAAGACCTCCACGGCCTGCTCGTAGGGGGTCTCGCCGCAGATCGCGCCGCTGGGCTGGACCGAGGTGGTCCCGCCGACCATGACGAACGGGCCGACGCGGAGCAGGCGGCTGTAGCCGAAGCGCTCCTCGTACGGGGACGGCGGGTCGCCGGGGAGGCGCTCGGTCAATGGAGGAAGTGGCGGCGGCTGGTGAACACCATCGCCCCGCCCACCTTGTCCACCGCCTCCACCGTCTCGTGGTCCCGGACCGAGCCGCCGGGCTGGATGATGGAGGTCACGCCGGCATCCAGTGCCAGCTCGGGCCCGTCGGAGAAGGGGAAATAGGCGTCGGAGGCGAGCACCGCGCCCTCCACCCCGTCGCGGGCCTTGGCCAGCGCCAGGCGCACCGAATCCACGCGGCTCATCTGCCCCGCCCCCACTCCGATGGTCTGCAGGTCACGGGCGATGATGATGCCGTTGGACTTGGTGTGCTTGCACACCCGCCAGGCGAACGAGAGCTGCTGCCACTCGGCCTCAGTCGGCCGGCGCTCGGTGACCACCTGCATCTCAGAGCGCTCCTCCAGGTCGAAGTCGCGGTCCTGGACCAGCATGCCGCCGATCACCTGGCGCAGGTGCGGCTCGATCATGTTGGGGATGCGGCGCTCCTGGTCGTCGAGGATGCGCGTGTTGGGCTTCTCGGCCAGCACGGACAGCGCCTCGTCGTCGTAGCCTCGCGCGAACAGGACCTCCACGAACTGATCGGACAGCGCGCGGGCCAGCGCGCCGTTGACGCCGCGGTTCAGGCACACGATCCCGCCGAAGGCCGACTGGGGATCGCACGCGTAGGCCTTGGTGTAAGCCTCGATCGCGGTCGACCCGCAGGCCACACCGCAGGGGTTGCCGTGCTTGATGATCACGCAGGCCGGGATCTGGAACTCCGAGAGCAGCAGCCGCCCCGCATCGAGATCCAGGAGGTTGTTGAAGGAGAGCGGCTTGCCGCCGAGCTGGGACACCATCGAGAGCACGTGGGTCCGGGCCCCGACCTGCTCGTAGTACGCCGCGCGCTGGTGCGGGTTCTCGCCGTAGGGCAGCTCCAGCACCTTCTCAAACGCGCGCACGAACAGCGGCGGGAAGTCCTCGCGCTTCTCCTGGAACCAGCGGGCGATCGCGGTGTCGTAGCGCGCGGTGTAGGCAAACGCCTCGGCGGCCAGGCTCTCGCGCGTGTTGGGCGACAGACGGCAGTCGGACTCGCGCAGCTCGGCCAGCACCGCGTCGTAGGCGACCGGGTCGACCACCGGCACGGCGAACTGATGGTTCTTGGCGGCGGCGCGGATCATCGTGGGGCCGCCGATGTCGATGTTCTCGATGATCTCCTCGTCCACGGCGCCGCGCTGGGCAGCGGTGCGCTCGAACGGATACAGGTTCACGCACACGAGATCCACGAACTCGACGGCGTGCTCCTCGGCGGCGGCGAGATGCTCGTCGTTGTCGCGCACCGCGAGCAGCCCGGCGTAGAGCTTGGGGTGCAGGGTCTTGACCCGGCCGTCCATGATCTCCGGGAAGCCGGTGAGCTCGGAGATCGAGCGGACCCGGATGCCGTTCTCCATGAGCGCCCGCGCCGTGCCGCCGGTGGAGATGACCTCGACCCCCAGCTCGGTCAGGCCGCGGGCGAACTCGACGATGCCCGTCTTGTCCGAGACCGAGAGCAGCGCGCGCTTGACCTGGACCTCCTCGGACGCCGTCGCCGGCACGCTCATCGGCTGCGCACTTGCGTCCATGCGCCCCAATCTACCGCGAGATGACCACGCGACGCGGGTTGGCGGGGTCCAGCTGCACCGCTCCCCCGGCGATCGACTGCACGGCGTCGACAAGAAGGTCGTGTTCGATGGGGTGCAGCACCTCCAGGACGGCGTCGGCATCCGTGGCGTGCGGCAGCTCGACCGACCGCTGGAAGATGATGGGGCCGGTGTCGACGCCGCCGTCGACGAAGAACACGCTGACCCCGAACACCTTGGCCCCGTAGTCCAGCGCCTGCTGCACCGCGCCCAGGCCCGGGAAGGCCGGCAGCAGGGACGGGTGCACGTTGATGACGCGACCCGGGAACGCCGCCAGGAACGCGTCTGAGACCAGCTGCATGTAGCCGGCCAGGACCACCAGCTCCACCTCGCGCTCGCGCAGCCAGCCCACCATCGCGGCATCCCGTGCGGCGCGGTCCGGAAATCCCTGAAGCGCAAAGACCTCGGCGTCGATCCCGGCGTCCCGAGCGCGATCCAGGGCGCGCGCCCCCGGTTTATCGGACGCGACCCCGCGCACCACGACGCCCTCTCGCCCGTGGGCCCGATCGATCAGTGCCTGGAGATTGGTGCCGGTGCCAGACGCCAGGACACCGACGTTCATGCCGTGGCCAGCTTGGGGAAGCGCCCGCCAGTGGAGCGCAGCGTCCCGGCCTGCAGCAGCTCGTCGACCCGGCCCAGCACCTCCTCGGAGCGCAGGTGCGCGAACGCGCCGTAGCCGTCCAGCCCGTCGTAGGCGTTCTGCACCACCACCTTGGAGCGTCCGCCCCGGAGGATCTCCACCGCGCGGGTGCGCCCGACGGGCGGCTGGGCCGAGACCACCACGCCGAGGATCGCGTCATCGAGGTCGACCGGGCCTTCGGTGGCCGGACCCCCGCGGGACGCCAAGGCGACCGCGCGCGCGGCCTGCGGCGCGGGCACCAGCGACGGCGCGCACACGTCACAGCACGGCACCCCGCCGTGGGGCGCGCCGGCCGAGCCGTCGCCGAAGTGATCGAGCAGCGCCCGCCGGCGGCAGTCGTCGCCCTCGACGTAGGCCCACACCGACCGGTACTGGCTCCAGCGCACCCGCTCGGCCTCGCGCGCCGAGGACACGCACACCGCCGCGGCCCGGCGATCCCAGCCGCCGATGATCCGCCCCACGGCGCGGTCGGGCGGCGCCGGCGAGGGCGTGAGGACGCCGGCTCGCGCGAGGTGACCCAGCACGGCCCGCACCGCGTCCTCCGCGCCCGGGCCCCGCTCGCCCAGGACGCCGGCCAGCTCAGACACCGACAGGTCATAGCGACCGTCGCAGCCTGCCCAGGTCAGCCGCTCCCCGACCCGGTCAAACGCCTCCGGGGTCAGGCGCGAGCGCTGGATGAAGAAGACGTGCAGACCCTTGTCACGCGACTCGGCGAAGAGCAGGCAGCGCGCCGGGGCGCCGTCTGCCCGCCGCGGCCCGCCTCCTGGTAATAGGCCTCCAGGGAGCTCGGCACGGTGGCGTGGCAGACCGTGCGCACGTTGGCCTTGTCGATCCCCATGCCGAACGCGTTGGTCGCCACGATCACCGAGGCGCGCCCCGTCATGAACTGCTCCTGGGCGTCGCCGCGCTGCTCGGGGCGCATGCCCGCGTGGTAGGCGACGACGCCGCCGTCCAGGGCGCGCGAGAGCTTCCCGGCGAGCTTCTCGGTGGCTGAGCGGGTGCCCGCGTAGACGATCGCCGGACGCGCCGCGGGATCGGAGAGCGCCGCCACCAGCCGCTGCTCCTTGTCACGCGCACCGCCGCAGCGCACGACGGCGAAGCTCAGGTTGGGACGGTCAAAGCCCGTGGTGACGCGGACCGGTTCGCGCAGGCGAAGCCGGGCGGCGATGTCATTCGCCACACGCGGGGTCGCGGTGGCGGTGAGGGCCATCATCGAGCGGGCGCCGACGCCCGCGGCGATGTCGGCGAGCCGGAAGTAGTCCGGGCGGAAGTCGTGGCCCCACTCCGACACGCAGTGGGCCTCGTCGACCACGAACAGGCCGACATCAACGGACTGGAGCATGCGCGCGAACGCCGGGGAGGCGAAGCGCTCGGGGGCGACGTAGAGCAACCGCACCTCGCCCCGGCGCACGCGGGCCATGGCCTCGGCGTTGCCGTTGTGGCTGCGCTGCGAGTTGACCATCGTCACGCGTCCGGGCGCGATGCGGTGCACCGCCCACGCCTGGTCGCGCATCAGCGCCACCAGCGGTGAGACGACGATCGTGAGGTCATCGCGCATGAGCGCGGGAAGCTGGTAGCACAGCGACTTGCCCGATCCGGTGGGCATCACCACCAGAGCATCGCGGTCGCTGAGCGCAGCCTGGACCGCGTCGGCCTGACCCGGGCGGAAATCCTCAAAGCCGAAGACCTCACTCAGCGTGATTCGCGGATCGGACCCAGCCACCCAGCCGACGATACCGCCGCCGCCGGGCGGACCCGGCGCGACGCGGGACGGCCACCCGGCCGGACGGCGAGTGCTTACGCGCGCACGAGCGGGAGCTCGTGCTCCAGCGCGTACTTGCCGTTGGCCGCCTCGGTTCCGGCCAGCGGGTAATCGCCGCTGAAGCACGCGTCGCAATGCTCGGCCCGCGAGCCGCCGATGGCGTCATAGACGCCCTGCAGCGAGAGGTAGTGCAGCGAGTCGGCGCCGAGCTCGGCGGCGATCTCGTCCACGGTGCGGCCGTGGGCGATCATCTCCTCGCGCGTGGACATGTCGATCCCGTAGTGGCACGGGTGCTTGATCGGCGGCGCCGAGATGCGCAGATGAATCTCGGCCGCGCCCGCGTCGCGCAGCATCCGGACGATCTGGCGATCGGTGGTGCCGCGCACGATCGAGTCGTCGACGACGATCAGCCGTTTGCCGGCCACCACCTCCGGGACCGGGTTGAACTTCATCCGCACGCCTTGACGGCGCAGCTCCTGCCCGGGCTGGATGAAGGTCCGGGCGACGTAGCGGTTCTTGATGAAGCCGTCGTCGTTCGGCAGTCCTGAGGCGCGGGCCAGGCCGCGGGCCGCGGCGTTGCCGGAGTCGGGCACCGGAATGACCACGTCGGCCTCGACCGGCGCCTCGCGCCACAGGTTCTCGCCCATGCGGGCGCGCGCGACCTGGAGCACGGTGCCGCCCATCCGCGAGTCGGGGCGGGCGAAGTAGATGTACTCAAAGACGCAGAAGGCCCGCCGCTCTGAGCGCACGACCTGGCGGGAGGTGAGGCCGGAGGCGTTGAGCGTGACCGCCTCGCCGGGGAGGACCTCGCGGATGAGCGTGGCTCCGATGAGGTCAAGGGCGCAGGACTCGCTGGCCACGCAGTAGGCGGGCGGGTCGTCTGAGTCCGGCGGGTCGATCCGACCGATGGCCAGCGGCCGCAGACCCTGGGGGTCGCGGAAGGCGATGACCGCGTCCTCGGTCATGACGACGGTCGAGAAGGCGCCGCTCAGCCGGGGCAGCACGTCGGCGATGGCTTCCTCGATCCGCTCGGCCGGGTGGGTCGCCAGCAGCGCGGCGATGATCTCCGAGTCAGAGGTGGACCGGAACGGCACGTCGCGCCCACGCAGCTCGGCGTGCAGCTCGACCGCGTTGATCAGGTTGCCGTTGTGGGCCAGCGCCAGGGTGCGGCGGTCGTCGCGCACGATCGGCTGGGCGTTCTCCCACTCCGAGGAGCCGGTGGTGGAGTAGCGGACGTGGCCGATGGCGCTGTCGCCGACCAGCGAGCGCAGCGTGTTCTCGTCAAAGACCTGGGAGACCAGCCCCTGGTCGCGGATGCCCATGATGTTGCCGTGCGCCGTCGCCGTGGCGATGCCGGCCGACTCCTGTCCACGATGCTGCAGGGCGAAGAGCGCAAAGTACGCAAGACGGGCGACGTCATGGCCGGGCGCGTAGATCCCGAAGACGCCGCACTCGTCGCGGGGTCCGTCGCGGTGGTCGTTCACGAGAGAGGTCACGGGCCAAGCATGGCGGACGGCTCGGCCGGACACCCATGAAGGCTAGCAGTGGCCCGATCGCGGCTCGCGGGCGTCTTGGGAGAACGCCCGCGGCGCCCTACATGAAGCGAACCAGGCCCTCGCTGCGGGCCTGCGCCAGCCGCGACACCTCGACCTCCAGCAGGCCCTGAAGCCGCAACGCCGACCCGCCGACCCGGCCGATCACGGGGCATCCGCGCAACGCCTCCTCCGAGCCCGAGACGATGAACGCGCGCCCCGGCGCCTCGGCGAACGGGTCGCACCCGTCGGGCAGCGTGATGGTGGCGCCGATCTCCCCGGCGATGCAGCATTCGGCGAGCGCCACCGCGATCCCGCCCTCGGCGATGTCGTGCGCACTGCGCGCCGCGCCGGTGTTGACCATCGCGCGCACCGTCGCATGAGCGGCGCGCACGGACTCCTCGTCGAGCACGGGCAGCGGCCCCGTCACGGCGTCGCCGCGCAGCTTGGCCAGCTCGGAGCCGGCGAGATCGGCGCCGGCGAAGTCGCCCACCAGCGCCACCACGTCGCCGTCACGGGCAAAGGCCAGCCGGCCGGCGTGCTCGGGATCGGGCAGGCGTCCCACCATCCCGATGACGGGGGTGGGGAAGATCGGGCCGCTCGGCGCCTCGTTGTAGAGCGACACGTTGCCCCCGACCACCGGCACCTCCAGCGCGCGGCACGCGTTGCTGATCCCCTCCACCGCCTCCACCAGCTGCCAGGCCACGTGCGGCTTCTCCGGGTTGCCGAAGTTCAGGCAGTTGGTGAGGCCCAGGGGCTCGGCGCCCACGCAGGCGAGGTTGGCGGCGCACTCATACACCGCCTCCGCCGCCCCGCGCCGCGGATCGCAGGCGACGCGGCGGCCGTTGCCGTCGATGGCGACCGCGATCGCCTCGCCGGTGGGCAGAGCCAGGACGGCGGCGTCGGCATCGTCGGGGCGGCGCACAGTGCGCGACTGCACCACCGGGTCGTACTGCTCGAACACCGGCAGCCGGGAGCAGATGTTGGCCGAGCCCAGCAGGGCGACCAACGTGTCGTCGGCCGCGGCATCCGCCGCCAGCACCGCCGCCGCGGGCGCGTACAAGGGCGACGCGGGCGCCTCGGGCTCGAGGTCATACAGGGGGCAGTCATCCACCAGGATCCCGACCGGCAGGTCGGCCACCACCTCCTCGCCGGAGCACACCCGCAGACGGCCGGTGTCGGTCACCGTCCCGATCGGGGTGGCCAGGGTCTCCCAGCGCTCGCACACCGCGATGACCGCGTCGACCTGGCCGGGCTCGACCACGCACAGCATCCGCTCCTGGGACTCGGAGACCATGATCTCGAAGGGCTCCATGCCGGGCTCGCGCATCGGCACCCGAGCGCAGTCGATGTCCAGGCCGACCTCGCCCTTGGCCGCCATCTCCGACGAGGACGAGGTGAGGCCGGCGGCGCCGAGGTCCTGCAACGACACCAGCAGCTCTGAGTCCAGCAGCTCCAGGCAGCACTCGAGCAGCTTCTTCTCCGCGAACGGATCGCCGATCTGGACCGACGGGCGCTTGGCCTCATCGCCCTCGCCCAGCTCGGCGGAGGCGAGCACCGAGGCCCCGCCGATCCCGTCCCGGCCGGTGAGCGCGCCGAGCAGGACGAGCACGTTGCCCGGCCCGGCCGCCGCGGAACGGATGAGCCGGTCGTGGGGCGCCAGCCCCAGGCACATCGCGTTGACCAGGCAGTTCTGCTCATAGGAGGACTCGAAGTAGATCTCGCCGCCGACCGTGGGCACGCCGATCGAGTTGCCGTAATGGCCGATCCCGCCCACGGCGCGGTCCAGCAGATAGCGGCTGCGCTCGGAGTCCGCGGGCTCACCGAAGCGCAGCGAGTCGAGCACCGCGATCGGCCGCGCACCGACGGCGAACACGTCGCGCAGGATGCCGCCGACGCCGGTGGCGGCGCCCTGGAAGGGCTCCACCGCGCTGGGATGGTTGTGGGACTCGACCTTGAAGGCCACCCCGAGGCCGCCGCCGACATCGACCACTCCGGCGTTCTCGCCCGGGCCCATCAGCACGGCCGGCCCCTCGGTGGGGAGCCGGCGCAGCAGCTTCTTGGAGTGCTTGTAGGCGCAGTGCTCAGACCACATCAGCGAGAGCATCGCCAGCTCGGTGATGACCGGCTCGCGACCGAGGCCCGAGACGATCAGCTCGTACTCGGAGTCGGTGAGACCCAGCTCGCGGTGGGTGGTGGGGGCGGCGTTGGAGCTCACGAAACGGGCGCTCGGCCGGACCTAGACCAGCGCGGCGCCGTCGGCGACGTGGGCGCAGATGGACTCGAAGATGGGCAGCCCGCCGGTCGGCCCGGTCAGCGGGTCCACCGCATGCTCGGGGTGGGGCATGAGACCGAAGACGTTGCGCTGCTCGTTGCACACGCCGGCGATGCCGTTGAGCGAGCCGTTGGGGTTCTGGCCCGGGGCGTAGCGCAGGAGCACCTGGTCGGCCGCCTCCATCCGCGCCAGCTGATCGTCGGGCGCGTAGTAGCGGCCCGTGGTGTGCTTGACGGGGATCGAGAGGTGCCGGCCGGGCTCGCAGCTGCCGGTGAAGGGCGAGTCCGAGGTCACCACCTCGAGCTCGACCTGGCGGAAGACGAACCGCAGCGAGGTGTTGGGCAGCAGCGCGCCGGGCAGGAGCCCCGCCTCGCAGAGGACCTGGAACCCGTTGCAGATGCCCAGGACCAGCCCGCCGGCGGCGGCGAACTCGGCCACCTCCTCCATCACCGGGGCAAAGCGCGCGATCGCGCCGACGCGCAGGTAGTCGCCGTAGGAGAAGCCGCCGGGGACGATGACGGCGTCGACCCCCTGCAGGTCACGGTCGCCGTGCCAGAGGATGACCGCGTCCCCCACCCGGCGGCAGGCCTGCAGCGCATCGACCTCGTCGCAGGACCCGGGAAAGCGGATGACGCCGAACTTCACGGCGCGGCGGACCCCGCCCCGGCCCCGGTGGCCGCGTTGGCGGCGCCCGGCGCATCGACGTCAGCTTCGACGATCTCGTAGTCCTCGATCAGCGGGTTGGTGAGCAGCCGCTGGCACATCTCCGGCAGCCGCGCCGGATCCTCGACGTCGAGCTCGATGAGCCGGCCGACGTGGACGTTGCGCACCCCGGTGAAGCCGAGCGCGGGGAGCGCGCGCTCCACCGCCTGGCCCTGGGGATCGAGGATGCCGGCCTTGGGCTTGACCAGTACCCGGGCACGCATCAGGCGTTCGTGCGATCGACCCAGGCGCTGAACGACTCCCCAGTGACCCGCTCGTAGGCCTCGACGTACTTCTCGCGCGTGCGCGTGACCACGTCGTCGGGGATCGGCGGCGCCGGTGGGTTGCGATCCCAGCCCGTCGAGGAGGCCCAGTCACGCACGTACTGCTTGTCAAAGCTCGGCTGGCCGCGGCCGGGCTCGTACTGGTCCGCGGGCCAGAAGCGCGACGAGTCCGGCGTGCACATCTCATCGCCGATGGTCAGCTCCCCGTCGGCGTTCCGACCGAGCTCGAACTTGGTGTCGGCGAGGATGATCCCGTTGTCGCGCGCGTGCTCGGCCGCGAACTCATACAGCGCCAGCGACACGTCGCGGACCCGCTCGGCCAGCGCGCGGTCCCCGATGAGCGCCACCGCGCCCTCGAAGTCGATCGCCTCGTCGTGGCCGACCTCGGCCTTGGTGGACGGGGTGAACAGGGGCTCGGGCAGGCGGTCTGACTCGCGCAGGCCCCCGGGCAGGGTGTGGCCCGAGACCTTGCCGGTGGCCTGGTAGTCCTTCCAGCCCGACCCGGTGATGTAGCCGCGTACGACGCACTCGACGGAGAGCATCGACAGCTTGCGTACCACCATCCCCCGGCCGCGCGCCTCGTCGGGCACGCCATCGGTGACGGAGATGACGTGATTTGAGACGATGCCGGCCGTGCGCTCGAACCAGAAGGTGGAGAGGCCGGTGAGCACGCTGCCCTTGTCGGGGATCGGCGTGGGGTGGACGACGTCGTAGGTGGAGATCCGATCTGAGGCGACGATCAGCAGCTCGTCCCCCAGGTCGTAGATCTCCCGGACCTTGCCCGAGGCGAGGAGGGGGAGGTCGGCGAGGGCGGTCACCCGGCCGATCCTAGCGCGGCGTTATGACGACCTGACCCCCGCCCTCACACACCGCCCGGAGCCGCCGCTCCGGCGGCTCACGGCGGCGTCAGATCAGCCGGCCTCGGCCACCTCGTAGTGGATCATCACGGGCGGCTGATCGGCGTAGTTGGCCACGTCGGCGGCGACCTTGGCGCCCTGCTCTGACTGCATCGACGCCCCCATCGCGGCGGCGTCGTCGTAGTCGGCCTCGAAGATGCACCAGTACGGGCTGTCACCGGCCGGCGCACCGACGTCGAAGGCGTAGCGGTAGGCGCGCAGCCCCGGGAGCTCGGCCGCGAGCGGCAGGTGGTTGTTCTCGTAGTAGGAGCGGAACTTCTCCTTGTCGGCGGGCGGCGCGTAGAGGACGACGAGCTTGTGCATCGTGGGGGACCTCCGGATCGGGATCTAGTGGGTCTGGGCGCGCTAGGCGGGGACCGCGGGCTGCCCGGCGGTGTGGCGAGCGATGAACGCGGCGGTGCGCTCAGGTGTCGCGACCGTATCCCATTGGCGGTCGGGGTGGTTGAAGTTCTGGGTGTAGGCGTCACACAGGGCCTTGTTCTGGGCCATGGCCATGAGCAGGCCGACGACGTGGGGCTCGGGGTTGAGGATCATGTTGGTCCAGTCCGAGACGCCATGGACGAAAGCCTGGCGCTCGCGCGCGACGCGGCGGCAGAACTGCTCGTCGAAGGCGAGGTCGTCGAGGATGGCGCGGCCGATCACCCAGGCCGAGTAGGAGGCCGAGTTGGCGCCCTGGCCGTTGACCGGGTCAACGACGCAGTGGGCGTCGCCCATCGCCAGCGCGTAGGTCCCGCTGTCCAGACGCACGTAGTCCTCGCGCACCACCGGGGTGAGCGCCCCCTGGAGCAGATCGGTGGGGCCCTGGAGGCGGAACTCCCCTGGCTCGATGCGCTCAAAGCACATCGGGTAATGGGCCTCGAGCTTGCGCAGGACGGTCTCGTCGTGGGCGCGCGGGTCCTCGTCGTAGCTGATGTCGGCCAGCACCTCGAGGTCGCCGCCGGGGATGTTCTCGAACAGCAGCGCGGTGGCGAACCCCTCGCGTGAGGTGATGGGCAGCTCCAGCAGCTCGCCGTGGCCGAGCGACATGTGGACGCCGACGCCCTTGGGCTCTGAGTAACGCACGCCGTGGTAGATGCCGGCCGAGAGCCGGCGCTGGGGCTTGTCGTAGGGGCTCTTCTCCGGCAGCGGGGCGAACATCGCGCCCATGCCGCGCCCGGCCGCCACCACCACGAGGTCGTGGTCGGCGCTGAGGCGCTCGATCTGCCCGGCGTCGATCGGCCCGACGACGAGATCGCCGCCGCGCTCCTCGTAGTCCTGCAGCAGCCGCGGCAGGTAGAGGCGGTAGTCGATGATCGAGGATGGGTGCTGGAAGTCACCGCGCCAGCGCAGCGGCTCCGGCGTGCCCACGACGGCATGCTGGTGGCAGACGTAGCCGTATTCGCTCGCATCCCAGTGGTGGACGCCGAGCGCGCGCTCGCGCTCGAGCGTGTGGTGGTGATGGGCGACGGTGTTGAGCAGGCGGCCCGACGCGATCTGCTCGGCGCTCTTGTCGCTGTAGATGGTCACGGGGACGTCGTGCTGCTGCAGAAACAGTCCGAGGTGCAGACCCGAGACCCCGGATCCCACGATGGCGATACTGGTCATCCTCTTCCTCCTTGAGTACTCACGGCCGTAGCTAATCCGGATCGACGCCTGCGATCAAGTCGCCGTCACGGAAGCTTGCGTTGCGTTTCACGCAATGATGTACGGTCCGCAGCGTGATCGAGCTCCGTGAGCTTCGCTCGGTCGGCGTGCTGGTCGACGAGCTGCACTTCGGCCGCGCGGCGGCCCGCCTGGGGGTGACGCCCTCCACGCTCAGCCGCCGGATCGTGGCGCTCGAGCGCGAGCTCGGGGTCACGCTGTTCGAGCGCACGAGTCGCCGCGTCGCCCTCACCGACGCCGGCCGCGAGCTCGCGACCCGCCTGCCCGCGGCGCTGCGCCAGCTCGATGCCGCGCTCGGCGCCGCCCGCACCGCCGACGAGGGCGGTTGGGAGATCTAAAACAGCACGCCCTGTGTGGGTCAAACGACCTAGGTGGCGCGCCGGGTCTCGCGTAGCTTTCCCAGCGCAGACATACACACCCCCGCGGCTCGTCTCTCTCGCCTGGCAGCGCCGAAGACCACGAGCCGCGGAACGGGGGCGCTGGACAGGGGCGTGTCCAGCACAGATCGCGCGGAGGCGCCGCTGGGGGGCGGCGCCTCAGGCGATCTCGTCGAGGCAGCCGACGATCGCCTCAGGCGATCTCGTCGAGGCGGCCGATGATCTCACGCGCGTGCGTGACGAACGGCGCGTAGTCGAAGATCGCGTCGAGATCGAGCCCGGCCGCCGCGTCGTCGCCGGTCAGCAGCTCGCGCATGGGTGTCCGCTCGTCCACCGCCCGCTGGGCCACCCGCTGCACCACCCGGTAGGCGTCGTCGCGGGTGCTCCCCGCCGCCACCAGCGCCAGCAGGACGCGCTGTGAGAACAGCGCGCCGTAGGTCAGCTCAAGGTTCTCGCGCATGCGCGTGGCGTCGACGACCATCCCCTCCACCAGCGCCAGGACGCGGCGGTGCATGTGGTCGAGCAGGATCGTCGAGTCGGGCAGGATGATCCGCTCCACCGAGGAGTGCGAGATGTCGCGCTCGTGCCACAGGGCCACGTCCTCGAGCGCCGCGTTGGCGTTGCCGCGCAGCACGCGCGCCAGACCGGCGACCTGCTCTGACTTGATGGGGTTGCGCTTGTGGGGCATTGCGCTCGAGCCCTTCTGTCCCCGTCCGAACGGCTCGCGGACCTCCCCCACCTCGGTGCGGGCCAGATGGCGCAGCTCGGTGGCAAACCGCTCGAGCCCCGTTCCGGCGAGGGCGATCGCCTGCAGCAGCTCGGCGTGGCGGTCACGCGCGACCACCTGGGTCGAGACCGGCTCGCGCTCGAGGCCCAACCGGGCCAGGACGCGCGCCTCGAAATCCGGGGAGGTGGCCGAGTAGGTGCCGACCGCGCCCGACACCGCCCCCACGGCGGCCTGAGCGAACGCCCGCTCGAGCCGCTGCGCGTTGCGCGCGGCCTCGAAGGCGAAGCCGGCCAGCTTGATCCCGAACGTGGTCGGTTCGGCGTGGATCCCGTGCGTGCGCCCGACGCACAGCGTGTCGACGTGCTCCTGCGCCTTGGCGGCGAGAGCCTGGGCGAGCCGGCGCGCGTCGGGCAGGATCAGCCCGGCGACGTGCGTGATCTGGAGGGCCAGGCCGGTGTCCAGGACGTCTGAGGAGGTGAGCCCGTAGTGGATCCAGCGCCCGGCCGGACCGGCGGACTCCGACAGGATGTCGACGAAGGCGGCGGTGTCGTGGTCGGTGACCTTCTCGCGCTCGTCGATCGCCTCGACGGTGAAGGTGGCGGCGCGGATCGCGTCCAGCTCGTCGGCCGTGGGACCGTCCATCTCCTCGCAGGCGGCTACCTCGACGCGGCGCATGGCCTCAAAACGCGCGTGGTCAGACCAGGCCTCGCCCAGCTCCCGGCGTGTGTAGCGCGCTATCAAGGGCGCCGAAGGCTACGCGACAACGGGGCTCTCGGGCACGTCCGCGGCACCCGCCGCGGCCGCAGCGCCCGCCGCGGCAACGACGCTGTCGACGGTGGCCCGCCCCGCCTCGTCGAGCGGATCCTCATGCCCCGCGGCCTTGAGCACGCAGTCCAGCAGCCCCGGGAAGCGCGCCTCGAGGTCCTCGCGCCGCAGCCGGTTGAGCCGCGTCGTCCCCTGGGGGCGCTGCCGGATCACCCCTGCCTCGCGCAGGACTCTGAAGTGGTGCGTGCACGTGGACTTGGTGACCGGAAGGGCGAAGCTGCCGCAGGTGTGGTCGCCCTCGCTGTGGGCCAGCTTGGCGACGATACGCAGCCTCACCGGGTCGCTCAACGCGTGCAGGACGGCACCGAGCTCCAGCTCCTCTGTCGCGGGGTGGACGATCGATTCAGTGGTGTGCATTGACATTGCCCCCTGCACTATACGAACCCTGTGGCCTTTGTACGAAGATCATCGTACAAGCTGCTATCGTACGACGCGTATCGTACAACGAAAGCTCTGCGAGGACGCAAGATGAGAACACAGAGCCCAACTCCACCGGTCGAGGAGACCATCCGGGTCCCGCGCTCTCACCGCAGCGACGCGGCGGTGATCGCGCAGTACATCCGGGATCTGCGCCAGGCGCTCTGAGCGCTTTGCGCCAGCCGTCCGCCAGCCCGGCGGGCGGTCCCGCCGCATGGGCCGGCACCCACGACGGCGCGCCTCTCAGATGGAAAGGATGCGGGCCGCCAGCACGGCCGCGTTGCGCGCGTTGTCAACGCCCACGCATCCCACCGGCACGCCTGGGGGCATCTGCGCGATCGACAGCAGCGCGTCGAGTCCGCCGGCCACCGACGTGCGGCTCGTCAGCGGCACTCCGATGACGGGCAGGTCGGTGTGGGCGGCGACAACGCCGGGCAGCGCGGCCGACAGGCCGGCGCCGGCGATGATCACCCTGATGCCGCGCATCCGCGCGTTCTTGGCGTAGTCGGCGACGGTGTCGGGCTCGCGGTGCGCCGACATCACGCGGGTCTCTGAGCGGATCCCGCGCTCGGTGAGCTCGGTCTCGGCCTTCTCCATCGCCGGCAGGTCGCTCTTGGATCCCATGAGGATCGCTACCTGCGGCTCGTCAGCATCGAGCTGCTCGATCTCCACCGCGGTCTCGGCCATCGACTCCGGGGCGGGCTCGGGCACCGCCTGGGGCCGGGTCTCCGCGGGCTCGCGCTCGGGGGCCAGCTCGCCCTCGACCTCGGCGTGTGGCTGCGGGTCGTGGGTCATCGCACCAGCTTCTGCGCGATGTCGCGTCGCATCTGCTTGCCGTCGAAGTGGATCACGTTCGCCGCAGCATAAGCGGCCGCGCGGCATCGGGTCGGTGTGCCCGCCAGCGCGGTCACGCTCAGCACCCGTCCGCCCTTGGTGACGACCTGGCCCGTAGCCGAGCGCCCGGTGCCCGCGTGGGTGACGAAGATCTCGGGCCCAACCCGCTCCAGGCCACGGATGACGTCGCCGGCATGGAAGGACTCGGGGTAGCCCGCGCTGGCCAGGACGACGGTGACCGCCATCTCCTCGGTCCACTCCAGCGGTGCCATCGTGGCCAGCCCGCCGGGCTCGGTCGCCGCCTCGAGAAGATCGAGCAGGTCGCTTCGCAGGCGCGGGAGGATCGCCTGGCACTCCGGGTCGCCGAAGCGGACGTTGAACTCGAGCACCTTCGCGCCGTCCGCAGTCATCATCAGGCCGGCGTAGAGCACGCCGTGAAACGGCGACCCCCGCCGGGCGAGCACGTCGAGCACCGGCTGGTGCACGGCGGCGCAGATCTCGCGCGCCCGCGCCTCGTCGATGGACGGAACCGGCGAGTAGGAGCCCATGCCACCGGTGTTGGGCCCGATGTCACCGTTGAAGATGCGCTTGTAGTCCTGGGCGGAGGCCAGCGGCAGCGCGGTCACCCCGTCGCACACCGCCAGCAGCGAGACCTCCTCGCCCACGAGGTGCTCCTCCACCACCACCTTCGTGGTGTCAAAGCGGCGGGCCACCAGCAGGTCCCCCAGCGCGGCGCGGGCCTGGGCCTCGTTCGCGGCGATGATCACGCCCTTGCCCGCGGCCAGCCCGTCGGCCTTGATGACCACGGGGTAGCCGGTGATCGCCTCCATACCCTCCTCGGGCGTGCTGACCACCGAATAGGCCGCCGTCGGCACGCCGGCCGCGACCATGATCTCCTTGCAGAACGCCTTGGAGCCCTCGAGACGGGCGGCGTCGCTGGTGGGCCCGAAGCAGCGGATCTTCGCGTCGCTGAGGGCATCGACGACGCCCGCGACCAGCGGCGCCTCGGGACCCACCACGACGAGATCCGGGGCGATGTCCCGGGCCGCCCCGAGGACCGCGCCGGGGTCGGCGAGATCCAGCGGGCGCGTCTGGGCGTCGCGGGCGATCCCGACGTTGCCGGGCGCACACACGATCTTGGGCTTGCGCGGCGATCGCGCCAGCGAGTGGACGATGGCGTGCTCGCGCGCGCCGGAGCCGAGCACCAGGACGGTGTCGCTCACCCGGGTCGCCCCACGATCCTCCGCGCGGCCGCCATCAACTAGATCAGGCCGATGAAGTCGTCGATGGGGATGGCGGTCAGCGTCTCATAGCGACCGGTTCCCCGGGACCCGAGTTCGAGCGAGACCCGCGTGATCGTCTGCTCGTCAGGCGCCTCGATCACGTTGACGAAGTCAAACTGGCCGAGGGTCGCCCACTGGGCCTTGACGGTGGCCCCGAGCTGCTCGACCTCGCGGTTGACCTCCTTGATGCGGCCCGGGTTGTTCTTGATCGTCTGGACGCCGTCGGGCGTCAGGGTGGTGAGCATGACGTAGGTGGGCATCTGGCGCTCCCTTGGTGCGTTGGCGGTGCTCTCATGGCACTTGTACCGGATACCGAGCCGCCGCGTGCGCCGAGGCGCCGGCCGTCTCCCCGGTGCGGTGCAGGGCGATGCCGGTGAGCAGCTCGTGCACGATCCGCGACCCCACCAGCGCCGTGATGTCGGCGGCTCCGATCGCGGTCGGACACACCTCCACGACGTCGGCGCCGATCACGTCGAGCTCGGTGGTGAGCGCACGGGCGGCCCACAGCAGATCCGCCGAGGTCATGCCGCCCGGCTCGGGGGTGCCCGTCCCAGGGGCGAAGGCGGGATCGAGCACGTCGACGTCGATGGTCACGAACACCGGCCCGGGACCGGCCACGGCGATCGCCTCGGCCACCACGTCGCGGATCCCGCGCTCGGCCACGTCGTGCATGAACAGCGACGTGATCCCCTGCTCGCGCTGCCAGGCGAACACGTCCTCCCCCGGCCAATACCCGCGCAGGCCGACCTGGACGTAGCGAGCCGGGTCCACGTGGCCGGACCGCACGAGGTTGTACATCGGGGTCCCGTGCGAGAGCGAGACCCCGAAGCACTCGGCCGCGGTGTCGGTGTGGGCGTCGAAGTGCACGAGGCCGACGGGTCCGTGGGTGGCGGCACAGGCGCGGATGTCGGGCTCGGCGATCGAGTGGTCGCCGCCGAGCACGATGGGGATGGCGCCCGCGGCGACGACCTCGGCGACCGTCGCCTCGATCGCCGCATGCGAGTGGACCGGATCCGCCGGCAGGACCCCGGCGTCGCCATAGTCGACCACGCGCAGGGCCCGCAGCGGGTCGATACGCGCCTCCAGATGCGGTCCGGGGATGGCGCTGGCGGCGCGGATGGCGCGCGGCCCGAACCGTGTGCCCGGGCGCTCGGACACGAGCTCGTCAAGCGGCGCGCCGACGATCGCCACATCGATACCCTCAAGCTCAGCCTGATCCTCAGTGTATGGCAGGCCGCAAAACGACAGAAGGCCTGCGTAGTCGGGCTTTTCGCCGACGTGCGCCCAGCGGCGTTGTGGGTCAAGCATCGATGTCCTCCAGTCCGTCGGTGAGGGGCGCGAGCGCCTGGCGCCCGCGGCCGAAGTAGTCAGGGAAGGTGCGGCGCAGCGCGAGCGAGAGGGCGACACCGAGGGCCAGCGCTCCCAGCCCGATGACGATCGGGACCTCGAGCCCGGCCACCGGCGGCGCGTAGTTGACCGGCGCCCCGTCGATCTCGTGCCGGGAGTAGTGCATCAGCGCCTTGACGAAGATTCCCGCCAGCAGCAGCGCGCCGAGCAACGGCAGCGCGCCGAGGGTGGCGAGCTGCCGGACGCCGGCGGTGAGGCGGCGCCGGTAGTAGACGACGCAGGCCAGGCCGGTGAGGCCGTAGTAGAAGGCGATGAGGAAGCCCAGCGCGGTGATCGAGTCCCCCAGCACGCTCTGCGCCGGGTTGGCCACCAGCAGGACGATCGTCCACACCGCTGAGACCGCGCCCATCACCAGCGTCGAGACCGAGGGGGTGGCAAAGCGCGGGTGGACCCGCGCCAGGGCGGTGGGGAGCGCGCCCCAGCGGCCCATCGAGAGCATGGTGCGCGCCGTCGGCATGATCGTCGTCTGGGTCGACGCGGCCGTCGAGGTGAGCACCACCAGCACCAGGAGCTTGTCCCAGGGCGGACCCAGGACCCGCGCCCCCAGCGCGCTGAGGACATCGCCCGAGTGGGCACTCAGGAATCCCGGACCCGCCGTCGCCTGCCCGGCGCTGGAGACCAGCACGAAAGTGACGAGCAGGATGAGGGTGGAGACGACTGCGGCCCGTCCCGGTCCGTGCCGGGCGTCCTGGGACTCTTCGTTGACGGTCACGCAGGCGTCCCATCCCCAGTAGACGAACACGCCGAGGAGCACGCCGTCGACCAGGGACCCCAGCGACAGGGAGAACGGGTTGAGCCAGTCCAGCGACGGATGCACCGAGCCGGCGGGGTCGCCGGCGTAGACCTTGACCAGCGCCACCACAGCGAACACGCCGAGGATGGCCAGCTCGAGGCCGAGCAGGGCCTGCTGGAGGCGGGCGCTGAGCTCCACGCCGCGGTAGGCGACCCAGGTCATCAGCGCGATGAAGCCAGTAGCAGCGAGGACGAGCGCGACGGTCGAGTCGGCGGCGCTCTGCCAGCCGACGAGGATGAAAAGGTACTTGCCGGCGATCTCCGACAGGGTCGCCATGACGATCACGTCGGCGGCGAAGATGGCAAAGCCCGTCACCCAGCCCAGCCCGGGACCGAGGGCGCGGGTGACCCAGGCGAAGCTGGTGCCGCAGTCGGGGTCGACCCGGTTGAGCGCGCGGTAGGCGATCGAGATGCAGAACATCGGCACGAACGAGACCAGCAGGACGGCGGGCGCATGGGTGCCCACGCCCCCGACGGCCACGAGCAGGCCGAGCGTCGCCGCCAGCGAGTACGCGGGGGCCGTCGAGGCCACCCCGATGGCCACATTAGAGGCAAAGCCGATCGCACCAGCGCGCAGGCCGCGGGGCGGGCTGGCCACGGATTCCGTCGCCTGCGTGGCCGCGGGCGCTATTGTCGTTGCCACAACCTACTCCTCTCACTTATTCCGTCGGACGTGACGCTAATATAGTTGCTAGATGCCAATCGTGCAACCGAATAAGTTGAGGACGCGCTGAATGCCGTCGCCACAGCCCAAACTCGACGAGACCGACGCCGCGATCATCGCCCTGCTCCAGGAGGACGGGCGGCGCCCCTACGGGGAGATCGGTGAGGCCGTCGGCCTGTCGGAGGCAGCCACGCGCCAGCGCGTCAACCGCCTGCGCGAATCGGGGCTGATGCGGATCGTGGCGGTCACCGATCCGGTCGCCCTCGGCCGCGGGGTGGTGGCCACCATCGGCCTGCGGGTGAGCGGGGACACGCGGAAGGCCGCGGCGCGACTGGCCCGGATCGCGGAGATCGAGTACGTCGTGGTGACCGCCGGCTCGTTCGACGTGATCGTCGAGCTCGTGTGCCCGACCGAGGAGGAGCTGCTGGGCGTCCTCAACGACGACATCCGCTCGATCGCGGAGGTGCGCGAGATGGAGACGTTCATGCACCTGCGCACGGAGAAGAACGTCTTCGCTTGGGGGCAGCGCCTCGCGGAGGAGTGAGGCGCCGCCCCCGGCGGCTGCGCGGTGGGCTAGATCTCGACGGTGGCGGCGGGAGCGTCGACGCCGGCGCGCTCCAGCAGGAGCTCGCCGTCGGCGGCGTCGACCTTGACGGTGTCCCCCGGGACGAAGCGGCCCTCGAGGATGGCGAGCGCCAGCGGATCGACGAGGCGCTTCTGGATGACCCGCTTGAGCGGTCGCGCCCCATAGGTGGGGTCGTAGCCGAGATTGCCGATCAGCGTGCGTGCCGCGTCCGATAGCTCAACCTCAACCTCACGTTCACGGACGCGCTTGATGAGCACCGCCACCTGGATGTCGACGATCTCGCCGATCTGCTCCCGGGTGAGGGAATCGAACTCGACGATGTCGTCGAGGCGATTGACGAACTCCGGCTTGAAGGTCGCCTCCACTGCGGCCCGGAAACCGTCCCGCCCACCAATGTTGGAGGTCATGATGAGGACGGAGTTCTTGAAGCTCACCGTCCGGCCCTGGCCGTCGGTGAGGCGCCCGTCGTCCATCACCTGCAGCAGCGCGTTGAACACGTCGGGGTGGGCCTTCTCGATCTCGTCGAGCAGCACCACCGAGTAGGGCCGGCGGCGCACCGCCTCGGTGAGCTGACCGCCCTCCTCGTAGCCGACGTAGCCCGGAGGCGCTCCCATCAGACGGCTGACGGCGTGCTTCTCCATGTACTCCGACATGTCGATGCGGACGATCGCGTCCTGGGTGTCGAACATGAACTCGGCCAGCGCGCGTGCCAGCTCGGTCTTGCCGACGCCGGTCGGGCCCAGGAACAGGAATGTCCCGATCGGCCGGCTGGGGTCAGACAGGCCCGCTCGTGAGCGGCGCAGCGCGGTCGACACCGCGCTGACGGCCTCGTCCTGGCCGATGACGCGACCGTGCAGGCGCTCCTCCATGTGCACGAGCTTCTCGATCTCGCCCTCCATCAGGCGCGAGACCGGGACGCCGGTCCACTTGGCCACGATCTCCGCGACGTCGTTGGCGTCGACGTTGTCCTTGAGAAAGCGCGGGCCGTTGGCGGCGTCGGTGCTGGCGGCGGCCTCCGCCTCGGCGGTCTCGGCCTCCTCCAGGCGCTTGGTCAGCTCCGGGATCGTCCCGTACTGGAGCTCGGCGGCGCGGCCGAGGTCGGCCTCGCGCTGGGCACGCTCGAGCTCGAGCCTGGCCTGCTCCAGGCGCTCCTGGATGTCGGCCACGGCACCGAGCGTCTCCTTCTCACGCTGCCACTCGGCGTGCATGGCGTCCGAGCGCTCGCGCTCCTCGGCCAGCGTGCGCTCGAGCTGCTCGCGGCGGGTCAGCGTGCCGGCATCGTCGTCGTCGCCCAGCGACTGGAGCTCGATCTCCAGCTGCATGATGTGGCGGTCCACCTCGTCGATCTCGGTGGGCTTGGAGTCGATCTCCATGCGGATCTGCGCGGCGGCCTCGTCGACGAGGTCGATCGCCTTGTCGGGGAGGAAGCGGTCGGCGATGTAGCGCTGGCTGAGCGTGGCCGCCGCGACCAGCGCCGAGTCCTGGATGCGGATCTTGTGGTGGACCTGGTAGCGCTCCTTGAGCCCGCGGAGGATCGCGATGGTGTCCTCCACGCTCGGCTCACCCACGTAGACGGGCTGGAAGCGGCGCTCGAGCGCGGCGTCCTTCTCGATGTGCTTGCGGTACTCGTCCAGCGTGGTGGCGCCAACCGCGCGCAGCTCGCCGCGGGCCAGCATCGGCTTGAGCAGGTTCGCGGCGTCCACCGCGCCCTCGGCGGCGCCGGCACCGACGATCGTGTGCAGCTCGTCGATGAAGAGGATGACCGTGCCGCGCGCCTCGGCGATCTCCTTGAGCACGGCCTTGAGCCGGTCCTCGAACTCGCCGCGGTACTTGGAGCCGGCGATGAGCGAGCCGATGTCCAGCGAGACGACGCGGCGGTCTCGCAAGCCCTCGGGCACGTCACCGGAGACGATGCGCTGGGCCAGGCCCTCGGCGATCGCCGTCTTGCCCACGCCGGGCTCGCCGATCAGGACCGGGTTGTTCTTGGTGCGCCGGGAGAGGACCTGGATGATGCGGCGGATCTCGTCGTCGCGCCCGATGACCGGGTCGAGCTTGCCCTGCGCGGCGGCCTCGGTGAGGTCGCGGCCGTACTTCTCCAGGGCGCGGAACTTCTCCTCGGGACTGTCGTCGGTGACGCGGTGGGACCCGCGCACCTCGCTCAGCGCCTTGAGCAGCGCTTCGCGCGGGGCGCCGCTGGAGCGCAGCGCCTCGCCGGCGCCGCCGGGATGGGCCGCGAGGGCGAGCAGCAGGTGCTCGGTGGAGACATACTCGTCGCCCAGTTCGCGCATCTCGGTCTCGGCCGTGCGCAGGATCTGGACGAGCTCGGTGGAGCCGCCGGCCGGCTCGGCGGCGGAACCCGGTCCCGCCGATCCGGTCAGCTTGGGCAGCGCGTCGAGGCGTGGGCCCAGGGCCTGGCGCACCGCGGCGGGCTCGGCCCCGAGCTTGCGCAGCACCGGCGCGACGACGCCGCCCTCCTGCTCGAGCAGGACGGCGAGCAGGTGCTCCGGGGTGGTCTGCGGGTTCCGGCGCTCGTCGGCCAGCCGCTGGGCAGCCTGCAGCGCCTCCTGGGACTTGATGGTGAAGCGGTCTGGTTGCATAGGCGATCCGTGTTTCAGAGTGAGAAATCTAAGTCTGTATGACTAAGATTATCGCACGAATCGCCCCGCGCTTCAAGGCACCCAGCTAGCCGCGGACCCGCAACTCCTTGCCGCGCGTCCGCGACTCGACATTGCCGCTCGGGTCGAGGATCGCGCCGTAGATCGTGGCGGTCACCTTCTGACGATGGGCCAGCGCGCTACGCAGCTTGCCCAGGGTCTTCTTGTCGAGCCCGATCTTGACGGTCCTGTGCCCGCCGTTCTTGAGCAGGAAGACGCTGGAGTACCGGGTGATGACCTTGCGTGAGCGCCCGATCGTGATCCGGGTGTAGGCGCCCATCAGGCAGTGCCCGGAGCAGCTCACCTTCGCCACGAGGTGCTTGCTGGCGACGGGGTGGCGCTGGGCGGGCACGGCGACCCCGACGTTGACGATCGCGGGGACCAGGGAGCCGGCCAGGAAGGCCAGGCTGGCCAGGTTGACGCTGCCCAGGCCCGACGCCTCGTCGTATCCGGCGGCGGCGGTGCAGCAGCCGAACGCCTTGCCGGTCAGGCTCGAGCCCAGGTCGTTGTTGTTGGCGACGATGTCGGAGATGACGCTGGCCGCCGAGGTCGAGTGGTCGATCGCGTACAGCAGGGGGTTGGCCAGGCCGATGTCCTGGCGATGGGCCTTGCGCAGCGCCTGGTCCACCAGCGCCAGGCCGCCGGCCAGCAGCGGCGCCGCCGCGCTCGTGCCGCCCACCTGGGTCCAGGGGTTGTTGTGGCCCTGGCCGATGCAGTCGCGCTTGGCCGTGCAGAAGATCTCGTAGCCCGGGGCGACATCGGCGAGCATCGAGACGTCGGGCACCCCGCGACGGCCGGCGAGCACGAACCCGTTCTGGTAGGAGGGCCGCTCGAACAGGTCGCTGAAGCCGCCGCCGCCCGAGGCGTTGACCAGCGGCGAGTCGTTCCACACCTGCTCGGAGACGATGTGGTTGGTCGCGTCGAGCGCGAAGTTGGTGCCGCCGACGCCCGTGACGAACGGTGAGGACGCGGGATAGCTCACCGCCAGGCCGGGGAGCGGTCGGCCGTCGGGGGTCAGGCATGCCGACGAGCCGTCGTCGCCGCTGGAGGCCAGGACCGAGATGCCGCTGGCGGCAGCCAGGGCCAGCGCACCCTCGACATGGCGCAGGCCGGAGTTGCCGATGGTGAGGTGCGTCGCCTCCTCACAGGAACCCAGCGACGCCGAGATGATGTCGGGCTTGCTCCCGGCGTTGGAGAGCGGCGCCGTGAGCGAGTGCAGCACGTCCACCGCGCTGGGGCGCGACTCGTAGACGTCCACGGCCTTGAGCCGGGGTGCGGCGGCGTCGAGGACCTCCAGGTCCAGGGTCGACTCCCCGCCCGGGGACAGCGGCCTCTTGAGCCCCACCCCGAAGCCGTTGATGGCGGGCGTAGCCAGGCCAAAGCACTTGGAGAAGCTGCGCAGGTCCGAGTAGCGGAACCCGTCGATCTCGATGAGCGCCACGCGCTCGCCCTGCCCCTGGAGGCCGGCGCTCTGCAGCGGGGTGTAGTTGTAGGCGGTGAGGTACTGGTTGGGGGTGAAGCCCGACTGCGAGGTGGCGGCGCTGCAACCGGCCGCGGTGCCGGTCCGCTGCAGGTAGCCGGACTCGTCGGCGGTGCTCTCGTTCCCGGACGCGGCGGCCTGGTGGGGGAACGCCGCGTCGCCCGACGCGGTGGGCGTCGAGGATCCGAACAGCGGCTCGGTGTTCAGGCCGACCACGCCGGTCACGTCGTCGCGCAGCGCCGCCGGGATGCGCACGCCGGTCTCGGGCGCCATGAATTGGGCGCCACGCGCGCCGGCGCTTGCGCCTGCGCTGCGGAAGTTGCCCAGCGTCGTTCCGAACAGTCGCCCGGCCTGCGACACCTTCAGCGTCGCGTCGGCGAACAGACCGGTGACGTCGACCTTGACGCCGGTGGCGCCCGCGCCCTTCAGATAGCTGACGACCCGGGCGCGCTCGGCGGCGGGGGCGCCGAAGCGCCTGGCCAGGTTGGCGATCGTGTCGTACTGGCCGTACTGTGGCGACTTGGGGTCCGACACCGCGGCGGCGAATCGCTGAAGGCCGGCGAGGTCGGCCTTGAGCGGGAGTGACAGCGACACGCTGCCGTCGGCGGGCGCGGCCCCCAGCCAGGTCCAATGAGTGCTCGGGGTGGCCGCCACCGCCGGCGCCGCGGACAACGCCGCCGCGCACGTGACACACGCCGCCGTCGCGACGATGATCCGGACAGGGCGGGCAGCGCCCAGCGCCCGACTCAATCCCCAGCTCGAAGTACCCATGAAGCGTTCACTCCCTGTTTGTCTGACCGGCACGCGATCCGGGTGGCCCGGGCGGGCGGGATCCGTATCCCCTGCGCGCAGATCGTTGCACACCCCAACACGCCGACTGGTTGTTCGGTGCGCTCCGTGATACCCGTGGAAACCGGCCCCCACCCACCTCGCACCGGTTTTATGACGTCTCGCGAGCTCGGGCGTCGAAGTTCAGGCCGCGAAGGTCGGCGTGGCGCACCAACTCCCCGCCACGCACGTAGGGCACGATCTCGGCGCGCAGCTCGCGGCGGATCGCCTCCAGCCGCGCCACCTCGGCGCCGAGCTCGTCCGCGCGCTTCTGCAGCGAGGCCACCTTGCGCGCCATCGAATCCAGCTGCTGCTCGAGCTCGAACACGCGCTCGACCCCGGCCAGGTTCATGCCCAGCTCGGCGGTCATCTCCTGAATGCGCCGCAGGCGATCGACGTCCTTCTGGGAGTACAGGCGCGTGCCCTTGGGCGAGCGCTTGGGTTCGATGAGCCCGCGCGCCTCGTACATCCGCAATGTCTGGGGGTGCATCTCGGCGAGCTCGGCGGCCACCGAGATCATGAACACGCCGCGGTCGGAGGAGACCTCGATGCGGGTGGTGGTGCGCACGCGCCGGGAGGTCATCACGCCGTTGGGGGCCCGGGCTCGGCTTCGGCGAACAGGCGCTTGCGCGGGTTGCCGTTCATGACCTTCGACAGCCTGTCAACGGCCTCGGACTGCTCCTGGGACAGCGAGGAGGGAACCTCGAGCACGAAGCGGTAATGGATATCGCCGTTGCCCTTGCCGCCCAGGCGCGCCGGCCCCTCGCCGCGCAGCCGCTGCACCGTCCCGTGCTTGGTCCCGGCGGGCACGCGCAGCCGCTTGGAGCCGTTGAGCGTGGGCACCTCGATGACGGCGCCCTGGAGCGCCTCGGGAATCGTCAGCGGCACCTCGACCTCGAGGTTGTCGCCGTTGCGCCTGAACACCGAGGACTCGGCCACGCGCGTGATGACGTAGAGGTCGCCGGCAGGACCCGCGTCCCCTCCCGGACCGAATCCGGGCTCGCCCTTGCCGGCCAGCCGGATCCGGCTGCCGTCCTTCACTCCGGCGGGGATGTTGACGCGCATCCGCTTGACCGAGCGCTGGGCGCCTGAGCCCTGACAGGTGGGGCACGGCTCGTCGATCACGGTGCCGGAGCCGTGGCAGTTGGAGCACGGCTGGGACATGGAGAAGATGCCCTGGCTCTGGGACTCCAGGCCCCGGCCGTTGCACACCGGGCACACCCGCGGAGAGGTGCCAGGCTTGGCGCCCGACCCCTTGCACGTCGGGCACGGCGCGGAGGTCGGAACCGCCAGCGGCACCTGCGCGCCGTTGACGGCCTGGTCGAAGGTCAGCGACACCTCGGTCTCCAGGTCCCGGCCGCGCTGCGGGCGCGGACGCGCGCGCGCCGAGCCAGAACCCGGTCCCCGCCCGCCCGCACCACCGGCGCCGGCCCCCGCGCCACCGCCTCCGCCGAACAGGTTGGAGAGGATGTCGGAGAAGCCGCCGGTGAACGCGCCGGGATCGAAGCCGCCGCCGGGGGCCTGACCGAAGCCGCCGAGCAGGCCGCCGCGATCGTAGGCCTTGCGCTTGTCGGGATCAGACAGGACGTCATGCGCCTGCGAGATCTCCTTGAAGCGCTCCTCGGCCTTCTTGTCGCCCTGGTTGGTGTCAGGGTGGTACTTGCGGGCGAGCTTGCGGTACGCCTTCTTGATCTCCTCGTCGGAGGCGTTCTTGCCGACCCCGAGGATCTTGTAGTAGTCAGGCCGCTCAGCCACGGGTGTTCACCACCCTCCTCACCCGGCGACGACGACGCGCGCCGGGCGCACGACGTTCTCGCCCATGCGGTAGCCGCGCTGGAACACCTCGACGACCACCCCGGGCTGGGCGCCCTCCACCGGCTGCTGCGCGACCGCCTCGTGGTACTGGGGGTCAAACGGCTCGCCCTCGGGCGAGTAGCGCTCGATCCCGACGTTGCCCAGGGCGGAGATGAGGTCGGCGTGGACGTGCTTGAGCCCGGCCACCAGCGAGTCGGCGCCGTTTGCGCCCTCTCCGGCCACCACCTCGTCGGCGTGGGCCAGCGCACGGTCGAGGTTGTCGATCGCGGGCAGCAGGGCGAGGGCCAGCTTGGCCGCCCCGCGCTCCTGGGCGGCGGCGGCGTCACGGGTGGCCCGCTTGCGGTAGTTCTCGAAGTCGGCCTGGGTGCGCTGGGCCAGCGCGAGGTACTCGTCGGCCTTCCCGGCCCTCGCGGCCAGCTCGTCCATGTCGCAGGGCGACCCGCGACGATCCGGTGCAGCCGCGCCCGACCCGGGCCTGCCCGGCTCGGGGGTGCCCGGCTGGGCCTGGAGCTCGGCCTCTGACTGGGGACGCTCGGCCTGCGCTCGCGAGGCGTCGTGGCCCTCGGGAGCCCCGGGCGGCGCCTGAGGCAGCTCGGCCTCAGGCGCCTGCTGGTGCTTCACCGCGTCAGGCGCGTTGGTGTGCTCGGACGACATCGGGGATTACTTCCCTTCGTCCACAACCTCGGCGTCGACCACGTCCTCCTCGGCGCTCGCGCCGTTGGTGGAGGAAGCGCCGTTCTCGCTGGCCGCCTCGTCGCCTGGGGACTCAGCCGCCTGCTGCTCCTGGGCGCGCTGGTACATCGCCTCGGAGACCTTGTGGAACGCGGACTGCAGCGCCTCGGTCTTGGCGTTGATGTCAGCAGCGTCGGTCGAGGTCAGGGACTCGCGGACGGCTTTGATCGCCGCCTCGATCTCCTCCTTGGAGGAGCTGTCGATCTGCTCGGCGAGGTCCTTGAGCTGGCGCTCGGCCTGGTAGGCCGCGTTCTCGCCGTTGTTGCGGGCCTCGGCCAGCTCGCGCTGGCGCTTGTCCTCGTCAGCGTGCGACTCGGCGTCGGTCACCATCCGCTTGATCTCGTCCTCGGACAGACCGGAGCCCGACCGGATCTCGATCTTCTGCTCCTTGCCGGTCCCCAGGTCCTTGGCGGACACGTTGAGGATGCCGTTGGCGTCGATGTCGAACGCCACCTCGACCTGCGGGATGCCGCGCGGGGCCGGCGGGATGCCGGTGAGCTGGAACTTGCCCAGCGACTTGTTGTAGGTCGCCATCTCGCGCTCGCCCTGCAGCACGTGGATCTCCACGCTGGGCTGGTTGTCCTCCGCGGTGGAGAACACCTCGGACTTGCGCGTGGGGATGGTGGTGTTGCGCTCGATCAGCTTGGTCATCACTCCGCCCTTGGTCTCGATGCCCAGGGTGAGCGGGGTGACGTCGAGCAGGAGGACGTCCTTGACGTCGCCGGCCAGCACGCCCGCCTGGATGGCGGCGCCCACGGCCACGACCTCATCGGGGTTGACGCCGCGGTGCGGCTCCTTGCCGGTGAGCTCCTTGACCTTCTCCTGCACGGAGGGCATACGGGTCATGCCGCCGACCAGGACGACGTGGTCGATGGTGCCGGCCCCCTTCTCCTTGGCATCGTCGAGCGCCTGGCGGACGGGCGCGACCGTGCGGTCGAGCAGCTCGGCGGTCAGCTCCTGGAGCTTGGCGCGCGTGAGGCGCATGTCCAGGTGCTTGGGCCCGGACGTGTCCGCCGTGATGAACGGCAGGTTGATCTGGGTCTCCTGGGTGGTGGAGAGCTCGATCTTGGCCTTCTCGGCGGCCTCGTAGAGCCGCTGCAGCGCCATCGGGTCGGCAGCCAGGTCGATGCCTTGGGACGCCTTGAACTCCTTGACCAGCCAGTCGACCAGCGCCTTGTCGAAGTTGTCGCCGCCCAGGTGGTTGTCACCCGCGGTGGCCTTCACCTCGAACACGCCGTCGCCGATCTCCAGGACCGACACGTCAAACGTGCCGCCGCCGAGGTCGAAGATGAGGATCGTCTGGTCGGTCTCCTTGTCCAGGCCGTAGGCCAGCGACGCCGCAGTCGGCTCGTTGATGATGCGCTTGACGTCCAGTCCGGCGACTTTGCCGGCGTCCTTGGTCGCCTGGCGCTGGTCGTCGTTGAAGTACGCGGGGACGGTGATGACCGCTGAGTCCACGGTCTCGCCCAGGTAGGCCTCGGCGTCGGCCTTCAGCTTGCCGAGGATCATCGCCGAGATCTCCGGCGGGGAGTACTGCTTGTCGGCCGCCTCGACGCGGGCGTCGCCGCCCGGACCCGACACGACCTTGTACGGCACGATCGACTCCTCCTCGCGCACCTCGGCCTCCTTGCGGCCCATGAAGCGCTTGATGGAGAAGATCGTGTTCTGCGGATTGGTCACCGCCTGACGCTTGGCGACGGTGCCTACGAGTCGCTCACCGCTGCTGGTGAACGCGACCACCGACGGAGTCGTGCGCCCACCTTCGGCGTTCTCGATCACCGTCGGCTCGCCACCCTCCAGCACGGCCATACAGGAGTTGGTCGTGCCGAGGTCGATTCCGATCGTCTTTCCCATGTTCTTGTCTGCTCCCTTGCGGTTACAAAAATCTGAGTCCGAGAGTAGCAGATCTATATGGTCGCCTCCGGAGGTGCGAGGCGAACGTCAACGACGTCTACCGAGGCGAGGCCGGCCGGTTCGAGCCGCCACCGGGGGGCTCCCAGCCGGGGTCGTGGGAGATAGTGCCTGTCTACCGATAGTTATCTCCCTAGACCCCGCCGAGGGGGCCCCCGCCACACCGCGTCCTCTTTCCAAAGCCGGTCGTTCCAGGCTCGCCCGTGCCACAGGCACCGCCCGCCGCCCGCCGCCCGACCGCTACCCGAACGAGAACGCGCTCGGGCACATCCTCTGCAAGGCACACGCGCCGCACTCGGGCTTGCGCGCGTGGCAGGTCCGCCGCCCGTGGCGCAGCAGGTTGATGTGGAACTCAAGCTCCTGGCCCTTCGGCGTGATGGCGAGCATCTCGTCGTGCATCTCCTCAAAGGGGGCCTTGGGCCGGAACAGCCCCAGCCGGGTGCCGACGCGCGAGACGTGGGTGTCGACGGGGACGTCGCGCATCCCCAGCGCGAACAGCAGCACGCAGGCGGCGGTCTTGCGCCCCACGCCCGGCAGCGAGGTGAGGTAGGCCTGGGCGTCGGGTACCGAGCGGCCGGCCAGCCACTCGAGCCACAGGGCGTCCTCGCCGTCGCCGGGGTCCGGCGCGGTCTCGGTGATCGCCCGCAAAATGTCCTTGATCCGCGCCGACTTGACCTTGGAGATGCCGCCGGGGCGGATCGCCTCCTCGATCTCGTCGACGGGCGCGTCACGGACCTCGCGCCAGGTATCACCGTCAAAGCGCTCGCGCAGGCGCAGGTAGGCGACGTCGCGGTTGCGGTCATTGGTGGACTGCGACAGCACGGTGAGGATCAGCTCGGCGATCGGGTGCCCGTGCGCGGCCCAGCCCGGGATCCCGTAGACCAGCCGCAGCCGGTCGCGGACGGCGCGGATGCGCCGGGCCGCCGGGCGTTTCCACTTCGGGTCGGTCACCGCGCGGACGTTATCCTCGGCCGGGCGTGGGCGTCGACGAGCACACGATCGAAGTCGCCGGAGCCTCCGTCTTCTATCGGCGCGCGCCGGCGCGCGACAGCGAGGTCCTCTACCTCCATAGCGTTCCGACGAGCTCGGACGATTGGCTCGCGCTGCTCGAGCTGACCGGCGGGCTGGCCCCGGACCTGCCGGGCTTCGGGCGCACCGGCAAGGCCGGCAACCTCGACTACTCGCTGCCGGCGTTCGCGCTGTTCGTCGAGCGGTTCCTCGACGCGCTCGAAGTGCCCGAGGTGGCCCTGGTCGGCCACGGCTGGGGCGCGGCGATCGGCCTGCTCTTCGCTCAGCGCCACCCTCACCGCGTCACGCGGCTGGCGATCATCGACGCGGTCCCGTTGCTCGACGGCTTCCAGTGGCCGTCGATCGCCCGGTGGCTGCGCCGCCCCGTCATCGGCGAGCTGGTGATGGGATCGGTCAACCGCTGGCTGCTGGCGCGGATCCTGCGCAACGCCAGCGGCAACCCCGCCGCCTGGCCCGATGCGCGTGTGGACGCGGTATGGGACCAGTTCGACCAGGGCACCCAGCGCGCGATCCTCAGGCTTCACCGCTCCGTCGACGCGCCGGCACTGGCGGCGGCCGGCCAGGGCCTGGCCGGCCTGGAGCAGCCCGCGCTCGTCGTCTGGGGTGACCAGGACCCGTGGCTGTCCTGCGCGTTCGCCGACGCCTACGGGCAGCGCCTCCCCCACGCCACCGTCGAGCATGTCGCCGGCGCCGGGCACTGGCCGTGGCTGGATGAGGCGGCGCTGGCGCAGCGCCTGGCCGCCTTCGCGACGGACTCGAGCACGCCATGACCGCGACCGCCGCGCGCTCCCGGTCTCGTTCCCGCGCGCGTGTGACCGCGACGAGCACGCGGACGGCGAGCGCGGCAGGATGGACCCGCCTGGCGCCCGTCCTCATCGCCGCGCTGCTGGCGGCGGGGTACGTGATCGCCTCCCCGCCCACCCGCGACCTGGCGGCGCACCTGTTCCGCGCTCGTCTGTTTGACCAGCAGGGCTTTGGCCTGTGGAACAACGACTGGTACGGGGGGCACCACATCCTGGGCTACAGCGTCCTGTTCCCGGCGGTCTCGGCGCTGCTCACCCCGCAGCTCGCCGCCGCCCTCGCCGCGACGGCCACCGCCGCGCTGTTTGAACCGCTGGCCCGCCGCCAGTTCGGCGCCCAGGCGTGGCTGGGGGCGCTGGCGTTCGGCGCCGCCACCGCGATCAACCTCTACACCGGACGGCTGGCCCTGGCCTTCGGCGCCCTCCCCGCGCTGGGCGCGGTCGTCGCACTGGACCGAGAGCGGCCGCTCGCCGCCGCCGGACTTGCGCTGCTGTCGGCGCTGTGCAGCCCGGTGGCCGCGCTCTTCGCCGCGCTGGCCGGCGCCGGTCACGCGCTCGCTGCGCTGGTGCGCCGGCGACAGGTCCGAACCGCGCTGCCGGGCGCCGCCACCGCGGCCGCGGCGCTGGCGCCGGTCCTGGCCCTGGCCGTCGCCTTCCCCGAAGGCGGGACCGAGCCCTTCGATCTCGGCACCCTGCTGCCGGTCCTGGCCATCTGCGCGGGGGCGCTGCTCGCACTCCCGCGCACGGCAACGGCCCTGCGGGCGGGGGTCGCGATCTACGCCGTGGCCACGGTGGCGGTCTACGTGATCCCGTCGCCCATCGGCAGCAACGTCGCCCGCCTGGGCACGCTGCTGGCCGCGCCGCTGGCGGCGCTGCTGTGGTGGCGCCGGCGCCCGGTGCTGCTGGCGCTGTGCGCGGTTCCGCTGCTCTACGTCGGCTGGCAGGCGCCGGTCTCAGACGTCGCCGCGCTGGCCGGCGATCCGTCCACGAGCGCCGCCTACTACCAGCCGCTCCTGCGCTTCCTGCGCGCCCAGCCCGGCGGCCGGGACCACGCCTGGCGCAGCGAGATCCCGTTCACCGACTCCCACTGGGAGGCCTACCGCGTGGCCCCTGAGTTCCCGCTGGCCCGCGGCTGGGAACGCCAGCTGGACCGCGCCGGCAACCCGCTGTTCTACGACGGGCGACTCACCGCGGCGGCATATGACCGGTGGCTGCATGCCAACGCGATCCGCTACGTCGCCCTCCCCGATGCCACGCTCGACGCCTCGGCGCAGCGCGAGGCGGCGCTCGTCCGCGCCGGGCAGCGCTACCTGGCGCTGGTCATGCGCTCAGACCACTGGCGCGTCTACGCCGTGGTCGCCCCCACCCCGATCGCCCAGGGCGCCGCGACGCTGCGGGCGATGGGCTCTGACTGGGTCGCGCTGGAGGCGCAGCGGCCGGGGACGGTGACCCTGCACGTGCGCTTCACCCCGTACTGGGAGCTCACCGAGGGCGCCGGATGCGTGGCGCCCGACGGCGGCGCGACCCGGCTGATCCTGCGTCGCGCCGGCCCGGTCCGGCTGGCGGTCCGGTTTGCCCCGGATCGGATCGGCGCGACGGCGCCGCGATGCACGTGATCGCGCCCGGTTCGTTGGCTAACCGGAAATAGACAATGGCTTTTATAGGATGTCCGCGGTCCATGCAGCGGCGACTCAGACACTTTGAGGCGCGCGTGCTTCCGCGCGGCTGGGCGGACGTGCTCCGGCAACTGTCCCTCTTCCTTGGCGCCTACCTGCTCTACCAGGTGGTGCGCGGGGTCGTGGACGGCAACGACGTCGCCAAGGCGACGTGGAACGCCTACAAGGTGATCAGTCTCGAGCAGACGCTGCACGTGTTCGTGGAGCCGGGCATCCAGGCGTGGGTGGTCCACCAGCGATGGCTGATGGACATCGCCGACTCGAGCTATCTCAATGCGCACTACGTCGTCACGATCGGCGCGCTGGTGTGGATCTACCTGCGGCGCAACGAGTCCTTCTACTTCGTGCGCAACATGTTCATGGTGGCGATGGCCTTCGCGCTCGTCGGCTACGCCGTATACCCGACGGCGCCGCCGCGGCTGATGCCGCAGTGGGGCTTCACGGATTCGATCCAGCAGTTCACGGGCATCACCGTGGAGCACGGGCCGTCCAGCGCCCTCCTCAACCTCTACGCCGCCATACCCTCCATGCACGTCTGCTTCGCGCTGATGATCGGCTGGCCGATGGCCCGGCTGGTGAAGAACCCGGCCGCGAGGATCGCCTGGGCGGTCTATCCCGTGTTCGTCACGTTCGTCGTGATCGCCACCGGAAACCACTACCTCACCGACGTCGTGCTGGGCGCGATCACCGCGCTGGCGTCGGCCCTGCTCTCCAAGCAGCTGCTCGCGCGTGCGCGGCCCGACGTGTGGGCGTTCGGGCAAGCGCCCGCCTGACCGCCTACGCTGTCGTAGCGGATGGCCTCGCAGAGCTCCCCTCCCCGACCGAGCGAGCCGCGGCAGCCCCGGCCCCGGGCGCGCCGGGAGGGCCCCACCACCCAGGAGCTCATGCGCGGCCGGCTCATCGAGAGCCGCCTCACGCCCAATGCGATCTCCCTCACCGGGTTCGCGCTCAACCTCGCCGCCGCCGCGCTGCTCGTGGATCGCCTGTTCTTCCTCAGCGGCGTCGCCTTCATCGTCGGCTCGATCATGGACACGCTCGACGGCCGCTACAGCCGCATGTCGGGCAAGGGGACGCCGTTCGGGGCGTTCCTGGATTCCACGCTCGACCGGCTGGAGGAGGGCATCGTCCTCACCGCGGTGGCGGCCTACTTCGCCAGCCGCCACAACCAAGCCGCGGTGGCCGCGGTGGTCGTGGCCGTCCTGGCCTCCCTGATGGTGTCCTACACGCGGGCCCGCGCGGAGGCCCTCGGCGTCGCCTGCAAGGTGGGGCTGGCCACCCGGCCCGTGCGCGTCGTGATCATCGCGATCGGGCTCGTCTTCGCCAGAGGGGCATCGCTGGGCAACTTCCAGCTCCTCGCGCCCGCCGTCTACGTTCTGGCGGCACTCAGCGCCTTCACGGTGCTGCAGCGGATCCTCTACGTCCGCAAGCAGCTCAACGCTCTCGCCGCGGCCGACTGAGCCGCCGCGCGACGGCGCGGAAACCGACCGGTATCCTCGCCGCCGTGCCCGCGTCGCCTCACCGGCTGGACGTCTCCGGGGGCCGCGGTGCCCGCGGGCGGATCCTCGCGGCGGCGCGCGAGCTCTACTACCGCCGCGGGATCAATGTCACGGGGATGGTCGAGCTGTGCGCGGCCGCGCGCGTCTCCAAGCGGACGCTCTACCAGCACTTCGCGAGCAAGGACGAGGTGATGGTGGCCTACCTCGCCGACGTCGCCGCCGATCCCGGCTATCCGCCCCATGCCGTCCTGACGCGTCAGGACCTCGCTCCCCGGGCGCGGCTGCTGGAGCTCTACGCGACGCTCGCCGGCGACCGTCACCCGCTGCGGGGCTGCCCGTTCGTCAACGCCGGCGTGGAGCTGGCCGATCCGGGCCATCCGGCGCACCGCTTCGCCGCCACCTACAAGCGGGAGTTCGCCGAGCGGCTGGCGGCGCTGGCCCGCGAGGCGGGTGCGCGCAACGCCGAGCGCGTGGGACAGCAGCTCGCATTCCTCTACGACGGGGCCGCGGCACAGGTCGTGCTGCACGACAGCCCCGAGCCGGCCACCCAGGCCCAGGCGCTGGCCGCCGCACTCCTGCAGGCCGCCGCCGACTGAATCCTGCGCGGCGGTCACCGCCGGGTGGCAGCCCGCGCCCGTACCTTCCCGGACCCCTGGCCAGAAGTAAACTTATGAGTTTACTCGTATAAGGCCCGCGCCCCTGTCGCCCCAGTGTGTGTAGACCGATCGGTATCCATTTGGTGTAACCGAACCGGCCGAGCGGGGATACGTGTGGCGACGCCCGCCGACTCTGTGCGGGCCTGCGATTTTGAGAGAAAGGACATACCTCACGTGACCACCACCAACGGTTCGTCCAACGGCACCGCGCGTCATCAGCACGAGAAGGTCCGCGTCGCCATCATCGGCGTGGGCAACTGCGCCAGCTCGTTCGTCCAGGGCGTCCAGTACTACAAGGACGCCGACCCGACGGAGCGGGTGCCGGGCCTGATGCACGTCGACCTCGGCGGCTACCACGTTCGCGACATCGAGTTCTCCGCCGCCTTCGACATCGACGCGGACAAGGTGGGCAAGGATCTCTCCGAGGCGATCTTCGCGGGCCAGAACAACACCCTCAAGCTCGGCGACGACATCCCCAAGCTCGGGGTCGAGGTCATGCGCGGCATGACCCACGACGGCCTGGGCCGCTACCTCAAGGAGAAGATCACCAAGGCGCCCGGTCCCACCGCCGACATCGTCGAGGTGCTCAAGGACACGCGCACCGACGTCGTCGTCTCCTACCTCCCCGTCGGCTCCGAGCAGGCCACCAAGTGGTACGTGGAGCAGATCCTGGAGGCCGGCTGCGGCTTCGTGAACTGCATCCCCGTCTTCATCGCCCGCGAGGACTACTGGAACAAGCGCTTCAAGAAGGCCGGCCTGCCGATCATCGGCGACGACATCAAGTCCCAGGTGGGCGCCACCATCGTTCACCGCGCGCTGGCGCGGCTGTTCCACGACCGCGGCGTCAAGCTGCTGCGCACCTCCCAGCTCAACGTCGGCGGCAACATGGACTTCTACAACATGCTCGAGCGAGACCGGCTGGAGTCCAAGAAGGTCTCCAAGACCAACGCCGTCACCTCGATCATGGGCCACGAGCTGCCCAAGGAGGACGTCCACGTCGGACCGTCTGACTACGTGCCGTGGCTGACCGACCGCAAATGGGCCCACATCCGCCTCGAGGGCCAGGCGTTCGGCGACGTGCCGCTCACCGCCGAGCTGAAGCTCGAGGTGTGGGACTCCCCCAACTCGGCCGGCATCGTCACCGACGCGGTGCGCTGCTGCAAGCTGGCGCTCAACAATGGCCTGGCCGGGCAGCTCGACGGCCCCAGCTCCTACCTGATGAAGTCGCCGATGAATCAGCGGCCCGACGACGAGGCGCGGGAGCTGACCGACGCGTTCATCGCCAAGTACACTCGCAAGCCGCTCGCAGCCGCCACCAAGCCCAAGGCTCCCGCGAAGGCGAGGGCCAAGGCCCCGGCGAAGGCGTAGGGCTCGTCGCAGGCCGGACGCACCGCTCGCCCGCGGTGCGCCCCCGCCCGTGCCGGCTCGACGCTAGGACCTGATCGCCCGCTGCAGCGCGGGCGCCAGGTCCCCGCGCCGGCGCACCACCACATCGTCGAGGCCGAGCCACGCCGCGGTGAGACGCAGCTCGGCCGCCAGCTCGGCGGCGACGTGGGCGGTATCGACCTCTGGCTCGGCAAACGCCGCCTGCACGAGCAGCGAGCCGTTCTGGCGGTCTGCCTTGAGGTCGACCCGCCCCACCAGCGTGTCGCCGAGCAGGAACGGCAGCACGTAGTAGCCGTGGACCCGCTTGGGCGCCGGCACGTAGATCTCGATGCGGTAGCGAAAGCCGAAGAGCCGCTCGGCCCGCGCGCGGAACCACACCAGCGAGTCAAACGGCGACAGGAGCGCTCGCGCCGCGATCCGCCGCGGGCGGCGGGCGGCGGGCCACAGGTATGCCGGGGCGCGCCACCCCGCCACCTCCACGTCGACGAGCTCCCCGGCGGCGGCCAGCTCGGCCACGCGGGCCTTGGAGTCCGCGCGGGGCAGACGGAAGTAGTCGCCCAGGTCGGGCTCGGTGGCCACGCCGAGCGCCGCTGCCGAGATCCGGATGAGCTCGCGCTGGGCCTCGGCCGGCTCGGGCGTGGGGGCAGCGAGGATCTCGGCGGGCAGGACCCGCTCGGGCAGGTCGTAGAGGCGCTCGAAGTTGACGCGCCCCGCCGACACGACCTGGCCGGTGAAGAAGAGGTACTCGAGTGCGACCTTGCCGTCGTGCCAGTTCCACATGTCGCCGGAGCGCGGCTCGGGCCGCGGGATGCCGGTGGCGCTGGCGCGGATGGGGCCCTGCTCGGTGACGAGCTCCATCGTGTCGGCGACGAGCTCGGGGCGCTCGCGGATGACGCGGCGGATCGAGCCCCATGCCTCCGCATCCACGCCGTCCATCCGCCAGCGGAACAGGGGGTGGCTCTCCACGGGGATGAGCGAGGCCTCGTGGGCCCAGTACTCGACCAGGCGCCGCGTCGGACGGGGCGTGTCGTGGCCGGCGATCCGATCCAGCAACGACCGGTCATACGGGCCCAGTCGCGAGAACACCGGCATGTAGTGCGCGCGGCTGAAGACGTTGACCGAGTCGAGCTGGAGGACGCCGAGCCGGGTCACGAGCTCCCGGATCTGGCGCGTCCCCGGCGGCGTGGCCGGCCGAGGGCGCCCGAAGCCCTGGGCGGCGAGCGCGATGCGGCGAGCGGCGTCGGCGCTGAGTCTCTCCGGGGACCGGGGCACCCCGGCACTGTGCCGGATGCCGCGGCCAGATGCGGTCCCCGGCGAAAACGTTTCCGCGGTCCGCGCCCCCGACAGCTCTACAGCGACCTGAGTGCCGGCAGCAGCTCGCTCTCGGCCCAGGCGATGAACGCGTCCTGCTGGCCGGCGCCGATCTGCACCAGCGCAACCTCGTCGAAGCCGGCATCGATGAACGGCTTGATCTTCTCCACATGCTCGTCGACGTCGGGGCCGCAGCCCAGCGCGCCGGCCACGTCGCCGGGGGTGACGAACTGGGTGGCGGCGTCGAACGACTCCGGATTGGGCAGGTCGGCGTTGACCTTCCATCCCAGGCCGAACCAGCGGAACTGCTCGTGCGCACGCTGGACGGCCGCGTCGCGATCGGCGTCGTAGGCCAGGGCGATCTGCCCCACCTTGGGCTTGCCGGTGCCGCCCGCGGCCTCAAACATCTCCACCAGCTCGCGCTTGGGTTCGACGGCGACCATGATGTCGGCCTTGGTCCCGGCGAGGTGGCAGGAGCTCTCGCCCGAGACGGCGATGCCCACTGGCACCCGCTCCTGCGGCAGATCCCACAGCTGGGCCTGCTCGACTGCGAAGTGCCGGCCTCGGTAGTTGACGCGGCCCTCGTGGGAGTCGAACAGCGCGCCGATGAGGTCAACGGCCTCCGAGAGCATCTCGTGGCGGGCGCCCACGGCGGGCCAGCCCTTGCCGACGACGTGCTCGTTGAGATTCTCGCCCGCGCCGAGCCCAAGGCGGAAGCGGTTGCCCGAGAGGATCTGGACCGTGGCCGCCTTCTGCGCGACGACCGCGGGGTGGTAGCGCAGGATCGGACACGTGACGTACGTCATCAGGCCGATCGTGCTTGTCGCCTGCGCGGCGGCGCCCAGGATCGACCAGGCGTACCCGGAGTGGCCCTGCTCCTCCAGCCAGGGCTGGTAGTGATCGGAGATCACGGAGAAGTCGAAGCCCGCGGCCTCGGCGGTCTGAAGATCGCGGACGAGCTGGTCCGGCGGCGACTGCTCGCACATCATGGTGTAGCCAAATCGGGTCATCGCTCGTCGTTACCCCACGTCCCGGGCGACACACATCTCCGGGAGCCACGTCGCAATAACATGTTCTCCGTGCCCGCGCCCCAGCGTCTGGCCATCGCGCAGGTGACCCCATTTGCGTGGGAGGCGGCCAACGAGGTCAATGAGTACGTCGCGCGGGTGTCCGATGAGCTGGCGGCCCGCGGCCATCGCGTCCTCATCGTCGCCCCGTCCGAGTCCGCATCGCTGGTGCGCGACAGCCGCCGCACGCTCCGCTCGCACCCCGACCAGCTGCTGGACGACGCCGACGGTGGGGTGGGTGGGGTCCGGATCCTCGGGGTGGGCGAGGTTCTGCCGTTCGCCCCCGCGCGGCGCCGCGCGGCGTCGCTGCCCGTCGACGTGGCCCGGACGATCGAGGAGGCCCTGACGGCACTGCCCCTGGACATCGTCAACGTGCATGAGCCGTTCGCCCCCAGCGCGTCCAGCGCGGCCCTGCGTCACTCACGCGCGCTCAACGTCGGCAGCTTCCACGCCCCCACCGAGCGCGTCCTCTCCACCCAGCTCACCGGCCCGCTCTCACGCCTGCTGTTCTCCCGCATGGATGCCCGCATCGCCAGCTACGCGGCGACGCGCAACCTGCTCCAGCACTACTTCCCCGGTGAGTACACGGTGATCGCCCCCGGCGCCGACGTCGCCCCTGAGCGCACGACGGCCGAGGTGCCCGAGATCGTCATGATCGCCACCGAGGAGCGCGCCGCCCTGCGCACGTTCCTGCGCGCGCTGCGAGCGCTGCCGCCCGAGCCCCAGTGGCACGCCACGGTGTGGTACCCGCGCCCGACCGCTCCGCCGGCGACGCTGACCCGGCTCCTGCGCGAGCGGATCACCTTCGTGGAGCCCTCCGAACGCGACGGCGCCGAGCTGCTGCAGAGCGCCGATGTCGCCGTGTTCGCCTCCGAGGGCGACCGCGCCACCCCGGGGACGCTGGTGCGCGCTCTGGGGGCCGGCGCGGTCCCCGTGGCGTCGCGTCTGCCCGCCTACGAGGAGGTGCTGGGCGAGGGCGAATGCGGCTTCATGTTCGAGCCTGGGGAGACCGCGACGCTGGCCGCCCACCTGCAGCGCCTGGTCGCCGAGCCCGAGCTGCGCGAGCGTGCCGGCCGCGAGTCAGAGCGGCGGCGCCGGTCGCTGGGCTGGGGGCGCGTGGCCGAGGAGCTGGAGTCCGTCTACCTCGATCTCGCCCGCCGCCGTCGGAACGGTGCCAGCAACGGCACGGTGCGCGCCCGGCTGGCCTCGCGGCCGCTGATCGACGTCGACCTGCACATGCACACCGACCACTCCTATGACTGCGCCACCCCGGTGGAGGTCCTGTTGGCGGAGGCGCGGGCGCGCGGCCTCGGCGCCATCGCCGTCACCGACCACAACGAGATCTCCGGGGCCCTCGAGGCGCGCGCCAAGGCCAACGGCGTCAAGGTGATCGTCGGCGAGGAGGTCAAGACCAAGGAGCAGGGCGAGGTCATCGGCCTGTTCATCGAGGAGAAGATCCCGCGCGGGATGACCCTGCAGGAGACGATCGCCGAGATCAAGCGCCAGGGCGGGATCGTCTACGTGCCGCATCCGTTTGACCGCATGCACTCCGTGCCCGACTACGAACATCTGCTGGCGGTCATCGACGACGTTGATGCCATCGAAGTCTTCAATCCACGCATCGCCATCTCGGAGTTCAACGAGGAGGCGGTGCGCTTCGCCGCCAAGTATCGGATCCCCGCGGGGGCCGGCTCGGACGCCCACGTGCCCCAGGGCCTCGGCTCGGTGCGGATCCGCATGCGGGATTTCAACGGGCCCGATGAGTTCCTGGAGTCCCTGCGCGACGCCGACATCATCCGCAACCCGGCCAGCCTCCTCTTCGTGCAGGCATTGAAGTTTCTCCAGACCAAGGCGATGCCCGGCTCCGCCCGGCGCGCCAGCCGCGAGCGGCGCGTTCGGCGCGCCACCGGGCGCAAGTCCTGATGCAGCCGCAAGGACAAGCACGGCCCCCGTCCAATCCGACTGTGGTGCCGGCAACCGACGACGAGATCCGAGAGAAGTACCTCGAGCGCGCGATCCGCGAGCTCAACGCGTTCGCACGCCGCCTCGGAGAGTGCGCGCACTGCCCTCGGGGTCAGCTGATGCCCGTGCTGGGCTCAGGCCACCCGCAGGCCGACATCTTCATGATCAAGTACTCCGCGAGGCCCTCCGAGGTCGAAGAGGGAGTCGCCTTCTACGGGCGGACCGGCAACGCGCTGATGAAGTCGCTCAAGCGCCTCAACATCGATCCGCTCGCGGTCTACGGCACGCTGTGCGTCAAGTGCCCGGTCGCCGACCCCGCGATGGCCGACCCGGCGTGCGTGAGCCGCCTCATCGAGGAGCTCGCGATCGTCCAGCCCAAGATGGTCGTCGTCATGGGCGAGGAAGCGCTCAACGTCGTCAACGACCTCGGCATCCCGCTCGGGCACGAGCTGGCCGCCACCCCCGGTGAGCTCCAGCACTTCACCCCGTCGATCGAGGCGCTGTTCGTGCCCAACATCGACGAGTCACTGGACGAGGACGGCGCCAAGCGCGCGTTCTGGTCGGCGTTCCGCGTGCTGGGACAGTGGTGGGAGGATCTCCCGCCGTACTAGCCCATGGTGAGGACGATCTTGCCCAGCTTGCCGCCCGCCTTGAAGTGCTCGTAGGCGGCGGGCGCCTCGGCGAGCGGGTAGGTGTGGGCGATCGGCACCTTCACGTCGCCTGAGGCCAGCAGCGGCAGCACCGAGCGCTCCATGGCGCGGGCGGTGAGCGCCTTGAGCTCCAGCGGGCGTGCCCGCAGCGTCGAGCCGTGCAGCCGGGCGCGCTTCATCATGAGCAGGCCCAGATTGATCTCACCGGTCGCGCCGGCCCCGGTGCCGATGACGGCGATACGGCCGCCCGTGTTGAGCGCCTTGAGGTTGTCCATCAGGTTGACGGCGCCGACGAGCTCGAGGATGACGTCGTAGGGACCGTGCTCGCGGAAGTCGTCCGGCGCGTACACGTCGGCGCCGAACGCACCCACCGCGTCGTGGTGGTCGGCGTTGCGCACGGTGGCGGTGACCCGCGCGCCCGCGGCCTGGCCGAGCTGGACTGCCGCGCAGCCGACGCCCCCCGCCGCTCCGTGGACGAGCAGATGCTCACCGGCGACGAGGCCGGCCTGGGTGAAGACGGCGTCGTGGGCGGTGGTGAAGACCTCGGGCACGCCGCCCGCCTCGATCCACGAGAGGTTCTCGGGTACCGGCATGAGGATCCGCTCGTGCACGGTCATGAGCTCGGCCTGGCCGCCGCCGCCGACGATCGACATCACGCGGTCACCGAACTCGAAGCGCTCTGCGCCGGGCCCGCGGTCGGCCACCTCCCCCGCCAGCTCGAGCCCCGGGATGTCCGGCGGCGAGCCTGGAGGCGCGGGATAGAGACCAGCGAGCTGATGCATGTCGGCGCCGTTGAGCCCGGCAGCGTGGATCTTGACCAGCACCTCGCCCGCTCCGGGGACCGGATCGGGATGGTCCTCGATCGTCAGCTGCTTGTCCTTGATGGTGGCGGCGCGCATGTGATCCACCCTACCCGCGGCGCACCAGTTCGGCGACGCACTCGATGTGCGGCGTCTGGGGGAACATGTCGACCGGGCGCACCCGGACGAGCTGGTACCCCGCCTCGACGAGCTGGGCCGCGTTGGGCGCGAGCGTGGTCGGATTGCACGACACGTAGACAATGCGCGAGGGCGAGGCCTCGATGATCCGCCGCACGACCTTCTGGGACAGCCCGGCCCGCGGCGGGTCGACCACCAGCAGATCGGGTCGCCCAGCGCGCTCCACCAGCTCGCGCATGGCCAGGCGCACGTCCCCGGCGAAGAAGTGGGCGTTGTCGATCTCGTTGGCGCGGGCGTTGGCGATGGCGTCGGAGATGGCCTCGGGCACCAGCTCCAGTCCCCACACCTCGGCGACGCGGGGTGACATGAGCAGGCCGATCGTGCCGATCCCGCAGTACAGGTCATAGACGCGCTCGAACCCGACCGGAGCCGCGTACTCGATCGCGAGCCTGTACAGGCGCTCGGCCATCTCGGTGTTGGTCTGAAAGAAGGCCTCGGCCGAGATCTCGAAGCGCATCCCGCCGAGCACATCCTCAAAGCGGTCAGACCCGGCCAGCAGCTCGGTCCTGCCGCCGTGAGTGGTCTCGCCGACGGTCTCGATGCGCGTCCACAGCAGCCCGTCGAGCCCGGCGCCGGCACGGATGAGCCCGTCGCGGTCCAGCTCGCCCACGCTGGTGACCAGCCGCACCTGGATCGCGTCGGTGCGCCCGGCCTCGCGCACGACGAGGTTGCGCAGCATCCCCTGGCCACTGCGGCGGTCATAGGCGCTGAGGCCCTCGGCGCGGCACCAGGCCACGATCTGCTCGCGCGCGGCGTTGGCGGGCTCGGAGGCCAGCATGCAATCGTCCATGGCCACGATCTCGTCCCAGCGGCCGGGAGCGTGAAAGCCGCACACCAGCGCACCGGCCGCGTCGACGCCGAACGAGTACTCCAGCTTGTTGCGATAGCGCCACTGGGACACCGCGGGGATGATCGGCTCCAGGGCGAAGCCGTCGAGCTTGCCGATGCGCCGCAGCGCGTCGTCGACCTGTCCCTGCTTGACCTCGAGCTGGCGCTCGTAGGACAGCACCTGCCACGGGGCGCCCGGATGATCGGCGACGGGCGCGATCCGGTCGGGGCCGGGCGTGAGGATCTCGACCGCCCGCGCCTCCGCGTAGGCTCGCTTGCGCTTGCCGATGACGGCGCGCACGCGGTCGCCGGGAACGGCGCCGGTGACGAACACCACGTAGCCATCGGTCCGCGCGACCCCGGCGCCGCCGAAGGCGAGCGTGTCGATCGTCAGCTCCAGCTCGTCGCCGCGCTGGGGCTTGGGCTGTGTGGGAGGGGCGGTCGACATGGGCCTACACAACTAGCAGGCAGCGGCCGTCGCGCCCGCGCGTGAGCGGGTCACCCGGGCACGAGGCGCGCCCGGGTGTCACCGGCCCATCGTGAGAGGTCCGCGGCGGCTTAGGCCAGGGACTTCTCGAGCGCACCCACCACCGACTTGCGGTTGGCGTTCTTGCGCTCGTAGGTCAGCACCTTGCGCAGCTCGGCCTTCTTGAGCTCCTTGATCCGGCTCTGCACCTGAGCGGCGTTGAGCTCGTCGTAGCCGAGGATGGGGAACGCAGGGCCCACCCCGGCGGCACGGCGGGCGCGATCGGCGCCGCGCACGATGCGATCGACGGAGTCAGAGCCCCGGGCGCGCTTGGTGGCCGCGCCGGCCTTGGACAGGAGCGACTCGATCTCCTTGACCAGGTCATTGCCCTGGCCGCGACCGCGCCGCACCAGCTCGGAGACCAGGTCGTTGGCGTCCTTGCGCGTGACGCGTCCACGCGAAGCGGCGTCGTCGAGTGCCTCCTGGATGTGGCCGCGAGTGAGCATGACGACGTCACGCGGCTTGACGGCACCCTGCGCGAGCTGCTCGGCGACCGACAGGACACCGCCGCCGCTCGCGCGCGTCGTCTTGGTCGACGCCGCCCTGGCGCTCGTCCTGGTGGTCTTGGCGCCGGCGGTCGCCGCGGTGGCGGTGCCCTTCACGCCGGCGCGTGCTGTGCGCGCGGTCCCGGCGGCGGCGGCGCCGGCTGTCTTGGCCGTGGTCGCCGCCGACTTCGCCGTCGACTTCGCGGCGCCGGCGGTCTTCGCGGCGCCGGACTTCGCACTGCTGCGGGTCTTGCTGGCGCCGGACTTGGCCTGGGTCGCGGTCTTGGCAGCGCTCTTGCGCGCACTGGTGGCAGTGGACTTGGCGCCACTGCGAGCGGCAGCCTTCGTCGCCCGCGCGCCGGAGCTACGCGAACTCGAGCTCGTGCGGGTGCCGCCGGATCGCGACGAAGACGATGAGGGTTTACGGCCGGACGACGAGCGTTTGGCGGGGGGCATACGGAAGCTCCTGCTCCTTATGGACGAGGGGGCGCTGACGGATATAGACGTGAGGCGCTTTGGGCGAATCTACCCAATGTCCGTGCAACGTGCGCATAACGGGCGCAACGTTTCAGCCTACTACCAACTCGAGAAGTGCTTTCTGCGCGTGACGACGGTTCTCCGCCTGATCCCAGATGCGCTGCCGCGCACCGTACAGCACCTCGGCGGTGATCTCGTCGCCGGGATGCGCGGGCAGGCAGTGCAACGCGATCGCGTCCGGCGCGGCGAGGTCGAGCAGTGCGTCGTCGATGCGGTAGGGAGCCAGCGCGCGGCGCCGCTCCTGCGCCGAGGCGGGATCGTCACTCATGCTCACCCACACATCGGTGTACACGGCGTCAGCGCCCTCGGCCGCGGCGCGCGGATCATCGGTCAACTCCACTCCGGCGACGGGCTCCAGCTGGTAACCGTCGGGTGCGGCGACGCGTACCTGTACACCTGCCAGTCCACCGACGATCGCCAGTGACCTTGCGACGTTGTTCCCGTCACCGACATATGCGAGTGTCAGTCCGTTCAGTGAGCCGAACGTCTCGCGCAGTGTCAGGAGGTCAGCCAGCGCCTGGCACGGATGGTGCTTGGCGGTGAGCATGTTGATGACCGGGATGGTGGCGTGACGGGCAAGCTCCTCGACCTCCTCGTCGGGGCCGGTGCGGATGCCGATGGCGGCGGCGTTGCGCGAGAGGATGTACGCGGTGTCGCGGATCGACTCGCCGCGGCTGAGCTGGAGCTCATTGCTGCGCAAGACCATCGGGTGACCGCCCATCTCGACGATGCCGGCCTCGAACGAGGTGCGGGTCCGCGTGGACGCCGCCTGGAAGATGAGCGCGATCGAGCGGCGGGTCAACGCGTCGGAGCTCAGCGGCGCGGCCTTGAGCTCGGCGGCGCGATCGAGCAGGGCGGTGAGCTCGGCGGCGCTGAGCTCGGACCCGGTGAGGAAGTGGCGTGGCACGGGCCGCAGTGTACGTTGGGCCCCGTGCACCTGCGGGTCCTCACGTGGAACCTCAAGCACGGGCGCTCGGTGCCGCCGTCGGGACGGGAGCTGCTGGATGAGTTCGGCGCCGCGCTCGAGGGCTGGGAATGGGACGTCGCGCTGCTCCAGGAGGTCCCGCCGTGGTGGAGCGCGCCGCTGGCGGCGCGCCTGAGCGCGGAGCACCGCCAGGCGCTCACCTCGCGCAACGGGCTGCCGCGACTGAGGCAGGCGCTCGCACGCCGCTGGCCCGAGGCCATGAAGTCACAGGGCGGTGGCGCCAACGCGATCCTGGCGCGGCGCGACCGCATCGTCGCCCACCAGGTCCAGCCGCTGACCCGGACACCGGAGCGGCGCGTTGCCCATGGCGTGTCCCTGGGGTGTGGCGTATGGGTGGTCAACCTCCATGCCACCGCTCACGACACGCCGGCGGCGGAGCGCGACGGGGCGAGCGCCGCCACGGCGGCGCTGCGCTGGTCGCAGGGCGATCCGCTGGTGCTGGGCGGCGACTTCAACCTGCGTGCACCGCAGTGGCCGCAGTTCGCATCGGCGGGCGGGCACGACGTGGATCACGTGTTGATCGCGGGAGCGGTGCAGGCGCTCCACGAGGCGGAGGTGCTGGACTCAGGGACGCTGTCCGACCACGCGCCGGTGGCCGTCGATCTGCGCCTGACGGCCGGCGAAACCGGGGATGGCGCGGACGTATGATGAGAGCTTCACCCGCACCGGAGGAGGGCCGCATGTCACGACTCATCCGCATGGACCAGACCGGACACACCGTGCTGGCGCACTGGAGCCCTGATGACCTCGCCGGGACGCAGGCCGCTCAAGCAGCGCTACGGGCCGAGCTTGACCGGGGCTACCTCGCCGTGGCCTCGGAGCCCGACGGCAGCGCGGTCGCGGTGCGCGAGCTTCCGCTCGACTCACAGCTCGTCATCCTGCGCCGGCCGATCGCCGGCGGCTGAGCCGGCGATGACCGCCGGCGGCGTGCGCGGTCTGCCGACGTCGGGCGAGCTGCCCGAGCTGGCCAACGTCCACTGGCGCCAACGCGCCGGGGCGAGGTCGCTGCGGCGCGCCGACCGCGCGTGGACGCTGAGCATCGTCGCCCACGAGGTTCCCTTCCTGGCCACGGCCGTGGGACTTCCGCTGCTGTCCCCGGTCCTCGCCGTGGTCTCGGTGTTCGCGCTGGGGTTCGCGTGGACGATCCCCGTGCTCTATGCCGCCCGCGGCGCCGGCGTCCTGCGACCGCAGAAGCGCCGGGCCCGGGCGGGCGAGCCCGCCGAGCGGCGTGCGCTGGGCCTCCTCACCGACTTCGTCGGCCACGAGGCGCGAGAGCTCCTCACGCGGACCGGCCTGGTGGTGGAGCGCGGAGCATTCGGCGTCTGGGTGCTGGGACCGGCCGGCGCGCTACTCGTGCGGCCGGGCGGCCGGCGCGTGCAGTGCTACTGCGTGCGCGTGGCCGATGCCGAGTTGCCGGCGGCCGACCGGATCGCGCACCTGCTGCTCGCCCTGCGCGCCGACGAGAGCGGCTTTGCCACCGTGGCCAACCTCACCTTCAGCGGGGCGTGCCGGCGGCTGCGCTCGCACCTGTCGCCGGAGGCGCGGGAGGGGCTGGGCGCCGCTGTTCGGGTGGCTCGGGGCGCGTAGAGGCGCGGCGGGGCGGTCCGGGTCGGTAGGGGTCGCCGCGTCGCGGGGGCGCGGGCGTGGCGCAACGACGGCTGTCGAGGAGGACCGCTGGCCGGCTCGGAGCGTTCGCGGCGCTCTCAGCGGGGTCGTGGCGGATAGTGGTGGAAATAGCTGCACTATCCGCCACAACCCCCTTGCCGGCGACCGGCAACCCCACAGCCCGCCTCTCCCAAGCCAGTTGTTGACGTTCGCCGATACCAAGCGAAAACGTCCCACGGACGAACCGCCACCTACCCCCGCGCGCTCCGCAGCCCGAACCCGCGCAGCATGAGCAGGGCCTTCTCGCCGAGCGTGCCGCGCGCGGGCAGCACCCCGAGCTGTGTCGCCGCGTCGTAGACGTCGAAGAAGCCGCGCACCCGCAAGAGCAGCTCGTTCTGGAGCTCGCAGTAGAAGATGCAGTGCACGACGACGAAGCGGTTGCTCGCCGGCAGGCCGGCCAGTGCCGCGCGGTGGGTGCCCAGGGCCTTGCACGGCGCGGCGACGAAGTGCTCGTTGGTCAGTCGCTCCCCGGTGCGCTCCAGCCGGGCGTCGGGGAAGCCCTCCCACAGGCGGGCGGCGTGCGCGGTGAGCGCGTCGAGGCCGTCCAGCGGCTCGCCCGTGAGCGGGTCCTCGTACTGGATCCCCGTGGCGCACACCTCGGCGAACGCGGCCGGATCCTTGCCCGACCAGGCTGCCTGCCACCCGTCGATCAGCTCGTCGACGGTCATCAATGGTCGCTCACGTCGGGAGAGGTCACTGGCTGACGCCCTGGACGTCGAAGGCCGGCATACCCTCCTCCGGCGTCGAGGCCTGCGCATAGCGGCGGCGCGGGATCCGCCCGGCGCCGCGGGCCCGCCGGCCGGCCTGCACGCCGAGCTTGATCGCGTGGGCCATCGCCGCCGGGTCATGCGCGCGTGAGATCGCGCTGGCGCACAGCACCGCGTCGCACCCCAGCTCCATGGCCAGGGCGGCGTCCGACGCGGTCCCGACACCGGCGTCGAGGATCACCGGCACGCCGGCACGCTCGATGATGATGGACAGGTTGTAGGGGTTGCAGATGCCCATACCGCTGCCGATCGGCGAGCCCAGCGGCATCACCGCGGCGCAGCCGACGTCCTCCAGGCGCCGCGCCAGGACCGGATCGTCGGTGGTGTAGGGCAGGACGGTGAAGCCGTCGTCGACGAGCTCCTCGGCGGCGGCGACGAGCTCGACGGCGTCAGGGAGCAGCGTCCGGTCGTCGCCGATCACCTCCAGCTTGATCCAGTCGGTCTCGAAGGCCTCGCGGGCGAGGCGCGCCGTGGTGACCGCGTCGCGCGCCGTGTAGCAGCCGGCGGTGTTGGGGAGGACCGAGACGCCCACCTCGTGCAGCACGTCGAGGATGGACCCGCGCGCAGCCGTGTCCAAGCGGCGCAGCGCCACCGTGCACAGCTCGGCCTCGGCCGCGCGGCACGCCTGGGCGAGGAGCTCGTGGTTGGCAAAGCCGCCGGTACCGAGGATGAGCCGCGAGCCCAGCGTGCGGTCGGCAATGCGCAGAAGATCGTCGGGCATGGCGCTCATCCTCCTCCAATGGCGGCGAGGACTTCCACCGTCGAGCCCTCGCTCAGCTCGGTGTGTGACCACTGACCCCGTGATACGACCTCGCCGTCCAGCGCGACGGCGACGCCGCGGCGCGCCCGGAGCGACATCGAGCATCTCCACCACGCTGGCGACAGTAGCGCCGGCGCCGACCTCGCGGGGCTCGCCGTTGACCGTGACCTTCACCGCTGAGCGCTCCCCTCGGCCAGCGCGGCGAAGCGGGCGGGGGCGAAGGCCGCGGCGTGGTCGGGCATTCCCTCGCCCGCGAGGGCGCCCGCCACCAGCTCAGCAGTCACCGGCGACAGCAGGATCCCGCCGCGGCGATGACCGGTGGCCCAGTGCAGCCCCTCCACGGACCCGGGGCCGATTGCCGGGAGATTGTCCGGCGTTCCCGGCCTCAGGCCGGCGGCGAACTCGTCGAGCACCAGCTCCGAGATCCCGGGCACGAGCTCGGCGGCGTCGCGCAGGAGCTCGAAGGCGGCGCCCGCGGTGACGGTGGTGTCAAAGCCCCGCTCCTCCGAGGTCGCGCCCAGCACGTAGCGGCCGTCCCCGCGCGGCGTGATGTAGGACGGGCCCATGCGGATGATGCGCTGGAGCAGGCCCGGACCCGCCGGGTCGTGCAGGCGCATGATCTGGCCCTTGACCGGGCGCACCGGGATGCGATCGGCCTCGGGCAGGCCCGAGAGCTGCGGCGACCACACGCCGGCGGCGATCACCACCTGCTCGGCGCCCACCGTCGAGCCGTCCTGGAGCACGACGCCCCGGACCCGGCCGCCGGTCAGGGCGACGCCGGCGACGGGCGTGTGCTCGCGCACCTCGCCCCCGGCGGCCGCGACGGCCGTGGCGAGGGCCGGGAGCAGCATGCGCGGGTCGACGGCATGGTCACCGGGCACGTCGAGGGCCAGGCGCAGCGCCGGGGCCAGGCCGGGCTCGCGCCGGCGCGCCTCCGACGCGCGCAGGCGCTCCACCGGCAGGTCGAAGCGGTGGCGCAGCGCGAGCTCGCGTTCCAGCGCCTCGGCCTCGTCGGCGTCGCGGGCCACCAGCAGAGTGCCGGAGGTCGTGTACCCCACGTCCTCCACGCCCGCGGCCTGCGCCAGCTCGGCCACGAACCGCGGGTACAGGCGCGCGCTGCGCAGCCCCAGCTCCAGCAGCGGCTCCTCGCCGGGGGTGACCTCGGCGACGGGCGCCAGCATGCCGGCGGCGTAGTGGGAGGTGCCGTGGCCCGCGGGGCCGCGATCGAGCACCACGGCGTGCAGGCCGCGCTGCGCGGCGCGCCAGGCAATCGAACAGGCCGATCGCACCGCCACCGATGACGACGACATCTGCTGACACTGGCTGCTCGGACAAAGAACCTCCCTGCACCGGCATTACCCGGTCAGGTCGTGACGGTCGGCGGATCGTCGTCCGCCCTCTCAGCCCAACGGTGGGGCTCCCGTAAGAGCTGCATGCTAGCGCGGCGGTCCTGGCAGACTGGAGGCGTGCCCGACGTCCGCGACGCCCTCCATGCCGCGCGGCTGTACCTCGTCTGCGGCGAGCAGAGCGACGCGTTCCTGGCGCGGGCGCTGCGCGGGGGCGTCGACATCGTCCAGCTGCGCCTCAAGGACGCCGGCGACGAGACGATCGTCGCCACCGCGCGGCGGTTCGCGGCAGTGTGCCGCGCCCACGGCGTGCCGCTCATCCTCAACGACCGTCCCGACCTGGTGGCGGCGGCGGGCGCCGACGGGGTCCACGTCGGCCAGGACGACATGCCCGTGGCGCGAGCGCGCGCCCTGGTCGGGCCCGAGCGCATCGTCGGGCTCTCCACCCACTCCCCCGCCCAGATCGACGCCGCGGGGGCCGAGCCCGAGATCGACTACATCGGCGTGGGCCCGGTCCACGCCACCCCCACCAAGCCCGGCCGCCCGGCGGTGGGACTGGACCTGGTGCGCTACGCGGCGGCCCACGCCGCCACGCCGTACTTCGCCATCGGCGGGATCGACGCGGGCAACGTCGCCGCCGTGCGCGAGGCGGGCGCGACGCGGATCGCCGTGGTACGCGCCATCACCGGCGCGCCCGACCCCGAGGGGGCGGCGCGCGCGCTGCGCTCGGGCAGTGAGGCCGGCGTTGGCGCAACGTAGCCGCAAACGCGGGCGTCGCGGGCCGGCCAAGGCCCGCCCAGCGCAGGCCAGAACCGCCCCGACACAGCCCGCCACAGCCAAGACCGCCGCGGCACAGCCCACCGCGGCACAGCCCACCGCGCCCCAGGCCGGCGCAGCCGAGGCCGCCGGGACTGAGGCGACCACGCCTCCGCCGGCCAAGCAAAAGCGCCCCAGCCAGTGGTCGGTGCCCACCGGCGAGGAGCTCACCCGCAGTCAGCGGCGCGACGCCGAGGCCCGTGCCAACCTCAAGCCGTTGGCCCCGGGCGAGCGCCCGACGGTCATCTGGATCTCCGCGCTGCTCGCGGCCGCGCTGGGCCTGGCCAACTTCATCGCGTGGCTGGCCGGCGACAAGATCAACGGCAAGCATCCGGCCGCCGGCGGCATCCTCATCTTCACCGCGCTCATGTGCGCCTGCGCCGTCGGCCTGTGGCGCATGTGGTACGGGGCGGTGCTCGGCTTCATGGCCCTGCTGGCCATCATCGGCACGCTGTTCTCGCTGTACCTGGTGGAGGCGAGCAACCTGCTCGGCTTCATCGTTGCGCCGATCATCATCGTCGTCGCGGGTTTCCTGTTCTTCAAGCTCGTGCGCGTGCTGAGCCGCATCCAGATGCCGCAGCGACCCGGACGGTGATCTCCGCGCGGACTGGATAGGCTCGTATCAAATGCCTGAATCCTCTTACGACTGCGTGGTCATCGGCTCCGGGCCGGGTGGCTACGTCACCGCCATCCGCGCCGCCCAACTTGGGATGAAGACCGCCTGCGTCGAGAAAGACCAGGTCGGCGGCCGCTGCCTCAACTACGCCTGCATTCCCGCCAAGGCCGTGCTCCGCGTCGCCGACATCCTCTCCGAGATCCGCGAGGCCGACGAGTTCGGCATCAAGGTCTCAGACCCCGAGATCGACTACGCCGGCGTCTCCGAGCGCCGCAAGAAGGTCGTCTCGACGCTCACCGGCGGCGTCGCCGGACTGCTCAAGAAGAACAAGGTCGACCTCATCGAGGGCGAGGCCACCCTCACCGGCAAGGGCACGCTCACGGTCGGCGGCCAGGAGATCTCGGCCAAGACGATCGTGCTGGCCACCGGTTCGGTGAAGCGCCCGATCCCCGGCGCGCAGTTCGGCGGGCGCGTGATCGGCACCGAGGAGGCATGGGCGCTGGACGAGCTGCCCGCGTCGATGGCGGTCGTCGGCGCCGGCGCATCGGGCTCCGAGATCGCCTCGGGCTACGCGCGCCTGGGCGTCGCGGTCACCCTGTTCGAGGCGCTGGATCGCGTCCTGCCCACCGAGGACGCCGACATCTCCAAGCTGGCCGAGCGCGGCTTCAAGCGCCAGGGCATCACCGTCCACACCGACACGCTGGTCACCGACATCGAGTCGGGCTCCAGCAGCTGCACGTTCAAGTACGGCGACGAGGCGGGCGAGGTGGACTGGCTGGTCATCGCCGCCGGCCGCGGGCCCTGACGTCGAGGCCCTGGGCCTGGACGCCGCCGGCGTCAAGCTCGGCGAGAACGGCCTCATCGAGGTGGACGGCGCCATGCGCACGAGCGTGGAGGGCATCTACGCCATCGGCGACCTCGTCCTCGGCCCCGCGCTGGCCCACAAGGCCTCCGACGAGGGCGTGATCGCCGTCGAGGACGCCGCCGGCATGACCACCCACCCGATCGAGTACATCGACATCCCCCGGGCCACGTTCTGCACGCCCAACGTCGCCAGCTTCGGCCTCACCGAGGCCCAGGCCCGCGACCAGGGCTACGACGTGGTCGTCGGCAAGGTGCCCTACGGCGCGGTCGGCGCCGGCACGGTCTACGGCGATCGCACCGGCCTGGTCAAGATCATCGGCGAGACCAAGTACGGCGAGCTGCTCGGCGGCCACATCATCGGCGCCAAGGCGACGGAGCTGATCCAGGAGCTGGTCAACGCGCGCGCGCTCGAGGGCGGCTATCCCGAGGTGGCGCGGCTCGTCCACGGGCATCCGACGATGTCCGAGGCGGTCATGGAAGCCGCGCGCGCCGCCGACGGCTGGCTGATCCACGGCTAGTCGACGGTCAGCGCGTGGCTGCGGAGCCCGCACAGCCCGTCTTCTACTACGACCTGGGCGACCCGGGCTGCTACCTGACGGCCGAGCGGATCATGGCCGAGCTGGGTCAGTGCGTTGCCCGAGTGGGAGCCGGTCCACGGCCCCGGGCTCGGATGGACGCCGCCGGAGCCCGACGCCGAGGTCGCTGGCGCCGGCCATCGCCGGCCACGGCCTGCATGCCGCTGCGCCTGCCGGCCACGTGGCCCCCCGACTCCGAGCTGGCGATGCGCGTCGCCACCTACGCCAAGGGCGGCGGGCGCGCGGTGGCGTTCTCGCTGGCGGCCTTCCGGCAGGTGTTCGCGGGCGGCCGCGACCTCGGCGACGAGGGCACCGTGCTGATCGCCGCCGCGGCGTGCGAGATGCATCCCACCGCGGTGCTCAAGGGAGTGGGCCTGCGCTCGGTGGGCGCCTCGCTGGAGCGCGCGGGCGAGCGGGCGCGGCAGGCCGGGCGTGTCCGCGCTGCCCGCGATCCAGGTCGGCGCGCAGGTGTTCTGCGGCGAGCAGGCGCTGGAGCGCGCGACCGAGGCGCTCGCCGCGGCGGCGACCGGTGGCTACGACCCGCGACCGATGAAGGCCAACCGCGTCTTTCACCTCATCGTCACCCGCGGAGGGCGCGAGCCGGCGTTCATGGCCGACCGGCGGCGCACCGACCGCATCGAGGTCGTGTCCGTCGACGACGGGGAGCTGCTGCTCTACTGGGAGCTGCCGCCCAAGGACGCGACCAAGCTGCTGCGCCAGCTCCGCGCCGACCTCGCCGGGCTGGAGGCCGAGGAGTTCCTGGCCATCTGGGAGGACGCCGACGCCTAGCGGCCGTCCACGGCCCGCACGGCGATATGTTGGATCGCACCATGGACTTCCCGAGCACACACCGTGTCGGCATTGCCGCCGTCGCTCAAGGGCGAGACCACCGTCGAGGAGCCCGACCGCGCCGGCCGGGGCATCGCGCGGCGCAGCGCCGAGATCCGCGCCACCGTCCCCGACCTCGAGCTGTCCGTGGATGCCGACGCCGGCGCGCTGCTGGCGCGGGCCGAGGCGGAGGGGTGCACCACCACCGCGCTGCTCATCGCCGCCTGCGCCGGGGCGCTGCGCGCGTTCCCCGCGTCAACGGCGCCTACCGCGACGGCCGCTACGAGCTCTACTCCCGCGTCAACGTCGGCGTGGTCATCCAGACCGCGCAGGCGCCGGTGACGGCGACTGTGCTCGACGCCGACGCCAAGTCCGCCGCCGAGCTCGACGAGGAGGTGGCGCGACTGGCGGCCCGGGCGCGCTCCGGGCGAGCTGACGCCGCCCGAGCAGGCCGGCGCCACGTTCACGTTCGAGGACCTCGGCGATCCGGCGATCCACCGCGCCGCCGGCCTGGTCAGGCCCTCCCAGGCGGCGATCCTCACCGCGGGCGCGGTCCGCGCCGTCCCGGTGCTGCGCGACGGCGCCGTGGTCCCCGGCCACCAGCTGACGCTCACGCTGGCCTGCGACCACCGGATCGTGTTCGGCGCGCAGGCCGCCGGCTTCCTGCGCCGGGTCACGGAGCTCGTGCAGGGGTGAGCGCCGACTCCGAGCACGGCGCGCCGAGCGGATCGTCCTGCAGGCGACGCCAGGAGCTGCAGGCGCGGCTGCGCGCCGCCATCCTGCGCCAGGCCGGCAGCTGCCGCCGAGCCGATGACGCTCGAGGCCGCGCAGCTCGACGCGCTCGTCGACGCGGCGGCCGCCCGCGCGGGCGGCGTCCTGTGGCGGCGCTGCCTGGCCGGCGCGGCGACCACCGAGCTCGGCATCGACCTCGCCGACGCCGTCTCGCACCCCACCGTGCCAGCGCGCCCACGAGCTGGCCGGCGCGCCGCCCTACGAGCGCCCCGTGGTCGACCCCCGATCGCGCCGATCGCCGAGGCGTCCGGTCGACCCCGCGGGCCGCAGGTCGCCACGGAGGTGGCCCGCCCGCCCAGGCGCAGGCCCGCTGCAGGCGCTGCGCCTGTCGCGCCGTGCACGTGAGCGGGATCGAGAGCCTGCGCAACGGCGAGACCGACCTCGAGCTGCGCTTCTCCGATGCCGGCCTGGACCTGCTCAAGGCCTCCAGCGGCGCCGCCATCGGCCGCCTGCGTGTGGTCAGAGATCCACGCCGTCGAGGTGGCCGCCGCACGCCGGGGCCTGCGGCCCGGCCGGCGCGTGCAGGAGCTCCACGTCCGGGCCCAGAGCGGCCGGGCCGACTTTCAGCTGCCCGGTATGACCTCAGAGCAGGTCAACCAGCATCTTGAACCGGTGCTCACGCGGGCTTCGCGACGAGTATATGCGCCGCTGAAGCGCGGACCCGGGCAGCTCGGCTGCGCAATCGGGCGGCGCAGCGCGCGGGTGCGGGGCGGCTGATCGTTGCGAGAGGTGCGAATCGCCCACGCCAGCATCCCCGGGATGACGGTGAGGACGAGCGCGGCGAACACGACGTTGAGGATCAGAGCAGAGGGTCATGGCGTCCTTGGGTGGATTGCCTGGATACACCAGGCCTTCCCGCAACGCACCGTATTTCACCTGAGATTCCGCTTACGACGCCGATTCCTACGCTGGTCTTACGTTTCGTCGACCCGGCTCGTGGCACTCGCCACTAACGGATGACCGCGTCGACCGCGACGGCCAGGAACAGCAGCGACAGGTACAGCAGCGAGTAGTGAAACAGCACCGCCGCGCGAGCCGGGGTCTGGACGCGCCACAGGCGCCACGCCAGCGCGCAGAAGATGGCGCCGAGGAGGACCGCGGCGACCAGGTAGCCCGCGCCGAACGTTCCGAGGGCCGCCGGCACCAGCGAGACCGCCACCAGCGCCACCGTGTAGAGCAGCACCCGCACCGAGGTGGCCGACGCGCCGCGCACGACCGGCATCATCGGCACGTCGGCGGCCTCGTAGTGGCGCGAGAGCAGCAGGGCCAGCGCCCAGAAGTGCGGCGGGGTCCACAGCAGCACGATGGCGAACAGCAGCCCGGCGCCGAGCCCCAGCGTGCCGTGCGCGGCCGCCCACCCGGCCAGCGGCGGGATCGCCCCGGCCGCGCCGCCGATGACGATGTTCTGCGCGGTGCTGCGCTTGAGCCACAGGGTGTAGACGACCACGTAGTACGCGCCGCCGCTGAGGCTGAGCACCGCCGCCAGCACGTTGGCGAAGACCGTCAGTACGCGCGAACGCCAGCGCCGAGAGGGCCAGGCCGAACGCCACGGCGCGCCGCGGCGAGATCCGGCCCGCGGCGACCGGGCGCGAGGCGGTGCGGGGGCCCATGAGGCGGTCGATGTCGCGATCCAGCACGTGGTTGAGCGCGCTCGCGCCCCCGCAGGCGAGCGCGCCTCCGATGACCAGCGCGGCCAACGGCATCGTCGCCGGGGCCCCGCCGGCGGCGGCGACCATCGCGCACACCGCGGTGAGCACCAGCAGCGACATGATCCGCGGCTTGGTCAGCGTCACGTAGTCGGCGAGCGTGGCCCGCCACGCAGACCGCGCGCGCAGCGCGGCGCCGTCGGCGGCCAGGCCCTCGGCCGGCACGGCCCCGATCAGCTCAGACACGCTCGCCGCCCGTGCGTCCGGCCAGCACGCGCATGTCGTGACTCACCGAGCGCCGGCAGGTACGGGAACAGGTAGCCGGAGCGCTCGTCGCCGCGGCGGTCCAGCAGATACATCGCCTCGGTGTGGGTGATGTCACCGCGGGTCGGCTGCCACGAAGATGTGGTAGGCGGCCCACACCGGCGCCAGCTGCGCGTGGGTCCCCATCAGCCAGTGCCACGGCGCGAGGCCGGCCAGGCCCCAGGACCGGATCGCCGCGCGCACGCTGGCCCGCGTGTCCTGCGGGTTGACGCTCACCACCACCAGCACCGGGCGCTGCGCGGCCGGCAGCGCGCGCTCGGAGGCGGCCAGCGCGCGGCCGGCGAGCGGGCACGCGGACTTGCAGTGCGAGTCGAAGAACTCGATCGCCACGCGTGCGCCCGCGCAGGGAGCTGAGGCTGAAGCGGCTGCCGGTCTGGTCGCGCAGCGTAGTGATCGCCGGAGCCGGGCGGGCCCCCGCGGCCCACGTGGCCTGGCCGCGCAACGGCCCGTGGTCGCGGCCGCGGTCGCCGGCAGACCGTCGATGCGCGCGCCGCCGGCGAGCAGCAGGTGCGCTCCGGCGCCGGCGGCGATGCCCGCCACGATCGCCACGGCCATCACCGCGGCCAGCTGCCCGGCGGCGCGCCGGCTGACGCGGTGCCGGATGGCCCCGGCCTGGATCATCTGATCTCGCCGGGCGGTGGGCCGGCCGGCTGGGGCAGGTCAGAGGCGATCGCCCGCCGCGGCGACGACGTCGGGCGGCGGCAGCGCCGGCGAGGACGGGTGCGTGTCCGGCGCGCGCCTGGCGAAAGCGACGTACCAGACCGCGATCGCGATCAGCAGGCACACCGGCAGCAGCAGCGAGAGCAGCGAGCCGGCCAGGAAGTCATCCGCGAACAGGGCCATGCCGGTCAGTCCTCCTAGGTGGTCGTGAGCGCCCGCTCGGTGGGCGCGGGCTTCCCCGTCGGGCTCCAGCCACCGGTAGAAGCCGATCATGAACGTGATCGTGTAGGCCAGCGATCCGGGCACCCACATCATCCCGGCGGCGAGCTGCTGGTCGGTGAGCGCCGTGATCCCGCCGGGGCGGTGAGCCAGCGCGGCGTAGAACGGATAGAGCGGGTGGGGCACGAGCACGAGCGTGATCGCCAGGACCCAGCCCGACCACCATCGCGCCCACCGTGAACGCGATCCGCGCCGGCCAGACGAGGCGCGGGCGCAGCGGCCCGGGGTCGATGACACGCGCCCAGAACAGCAGCCCGGTGAAGAAGAACATCGCGTGCTCGACGTCGTGGACCGCCCAGGAGCGCAGCGTCGCGTCGTAGGCCCCGGGGACGTGCCAGCCGACCACGGTGGCGTTGAAGAGGATGAAGGCCGGGAGCGGGCGCGCCAGCGCGCGCAGCGGCGCCGTCCACCGCGCCCGGGCCAGGGTCCGTCCCACCCGCGTCCGCGTCTCGCAGCGGCAGCGCCCGCCACATCCGCGGCCACGGCCGGCCCAGCAGGATGAGCGGCGGCGCCACCGTGAGCAGCAGGACGTGCTGGAACATGTGCACCCAGAAGAGCTGGTCGGCGTAGCCGTCGATGGGGGACTCCAGCGCCAGCACGATCGTGATCAGCCCGGCGGCGAAGGCCGCCGCGCTGCAGCGACCCGCGCCCCGAGCGGCGATAGCCCATGCCCGCCCGCGTAATAGAGCATCGCCGCCACGGCCACGTAGAGCAGCGGTGGTTGGATCGACCAGCCGTGCCAGCTCATCGCCCGAGCCCGCTCATCGCCCGCGGAGGCCCACTAGAGCACGTAGAGGAGCACGAACAGCACGAGGCCGTTGGCGACGTAGAACGACCAGAAGAACGAGCAGGCCTCCAGGCCGGCCTCCACGACCGGCGTGTCGGACATCACCGCGGCCGGCGTGGCCACCACGCCCTCACGGCGCCGGCGCCATGCGGTCGCCACCTGCGTCTCGATCCAGTAGACGCAGGCGAGCGTGAGGACCGAGTAGCACGCGGTCCAGCCGACGAAGACGCTCGCGTAGCCGCCGCTCTCCGGCCCGAAGCCCAGCGTCGTCCAGTCGATGACCTGGAGGACGACCGACAGGAGCGCCAGCGCCAATGCGGCGGCACCGGCGCTGACTGTCAGCTCGGGACGGGTGGCGGCGACGCGCATCGCCACCGCGCTGGCCACCAGGACCAGCAGGATGATGAGCCCCAGGGCGAAGGACGGCTTGACGTGGCCGATCTTCCAGTCCTTGTTGGGGTCCTGCGCCCGCAGGTAGAAGTAGGCGAAGACGAACGAGACCATGAAGAAGGCCACCGCGCCGCACAGGCCGCGGGCGCCGGCCCGCATGGCGCGGGGCTGCCACTCCGGCGGCTCGAGCTCGATGTGCGGATGGGTGGGTGCGGAGGCTGAGCCTTCCATGTCACGCCCCCTGTGTCGCCGGCGTCAGGGCGGGCGCGGGCTCCACCCCATACGGATACGGATCGGCGTCGAACACCGGGATCTGATCGAAGTCGTGCACCGGCACCGGGGTGGGCAACTGGAACTCGGCCGACTTGGAGTTCCACGGGTTGGCCGGCGACGGCTCGCGCTTGACCAGCATCGACCAGATGAGGTTGCAGAGGAACACCAGCATCGAAAGCCCGATGCAGAACGCCGACACGCTCACCCAGTCGTTGAGCGCCTGCAGATGGGTGGGGTAGGTGACCACGCGGCGCGGCTGACCCATCAGCCCCAGGGCGAACAGGGGTCCGAAGGTGGAGTTGAACGCGATGAACAGCGTCCAGAAGTGGACCCGGGCCAGCTTCTCGTTGAAGCTGAAGCCGGTCATCTTCGGGCCCCAGTAGTAGATCGCCGCGAACACCGAGAACACCAGCCCGCCCATGATCGTGTAGTGGAAGTGGGCCATGGAGAAGAACGTCCCGTGCGTGGTGACATCCGACGGCACGTCGGATAGGAACACCCCGGAGATCCCGCCGAACAGGAAGTTGAAGGCCCACCCCATGCAGAACAGCATGGGCACCGAATAGCGTATTCGCCCGCGCCACATGGTGCCCATGGCACACAGGAAGATGAACCCCGTGGGCAGTGAGATCAGCTCCGTGGAGAGCATGTAGAACGGGCGCAGGTCGGCGTTGATGCCACTGACGAAGAGGTGGTGCTGCCACACGAAGAAGCTCAGGAGTGCCACTCCCAGCATCCCGGCGACGGCCAGCCGGTAACCCCACAGGGGCTTGCGGCAGAACACCGGCAGCAGCTCCAGCACGATCCCGAAGCCCGGCAGCGCCACGATGTACACCTCGGGGTGACCGAACACCCAGAACAGGTTCTGGAACAGGTACGAGCTGCCACCCTGACTGACGACGTAGAAGGCCGTCTGCACCGTGCGGTCAAACGCCCCCATCAGCAGCGCCGCGATCAGCATGGGCGCGGCCAGCATCATCAGCAGCGCGGTGGCCAGCACGCTCCACACGAAGATCGGCAGGCGGTTCCAGGTCATCCCCGGGGCGCGCATGGTGATGATGGTCACGATCAGGTTGAACCCCAGCAGGCACATCGACAGTCCGACCAGGGCGAAGAACCCGATGTACGCGTCATAGCCGGCGGTGCCCTGGTCGCCCAAGGGCTGATAGCCGGTCCACCCGGTCTGGAAGCCGCCCATGAAGATCGTCGTGATCAGCACCACCCCGGCCGCCATGAGCAGCCAGAAGGTGAGCGACTCGATCCGCGGGAAGGCCATCCGCCGCGAGCCGATCATCAGCGGGACGAGCCAGTTGGCGAACGGGCCCAGCACGCCGCTGGTCATCATCCCCATCATCATCGCCCCGTGCAGGCCCACCAGCGTCACATACTGGTTGGGACCGAACACGTGGACGTTGGGCTGCAGCAGCTCGGTGCGGATGAGCATCGCGTTGATCCCGCCCACCAGGAAGAACACGCCGATCCCGACGATGTACTGGATCGACACCACCTTGTGGTCGGTGCACAGGCGGAAGTAACGACCGATGCCCTCGCCCGCGGACTCGTGCTCGGCCAGCGAGGCGGGATGGCCCATGAGGCGCCTGATCGGGTAGTTCGCGAAGCCGAGGCCGATGAGGAACCCGATCACCCCGAACAGGTAGCCCAGCATGATGCCGATGTCGTTCTCGCCGGTGTTTGCGAAGTAGTCGATGCTCGGTACGTGGATCCGCGCTCCGATCCAGCTGCCCACGAGCCATCCGACCACGGCCAGCACGATCCCGGTCAGCAGGTTGAAGCCGACCAGCCTGCGCCATGCGGGCTGCGGCCGGGCTGAGATCGCGACTGTGGTCATCCGGCTCTCCTCTGCGGGTCCGGGTAGTACTGCTTGCTGTACGGCCCCAGGCTCTTGGCCACCGGCGCGTACTGCGATTGCCGCTGGCCGATCCAGGTGGTAAAGGCGCTCGGGCTCACCACCCGGCCGGTGTCGAACATGTAGCCGTGCCAGACGCCGCACAGCTCCGCGCAGTGGACGTTGAAGGTCAGGGGGCCCTTCGTGGTGACGTAGGCGATGTTGTCGAAACCGGGGTTGGCGTCCGCCTTGACCCCGAGCTGGTAGGCCCAGAAGGAGTGGATGACGTCCAGCGAGGTGACGTGGAACTCGATCATCCGGTGGGCGGGCAGCTCCAGCGAGGATGTCTCCAACCCGCCATAGGACGGCCAGCGGTAGGTGAACTTCCACTGCTGGGCGATCACCTGCACCTGGAGCGCGTCCTTGGATCCGGCCGGTGCGGCGATCGGGTTCGGCCCCTGGCCGCCACCGGCCCCGTCGGCCAGCAGCCGGACCGTCCCATAGCCGGCCAGGAAGAGGACAAGTCCGGTGGTCACAACCAGCCACCAGGTCTGGATCCTGGCGTCGCCGCGGATCGGCGGCCCGTCGAGCACCGCGGCCGCGTCACGCTCGCGGAAGGCGACGAGCGCGTAGATGAAGAAGACGAGGACCGCCATTGCCACCGGCGTGGAGATCCCCAGCAGGACGGTGTTGTCCACCACCTGGCCTGATGCCTCCACCGACCCGTTTCCGGGCGGCAGAACCGGCGCCAGCAGCAGGACCACGAGAAGCGTGGCCACGATGCTCGAGCCCAGCCACCAAAGGACCACGCGGCGCCAGTGATTGACCTCGCTCATCGCCGCACGCCCCTCATACGACCTTGACGAAGCCGTCCATGTAGCCGACGGTCTGCATCGGGCCGCCCCAGCCCGCGATGTAGCCGGCGGCGCACGGGACGAAGCACTGCCAGCGGTACAGCCCCGGCCTGCCGGTGTGGAACGTGAACGTGGTGGTGGTGTGGGCGGTGTCCAGGCCGCACGGCGCGCTGGCGCACTGGTTCTTGGCGTGTCGGCGACGCCCTCGATCGGCACCAGCACCCCCAGCTGCGGGATGGCGAAGATGTGAGAGGCGGCGTCGGGGTCGACCGTCTTCGTCGGCTTGCCGTCAAGCGCGAACGTCCCGCCGCCGATGCCCTCGGCCTGAGAGATGAAGGGATTGCGCAGGCCGCTCTGCCCGTCGTAGTTGTAGACCGTGACGTGGACGAGCGAGTGCGCGGGCAGCACGTAGGTGGTCACGTGGCGCCAATGGCGGCTCTGGGCGTCGACGGCGTAGTACGAGACCCAGCTGGGGTGGGGGTCGGTGCCCTCGACCGCCGGGACGGTGCCGAGGTAGAGCTGCGCGCCGGCGGAGGACGGCGCCGCCGACGCCGAGCCCGGCTGGCTGGTCAGGTAGGCCCCGATGTACAGGCCTAACAGAACGCAAACGATTGCAATCCCGGTGACGATCCCTGTCAGGCGCTTGGCATAACCGCTCATAGATGACCTCTCCTCGGCGGCGAGTATGTATCTCCGCGGCTGCGCAAAGCAAGCAGATGACGGCGATGTCATCTGCCCGTCATTTACAAATTTCTTAGAGAGGGATATGTTGCGCCCCGGGCGCAACAGCCCGAAGCGAGGAACGGGAAAATGCGCATTTTGGTTGTCGAGGATGAGGCGCGGATCCGCGCCTTCCTGGGCCGTGCCTTTCGAGGCCGAGGGCTTCGTCGTGGACGTCGTCCCCGACGGCGAGCAAGGGCTCGAGCGCGCTCTCTCGGGCGCGTATGACGGGGTGATCCTCGACCTGCTGCTGCCCGGGCAGGACGGGCTGGAGGTCCTGCGCCAGCTCCAGCTGCGCCATCAGGACGTGCCGGTGCTCATCCTGTCGGCGCGCAGCGACATCGCCACCAAGCTGCGCGGCTTCGAGCTCGGCGCCGTCGACTACATCGTCAAGCCGTTCTCGCTCGACGAGCTGCTGGCCCGCCTGCGCCTGCACATGCGCCGGGCCGGCGGGTTCACCTCGGGCGATGGCGGCGTGCTGCGCGTCGGGGTGCTCGCGCTTGACCTGACGCGGCGCCAGGCGCGTATGGGCGACACGGTCGCGGACCTGGCCGACCGCGAATTCCGCCTGCTGCACTTCCTCATGCTCCATCCCGGCGAGGTGATCAGCCGTCAGCGACTGCTCTCGGAGGTGTGGGGCTTTGACTTCGACCCGCGCTCCAACGTCGTGGATGTGTGCGTGCGACGACTGCGCCGTCAGCTCGGTCCCGATGCGCCGATCGAGACGGTGCGCAACGCGGGCTACCGCGCGGCGGCATGACCGCGCGCAGCGGCCGCCTTTACGACCTGGCGCGCCGGCGGCAGGTGGAGCTGCTGTGGGCGTTGTTCGCGGCGGTCAACTACGCGGCCATGATCGCGTGGCCCAGCTGGGAGACGATCCCGTTTCACTTCGTGTGGATCAGCCTCACGCTGCTCTACGGCTTCCGCGTCTGGGACCTGCGCCCGACCCTGATCGTGCTGGGGGGCGTGATGGCGCTCACCGGATTCTCGATCGGGCTCGACGCCTTTCACGGCGTTCAGCTCTGGGGCGAGCTGTTCGAGGTGCCGCTGATGGCGGCGATGTTCCTGGCCATGGTGTGGCACGCCCGCCGCCGCGTGGAGGCCCAGCGCATCGCCGAGGGGCGCGCCGAGGAGCACCGCCTGCTGCTCGAGAGCCAGGAGCGGTTCATCCATGACGCCTCGCATGAGCTCCGGACCCCAGTGACGATCGCCCGCGGGCACCTGGAGCTGCTGCTCTCCGAGTCCGGGGCGCCGCCCGAGGTGGACGTGGCACTGGACGAGCTGGGCCGCATGGATGCGATCGTCGCCCGCCTGCTCGTGCTGGCGGTCGCCAACGAGCCCGATTTCCTGCTGCTCGCCGAGATCGAGCTCGAGCCCCTGCTCGAGGACGTGTTCATGCGCTGGTCAGACCTGGCGCCGCGCGTCTGGCGGCTCGGCCCGCTGGCTCCAGGACTGCTCCGAGTGGATGCCGAGCGCCTGCGCGCCGCGCTGGACGCGCTGCTGGAGAACGCGGTCAAATACTCGTTCCCCGGGGCGGCGATCGAGCTGCGCGCCCGCACATGCGAGCAGGGGCAGGTGCTGATCGAGGTCGAGGACGAGGGGTGCGGGGTGCCGCCGGAGGCGCTGTCGCGGATCTTCGAGCGCTTCGCGCGGGCCGACTCGGCGCGCACCCGTGCGGCGGGCGGGGTGGGCCTGGGCCTGGCCATCACCGACGCCATCGCCAAGGCCCACGGGGGCGGCTGCACCGTGGTCAGCGCCGGAGCCGGCTCCACCTTCGCCCTGCGCCTGCCGGGCTTCACGCCCACGCCCGAGCCCGCGCGGGCTAGGACCGGCGCTCCAGCACCCTGATGTCGTGGGCCAGGCCCTCGGGCGTGAGCTGGTCGGCGGCGAAGCCGACGCGCTCATAGCCGTGCTTGTCGATCAGGATCACGAACGTCGAATGGTCGATCTTGGGCGTGACCGGCTGGATGTGGTAGCGGTGCCAGACCTGGCGCATCTCCCGCAGCGGGCCGTTGACGAACTGGAGGCGCCCGGTCATCTCATGCTGGGCCAGGAACGCCTTGCGGTTGTGCACCGTGTCCTCGGCCTGGGCCACGCTCACCCCGATGGTGGGGACGTTGCGCCCGCCGGCGGGCAGGTCGTTGAGCGCGCCCTTGATCTGCTCGACCATGAAGGGGCAGGTGTCGTGGCACAGCGAATGGATGAAGGTGAGCACCACCACCTTGCCGCGCTCGGCCGCGAGGCTCACCATCTGCCCGTTCTGATCGGTGAGGGTGAAGTCGTCGGCCAGGAGATGCAGCGGCATCGTCGGCCCGTCGAACTCCGGCTGTGCCGCCTGACCGGTGCCGCCGGGGCCGCGGTCGGTGACGACGATGAACACGATCGCCCCGAGCAGCGCCAGCAGGATCAGCATGAGCGCGCGTTGCAGTTTCGCGCTGGCCAGCATGGGCTCGATTCAAGCACGGCGCCGGCTCAAGCGCGGCAGCCGCGCCTGGGAGAATGACCCGGGTGGACGCGGCTCAGGGACTCGCGCGCCGCCTGGCCCGGTCGGTGCGAGACGAGCGGGTGCTCGACGCCATCGGCGCCGTGCCTCGCCACCGCTTCGTGCCGCACGCCGAGCGCGCGCGCTCCTATGAGAACACGGCTCTGCCGATCGACTGCGAGCAGACGATCTCCCAGCCGGTCGTGGTGGCGCGGATGCTCGAGCTGCTCGAGCTCACTCCCGCCGATCGGGTGCTCGACGTCGGCACCGGGTCGGGCTACCACGCCGCCCTGCTGGGGCGCCTCGCCGCCGAAGTGTGGACGGTCGAGCGCCACCCACAGCTGAGCGCTCAGGCCCGCACCGCCCTGGCGGCCCTGGACTACGCCAACGTGATCTGCATCGTCGGGGACGGCTGGGAGGGGCTGCCCGAGCGGGCGCCGTTTGACGCCATCAACGTCGCCGCCGCCGTCGGCGAGGAGGTGCCCCCGGCGCTGGTGGCGCAACTCGGCACCGGCGGGCGGCTGGTGGCGCCGGTCGGCGGCGAGGACCAGTACCTCACGCGGATCCGCCGCACCCCTGAAGGCCTGCTCCGGGAGCGCCTTGACCCGGTCAGGTTCGTGCCGCTCGTGCGCGACCGGAAGCGCTGACGCCGGGCGGGGCCGGGTCGGCCAGCCGGGAGCGCATGACCTCGATCGCCGCCGGGCTGGAGTCGATGATGACAAAGCGCCGTCCCAGCTCCCGGCACACCGCGCCCAGCGTCCCCGAGCCCGCGAAGGGATCCAGGCACCAGGCGCCCGGCCGCGAGGACGCCGCCACCAGCCGGCGCAGGACGCCCGCGGGCTTCTGGGTGGGATACCCGGTCTTCTCGGCGCCGTTGGTGGGGACGATCGTGTGAAACCAGACGTCGGTGGGCCGCTTGCCCCGCGCGGCCTTCTCGGCGCCCACGAGGCCGGGGGCCATGTAGGGCTCGCGCTCCACCGCGTCGGCATCGAAGTGGTGCGCGCCGGGGGTGCGCACGTAGGCGAGGATCGTGTCGTGCTTGGCCGGCCAGCGGCGACGCGGCTTGGCCCCGTAGTCATAGGCCCAGATGATCTCGTTGAGGAACGCGTCGCGCCCGAACACCTCGTCGAGCAGCAGCTTGCAGTAGTGCGCTTCGCGGTAGTCGATATGGAAGTAGAGGGTGCCGTGCGGGGCCAGCAGGTCCCGGGCCCGCGCCAGCCGTGGCTCCAGGAAGCCCAGGTAGTCGCTGAACGCGTCGTCGTAGCTGAGGCTCTGCAGCAGCTCGGTGCGGTAGCGCCGGCCGCCGAAGCCCACGCGGGAGCCGGCGGTGTCGGCCGTGGCCGTCAGCGAGCGCCGCGTCTGCGCTCGGCCCGTGTTGAACGGCGGGTCGACATAGACGAGGTCAAACGCGCCCTCGGGCAGGCGTTGCAGCACGGGCAGGTTGTCCCCGGCGATGACCAGGTCGTCGTCGAGGCCCATGGGGTCGTCGCCGGTCTGGATGCGCACTTCAGTGAACCTACCGGGCGCCGCGGCAGCCGCAAAACCGCGTCAAACCGCCTCTTCTGACACGGATCTTATGCGGCTAGCCGCTAGGATCTCGCGCGGTGGTATCGGAATCAGACCTGTACACGCGGCTGCGCTCGTCGGCGCTCGCGCGGCGCTTTTCGCGGTCGGCGTTCGCGGCCAAGGTGACCAAGTACGCGATCGGCTCGCTCGTCGCCCTGACGACGAGCGTCATCGTGTTCGCGATCATGGACTGGATGGGGATCCGCACCGGGATCGACTCCGCGGCGGCCTTCGTCGCCGGCGCGATCCCCAACTGGGTGCTCAACCGCAAGTGGGCGTGGAGGATGGAGGGGCGCGCGGAGTTCCTGCGCGAGATCTTCGCCTACACGGTCATCTCGGTCCTCGTGTGGGCGGCCTCGACCTGGGCGACGGGCAACACCCAGAACTGGGCCCATGACAACGTCGCGCCCGGGAGCGGCCTGCAGGTGATCCTCACGACCGCCGCCTACGTGTTCGTGCAGGCGGTGTTCTTCCTCGTGAAGTTCGTGATCTACGACAAGTGGGTCTTCGGCGGTCGGTCGCGGTTGCGCGCCGCCGTCCGGTCGCGCCACCAGGTGTGGAGCGCGGCGCGCGCGAACCGCACTCCGTAGAGGAGGTTCCCGCCCTTCTTGGTGCCGGTCGCGTGCTGGCCGCGATCGCGCATCGTCGTTGGAACCTCGCCCAGCCGGTAGCCGTGCAGGGCCGCGGAGATCATCAGCTCTGACGCCTGGTACTGAGGCTGCTCGAGTACGACGTCCGCGGTCAGCTCAGCGCGCATCGCCCGCAGCCCACACGCCGGATCGGTGACGCGATGGCGGACGAGCACGGAGATGAGCGCGCCGAACACGATCACGCCGAGGTGACGCGTGGCATCGGTGGTGAGCTCGTTGCCCAGACGCCGGCTGCCCGAGATGAAATCGGCCTGGTCGTCGAGGATGGGCTGGACCACCGCGCCGATCTCGTGGGCCTCGTACTGGCCGTCAGCGTCGATGGTGACGATCACCTGAGCCCCGCGGGCCCGGGCCAGCCAGTAGCCCAGCCGCAGCGCGGCGCCCTGGCCGCGGTTGACCGGAACGTCGCAGACGAGCGCGCCGGCCTGCGCGGCGACGGTGGCGGTGGCGTCCTTGGCGCCGTCGACGACGACGATCACCTCGGTCTGAAGGCCCGCCGCCTCGGCGGGGATCGTGGCGATCACCTCGGCCACCGTCGGCTCCTCGTTGTAGGCGGGGATGACCACGGCGAGCGGCGCGCCGGCGCCGGCGGGGTGCTGATCCAGGAAGGCCTCCGCCGCGCCGCGCTCGTGGGGCTCCAGGCGGTCGTATTCGTCGCGGCTGACGTCGATCGCGGTCATCGCGTCGCCGGCGCCTTGACGTCGGCCACCGACCACTCGTCCCACACGCCCACGAGCCCGTCGTCGAGATCGGGGTACCGGGGCGTCCACCCGGCGGCGTGCGCACGGGCGGGATCGACGATCACGGCGGGCATCTCGCCCGCCTTGGCGGGACCGTGGGTGAACTCGATGTCTGCGCCCGACACGCGCTTGACGGCCTCGATCACCTCGAGCACCGACAGCGAGGTCCCCGAGCCGATGACCGTGGCGCCGGCCCACTCGTCGGAGGTGAGGCCGAGCCGCATGGCGGCGACCACGTCGTGCGCGTGCACGTAGTCGCGGACCTGCGTGCCGTCGCCGTAGACCTCGAACGTCGTGCCCAGGCGGATGCAGCGCATGAGTCGGGCGATGATGCTGTCCTTGGCCTGCATGCCCGGACCGTAGACGTTGGTGAGGCGGATGCACGCGCACCGCAGCCCGTAGGAGGCGGTGTAGGCCGACATGAGCATCTCGCCCGCCGCCTTGGTCGATCCGTAGGGGGTGAGCGGGCGCAGCTTGGCGTCCTCGGTGATCTTCGGCTGCTCCATGGGGCCGGTGACGGCGTTGGTGGAGGTGAACGCCAGCGAGGTCACCCCCGCGGCGCGCCCCTCTTCCAGCAGCGCATGGGTCCCGGCGACGTTCGTCGCAAAGGTCTTGTCGGGCTCCTCCAGGGACTTGAGAACCGAGGTCACCGCGGCGAGGTGCACGATCGAGTCAAAGCCGCCCTCAAACGCCCTGGCCAGGACGCCGCGGTCGGCGATATCGCCCAGGACGACGTCCACCTCCGGGTCGGGGTGGGGCTGGAGGTCGACCACGCGCACCTGCGCGCCGCCGGCGGTCAGCTGGGAGACGACGTGGCGGCCGATGAAGCCGGATCCGCCGGTGACCAGGACACGGCGGCCTGTGAGGTCGGGGGTACTCATATCCAGTGCGGGTCTTCGAGGGGTGGGTGCCGGCGCGGGTGAGCCGTGGCGGTGCATCACTGCCGGCCTCCGGCGGCGCGGAGGTGCCCAGCGAGCGCACGAGGATAGCCGACGCTGATACTTTCGGCCCGGCGTGTCCTACGGACCTGGTCCCTCGAGGCCGCCCGGCCCGGTCCCGGAGCGCCCGGCTTCCCCGCGACGCGGCCGCCGGCGCCCGCGAACCATGACGACCGCCCGGCGCCGGGCGCGGCTGGTGCTCGCTCTGGCTGGGCTGATCCTGGCGGTGGCGATCATCGCGTCGGGCCTCGGCGGCGGAGGGCTGCCCTCGCCGCCCGCGCCCACCGTGGCCGACAGCGCCGGGCCCGGCGACCCGTTCGCGTATCGCTCCAGCGAGGAGTCGGAGTTCATCGCACGCGCCGGGGCCGGCAACGCCCGCCCGCTGTTCGTGCTCAGCCCGGGAGGCGTCGTGGCCACGGCGCGGCGCGTCGCCGCCTTCCGCGGCGCGATCAACCGGGCCACCGCCGGCTCCGGGATCGACCCCACCCTGGTGGAGGGCCTGGTCTTCCTCGAGAGCGCCGGGCGCCCCCAGGCGATCGCCGGCTCCGATCCCGCCGACGCGGCCGGGCTCACGCAGATCCTCGCAGCCACCGGCCAGACGCTGCTCGGGATGCACATCGACCTGGCCGCCAGCCGGCGCCTCACCCGGCAGATCGACGCCGTGGCCAGGGGCACCCGCAACGGCCGCCTCGGCCGCCTGCTGGGCCGCCGTGCCGCCATCGACGACCGCTTCAACGTCGCCAAGGAGCTGGCCGGCACCGTGCGCTACCTCAAGATCGCCGAGCAGCAGTTCGGCCGCCCCGACCTGGCCATCGAGTCCTACCACATGGGCATCGGCAACCTGCGCCAGGTCCTGGACGCCTATGACGGCGGTCGCGCGGTCCCCTACGCGCAGCTCTACTTCGACAGCGCTCCCACGCGCCACGCCGACGCCTACCGGCGACTGTCGAGCTTCGGCGACGACTCGTGGACGTACTACTGGCGCGTCCTCGCCGCCGTCTCGATCATGAAGCGCTACCGCGCCGATCGCGCCGCGCTGTCGCGCCTGAGCGCGCTCCAGTTCGCCGACGACGCCGGCGGCGCGGTGCTGCACCCCACGGCCAAGCCCTTCGCCGATCCCGCCGCGCTGGCGGCCGCCTACCAGGCCCACGCGATCGTCCCGCTGCCGTCCAATGCCGCGGCGCTGGGGCTGATCGTCGACCCCGCGATGGGGACCGGCGCCAAGGCGGTCGGCGCTCCCCGGTCGCTGTATCGCGGTCTGCGACCGCAGGCGCTGCGCTTGATGATCGAGCTCGCCGCCCAGGTGCGCCGCGTCTCGGGGCTGCGCCGTGCGCCGCTGCGGATCCAGAGCACGGTGACCGACGGGCGGCTCGCCAACCAGGTCGGGATCTCAGACCCCCAGGCGGAGACCGGCTGGGCCTTCTCGGTGCAGCGCCGCTACGTCGCGCCCGCCCAGGCGGTGGCCTTTCAGGCGATCCTGGACCGCCTGCAGTCGCTGAACCTCATCGCGTGGGCCCGGGAGCCCGACACCATCCGCATCACCGTCGCCTCCGACGCGGTGGCCTGGCTGCGCCGCGGCTGAGCCGCGCCGCCGCTGACCCTCGATCCCGGTCCCTCGCCGGCGCGGCTGCGCCGAGGGTGGCCCCGGTCCGGTAGGTTGCGCTCCCAGCCGTGACCGACCTGGTCCAGACACCCCCCGAGGCGCTGCAGGGCCTCCCGGACTTTCCCTTTCAATCGACGTTCACGGACTTCGACGGGGTCCGGATCGCCCACCTCGACGAGGGCGAGGGCGCGCCGGTCGTGTTCGTGCACGGCGAGCCGACGTGGTCGTTTCTGTGGCGCAACGTGCTGGTGCCGGTCCGCGACGCCGGCTACCGCTGCATCGCTCCCGACCTCCCCGGCTTCGGGCGCTCGGACAAGCCGACCGACATGGACTGGTACTCCTATGACCGCCACACCGCGGCCCTGACCTCGGTCCTGGAGGCGCTCGACGTCAGCGGCGCGACGGTCGTCGTCCATGACTGGGGCGGGCCGATCGGCCTGCGCACGGCGGTGGAGTCCTCGGACCGCATCGACCGGCTGGTCATCCTCGACACCGGCCTGTTCACCGGCCATCAGCCGATGACCGACGCCTGGAACGCCTTCCGCGACTTCGTGGCGCGCACCGACGACCTGCCCGTGGGCTTCCTGGTGCGCGGCGCCTGCAAGCGCGATCCGGGCGACGAGGTGATCGCCGGCTACGAGCGCCCGTTCCCCGACGCGGCGTCCAAGGCGGGCGCTCGGGCGTTTCCGCTCATCCTGCCCACCAGGCCGGACATGCCCGGAGCGCAGGCGGGCCAGCGCACGCTGGATGCGCTGCGCGCCGACAGCCGGCCCAAGCTCATGCTGTGGGCCGATTCAGACCCGGTGCTGCCACTGGAGACCGGCCGGCGCTTCGCCGCCGCGCTGGGTGGCGAGCTCGCGCACGTGATCCCCGACGCCGGCCACTTCCTCCAGGAGGACGCCGGACCGCAGATCGGCGCGCTGATCGCCGACTGGCTGGGCTCCGGCGTCTAGCCCGGTTGATTCCGGGCCGGCTCTCTCCGCGGGCGCGCGCGACACCAGCGGAACGTCAGCTGCGGCTGAGGTAAGGGCGGCCTGGGCGTGGCCGGCGAGCCTGTGAGTGGACCGTCCCTCCCGAGCCCTGCCGTTGAGGCGCGCCGGTGTCGCCACCACACGGGACCCCTCGCGACAGCTCCAGCCCCAGTCGGCCCGTCGGGAGTGGCGGCCGCCTGAGGTGGCGGCCACCCCTGGCTGGTAGCCGGGAGCCCCGATCTAGACGGTTTCCCTTGCCGGCTCGGCGGCGGCCTCCGCGGGCGCCGACGCGGCCCCCACCGGCACCGCCGGAGGCGCATCGGTGAGCTCGGGCTTGTCACCCGTCCGGTTCTCGTAGGCCTCGCGGAGGAGGTGATCGGGGTTGACCAGCACCTGGTCGCCCTTGAGCACCTTGGTGACGAAGTCGGCCACCGGGCGCGGCAGGACCTGCGCCGCCTTCATGAGAAAGCCGACCTGACGGGGGACGTACACGTCCACGCGACCGGTCTGCAGCGCCTCGACGATCGCGCTGGCCACGTCCTCGGGCTCGACGACCTTGATGCCCCGGCTGCGCTGCAGCCCGGAGCCGAGCTCGGTGTTGACGACGACGGGCATGACGATGCTCACGTCGATGTCGGTCTTGCGCATCTCGGCCCGGATCGCCTCGCTGAGGCCGACGACGGCGTGCTTGGTGGCGCAGTAGGTGGCGCCGCCGGGGAAGCCGCCCTTGCCCGCCACCGAGGCGATGTTGACCAGGTGGCCGCGGCCGCGGGGCATGAAGCGCTCCAGGGCCAGCTTGGAGCCGTGGATGACGCCGTGGAGATTGATGTCCACCATCCGCCTGGCGGTCACCTCGGTCTCGTCGACGAAGGGCCCGATGGGCATGATCCCGGCGTTGTTGATGACGACGTCGAGCGGGCCGACGCGGTTCTCGACCTCGGTGAGGAAGGTGTCGAAGCTCTCGCGGTCGGTGACGTCGAGGGGGAGCCCGACCGTGCCGCTCCCCAGCTCGGCTGCGGTCTGCTCGGCCAGCGGAGCGTCGATGTCGCCGATGGCCACGCGCGCGCCCTGAGCGATGAGCGCGGCCGCGGTGGCGCGGCCGATCCCGCGGGCGCCCCCAGTGATGGCGACGACCTTGCCGGCGAGCGATCGTGAAGCCTTGGCCATGAGACGAGTTCCTCCTGAATTCTTGACAATCGGTGGCTGGTACCAGACTGTACCGCTCGAGAACTCGACGGCACACGAACTGGCTGACTGGCCAGTCAACGCCTGTGCTCCCTCTATGCTGACGGATCAAGGATGGCTGAGTTTCACGTCGACGGGCAACGGCTTGCCTACACCGTCTACGGGGAGGGACCGAGGACGACGGTCCTGCTTCCCGGGCTGCTCCTGTCCCAGACCATGCAGGCGCCGCTGGCGCGTTCGCTGGCCGCCCGCGGCAACCGGGTGATCACCTTCGATCCGCTCGGCCATGGCGCCTCGTCGCGCCCACGCGATCAATGGCGCTATTCGATCCGTGCCTTCGCCCAGCAGACCCTCGAGCTGCTGGATCACCTCGACCTCGAGCGCGCCGTCGTGGGAGGGACGTCGCTGGGAGCCAACATCACCCTCGACGTGGCCCTCCAGGCGCCCGAACGCCTCGCCGGGATGGTCATCGAGATGCCCGTGCTCGACAACGCCATCGCCGCCTGCGGCGCCGCGTTCACGCCGCTGCTGTTCGCCCTGAAGTTCGGCGAGCCGGGGATGCGGGTGCTGGCCCGAGGCGCACGCGCGATCCCCCGTCGGCCGCTGCCCCTGCTGGCCCAGGTGGGGCTCGACTGGGTCTCCCAGGACCCGGGCCCCAGCGCCGCGGTGCTCGGCGGCATCCTCTACGGCCGTGCCGCCCCCGATCACCACGAGCGCATCCGCTTTCAGACCCCGGCACTGGTCATCGGCCATCCCCGCGACCCGGTGCACCCATTCTCCGACGCCGGCATGCTCGCTTCCGAGTTGCCCAACGCCCGCCTGGTCAACGCTCACTCCATCCTGGAGCTGCGCGTGAAGCCGGCACGGCTGACCAACAAGATCGCGGCCTTCGTGGACCAGTGCTGGAGCGCCGCAGACGCCGGGGCGGCGTCCGACGCGGCCGTGGCCTGACGCGCCGTCGCGCCGTCGCGCCAGCGGACCGTCCCGCGCCCGGCGACCCGTGCCCGGGGCCTTCTAGGCTCCGACTGAGAGCACGCGAACCACCTCGTCTGAAAGGGAGCGCCGATGGACTACCGGCCGCTGGGCACATCCGGACTGCAGATCTCCGCCCTGACGCTCGGCACGATGACGTTCGGCGGGCGCGGCAACTTCGCCAAGGTGGGCGACACCGACCTCGCGGGAGCGCGGCGCCAGATCGACATGTGCCTGGACGCCGGGATCAACCTCGTCGATACCGCCGACGTGTACTCGACTGGTGGCGCCGAGGAGATCGTCGGCGAGGCCATCGCGTCCAAGCGCGACGACGTCCTCATCTCCACCAAGGTCCGCATGACCATGGGCAGCGGGCCCAACATGTCCGGGCTCTCGCGCCATCACGTGATCCGCGGCTGCGAGGCCAGCCTGCGGCGGCTGCGTACCGATCACATCGACATCTACCACGTGCACGAGTGGGACGGCCTCACTCCGCTGGAGGAGACTCTCGAGGCCCTGCGCCACCTCGTGGACACGGGCAAGGTCCGCTACGTCGGAGTCTCCAACTACACGGCCTGGCAGCTCATGAAGGCGCTGGGCATCGCCGAGCGTGACCAGCTCCCGCGCTTCGTGTGCCAGCAGATCTACTACTCGCTCCAGGAGCGCTCGGCCGAGTACGAGCTCATCCCGCTCGGCGTCGACCAGGGGCTGGGGACGCTGGTGTGGAGCCCGCTGGCCGGGGGCCTGCTGTCGGGCAAGTACCGCCGCGGCCAGGACGCCCCCGCCGGCTCGCGCCACCTCACCGACTGGAACGAGCCGCCGGTCTATGACGAGGACAAGCTCTATGACACCGTCGACGTCGTCGTCGACGTGGCCGAGAGCCACGATGTCTCCGCGGCGCAGGTGGCGCTGGCGTGGCTGCTCGGCCGCCCCACGGTCAGCTCGGTGGTGATCGGCGCCCGGACGGAGGAGCAGCTCGCCGACAACCTGCGTGCCGCCGAGCTGACCCTGTCCGATCAAGAGGCCGGGCGGCTGGAGGAGGTCAGCCGCCCGCCGCTGATCTACCCCTACTGGCACCAGCGCAAAACGGCCTCTGACCGGCTCAGCCCGGCTGACCTGGCCCTGCTCGCCCCGTTTCTCACCTAGCGTCGTGGCGATGGAGCACGCTGAGCAGATCGAGCGGGCGTTCACCACCCAGGCCGAGGCGTTCGAGGACCCCGCGCGCAACCACGTCTTCACCTCTGACGCGCGCTGGGTGTTCGAGCGCCTGCCGCTGACCGCCGACGATGTCGTCCTCGACGTGGCCGCGGGCACCGGGCACGCCGCCCGCCAGCTCGCCGCGTCGGCGCGCACCGTGGTGGCCCTGGACGCCACCGAGGCGATGCTGGCCCGTGGCCAGGCGCAGACGCGGGCGGAGGGCTGTCACAACGTGCTGTTCATGCGCGGCGACGCCGAGGCGCTGCCCTTCCTGGACGGATCCTTTGACGTGGTCGTGTCCCGGTTTGCCGCCCATCACTTCGAGCGCCCCGCGACCGTCGTGGCCGAGATGGTCCGCTGCACCCGCCCCGGCGGGCACGTGGCGCTGGTGGACCTCATGGCCGACGAGGACCCCGCGGTGGCCGCCGAGCAGAACCGGCTCGAGCGCCTGCGCGACCCCTCGCACACCCGGATGCTGGCTGCGATCGAGCTCCAGGCGCTGCTGACCGAGGCCGGGCTGGAGTCGATCGACGTCGCCGCGCGGCCGTTGGAGCGCGCGCTGGCCCCCTGGCTTGACCAGGCGCAGACCGGGGAGGCGACGCGTGACGAGATCCGCGCCGCGCTGCGGGCCGAGCTCGACGGACAGGCGACGACGGGGTTCCGGCCGCGCGCGCACGACGACGGCGAGTTGTGGTTCGTCCAGACGTTCGGTTCGGCGATCGCGAGCAGGCCGTCATGACCGACCTGCACCGCAACGCCGCCACGATCCAGGAGCGGCTGCACGATCGCGGCCTCGACGTCGAGCCGCGCCAGCTGGACACCTCGGCGCGTACCGCCGCCGAAGCGGCCGCGTCGCTGGGCACGACGGTGGGTCAGATCGTCAAGTCGCTGGTGTTCTTCCGCGGCGAGGACCCGGTCATGGTGCTGTGCGCCGGGGACCGGCGCGTCGACGCCGACCGGCTGGGGCTGCGCGTCGCCAACGCCAAGGAGGCCAAGGCGGCCACCGGCTTTGCCATCGGCGGGATCCCGCCGCTGGGCCACGATCGCCCGCTGCCGACGATCATCGACGAGTCGCTGCGGCGCTTCGACGTCGTCTGGTGCGCGGCGGGAACGACCCATTCGGTGTTCCCGGTGGAGCCCGGCGAGCTCATCGGCGCGATCCCGGACGCGACGACGGTGGAGATGTAGCGCTCGCCCCTCGGCGCCCGCCGCCCGCCGGCGCCCGCCGGCGCCCGCCGGCGTCGCAGCCCGATATCGCGACGCGACAAAGGATCTGGTAGCGCGGGAACGGGAACGCGGTGAGCGAGCGCACCGTGACGCTCACGGTCTTGGCGCCCCGGTCGGCGCTCAGCCCCAGTAACGCCGCGTTGGCCCGAGAGGTGACCCGGGCTCCGGTGACCTTGACGCTGTAGCCCAGCGGATAGGTGTGGGGCGGGATCTCGATCTCGGTCGGCGCGTGGACCTTGGGATCGACCGTGTAGCGGTAGCGGTAGGTCTGCGCGGGGCGGTAGAAGGACTGCGCCCCCGGCGTCCCCGCGGTGGCCCACGCGTAGGGGACCGACGTCGCCCGAGCCTGGTTGGGGTAGGGCTCGCGCGTGGTCTGATCGAGCAGGCCCTCGTAGGCCTGGCCGCCGGTGGGATCGTTGAGCTGCATCGCCGCCCAGAACGCCCACGAGAGGTTGGCGCCCTCGGCCTCACCGACCGTCGACGCGCTGAGGGCGTCGTTGTTGGAGGCGCCGAACTCGTCCAGGATCCAGGCCGGACCGCCGGGCTGGTTCGTGCGGGTCTGAGCGCGCTCGGTGGTGAGCTGCGTCAGCTGCTTGGGGATCTGGCCGTAGGTGTGGAAGGCCAGGGCCAGGCGCGGGAAGCGTAACGGCTCGGCGATGCCGATCGTCTCCGGAGCGCCGAAGTCCGTGTCCCCGCTGGGCTCGTAGAACACGACGTGCGTCGGATCCACGGACTGGATCGCACCGATGAGGCCGTGGGGGAGCGCCTGGGGGTGGTCGACGGCGCACGACCGGGGCTCGTTGACGGCGCCGCCGTAGTCGCACTGGAGCTCGGGGTCGAAGTGCTTGACCAGGTAGTCGTTGGGCTCGTTGTAGATCTCATAGCCCAGCACGTTGCGGTTAGCGCGGTAGTGCCTGGCCACCGCCTGCCACACGCGGGCGTACTGGCCCTGGAGATCGGCGCGGACGTCGTTGGCGAAGAAGTGATGCATCGCAACCTGGATGGGGTGCAGGAGGTAGAAGCTGCCCCAGCCCGGCGTGGGCCGGAACCGTGCGCCGCCCGTGCAGGTGGCCCACAGCGGCGCCCCCTCGCCGTTCCACGGCGTGGCCCCCGTGGTGTTGAAGAAGGCCGAGCCGTAGGCGTCGGAGTGCATGTCCACGATCACGCGCAGGCCGGCGTGGGCCAGGAGGTCGACGATCCGGTCGGTCTTGGCCAGGTAGGAGCGCACCGTGCCGGCGTCGTAGGGGTCGGTGCCGCGGCTGAGGCGGGGGAACGGCGTGCCTGCTCGGTGCGGCCCGCAGTAGTGCGGATCATTGATCCGCGCGTTGGCCGGCCCGGGCTCGAGCCCCTCCCAGATGATCCCCAGCCGCACCTCGTTGAAGCCCAGCCCCACCAGCGTGCGGGCGTCGGCGGCGGTGAACCGGCGCCCGGGGTCGTCGGCGTCGGGCGCGAGCACGTAGGCCAGGCGCGGCCCCTGCGCGGGACCCACGCACGGGGTCCCGGCCTCCGGCATGTCGACCGAACCCCCGCCGCACTTGGCCACCAGGTTCGCGCCGTGGAGCTGGAGGCGGCGGCCCTGGGCGTCGGTGAGGTACGGCCCCCCGGGCGCCTTGACCGTGCCGGCCCCGGCCCAGCCGTCGGCGCGGGCGGCCACCGGGGCGAGGGCGCCCGCGAGCGCCGCGCTCAGGACGAGGACGAGGCGGGCGATGTGTCGGCGGCGCACGGCCGCGCGACTCTATCCGAGCGCCCCGACCCCCTGGCGGCCATGCCGGCGCTCGTGAGGCGCACCGGTGCTGCGCGCATCAGCCAGCTTCTGGTTATATAAGCAGCAGCTGATATGATGTCCCTTGGCCCATGGCTGTTCCCGCCTTCGATGTCCTCAGCGATCCGGTACGCCGGCGGATCCTCGAGCTGCTCGCCGGCGGCGAGCTCAGCTCCGGAGCGATCTGCGAGGTCATCCGCGACGAGTTCGGGATCTCGCAACCGGCGGTGTCGGCCCAGCTGCGCGTGCTGCGCGAGTCGGGCTTGGCCACCGTCCGCGCCGAGGGAACGCGCCGGCTCTACGCCGTCACGCCGGAGCCGCTGCGCGAGGTCGACCACTGGCTTGACCGCTTCCGGGGCTTCTGGACCCCGCACCTGGACGCGCTGGCCACCGAGGTCGCGCGCGGGCGCCGGGGGCGCCGGACCACACCAGACACCGAGAGGAGACCGCGATGACAGATGTGAACACCGAGATCGACGCGACCGCCCGCCAGGTCCAGGCACGCACCACCGGCGCGGGCGAGGGGCGCGCCGCCATCCTCACCCGCACCTACGCGACGGGCCTCGAGGACCTGTGGGATGCGTGCACCAACCCCGAGCGGCTCCCGCGCTGGTTTTTGCCGGTCTCCGGCGAGCTGCGGGTCGGGGGAAGATTCAAGCTGGAGGGCAACGCGAGCGGGACGATCGAGCGCTGTGACCCGCCGACCGGCTTGCGCGCGACGTGGGAGGCCGGCGGCGCGACCAGCTGGATCGAGCTCCGCCTGACCGCGATCGACGCCGACGCGACGCGCCTGGAGCTTGAGCACATCGCCCTCGCCGGCGATGGCACCTGGGCGCGGTTCGGCCCTGGCGCGGTGGGGGTCGGCTGGGAGCTCGGGCTGCACGGACTGGCACGTCACGTCGCCGGCGCCGAACGGCTCGATCCGGCGGCCGCCCAGGCGTGGACCGTCTCCGAGGAGGGGAGCCGCTTCATCGCCGAGGGCAGCGAGCAGTGGAGCGAGGCGGCGGTGGCGGCCGGCACCGACCTCGACACCGCGCACGCCTGGGCAGCGCGTGTGACCGCGTTCTACACCGGGGCGCCCCAGTCCGATTAGGGACAACCTGGGCAACGCGGGAAACTCGCGCCGTTCCCCGCGGCGATTTCCCGCGTGTTCCTGGTAGCCGGCCGCTCGCCACGCGTCCCCGCGACCGTTCGGCTGCAAACCGCGAACCACGGCCGCGATTTGCGGGCGGGTGGTCGCCGGGCGTGCATCTGGGGACCGATCACGCGACGCAACTGCGATTTGTCGCCAGCGGGCCGCCGGCGGGGCAGCCGCGCCGGCGACGCCCGGTCACCCTCCCAGGCGCTGTCGGCGTGCGCTGCGCCCACCGGGACACCTCACGGCAGCGCGCCCAGTCAGCGCCGGGCGAGCTCCAGCTCGTCGCGCCCCACCTCGTGCCCGTGCTCGCACCGCAGCTCGGCACCCACGGCGGCCCCACACCCCTGGTGGCGGATCTCCACCCGCCCGCCGCCGAGCAGCACCCACTTGTCGCCCCATCGCATGAGGGCGACGAGCACCGGCAGCAGGTCGGACCCCTTCTCCGTCAGCCGGTAGAGCCGTCGCGTCCGCTGCCCGGGCTCCTGGTAGGGCTCGCGCGCGAGCAGGCCCTCATCGGTGAGCTCTCGTAGCCTGGCGGCCGTCACCGGCTCCGACAGGCCCGTCCGCGCCGCGAACTCCTCGAACCGCGTGGCGCCGTAGAAGGCCTCGCGGAGCACCAGGAAGGCAGACCGGGTGCGCACGACGTCCAGCGCGTGCGCCATCGGGCAGCGGTCGGCGCGCCAGCCGTCGCGCGGCTCGAGCGCCCCCGTCATCTGAATCGTGTTGGTCTCGGTCATCGCCAGGTTGAGTATAGCTGACTTACAAAGTCCTAAGCCAGTGTGGTAGGGTACCTGGCTATGAGCTTCCTAAGTCAGACTCCCACCCGACGCGGGGACGCGTCGCCCAAGCTGGTGCTGGTGATCGTCTGCGCCGGGGTCGTGCTGGCGAGCCTCGACCTGTTCATCGTCAACGTCGCCCTGCCCGACATCGCCCGTGACCTGCATCAGCGCAGCCTGGGGGATCTCTCCTGGGTGCTCAACGGCTACGCCATCGTCTACGCCGCGCTGCTCGTCCTATTCGGCCGGCTGTCGGAGAGCCGGCGACGGGAGAACGGCTTCCTGCTGGGCGTCCTCATCTTCACGGCCGCCTCCGCCGCCTGTGGCGCCGCCACGAGCCTGACCGAGCTCGTCGCCTTTCGCGTCATCCAGGCCGCCGGAGCGGCGCTGCTGACGCCGACCTCGCTGTCCCTGGTCCTGGCCACCACCGCCCCGGAGCGCCGTCAGGGCGCGGTCCGGGCGTGGACGGCCATCGGCGGCCTCGCCGCGGCGCTGGGACCGGTGGTGGGCGGCCTGCTCGTCGCCGCGAGCTGGCGCTGGGTCTTCTACGTCAACGTCCCCATCGGGCTGGCCGCGATCGCCATCGGGTGGCGGCGGCTGCCGCAGGTGCCCGGCCACCCCGTCCTGCGACCCGACGCCCTCGGTGCCCTGCTCGTCACCGCCGGCGTCGGCCTGCTCACGCTGGGGCTGGTCAAGGGCAACGACTGGGGCTGGGGCGCGCCGCAGACGATCGTCTCCCTGGCCGCCGCCGTGACGGCTCTGGCGCTGTTCGCGCTGCACTGCGCCCGGGCGCGCAACCCGCTGATCGACGGCGCGCTGTTCCGGATCCGGGCGTTCACGGGCTCCAGTGTGGTGGCGATCGTCTTCTCGATCGCGTTCGGCGCGATGCTGCTCTCGCTGGTGCTCTGGTGCCAGGACGTCTGGGGCTGGTCGGCGTTGCAGACCGGCCTGGGAGTGGCCCCCGGCCCCCTGATGGTGCCGCTGTTCTCCTTTCTGGTCGCCGGTCGGCTCATCGCTCGCTACGGGCCCGGGCGGGTCATCGCGGCGGGGGCGACGATCTACGCCGCCGGAGCCACCTGGTGGACGCTGCGGGCCGGTCTGGCTCCCAACTACGCGGGCCAGATGCTGCCCGGCATGCTGATGACCGGGATCGGCGTCGGGTTCACGCTGCCGACGTTCATGTCCACCGGCGCCTCGGCGCTGCCGCCGCACGCGTTCGCCACCGGCTCAGCAGTGGTCAACATGCTGCGCCAGGTGGGGCTGGCCGTCGGCGTGGCGGTGCTGATCGCCGTCATCGGGACGCCGCACACCGGCGCCGAGCAGGTCAGCGCGTTCCAGCACGGCTGGATCGTCATCGCCTCCACCTCGCTGCTGGCGGCCGTCGCCGGAGCCGTGTTGCTCGCGCGGAGCGCTACGCCTCGGCGCGATCGCGCCCGTGAATCGGCCCCCTGGTCTGGCGCAGCGGCGACCCCGCCCGCTCTGCCCGAGCGGCGATGATCTCGGCCAGCACCGACACCGCGGTCTCCTCGGCGGTGCGGCTGCCGATGTCCAGCCCGCAGGGCGCGTGGATGCGAGCCAGGTCGGCCTCGCTCACGCCGGAGCGCTTGAGCCGCTCCTCGCGGTCGGCGGTCGTCTGACGCGAGCCGAGCGCGCCGATGTAGCCGGCGTTGGTCCTCAGGGCGGCGAGCAGCGCCGGCTCGTCGAACTTGGGGTCGTGCGTGAAGACGAGCACCGCGTCGCGCGTGCCCAGCTCGACCTCGGCCATGACCTCCTGGGGCCAGCCGATCTTGACGCTGGCCGCGGAGGAGAACCGGCGTGAGCGGGCGAAGCGGTCGCGAGCGTCGCAGATGGTGACCTCGTAGCCGATCTGGGCGGCGAACGGGGCCAGCGCCGCGGAGAAGTCGATGGCGCCGATGATCCACATCTGGGGCGGCAGCGCGTAGGAGCGGATGTGCACGCGCACGTCGTCGCCCAGCGTGGCGCCGTCGGCGCCGAAGCGGCGCAGCGTCGTCTTGCCCTCCTCCAGGAGCCCCTGGGCCTCGCGGGCGACATTGCGGTCCAGCAGGTCGGTGTCACGCAGGGAGCCGATCACCGTGTTGTCGATCACCGCCAGGCGCGCGCCGGCGGTCTCGCCGTCCAGGAGCGTGGCCACTGCGGCGGGCCGCCCGTCGGCGTGAGCCTCGAGCACGGCCCGCTCGACCTCGGCCGCCTCGCCGGTGAGCTCGTAGACGAGGATGTGCACGATCCCGCCGCACATCAGCCCGACCGTCCCGGCCAGCTCGTCGGAGATGCCGTAGCGCAGCAGCTTGCCGGTCGCGGGAGCAGACCGATTTGCGGCCAGCAGCTCCTCGGCCTCGGTGACGACGGCGCCCTCCACGCACCCCCCGGTGATCGAGCCCTCGATGTTGCCCTGGTCGTCGATGACCATCATCGCCCCGACGGGCAGAGGCGCGGAGCCCTCCACCTCGACCAGCAGCGCCTGCACGACACGTCGCTCCTCGCCCAGCCAGGCGATCGCCGTGTCCTGGGTGGCAGCTACGACAGCGGAATCGATCACACCAAAAGCCTATACAGCCGCCCTCTCACGCTAGGGAGGTTGACGGCCGAGGCGGCCGAGGCGCAACCGGACCTAAGCGAAGACTTAGCCCACGGAAGCGGGCTGCGGGGGCGAGGGGGGGCCTGCTGCCACGCGACGGCGCGTCGCCTACCCGACCGCGACAGCGTCCGCGCGGGCGCGGTCACCCCCGAGCGCGACCGTCGCCCGCGCGGTCACCAGGTGGTAGAGGATGAGCAGCTGCACCAGAGCCAGCGCCTCGGAGCGGCGCAGGTCGGTGGCGACGGTGAACTCGCCCAGGCGCCGCGCCCGCAGGTGCGTGGCGAAGTGCATGCGGGCCCAGATCGCCTCCTCGATGGCGGCGGCCTGGGTGGGCTCGATGCGCCCTGGGATCTGGAGCACCCGCTCGCCGTCGCGCTTGATCAGCGTGAGCCCGCCCGGCCGGCCGTCGATGAACGGCGCCAGGTCGGGGTGGGGCAGCCCGTCGCGGAGGGTGAGCTCCGCGTCGAGCTGCTCGTCGTGACCGTCGGCCGCCGGCAGGAAGGAGACGAGCACGTCGGCGTGGTGGCGCTGAGGGCGGATGAAGGCCTCGGAGTCGGGCTCGCGGCGGTCGAGCTCGGCCAGGACCTGATCGGTGGTGTAGCCGCGCCGCGAGCAGTCGCGCGCGACCTTCCAGCGGCGGCGTAGCTGCTCGGGCGGGGCCAGGAAGACGCGGACGTCGTAGACCTCGCGCATGGCGGGCCGGTGGTAGCCCAGCAGGCCCTCGATGATCGTGAAGCGCTCCGGGCGCACGTGCACCGCCGGCCCGAAGGTGCCGTCCTGATGGCGGTAGACGGGCTTGAGGATCGGGTCGCCCCGCCGCAGGTGCGAAAGATGCTGGGCGATGATGTCCATGTGGTTGCAGTCGGGGTGCAGGGGAGTGATGCCCAGCTCGGCTCGCTGCGCGCGGTCATAGCGGTGGTAGTCGTCGGTGCAGATGTGGGCGACGTTGTCCTCGCCCAGGACGCGGACCAGGCCGCGGCTGATCGTCGTCTTGCCGCTGGCCGAGTCGCCGACGACGCCGAGGATGACCGGGCGCGGCATCACGCGATGTCCTGGGCCTCGATGCGCACCAGCTCGCGCGGCGTGGCGCGGATCCCGCTGCGCACGGCCTCGTAGATCCGGTTGGCGTGGCGCAGGCGGGCGCGCTCCACCGCGTTGCGCACGCTGCGCGCGTGGGCGAAGCGCGGGCGGGCGGCGCCACGTGCCAGCTCGGCGCGCAGGGCCGACTCGGCGTCGGGGGAGAGCTCGTAGGAGGCCGCGGAGAGCATCAGCCGGCCGATGGCCAGCAGCTCATCGGTCCCGTAATCGGGGAAGTCGATGTGGTGGGCGACGCGCGAGGCCATCCCGGGGTTCAGCGTGAAGAACTCGTCCATCCGGTCACGGTATCCGGCCAGGATCACCACCAGCCGCTCGCGCTCATTCTCCATCACCTGGAGCAGGATCTCGATCGCCTCGACCCCGTAGTCGCGCTCGTTCTCGGGACGGTAGAGGTAGTAGGCCTCGTCGATGAAGAGCACGCCGCCGTACGCGCGCTTGAGCACCTCCTTGGTCTTGGGCGCGGTGTGGCCGACGTACTGGCCCACGAGGTCGTCGCGGGTGACCGCGACCACGTGGTTGCGCTTGATGTAGCCCAGCCGGTAGAGGATCTCGGCGGTGCGCAGCGCGACGGTCGTCTTGCCCGTGCCGGGGTTGCCGGTGAACGACATGTGCAGCGTCGGGCGGGCGGCGCTGAGGCCGGCCCGGCGGCGCATCTCGTCGACCACGAGCAGCGCGGCGATCTCCCGCAGGCGGTTCTTGACCGGAGCCAGGGCCACCAGCTCACGGTCGAGCTGAGCCAGGACGGGCTCGATATCGATGTCGATCGCGACCGGCGACTCGTCCATGGCCGCCGGCACCGCCGACAGGGCCTGCAGCGCCGTCATCGCGTGGGGGCCAGCCGGTAGCGGATCACCCGGTCGTGGATATCGGCGCGCTCGGTGCGCAGCGCCGTCTCGGTCGCGGGCCGGTTGACGATGAAGCTCAGCGCAGTGGTCTGGCGCCCGCGGCGCGCGTCGTAGGCGATGAGCTTGACGTAGTGCTCGGGATGGGCCTCACGGCAGCCCCGGACCTCGCGCAGCACCACCTCGTAGTCCTCGGGCAATAGCTCGAAGTACGGCTGTCCCCACATCTCCCAGTAGGAGTTGCGCGGGTGGGCGTCGTCGGTGTACTCGACGCTCATCGACCAGCCCTTGTCCAGGGCGTAGCGGATCTGTGCGGCGATCTGGTCGTCGGTGAAGTCGGGAAGGAAACTGAACGCTCCCTGGGTGACGCGCATGGATGACCTTTCAGCCGAGAGTGGGGGTGACGACGTAGTCGGGCGTGTCGGTGGAGGCGAAGTCGAAGGTCACGTCCTTCCACACCTGAAGCGCGGCGTCGAGCTCGGGACAGCCGCGGGCGGCGTGCGTCGAGGATGTCGGGGCCCTCCTGGAAGTAGTCGCGACCCTCGTTGCGCGCCTGGATGATCGCCTCGACCGCGACCCGGTTGGCCGTCGCGCCGGCGGCGATGCCCATCGGGTGGCCGATGGTCCCGCCGCCGAACTGCAGCACGACGTCCTCTCCCAGGTAGCGCAGCAGCTGATGCATCTGCCCGGCGTGGATGCCGCCGGAGGCGACGGGCATGACCGCGGGCAGCGACGCCCAGTCCTGGTCGAAGTAGATCCCGTGCTCGGGGTTCTCGGGCACGTGGTCCAGGCGCAGGGTGTCGTAGTAGCCGGCGATCATCGCCGGGTCGCCCTCGAGCTTGCCCACCACGGTACCGGCGTGCATGTGATCGACTCCGAGCAGGCGACACCACTTGGCGATGACGCGGAACGAGACGCCGTGGCTCTTCTGGCGGGTGTAGGTCCCGTGGCCGGCGCGATGGAGGTGGAGGATCATCCCGTTGCGCCGGGCCCACTTCGACATCGACTGCATCGCCGTGTAACCGACGGTGAGGTCCATCATGATGATCACGCTGCCGAGCTCCTTGGCGAACTCGGCGCGCTCGTACATCTCCTCCATCGTGGCCGCGGTGACGTTCATGTAGTGGCCCTTGACCTCGGCGCTGGCCGCCGACGCGCGGTTGACCCCCTCGATGCAGTACAGGAAGCGATCGCGCCAGCGCATGAACGGCTGGGAGTTGATGTTCTCGTCGTCCTTGGTGAAGTCCAGGCCGCCGCGCAGCGCCTCGTAGACGACGCGGCCGTAGTTCTTGGCGCTCAGCCCCAGCTTCGGCTTGACCGTGGCCCCCAGCAGCGGGCGCCCGAACTTGTCCAGGTACTCCCGCTCCATGACGATCCCGTGCGGCGGCCCCTGGAAGGTCTTGACGTAGTGCGATGGGATGCGCAGGTCCTCCAGGCGCAGCGCCCGCAGGGCCTTGAACCCGAACACGTTGCCGATGATCGAGGAGGTCATGTTGGCGATCGACCCCTCCTCGAAGAGGTCGAGGTCGTAGGCGATCTTGGCGACGTACTCGTCCTCGCGGCCGGGGACCGCGCTCACGTCGTAGGCCTTGGCCTGGTAGTGGCGGTGGTCGGTGAGGCGGTCGGTCCACACCACCGTCCAGGTGGCGGTGGAGGACTCGCCGGCCACGGCGGCGGCCGCCTCGACGGCATCCACGCCCGGTTGCGGCGTGATCCGGAAGGCGGCGAGGACGTCGGTCGGCTTGGGCTCGTAGTCGGGGTCGAAGTAACCCATCTCGGCGTACGGGGTCACGCCCGAGGCCCAACGGTCCTTGTGGGTGTCAGCGGTGGTGAGCATGCGCGGCAGCGTAGGTGTGCCACCGCATAGACGTCAAAGACTGATTTGCCTTCTAGCCATAGAGCCCGAGCTATACATCTCCGCCGCATTTGCAGTTGTGGGGCGGCGGTGGGCTCCCTACGCTCCGTGCCACCGATGCCACGGCCGATCCTCCTTGGAATCTGCGGCGACAGCGCCACCGGCAAGACGACGCTGACGCGCGGGCTGGTGCGGATCCTCGGCGAGACGCAGGTCACCCACATCGACGGCGATCACTACCACCGCTACACGCGGGCCCAGCGCGCCGAGGTGGGGGTGACGCCGCTGCACCCCGACGCCAACCACCTCGACATCCTGGAGCAGCATCTCGTCCACCTGCGCGCCGGGGAGCCGATCCTCAAGCCCGTCTACCGCCACCGCGACGGGGCGCTGGCGCCGGCCGAGCATGTCACCCCGGCCCAGTTCACGATCGTCGAGGGGATGCTGGGCTTCCACACCCCCGCGATGCGCGACACCTACGACGTCCGCATCTTCCTGGACCCGCCGGAGGACCTGCGCCGGCGCTGGAAGGTGCAGCGCGACTGCAGCCGCCGCGGCTACACCACCGATGAGGTGCTGGCCGAGCTCGATCGGCGCGAGGCCGACGCCGAGACGTTCATCCGCCCCCAGCGCCGGTACGCGGACATCGTCATCTCGTTCATGCCGGGCGACCGCGGCGACCCCGAGCACCTCGACGCCAAGCTCGCCATGCGCCCCGGCCTGGCCCACCCCGACCTGCCCGCTCTCACGCAGGGCGACAGCCCCATCCGGATGGCTCAGCGCGGCTCCGAGACCCAGCTGTGGATCCCCGGCACGATCGACTCGGCGCGCAGCGCCGCCTTCGAGGAGACGATCTGGGACCGCCTGCACTTCGCCAGCCACCTGCGCACTGACCGGCTGGGCGAGTTCACCGTCGGGACCGACCTGCACCGCTCAGAGCCGCTGGGCGGTCACCCAGCTGCTCGTCCTCTATCAGCTCGTCACCGCACGGGCGGCGGTGGCGCTGGGGGCCAACGGGGCCCGCGCCGACGCCGATCAGCCCGCGCCGTCGCCGCTGCCCGCGACCTGACCCGCGCGCAGGTGCGCCAGCAGCTCCTGCACCACCGGCCGGGCGGGCCCCACCGAGGAGCGCAGCACGTACCAGGGCCGGGCGCGCGGCGCATCGCGCAACGGGATCTCGCCCAACTGGCCGCTGGCCAGCTCGGCCTCGACCGCCGCTCGCGACAGCAGGGAGATGCCCAGGCCGGCGCGGGCGGCCTGCTTGATCGCGCCGTTTGACCCCAACTCGAGCACCCGCGGGGTGAGCCCCCGGTCAGCCAGGAACTTCTCGTTGAGCGCCCGCGTCCCGGACCCCGGCTCGCGCAGCAGCCACGGACGGGTGGTGAGCTCCGCCGCCGCGTGGGGCTTGCCGAGCGTCGCGGGATCATCGGGCGCAGTGATGCAGACGATCTGGTTCTCGCTCAACGGCTCGGCGAGCAGCCGCTCGTCGCCCGGCGGCGTCCCGGAGATGGCGACATCGGCGCTGTGGCGCCGGACTGACTCGATCACCTGCGCCCGGTTGCCGACGTCCAGCGTGAGCTCGACGTCGGGGTGGGCGTGGGCGAAGTCGCGCATCATCTGGGGCACGAAGGACTCGGCCGCCGTGGTGACGGCGGCGATGCGCAGCCGCCGGCCGCTGGCCGAGGCCGCCTCGCCCGCCGCCCGGCGGCCCCGGTCGAGCAGCCCGATCACGTCGGCGGCGTAGGGCGCGAAGGCGCTGCCGGCGTCCGTGAGGCGGATGCCGCGCCCGGCGCGCTGGAACAGCTCGCAGCCCACCTCGCGCCCCAGCGCCGAGATCGCCGAGGACACCGACGGCTGGGTGACCACGAGCTCGTCGGCCGCAGCCGTCACCGAGCCACCGCGAACGACCGCCAGGAACGCCGTCAGCTGGGTGACTGTTATAGCCACAGCACTAAGAGTACCGGTGACCGTTAGAGCTGTGGCTAAGGGTCGGGGCGCGTGGCCGGGGCGGGAATCGGCGGGCCAGGGGGGCTGATCAGGTCGCGCCCGGTGGGCCGCAGCTCCCCGTCGAGCTCGAGCTGCCAGTAGTAGCGCGTGAACGTGACCCCATCGCGGAACTCGCCGATGTGGGGCTCGATCCGCTCGCCGCGGGCCATGCGCACGATCAGCTCCGGGTAGGTGCGGCCGGGCAGCGCGGCGTAGAGATGGGCCGGGCAGGCGCCGCCGAAGCGGGTGTTGACGTCGGTGATGCCCAGGCCGATCTCCTTGTCGCGAAACGCCTGCACCGTGCACGGCCCCCGGCACCCGAGCGCCTCGACGACGCGGCGCCCGAGGTCGATGAGCTCCTCGTCGGCGATCACGGTGCCCTTGATCGACTCCCCGCCGCGCGACTCGATCATCGTGCGCGGGATCACGTTGAGGCAGCGCCCATCGAGGTCGGACAGGCAGTCCATCGAGAACTCCGGCCCCTGCATGGCGCGCTGGACCATCGCCGGCTCGCGGATGTACTCCGCCAGGAAGTCGGCCTCGCGCTCGTCGTGGGCGAGGTGGATGGACCGTGCCCCCGAGCCCCATCGCGGCTTGATCATGACGGGGTAGCTGTCGACGGGCTCGCCGGGAAGCGACGTCGGGGGCGAGGGCAGTCCGAGGCGCTGCAGCAGCAGGTGGGTCTCGTACTTGTCAAAGGTGGCCCGAGCGACGTCGCCGTTGGGGACAAAGCCGGGCAGCTTGCCCTCCTCGCGGGCCTGGCCGAGGATCTCGAGGTCCAGGTCGGTGAGCGGCACCACCGCGCCCACGCCGAACTCCGCGCACAGCTCCTGGAGCGCGGGAACGTAGGCGGGGTCATCGAAGCGCGGCACCGCGCGCCGGTGATGGGCGGCGTACTGGGCCGGAGCCAGCGGGTTGGGGTCTGCCGCGACCGTCACCGCGTGCTGGGCGAACACCGACACCAGCGCGTAGCGCTTGCCCACGCCGGTGAGCAGGACGGCTACGTCGGCGGGGGTGGCTGCCATCCGCCGCCGGCTCCCTTGTAGATGCCGCTCCCGCGCATGACGAGGCCGAGCGTCCGCGACAGGATCTGCAGGTCCAGCGCCAGCGAGCGGTGCTCGACGTACCAGAGGTCGAGCTCGATCCGCTCGGGCCACGGCAGCGAGGCGCGGCCGTTGACCTGGGCCCACCCGGTGATCCCGGGCTTGACCGCGAGCCGCCCGCGCTGGCGCTCGGTGTACTGGTCCACCTGGCCCTTGAGTGTCGGGCGCGGCCCCACGATTGACATCTCGCCGCGCAGCACGTTCCACAGGTTGGGCAGCTCGTCGAGCGAGTAGCGGCGCAGCAGGGTGCCCAGGCGGGTGATGCGCGCGTCGCCCGCGGCGATGGCCAGGCCCGCGCCGGTGAACTCGGCGCCGTCGACCATCGTGCGCAGCTTGTAGATCTCAAACAGCTCGCCGTCCTTGCCCACGCGGGTCTGGCGGTAGATCGGATCGCCCGGGGACTCGAGGCGCACCGCGAGCGCGAGGAGGGCCACCAGGGGGGCGGTGACGATCACCAGCGGCAGGGCGACGGCGACGTCGACGGCGCGCTTGAGGGTCGCGGCGGTCATCGGGTGCCCTCCGCGGCCTCCCAGCCGGCGTGGGTGCCATGGGCCAGCCAGTCCCACAGGCCGGCGGCCAGGGACGCCGTGGTCAGGACGTAGTAGCGCGCCACGAGCAGGGGGCGCAGCGGGACGATCCGCGCGGCGAGAGCCGCCGCGAGCAGGGCCGCCTGGAGCACGGTCGCCGCCAGGTAGACCCAGCCCTGCCCGATGAGCGCGGCCGCCGCCGCCAGCGCGGCGACGTGCAGGAACGGGGAGGCGTAGCGCAGCACCCGATGCGAGACGATCATCGTTGCGTAGCCGGGGTCATAGCCACGCGGCGAGAGCATCCCGCCGCGGACCACGATCGGCCAGCCGTGGCTCATCATCCGCCGCTTGCGGCGAAACTCGCCCTCGATCGAGGGCACCATCTTCTCGGTGGCCGTCGCCCCGGGGGCGTACACCGCCCGCCAGCCGCGCTTGACCATGTTGAACGGGAACGACAGGTCGTGGCCCATGATCGGGTCCACGACGATGTAGGAGTGGCGCCGGGTGGCGTAGATGGCGCCGTTGCCCCCGGTGACCGAGGCCAAGCGGGACTCCAGCGCGCGCACCGCCATCTCATAGCCCCAGTACAGGCCCTCCTGATTGGTCCCGCGCTCGTTGACGAAGCGCACCTGACCGCACACGTAGCCGACCTGCGGATCGGCGAACGGCTGCACCAGACGGCGCAGCGCGTCGGGCGCCCAGGTCACGTTGGCATCCGAGAACGCCGTGATCTCGTGCCGGGCGTGGCGCACGCCGGCGTCCTGGGCGCGGACCTTGCCGCCGCGCGGGAGCTCGAGCACGACGTCGGCGCCGGCATCGCGGGCGCGCGCCGCGGTGTCGTCGGGCGCACCATCGCAGGCGACGATGACCTCCAGCTTGTCCGCCGGGTAGTCGAGCGCTCGCAGGTTGGCCACCCGCTCGGCGATCACCGCCTCCTCGGCGTAGGCGGCGACGATGACCGAGACTCCGGGCAGGTCGGCGTCCGAGGCCGGGGCGCCCGGCCCGTGTGTGCCGCCCGCGGGGCCTTCGCCCCGCCCGCCCCGGACGCGGTCGAGCGCGGCCAGCGCCGCCGGATAGCCGGCGTGGGTGTAGACGAGCAGGCCCGCGGAGGCCCAGAAGGCGGTCTTGAGGAGCGTCACGGCCGCAGGATTGTGCCGCAGACGGCGCCGCCGCCGTTTGACGGGCCTGCGAATGGGCAAAATCTCTTCAGTGCCTGCTCCACCTCGACGCGGGTACCGGGGAATGTCGCTCGACGGCGCACACCACGCCAACGAGCCGAGGGTGTATGACGAGAGCGCGTTCGACGACTACTTCGGCACGCCGTGGCTGAGCGGCATCATCAGCTTCGCGACGATCATCGGCACGTTCGTCGGCGCCTGGGCATTTGATCGGAGTGTTCGGCCAGCGCCACCGCGGCTTCGGCGCCGAGGTGCCACTGATTCTCCTCGTGGCCGTCGACCTGGCGATCAACATCGCGCTGCGCGTGGTCCGCGCGCGCAAGCGACGTGCCCGCGGGATCAACGAGCCCCCGCCGCGCGACCACCGCGGCCACCGCTGACCGTTACGCCCCCACGTCGCGCCCCGCCCGCCGCTTCTCGTTGCGCCGCAGCGCCACCTTGGGCGACGGCACGATGATCACCGGCCGGTCGGCGTGCTGCAGCAGCGCGTGCGACACACTGCCCAGCAGGAGCGACCCCAGCCCCCCGAGCCCGCGCGAACCGACGACGATGGCGCTGGCGTTGACCCGGTCGGCCTCGTTGAGCAGCGTGTCGGCGATAGAGGCCTGACGGACGATCCCATGCGCGGAAGCCTCGAAGCCGTGCGCCCGCGCCAACGCGGCCCCCTCCTCGGCGTGCTCGTCGGCGCCAGTCCGGCTGGCGTCGTCGATCTCCCCGGCGTCGTCGCCCGCCATCACGGCGCCCGCAGCCGGATAGCGGGTGAGCAGCTCGGCGTAGGTCTCCCAGACCGACACGACGATGGCCGGGTGGCCGGAGACGAGCTCGGCGGCGCGCTCGATGGCCGCCTTGGCGTCGTCGGAGCCGTCGTAGGCGATGAGGATCATGGTGGGGCTGCCTCCGGGATCGAGGGGATGGAAGGGCACCCTCAGGATCGCAGCCGCAGACACCCCGGAGCCACTCTCGATAGGTTTAGTAATCAGCGGGACCGTGCCGCACGGAACGTGGGGCACCGCGGGCATCGAGCAGATGACACAACGCGACGTTGACCCGCCGCCCGATCGGCGGCCACGAGAACGCGCTGCCGGCCCGCTCGGCGGAGCTGCTGGACATCGTCCCCTGCGCGCTCATGGAGGTGACCATCGACGCCGGCGGCCACCGAGCGATCACCTACTTCTCCGGACCGGCGAGCGAGATGTACGGCTACGTCCGCACGGATGTGCTCGGACGCGACCCGGTGATGCTGAGCGCGGCGTCGCCCGACGAGATCAGCCGCTGGCGCGCCACGTTCAATGAGACCGGCCGCTGGCGCCAGACGACCAAGCACATGACCAGGGACGGGCGGATCATCGACGTCGAGCTTGACGGGCTGGCATGGCGCGACGAGGCGGGACGGCTGGCGGGCTATCTGATGGCGGTGCGCGACATCACCGCCGAGACCGAGCGCAACCGCCGGCTCGACCAGCAGGCCGCGCTCCTGCAGCTCGCGCCCAACGCGATCTTCGCCCGCGACATGCAGCGGCGGATCACGTTCTGGAACCGCGCCGCGGAGACGATGTACGGCTACACGCGCGCCCAGGTGATCGGACGACGTCCCAAGGATGTGCTGCGCACCAAGTACCCGATCGCGCTGGACGAGATCGAGCGCATCGTCATCGAGACGGGACGCTGGGACGGCGACCTCCTCCAGACCCACCGCGATGGCCGGCAGATCACCGTGGCCAGCACCTGGGGCGCGTTCCACGACGGAGGCGGCCGGGTCGTCGGCCTGCTGGAGATCAACCGTGACATCACGGAGCGTCTCGCGCTCCAGGCCGAGCGCGAGCGCGCGCTGGCCAACGCCGAGCGCGTCCGCCTCTCACAGCGGCTCGTCCGCTCCCAACGGCTGGAGAGCCTGGGCCAGCTCGCCGGCGGGATCGCCCACGACTTCAACAACCTCCTGGCCGTCATCGCGGGGTATACGACCGCGCTCACCGACGGGGTCGAGGACCTGGGCTCAGCGGTGACGCCGCAGGCCCACGACCAGCTCATCGCCGACCTCGGCGAGGTGGCGCGCGCCACCCGGCAGGCCTCGGACCTCACCCACCAGCTGCTGGCCTTCGCGCGGCAGGAGACGGTGCGCTCCGAGCCGGTGTCGCTCAACGAGGTCGTCGCCGATATGCGGGAGCTCATCGCGCGCACCATCGGCGAGCACGTGCAGCTGGAGACCGAGCTCGCCCCCGACCTGCTGCGCGTGCAGGCCGACCCGGGCCAGATCGGCCAGGTGCTGGTCAACCTGGCGGTCAACGCGCGCGACGCGATGCCCACCGGAGGCCGGCTCACCATCAAGACGCTCAACGTGTGGCTCGACGGCGATGACGCGCGTGACCGCGGCAAGCCGCAACCGGGCTGGCATGTCGAGATGGTGGTCACCGACACCGGCTCCGGCATGGCCCCCGAGGTCATGGAGCACGCCTTTGATCCGTTCTACACCACCAAGGCCCCGGGCGAGGGCACGGGCCTCGGCCTGGCCACCGTCTACGGGATCATCACCGGAGCCGGCGGCGCCGTCTCCCTGTACTCCGAGCCGGACGCGGGCACCACGCGTGCGCGCGCTGTTCCCGGCGCTGGACGCGGCGGACGCTCCCCGCCGGCGCGACCGCGGCCGAGGAGGCACCGCACGCAGAGGGCGAGCACACGATCCTGGTCGTCGAGGATCAGGCGCCCCTGCGGGCGATCACCGCGCGCATCCTCACCCGCGCCGGGTACCGCGTGCTCACGGCGGGCAACGGGCCGGAGGCCCTCTCGATCGCCGCGGCCACCGCGGAGCCGATCGACGTCCTGCTCACCGACGTGGTGATGCCCGAGATGCTCGGCACGATGCTGGCGCACACGATGATGGAGGCCCATCCGGAGCTGAAGGTCGTCTTCACCTCCGGGTTCGCGCGGCCGGCGCTCGAGCATGGCGGCCGCGCCCTCGAGGGCCCGCTGCTGCAGAAGCCCGTGCCCGCCGCCGAGCTGCTGCGCCAGATCGCGGCGGTGCTCGCAGGGTGAGCGGCTCACGCCGGCACCTGCGGTGGGGTGCGCGGAGCGCAAATAGCTGTCTTTCCGAGGGCGGCTCTGGGAGATACGTCCGCAGCAGATCGGGAGGAATCTTCGGGCAAACCCCCCGCCGGAGACGCCACCGCGGAAGGCGGCGACCCAGCAGCCCTTCCCTTCCTCAGCCGTCTTTGACGTTCGCCGATGCCCCGAGTGCTTCGCCGGGTCCACCCACACCTCCAACACCCGGGCAGCCGCGGCTAGCCGTGAACGCTGGCGGCGCCCTCGTCCAGGGCGTCGAAGTCCAGCTCCAGCAGCGCTTCGGTGACGGCCGGGTCAACTGGCGCCCGGCCTGGGAGGTGATCTCCTCCAGGGCCCGCTCGCGCTCCCAGGCCGCCTTGTAGGGCCGCTCGTGGGTGAGGGCGTCGAAGACGTCTGCCACCGAGGTGATCCGGCCCGACACGGGGATGTCCTCGCCGGCCAGCCCGGCCAGGTAGCCGTTGCCGTCCCAGCGCTCGTGGTGGCTGACGGCGATCTCAGCGGCGAGGCGCAGGATCGGGGAGCGGGCGGTGGCGAGCATCTTGGCGCCGAAGTGGACGTGGCGCATCATCTCGGCGCGCTCCTCGTCGGTGAGGGGCCCGGGCTTGAGCAGGATCTGCTGCGGGATGGCGACCTTGCCGAGGTCGTGCAGCGGCGCGGCGCGGCGGATCTCGTTCGACGAAGGACTTCGGCATGCCGAGCACCTGGGCCAGGCGCGCCGCGGTAGCGCCGACGCGCTGGGTGTGCTGGTGGGTGTCGTCGTCGTGGTACTCCGAGACCGCGGCCAGGATGGTGAGGCTCTCCAGGCGCGCCTCCTCGAGCTCGACGGTGCGAGCGCGGACGGCGTCGTCGAGCTCGTCGGCGCGGCGCTCGGCGTGGCGCTGGAGGTGGCGGGTGAGCAGGTGGGTGCGGACCCGGAGCAGCAGGTCGATCTGGTCGATCGGCTTGGTCAGGAAGTCGCGGGCACCCGCGGCCAGGCAGTCATAGCGGCGCTGGGCGGTCGGGTCGGAGGTGACGACGAGGACGGGCAGGCTCTCGGCGCCGTGGATGAGGCGGGCGATCGAGCCCAGCACGTCCAGGCCGGTCATCCCGGGCATGTGGAAGTCCAGGAGGACGAGGTCGGGGCGCTCGGCGGCGCACACCTCGGGGACGCTGCGGGGATCGCGCGTGGTGATGATGTCCTGGTAGCCGGCCTCGCGCAGCAGCCCGCTGATCACGGCGAGGTTGAACGCCTGGTCATCGACGATGAGGATGCGCATCGCGGTGAGCACCGCCTCGTCGGTGGTGGCGGCCGACGCCGCGTGCCAGGGAGCGATGAGGCCAGGGGCGAGCTCGAGGTCGGCAGTTCCCATGCCTCTATGGGTCGACCGATGCCGGGCAAAGTTGAGGCCATCGCGCACCGGGTCGACGGGCTGGTAGTTGTCCCCACAACTACCTTGCTATCCTGCACTTCCACACCATGGAACTCGGACTCGCCACCTTCGCGGACCTCAGCTCGGGCGTCAGCCCGGAGCAGCGCATGCGCGACCTGCTGGAGGAGGCCGAGCTCGCCGAGCAGCTGGGACTCGACGTGTTCGCCATCGGCGAGCACCACCGCCCTGACTTCCTCATCTCCGCGCCGGTCGTGGCGCTGGCCGCGATCGCGGCCCGGACCGAGCGCATCCGCCTCTCCAGCGCGGTCACCGTCCTCAGCTCCGACGACCCGGTGCGCGTCTTCCAGCAGTTCGCCGAGCTCGACCTGCTCTCCGGCGGCCGCGCCGAGATCATGGCCGGGCGGGGCTCGTTCATCGAGTCCTTCCCGCTGTTCGGCTACGACCTGGACGACTACGACGAGCTCTACGCCGAGAAGCTCGACCTGCTGCTGGCGATCCGCGCGCAGGAGCGCGTCACCTGGTCGGGGCGCCTGCGCGCGCCGCTCACCGACGCCGGCGTGTACCCGCGCCCGGTCCAGGACCCGCTGCCCGTGTGGGTGGCGGTCGGCGGCTCGCCGCAGTCGGTGGTCCGCGCCGGCGTCCTGGGCCTGCCGCTCACGCTGGCGATCATCGGCGGCCAGCCGGAGCGCTTTGCCCCGCTGGTGGCCCTCTACCGCCACGCGGCGGCGGAGGCCGGCCACGACGCCGCGGCGCTGCCGCTGGCCATCAACACCCACGCGTTCGTCGGGGAGACCTCGCGCGCCGCCGACAGCGCCTTCGCCGCCTCGTACCTGGCGATGATGAACCGGATCGGCCGCGAGCGCGGCTGGCCGCCGTCGGGGCGCGAGGAGTACGAGGCGCTGCGCTCACCGCGCGGCGCCGTGGCCGCGGGCTCGCCCGAGCAGGTGGCCGAGAAGATCCTCTTCGAGCACGAGCTGTTTGGCAACACGCGCTACATCGGCCAGATGAGCGTCGGCGCCGTCGCCCACGCGGACGTGATGCGCTCGATCGAGCTGTTCGGGACCAAGGTCGCGCCGGTCGTGCGCGAGGAGGTCGCCCGGCGCCAGCCGGTCAGCGTGTGACGCGCGCGTAGAGCGCCAGGGTCGCCTCGCGCCGCCGCGTCCCACGAGTACGGGCCCGCGCGCCGCGGCCAGCGCCGCCCCCGCCAGCCGCTCCCGCGCGCGCCGGATCGGCGACCAGCTCGGCCAGCGCCCCGCCGAGCGCGCCGGGATCGTCCGGGGCCACCAGCCGGGCTGCGCCCGTCGGCGGCGACCTCCGAGAAGCCGCCGATGTCGGTGAGCACCACGGCGGCTTGCCGAAGGCCAGCGCGGTCGCCAGCACGCCCGACTGGTCAAAGCGCTGGGTGCGCGCATAGGGCAGCACGACGACGTCGGCGCGCGCGAAGCAGCGTGGCCAGCTCGCCGTCTGAGACAAAGCGCGGCACCCAGCGCACGCCCGTCGCCGCCCAGCGCCCGCAGCGGCGCGAGGTCCATCATCGGGCGCCCGGCGATCCACAGCTCGGCGCCGGTCACCCGGCGCCAGGCCTGCAGCAGCGTGTCCAGGCCCTTGTACGGGCGCAGCAGCCCGGCGAACAGCACCACCGGCCGCCCGCCGTCCCACCGCCGGCCGGCAGCTCCGGCGGCAGCGGGGCGCGCGGGCCGCTCACGGCGTGCGCGAACGCGCCGTGATGGATGACGTGGACCTTGGCGCCGTCGAGCCCGAGGCCGTCGACCAGCTGGCCGCGGCCGTACTCGGAGTGCACGATCACGGCGTCCACGCGCTCGAGCAGCCGCCGCTGGGCGCGCAGCTGGCCCGGGCCGCGGCTCGCGGGGAGCAGGTCGTGCGCGGTGAGCACGAGCGGCCGCCGCGGCAGCAGGCGCACGTCCAGCACGGGTCGTCAGCCACTGGAAGTGCACGACGTCGGCGGCGCGGCGGCCACGCGGCGGTAGCGCAGCATGTCGGGGACGTGGGCGGCCAGCTTGCTCAGCCGCCGCGTGCGCGAGCCCGGCGCCCCCACGGCCCGGCGGTAGAAGAGCTCGCGCCGCGCGTAGCCGTCGGGCTCGGGCACGGCGCCGTAGGCAAAGCGGCTGGTGATGAGCTCCACCTCGGCCCCGGCGCGGGCCAGCGCAGCGGCGAGCGCGTGGTCATAGGGCGGCGTGAACGCCGGCGGATCGACGAGGTGAACGCGCATCACGGCCTCCAGCCGCCGGCCCGGCCAGGCGCGCCAGGCGCGCCGCGACGGCGCGCGCATCCTCGCCGCCCAGGGGGTGGACGCGGGCGTCGCCGTCGCGCACCAGCCGGACGCACCGCGGGGGCGAGCGCGCCAGGGTGGGCGCGCCGGGGTGACGGCCGATCAGGTCCCGGGCACAGCGCAGGGGGTGGGTCACGACCAGACGCGTCAGCGCCAGCGCCCGGGCGCCGGCGCCGTCATCCTCGCGGTAGTCGATCGTCAGCCCCTGAGCCGCCCGCCGGCCCAGCGCCTCGGGACGCGCCCCCGCCTCGACCCGGGCGCCGGCCAGGGTGAGCGCGAAATCGGCCAGTGGGTCGTCGCGGGCGGGGAAACGGTCGGCGACGAGCACGACGCGGGCCGGGCCGCGGGCCTCGCGACGCGGCCGGTTGGACAGCGCGAAGCCGGCGAGCTCCTCCAGGCCCAGCACCGCGTCGAGGGCGAGGAAGCGCCCGCGGTCCAAGCGCCCCGGGGCGGGCGCGGCGGCGGGATCCGGGCGGCGGGCCGTTGTGCCGACACGCGGGATGGGTGGCGCGGGCGGGATCCGACGGGTGTCGTGGAGCGGCGGCGGCAGGACCCGGCCCGCGGCCCGCGTCAGCGCCGGCTCGGGGGCGAACCCGTCATAGCGGCGACCCAGCCACGCCCGGCCGGCCGCGTAGCCGCGCCATTGCCGGCGCAGCGCGCGCACGGTGGTCCGGTAGCGGTGCTCCACCGCCGCCGCCGGCCGCCCCTCCAGGCGCCAGCCCGCCCGCTGCAGGCGCCAGGAGAAGTCGGTGTCCTCCGCGGCGCGGACGCCCTCGTAGAAGCCGCCGATCGGCCTCGAACGCCTCACGGCGCACGAGCAGGTTGGCGGCGACCGCCCGCGGCATGTACGCGTGGGCGAGGTGCGCGTCCTGATCCAGGAAGCTCTTGGCGGCGCCGTAGCGGACGGCCAGCCCGGGCGGCCGGGATCCTGGTCCCAGGGCAGGGACGACCGCGCCGGCGAGCGCCCCCACGTCGTCGTCGGCGGGGGCGCTGAAGAAGCGATCGAGCAGGTCGGCGGGCGCGCTGCAGTCGGCGTCCAGGAACAGGATCCACGGGCGGGCGGCCCGCGCCGCGCCCGCGTTGCGGGCGTGCGAGGGCGACTGCTCGCCGGTGGCCGGCACGATGGTGACCCGGTCGTCGGTCGGGGCGGCCTCGGAATTGTCGGCGAGGATGAGCTCGTCGTCGGGGCCGGTGTCCAGGGCCCGCAGGGCGGCGAGCGCCCCCTCGGCCTCCGCCCGGCTGCCGGCAAACGGCATCACGACGCTGACGCCGGGGCGGGTCACGACGCGCCCCCGGCGGGGCCCGGACGCGGACCGCGCGCTGCCTGCACATCGGCATCCGCGGTCCGCTCTACCAGGCGCGGGATCTGCCGGAGTCGGCCGACCTCGGCTTCGCCACGATCCACGCCGTCGAGTTCGAACAGCTCGGCGTGGCCGGGGTGATCGAGCGGATGCGGGACCGGCTAGGCACCGGTCCGGTGTACGTGTCGGTGGACATCGACGTGCTGGAATCCGGCGCACGCGCCGGGCACCGGCACGCCGGAGGCCGGCGGCCTGACGTCCCGAGAGCTGCTGGCCATCCTGCGCGGGCTGGCCGGCAGCGAGCTGGTTTCGGCTGACATCGTCGAGGTGTCGCCGCCCTACGACCATGCCGAGCTGACCGGTATCGCCGCCGCGCACGTCGGTTACGAGTTGCTCTCGGTGCTGGCCACCGGCTGTGCCACCGAGCCGGAAACCGCGGTGCGGGAACCGACGGCGCGGGAACCGACGGCGCGGGAACCGACGGCGCGGGAACCGACGGTGCGGGAACCGACGGTGCGGGAACCGACGGTGAAGAGGAACAGGAGCATGCAGGGAATGACCAGCACAGAGCAGCCGCGCACGGGCGGCGTGGAGCTCGTTCCATCGACTATGTTCCGTTGGACGAGCGGCACGGCAAGGTGTCCCACATCGGACCGCTGTGGTTCATGTCGAACGCGCAGATCGCCACGTTGGCGGTCGGCCTGATCAGCATCAACCGGCGGCAACCTGATCTGGTCGCTGATCGCGATCGTCGCCGGCATGCCTGCTCGGCACCCTGTTCATGGCGGCGCACTCGGCGCAGGGCCCGCAGCTCGGCCTGCCGCAGATGATCCAGTCCCGGCCGCAGTTCGGCTACATCGGCGCCCTGCTGGTGTGGCTGTTCGCCTACGTTCAGTACGCGGGCTTCAACGTCTTCAACACCATCCTGGCCGGCCAGGCGATCACGGAACACTGCGCACGGATCCCGAAACTCTGGGTTCTGGGTCGCCACCATTCTCGCCGTTCGTGATCGCGTTGTTCGGCTACGACCTCATCCACCGGCCGAGCGCTTCCTCACCTACACGTTCCTGGTGATCTTCGGCGTCTTCACCATCGCAGTGCTGTTCGACCTGCACTTGCCGGCCGGCTCGTACGACCTGGCGGCTTCAAATGGACGCCGTTCCTTGGCCAGTTCGGCGTCGTGGCCGGCTACCAGATCACCTGGGCCATCTACGTCTCGGACTACTCCCGCTACCTGCCGCCGGACGTCACGGTGCGCAAGACCTTCTACTGGACGTACTGGGGCTCGGCGATCGGCGGTGGCTGGCTGATGGTCCTCGGCGCGCTGCTGGCCGCGCTGGGCCGGCAAGAACTTCGACACGATCGGCTCGCATCAACGCCGCCGGCGACAAGGTCTTCGCCGGCTTCGGCGCGATCGTGCTGATCTTCTCCGCGCTCGGCCTGATCTCGGTGACCGCGCTGAACATGTACGGCGGTTCGCTGACCCTGATCAGCGCCATCGACTCGTTCCGGCAAGATCCGGCCGACGCTCGGCTCCGGATCATGACGATCGGCTTCACCGCCGTGCTGTCGCTGGTCGGCGCGCTTGCGGCCACCGCCGACTTCCTGGCGAACTTCAACAACTTCCTGCTGCTGGTGCTCTACCTGTTCATCCCGTGGACGGCCGTCAACCTGATCGACTACTACATTGTGCGCCGGGGCCACTACGCCATCGCGGAGATCTTCAACCCGCACGGCATCTACGGGCGCTGGGGCTGGCGGGGCATCACCTCCTACCTGGTCGGCTTCGTCGCGATGATCCCGTTCTTCTCGGTCGGCACGCCTGTTCGTCGGCTTCGTGGCCCACGCCGCTGGACGGCGCGGACATCTCGCTGTTCATCGGACTCCCCGTCGCCGGCGGGCTGTACTGGTTGCTGGCGCCGCTCATCGACGTCGACGCCGAGACCCGCCTGGCCAAGGCCGAAGCGGGGGAGCTGGAGGCAGCAGCGAGCCAGCACGAAGAGCCGTGATCGGTGGCCCGGAGTCCTAGCGTGGCCTCGGTGCGCGAGACTCCCGGCGCCGCTGCACAGACGCCATCGCGACGCCACCGCGGCGGTT
>CAWHOH010000004.1:0-264278 GCA_963830945.1 uncultured Actinomycetota bacterium | reverse complement strand
GGTGTCGCACATCACCGCGAGCTCGTTGGTGAAGCGCGTGCCGATCGACTTCTCGGCGAGCCCGGGCTGGGGGCCGTGCGGAAGCCCGGACGGGTGCAGCGTGATCGACCCCACATCGATCCCGCGGCGTGAGCCGAACTCGCCCGAGACGTAATAGATCATCTCCTCGGACTGCAGATTGGAGTGGTTGTAGGGGATCGGAACGGCGCCCTCTTGCCAATCGAGCATGCGCGGGCAGAACGAGCAGATCACGAAGTTGGGGCCCTGGAAGGTCTGGTGCACCGGCGGGGGCATGTGGATGCGGCCGGCGATCGGCTCGAAGTCGTCGATGTTGAACGTGTACGGGTACACGTAGCCGTCCCACCCGACGACGTCGAGCGGGTGGTAGTCCAGGGCGTAGTGCTGGTAGCCGTCGCGCACCCGCACGACGAGCTCGTACTCGCCGCGATCGCCGTGGGTGACCAGCTCGCCCGGCGCGTGGAAGTCGCGGTGCGAGTAGGGGGCGTGCTCGAGCAGCTGGCCGTAGCGGTTGCGGTAGCGGTTGGGCGTCTCGATCTCGCCGGGCGTGTGGAACGTCAGCCACAGCTGATCGCCGTCGGGGAGAAACCGGTAGGTCGTCCCGCGCGGGATCACGATGTAGTCGCGGGCGCGGTAAGGGAGCGTGCCGAACGTCGTCTCGAGCTCGCCCGACCCCTCGTGGACGAACACGACCTCGTCGCCCTCACCGTTTCGATAGAAGTAATCCTGCGGATCGCGAGGGCGGCAGATCGCGATCTCGACGTCGCCGTTGAACATCAACAGACGCCGCCCGCGCACCGGGTCGCCGAGCGTCGCGAGCCCGCGCGTGTCGAACAGGTGGTGGGAGTGTGCTTCCGGCACCCACTCCTCGCGCTTGATCGGCTCGAACTGCCCCAGTCCCGTTACGCGGCACGGCGTCTGCAGGTGGTAGAGGATCGACTCGTTGCCCGAGAAGCCCTCGAACCCCATCACCTCCTCGGTCAGCAACGTTCCGTTCTCGCGGAACGCGACATGGCGCTTGGCGGGCAACCGCCCGCGGGGCTCGTAGCGCATCACGCTCCCGACGGCCCTACAGGTTCCCCTGCGCTCCTGCTCGCGCTCGAGCGCCTCGAACAGCGCCTTGAAGTTGCCCTCGCCGAACCCGCGCGCGCCGTGGCGCTGGATCAGCTCGAAGAACACCGTCGGGCGGTCGCCGACGGCCTGGATGAAGATCTGCAGCAGGTAGCCCTCGTCGTCACGGTCGACGAGGATCCCGAGGCGCTGCAGGTCGGCGATGTCCTCGTCGATCTCGCCGATCCGCTCGGGGACGTCGGCGTAGTAGGACTCGGGGATGGGCAGGAACCGACGCCCCGCGCCGTCAGCTCGTCGACCGTGCCGACGATGTCGGTCGTCGAGACGGCGATGTGCTGGACGCCGGGCCGCCATAGAAGTCCATGTACTCCTCGATCTGCGACTTGCGCTTGCCCTGCGCGGGCTCGTTGATCGGGAACTTGATCCTGCCGCTGCCGTCGGTGACGACCTTGGACATCAGCGCCGAGTACTCGGTCGAGATCGCCTCGTCGGAGAAGTGGATCATCTCGGTCATGCCGAAGACGCGCTCGTAGTAGTGGACCCACTCCTCCATGTGCCCCAGCTCGACGTTGCCGACGACGTGGTCGATGCCGACCAGCAGCCCGTCGGGGCCGGTCGGGCGCCGTGTCGCGCGCCTCGAAGCCGGGCAGGAACGCGCCGGCGTACTCGCCGCGCTCGACGAACACGTGCCGCGTGTCGCCGTAGGTGGCGATCGAGGCGAGCTTCACGCGTGCCCTGCTCGTCGGAGAGCTCGTACGGGCGTCGCAAGCCTCGCGCCCCGTGGGCCACCGCGTGCTCGTACGCCGCGGCTGCGTCCGGCACGCTCAGAGCGATCGACCCGACCCCGTCGCCGTGGCGCTTGTGGTGCTCGCCGATCTCGTCGTCGCCGCTGAGCGTGCCGGTCAGCGACCAGGCGGATGCGGCCCTGCTCGAGGACGTGCGAGACGCGGTCACGGGTACCGGTCTCCAGCCCGCGGTAGGCGATCTCGGTGAAGCCCAAGGCGTGGGTGTAGTAGTAGGCGGCCTGGGCGGCGTTGCCGACGTACAGCTCGAGGTGATCGATGCCGTGGACCGGCATCACATCGTTGGAGGGCGCTGTGGGGATGTGGAGCGTTTCGATGGCCACCTGTGCAATGATCCGCTGGTTGCCGCCGATCTCAACCCCTATTCGTTGTGTTGCCGCGCCTCTATGCCCGCATATGGACGCCACGGACGAAAATCGTTGCGCTGCTGCGTGAGAACGCACGCCGTTCCTTCTCGGACATCGGGAGGCACGTCCACCTGTCGGCACCGGCGATCAAGCGGCGAGTCGACCGGCTCGAGCGCGACGGCGTGGTGCTCGGCTACACCGCGATCGTCGATCCCGAGGCGTTCGGCTGGCATGCCGAGGCGTTCGTCGACCTCTACTGCGAGGGCGACGTCACCGGCCGAGTCGATCAAGCAGGCCGTGCAACGCGAGCCCGGCGTTGTCTCGGCCCACACGGTCGCCGGCGAGGCGAGCGCGCTGCTGCACGTGCTGGCGAGGACACCAAGAGACTCGAGCTGGCGCTGGAGCGCATCCGGGCGACCCGGGCGTGACGCGCACGGTCACCGAGGTCGTCCTCTCCACCCTGTTCACGCGATGAGGCGGCCCTATCCCGCGGGACGCCCGCCGTCCATCCGCGACTTCATGGCGTTCGAGGAGCACGTCCGCAACGCCCGTGCTCACCGGGGCCAGGAGGTGCCGCCGGCGTGGTACGAGATCCCGGTCTTCTACTTCACCAACCCGGGCGCTGTGTACACCGACGGCGATGACGTCCCGATGCCGCCCGACACCCAGATGCTCGACTACGAGCTGGAGCTGGCCTGCGTGATCGGCGCCGACGGGCAGCCCGAAGGCTTCACGATCATGAACGACTTCTCCGCGCGCGACCTCCAGCGACTGGAGATGCAGGTGGGACTCGGGCCGGCCAAGGGCAAGGACTTCGCCACCGCGATGGGCCCGGTCCTCGTCTCCCCCGATGAGCTACCCGCCGATCTGGACATGCGCGCCATCGCCCGCGTCAACGGCGAGGTGCGCACCGACAGCCGCACGGGCGGCATCTACCACTCGCTGGGACGCAGCTGCTGCAGACGGCGGCGCGCAACACCCCGGGGCTGATCGCCGGCGAGGTCATCGGCTCAGGGACGGTGGGCGGGGCTGCATCCTGGAGCACGGCGACGGGCGCTGGCTCGCCGCCCGGCGACGAGATCGAGCTGGAGATCGAGGGGATCGGGATCCTGCGCAACCGGATCGTCTAAGGCGCCCGGCCCCGTGCGCCGCGCAGCGCCCGTCACCGCCGAAGCCGACCCGGTGGGCCTCGGTGTCCACGAGCACGTAGACGATCTTCCCCAGGTCGAGCGACGACCTCCCGTCCTCGGCCTTGAGGTTGTGCCAGCCGTCGCCCCCAGGCGCCTCCGCAGCTTTTCGAGCTGCTTGGGCGCGACCCGCGCGGAGAGCACCGGACCGCCGAGGAACCCGATGTTGATCTTCTGAGGCTTGTCGTCGTCTGACATTAGTCAGCGCTCCTCCGCTGGCTGCACGATCTCGGTGAGGACTCCGCCCGTTGAGGCGGGGTGGAGGAAGGCCACCCGCGAGCCGCGGATCCCGGTGCGCGGCGCCTCGTCGATGAGGCGCATGCCGGCGGCGGCGCACGCCTCGAGCGCGGCCTGCACCGACTCCACGCGGTAGGCGACGTGATGCAGCCCCGGGCCCCGGCGGCTCAGGAACTTGCCGACCGCGGTCTCGGGCCCGAGCGGCTGGAGCAGCTCGATGTGGCTGTCGCCGACGTCGAGCAGCGCCGCGTCGACGCCCTGCTCCGACACCGTCTCGCGGTGGACGAGTGGCATGCCGAGCTGGTCGCGGTAGAGCGCGAGCGCGTCGTCGATGCTCTCGACGGCGACGCCGACGTGGTCGATCGCGGACAGCATGGCGCCGCCGAGCATATCGTCGGGCGCGGCTCCGGCGGGCGCTACTGCGGGCTGCGGACGGCGGCGCGGCGTCGGCTGGGCCGTCGGTGGCGGCGGCGGCGAGCCCGAGGTGGATGCCCGCGCGGCGGTCCGGGGCGGCGACGGGCGTCCCGGCCATGATCCGGTCGATCTCGTCGCGCTCGAGGACCTCGTCGGTCAGCAGGGCGTGGGCGAGCTTGTCGAGCTGGGCGCGGTGGGTGCGCAGGAGCGTCGCGGCGGCGCGGAACGCCTCGTCGGCGAGCTCGCGGACCTCCTCGTCGCGGACGCGGCGGGTCGACTCCGACAGCATCGTCGGAGTTGACGCGCAGCGAGGTGAAACCGGTGCCCATCGCGTAGTCGTGGATCATCGAGTAGGCGATGTCGGCCACGCGCTTGAGGTCATCGGTGGCGCCGTTGGTGACCGAGCCGAACACCAGCGACTCGGCCGCGCGCCCGCCCAGGAGCATGGTCATCAAGTCCAGCAGCTCGGCGCGGGTGCGCAGGTAGCGGTCCTCGGCGGGCAGGTTGAGCGTGTAGCCCAGTGCGCGGCCGCGGGGGATGATCGAGATCCGGTGCACCGCGTCCACGGACGGCAGCAGCTCGGCGACCAGCGCGTGGCCGGCCTCGTGGTAGGCGACGACGCGCCGCTCGCGGTCGTTGAGGCGCCGGCGCGACTGCATGCCGGCGACGACGCGCTCGAGCGCCTGGTCGAAGTCGCTCGCTTCGATCGTGTCGCGCGCCGCGGCGGGCGGCGTTGATGGCGGCCTCGTTGCAGATGTTGGCCAGGTCGGCGCCGGTCAGGCCGGCGGTCTGGCGGGCGAGGATGCCGAAGTCGACGGTCTCGGCGACGGGCTTGTAGCGCGAGTGGACCTCGAGGATGCGCTCGCGCCCGACGACGTCAGGCGGCGAGACGAAGATGTGGCGGTCGAAGCGGCCGGGGCGCAGCAGCGCCGGGTCGAGCTTCTCCAGCAGGTTGGAGGCGGCGATGACGACGACATCCTTCTTGCCGTCGAAGCCGTCCATCTCCACCAGGAGCTGGTTGAGCGTCTGGTCGTACTCGCGGTTGGCCGCGCCGCCGGAGCGCGCGGTGCCGACGGCGTCGAGCTCGTCGATGAAGATGATCGCGGGGGCGTGCTTGCGCGCCTCCTTGAACAGGCGGCGGATCCGGGCCGAGCCCAGGCCGGCGAACATCTCCACGAACGACGACGCCGACTGGGAGAAGAACGTCGCGCCCGACTCGTGGGCCACCGCCTTGGCCAGCAGCGTCTTGCCGGTGCCGGGCGGGCCGTGGAGCAGGATGCCGGCGGGCAGGTGGGCGCCGAGGGTGCGGAAGCGCTTGGCGTCGCGCATGTAGTCGACGATCTCCCGCAGCTCGGCCTTGGCCTCGTCGGCGCCGGCGATGTCGTCCCACGCGATCGGCGGCGTCGTCTCGGGGCGGATCTCCGCCGGGCTTGGTCCGCGGGACCAGCCGCATCGTCATGAACACCAGGACGACGAGCAGCCCCATGAAGATCAGCGGGACCCAGTCGTGGACCCAGGTCGTGAAGTCGGTGTCGCCGAGAAAGGTGCCGGTGAAGAGCATGCGCTGACGGATTATCGGTTGGGGAGAGCGGTTTCTGCGCGCGTCTGGACGAATTGGCCGGTGCGGCGGCGGTTCTGGATTGGCTCTGGACGCTTGCGCGGGGTGCAGGCCCGTCAACGGCACGCTTTGAAGGTGGCCGGGACGGGTGCCCACGCGCGGCGCTGGAACGACCAATCGACGTGCAGATCGTTGCCGCGTCCTGAGATTTGTCCGCGCGTGCATGCCTGGTGACCATTTGCCTGAAAGCTGTCGCGGCCCGAGCCTGCTTTGTCGCCGAGATGGTCGTCGCGGACCGCTCCGGCTCGGACAGGCAGCGGCTACTGGACGCGCTCGAGGCGCGGGTTGGGCGCGTAGGCCCGGCCGACCTTGGCGCACGGCTGGCCGTCCAGCAGCACGATGTCGGCGGTGAAGTCGTTCTGGCCACGGATCAGCGAGGACCCGACGCCGTAGGCGTCGACCGCCACGTCGGCGGCCTCGAACTCGCCGGATCCGCTGGGCGGTGAAGCCACCGCTGACGACGATCTTGACGTCGGCGAAGCCGGCGCCGTCGAGCGCGCCGCGGACCTTCTCCACGAGGCGCGGGTTGACGCCGGTGGGCTTGAAGCCGCCCATCTCGTCCCACAGCGAGCGGTCGACGAGCAGCTCGGAGGTGTCCAGGCGGACGCCCCACAGCTTGCCCTGCAGCGCCTCGGCGACCTCGAGCGCGGTGGTGACCGAGTCGTTGACGAAGTCGACGAGCACGGTGATGTTCATGTCGCGCGTGGAAGTGCTCGGCGAACTTGACCGCGGCCTTGACGGTGTCGCCTCCGTAGGCGGCGATCAGCCCGTGGGGGACGGTGCCGATCCCGCGGCCGCCCCACCATGACGCCTGGGCGTCGGTGGAGACGCCGATGGCGCCGGCCACGTGGGCGCTCCAGCCGTCGCCGGTCTGCACCAGCCAGTGGTCGTGGCGGGCGGGGAAGTAGAAGATCTGCTTGCCGCGGGCGGCCTCCACGACCTCGGCGACGTTGCGCATGATCAGCGAGCGGCGCGCCAGCGACCCCAGGTAGACGGTCTCCAGGTGGGCGAACACGGAGTAGTCGCCCTCGATCGTCATCACCGTCTCGCGGGGGGCGATGCGGTCGCCCTCCTTGAGCGCATGGACCTGGAGGCGGTCCCAGCCCGGGACCCACTCCCCGTCCTCGTGGTGCCCGGCGGACGTCTTGAGCACCGCGATGGCCTCGTCGATGCCGCCGAGGATCGAGTCCTTCTTCTGGAAGACCTGCATGGTCACGTGCGGGTGCTCGCCCTCGGCCTCCAGCAGCGACTTGGTGAGCACGAAGTACGCGTCGGAGTAGTAGCCGTCCCGGATCCGGTCGACGGGCAGCCGGAAGATCGCGGGGTCGAGGCGGTTGGAGACCTGCGTGGAGATGCGGAGAGTCTATTGAGGGCTGGTACGCTCGGCCGACGATGCTGAGCATCACACCACCGCTGACGCCGTTCCCCGCCGTGCGCGCCGCGACCGCCTGAAGGCCGCCTTGCCGCGCGCACCTGTCGTTCCTTCGCCGTCTGAGTCAGTGAGTGTGTGTGATGAGTCAGTACCTGCGCGTTCTGCGCCACAGAGACTTCCGGTTCCTCTTCTTCGGCCAGTCGGCGAGCGCCGTCGGCGACCAGGTCGTGATCGTCGCGCTGGCGCTGTACATCACCCAGCGCACGGGATCGCCGACCGACCTCGGGCCTGGTGCTGGCCGCGCAGTCGCTGCCGCTCATCGCGCTGGTCCTGTTCGGCGGCGTGTGGGCCGACCGCCTGCCCCGCCATCGCATCATGACCGCGGCCGACTACGCCCGGGCGCTGCTGCACGGCGTGCTGGCGGCGTCGATCGTGCTCGGCGGCGCGAGCGTGGCGGAGATGATCGTGATCGAGGCGCTGTTCGGCGCGGCCCGGGCCTTCTTCCAGCCCGCCTACTCCGGCCTGCTCCCGCAGACGATCCCCGACGCGCTGGTCCAGGACGCCCGCGCGCTGTCCTCGACGACCGAGAACCTGGCCATCCTCATCGGCCCGGCGCTGGGCGCCGGCATGGTCCTCGACCGTCGGCGCCGGCGCGGCGTTCGCGCTGGACGCGGCCACGTTCCTGGTCAGCGCCGAGCTGTTGCGCCACATCCGTCCCCGCGCACGCGGCGATGCGCCGCGCAGCGAGCGCACGACCGTCATCGCCGACCTGCGCGCCGGCTGGCGGGAGGTGCGCTCGCGCACCTGGGTGTGGGCGACGATCGCCGCCTTCACCGTCGCGGTCCTGTGCGCCTACGCGCAGTGGTACGCGCTGGCGCCGCTGGTCTCCAGGCAGCTCTACGGCTCGGCGGGGGTGTTCGGCCTGCTCGAGAGCGTCGCCGGCGGCGGCGCCGTCGTCGGCGCGCTCCTGGGCATCCGCTGGCGCCCGCGCCGCCCGATGGTGGTCGGCCTGCTGCTCACGCTCATCTGGCCCGTCGAGACGCTCGCCTTCGCCGCGGCGTCGCCGCTGGCCGTCGTGGTTGTGCTGCCGTTCGGCGCCGGGCTGGGCTTCACGCTGTTCGAGGTGTGGTGGGCGACCGCGCTCGTGCGCCACATCCCGGCCGACGCGCTCTCGCGGGTGAGCGCCTATGACTGGATGGGGTCGCTGGCCCTGCTGCCGCTGGGCTTTGCCATCGCCGGTCCCCTGGCGGGCGCGCTCGGCGCCCGGACGGTGCTCGCGGTGGGCGCCGCCATCGCGCTGGCGATGCTCGGCCTGGCGCTGGCCCGCGTGGACGCGCGGCTCACGATGACGGCACCGACCCGCGAGCTCACGGCGGCGCCGGCGGCGCCGGCGCTCAGCCGAGCAGCTCGACGATGATGTCGCGGTAGAAGCCGGCGGCGAAGCCGAGGTCGCGCACGTCGATGCGCTCGTCGGCGTTGTGCATCAGCGGGGCCGCCTCTAGCATCGTCTGGTGGCGCTGGGGGAAGAAGCCGTAGGCCACGCAGTCGGGGAACGCCTCGCGAAACCAGCGTGAGTCCGAGAAGCCGGCGAGGATGACCGGCACCGTCGCCGGCGCCGGGATCGTGGGCGCGCGATCCACGCGTCGATCGCCGTCATCAGCGGTGCTCTCCGGCGACGAGCCGTTGCCCATCACCTGCTCGGTGAAGTCGATGCGCAGCTGGTCGGACGGCTCGCCCAGGACCTGGTGGATGCGCCGCCACACCGCGTCCTCGCCGAGGCCCGGGGGGCACGCGGCAGTCGATCGCGCACCTGAGCGCGCGAGGGGATGACGTTCATCTTCGTCGAGGCGCTGGTCATCGTCGGGGTCAGCGTCACCCCGAACATCGGCTCGAGCAGCGTGCGCAGGTGAGGCTCCTCGGCCTCGATGCGCGCCATCGCGGCCGACGGGTCGTCCGGGTCCTCGCCGATGCCGGCGCAGCAACGCGGCGGGCGCCTCGGTGACTTCGAACCCCTCCGGCTGCGAGGCGAGCGCCGTCAGCACCGGGGCGAGCTTGAGCAGCGCGTTGTCGCCGAGGCGCGGCATCGAGGCGTGACCGGCGGTGCCCAGGGCGGTGACGTTGAAGCGGAAGATCCCCTTCTCGGCGCAGCACACGCCGTAGCGGCGCCGGCCGCCGTACTCGAACACCTCGCCGGCGCCCTCGTTGAGCAGGAAGTCGCAGCGGACCTTGTCGGGATGGGTCTCGGTGAGCCAGCGGGCGCCGACGTCGCCGCCGGTCTCCTCGTCGGACGACGAACACGAGCTTCAGCGCGCCCGCCGCCGGGCGCCATCCCCGCCGGGCCAGGCTGACGCGCGGCGACGGCCTCGGCCGCCACCTGGTTCTTCATGTCCAGCGCGCCCCGGCCCCACATGAAGCCGTCGGCCTCGTCGCCCGACCACGGGTCGTGGCGCCACTCCGAGGCGTCGGCCAGCACCGTGTCGACGTGGCCGAGCAGGACGAGCACCGGGCCGTCGCCCTCGCCGTCGAGCGTGGCGACCAGGTTGGGGCGCTCGGGGTCGGCGGCCAGGATCTCGGTGTCGAACCCGGCCGGCTGAGAGTAGCGCTCGAGGTGCTCGATCGCCGCCCGCTCGTTGCCCGGCGGGTTGACGGTGTCGAAGCGGATGAGCTCCTGGAGCAGCGTCGACGCTCTGGCGCTCGAGGTCGTCGGACGTCATCGTGGGAGACCAGACTATCGGCGTAGGATGCGCGCGGTGCCCGGCGCCCCCGACGACCTCGCCCTCGCGCTGGAGCTGGCCGACGTCGCCGACGCGATCACGATGGGGCGCTTCCGCGCCGAGGACCTCGTGGTCGAGACCAAGCCCGACCTGACCCCCGTCTCCGAGGCCGATCGCGCCGTCGAGCAGGCGCTGCGCGAGCACCTGGCCACCCGGCGGCCGCAGGACACCGTGTTCGGCGAGGAGTACGGCGGCGCCGAGCAGCCCGGATCGGCCGAGCCGCACCGGACGCCGGCGCTGGATCGTCGACCCGATCGACGGGACCAAGGGCTATGTCCGCGGCATGCAGGTGTGGGCGACGCTGCTCGCCCTCGAGGACGACGGCGAGATGGTCGTCGGCGTCGTCTCGGCGCCCGCGATGGGCCGGCGCTGGTGGGCGGCGCGCGGCGCCGGGGCCTTCACCACCGACGTGGCCGGAGGCGAGCCGCGCCGGCTGCGGGTCTCGGGGATCCGGGAGCTCGGGGACGCGCAGATGTGCTTCGGCGGCTTTGAGGAGTGGCGGCAGACCGGGCGGCTGGACGTGCTCCTGGCGCTGTCCGAGGCGTGCTGGCGCACCCGCGGCTACGGCGACTTCTGGCAGTACATGCTCGTCGCCGAGGGCGCCGCGGAGATCGCGCTCGATCCGGCGGTGGCGCTGTGGGACGTCGCCGCGCCGATGGTCGTCGTCGAGGAGGCCGGCGGCCGCTTCACCGACTTCGACGGCCGGCGCCACGCGCGGCCGGCGGCGACGGGATCGGCTCAAACGGCCTCGTGCACGAGGCGGCGCGGGCGATCCTGGCGGGCGCTAGCCCCAGCGTCGTCCGGCGGGCGGGCGGGGTCCCGTTCATACTCAGGCCATGGAACGACTGTTCGGCGAGGACGTCGCGCCGAGCGAGGCGCGCGCCACGGCATCCGATGCGTCCAGCGATCGCGGGCGACAGGCCGCCGTGACGGCGCCGACGTCCCCCTGGCGACGCGCATGCGCCCCACCACGCTCGACGAGCTCGTGGGGCAGGAGCGGCTCCTGGCGGCGGGCTCGGCCCTGCGCCGGGCGATCGAGGAGGGCCACCCCCACTCGATGATCCTGCACGGGCCTCCCGGCTCGGGCAAGACGACGCTGGCGCGGCTGGTGGCCCATGCCTCCGACGCGGCGCTGGAGGAGGAGAGCGCGGTGGCGGCGGGGCGCGCCGAGGTGCGGGCGGTCATCGAGCGCGCGCGCGAGCGTCTGCGCAGCGGACGCCGGACGGTGTTCTTCCTGGACGAGATCCACCGCTTCAACAAGGCCCAGCAGGATGCGCTGCTGCCCGCCGTCGAGGACGGGGTGATCACGCTGATCGGCGCCACCACCGAGAACCCGTACTTCGAGGTCAACTCGGCGCTCATCTCCCGGACCCACCTCTACCAGCTGGAGGCGCTCGGGCCGGCGCAGATCCGCACCGTGCTCGAGCGCGCGGTGGCGGCCGGTCACTGCGGGCCGCCGGAGAACGTCGACGAGGCCGCGCTGGACTTCCTGGCCGAGCGCTCCGGCGGCGACGCGCGCACGGCGCTCAACGCGCTGGAGCTCGCCTGCGAGGCCGGCGGGTGACCGGGCAGACGCCGGTCACGCTCGCCCACGCCGAGGATGCGCTGCAGCGCCGGGCCCTGCTCTACGACCGCCAGGCCGACAACCACTACGACACGATCTCGGCCTGGATCAAGGCCACCCGGGGCTCTGACCCCGACGCCTCCCTCTACTACCTGGCGGTGATGCTCGAGGGCGGGGAGGACCCGCGCTTCATCGTGCGCCGGATGGTGATCCTGGCCTCCGAGGACATCGGCAACGCCGATCCCGCAGGCGCTGTCGGTCGCCACCGCCGCGGCGGCCGCCGTCGAGCACGTGGGGCTGCCCGAGGCCAGTTCGCGCTGGCCCAGGCGGCCATCTACCTGTCGCTGGCCCCCAAGTCAGACGCGGCCAAGCGCTCGGTGTTCGCGGCGCGCGACTACATCGCGCAGCACGGCGCCGCCGCGCCGCCGGCGCACCTGCGCTCCTCCACCCGCAGCGACGGCGGCTACGACAACCCGCACCGCCGGCCGGGCCACTTCAGCCCGCAGGAGCTGCTGCCCGACCCGGCCATCGGGGCCCGGTTCTACGAGCCCGACGACGCCGAGGCCGCCCTGCGCGAGCGCCTGGCCGAGATCCGGCGTGGGCGCGGTCGTGCAGACCCGGCCCCATAGCTGTCAAAACCTGGTGCTCACGGCCCACGGGAGGTCGCGACCGGCCCCGGCCGGTCCGCCGAAGCTACTACGCTGTAGCAATGGCTGAGAGCCGTGCTCACGGGGCGCTGCTGGCCCACTACCACCCGCTGCCGCGCGGCCCTCGCGTGTGCCTCCGCCTCGCGCGCCGGCGCGACCTGGCCGGGATCGCCGATCTCTATGCCCGCCAGGGGATCGCGGTGCACCGAGCTGTCCCTGGCGCGGCTGGTGAGCTTCGACCTGCTCGAGCGGCTGGTGCTGTGCGCCACGGCGCTGATCGACTCCCGGGAGACCGTGCTGGGAGTGGGGGCGATCGAGCTGGAGCGCCCGGCCGAGCCGACCCTGGTGGTCGTCGACGCGCACCAGACCGATGGCCTGGCCGAGCTGCTCTCCGATGCGCTCGTGGCGCCACGCCACGGCGATACGCTCAGCGGCATGACCGCCACCGCCTCCGCCACAGACCAGCTCGAGTCCTTCAACCCCGCCACCGGCGCCCGGCTGGGCGCGGTGACGGTGACCGCCCCGGACGATGTCGCGGCGGTCGTCGCCGGGGTCGCCCAGGTCCAGCCGTTCTGGGCCCAGCTCACCCTGCGCGACCGCGCCCGGTACCTGGAGCGCGCCGGCCAGGTGCTCATCGACGAGTCCGACGAGATCCGCGACCTCATCGTCGCCGAGCAGGGCAAGCCGCGCAACGAGGCCTTCGCGATGGAGGTGCTGCCGACGATCGACGCCCTGCACTGGATCGCGGGCGAGGGCCGGCGCATCCTGGCCGACGAGCCGGTCCCGATGCCGCAGCTGTTCCTCAAGACCAAGCAGACGGCCTTCACCTACGAGCCGCTGGGCGTCATCGGGGTCATCTCGCCGTGGAACTACCCGTGGAGCATCCCCTTCGGCGAGGTGGCGCTGGCGCTGATGGCCGGCAACGGCGTCGTGCTCAAGCCGGCGTCGCTGACCCCGCTCATCGGCGAGCGGATCGCGCGGGTGTTCGAGCGCGCCGGCGTGCCCGAGGGGCTGATCCGCGTCGTCCACGGCCCCGGCACCGGGGCCGCGGTGGTGTCATCCGACGTGGCCAAGGTGTTCTTCACCGGATCGGTCGAGACCGGGCGCGGCGTGGGCGAGGAGTGCGCCCGGCGCCTGAAGGGCTCGGTGCTGGAGCTCGGCGGCAAGGATCCGATGATCGTGCTCGGCGACGCCAACCTGGAGCACGCCGTCGCCGGCGCGCTGTGGGGCGGGTTTGCCAACGCCGGCCAGACCTGCTCGGGGATCGAGCGCGTCTACGTGATGCGCGAGGTGGCCGACCGCTTCACCGACCGCCGTCGTGGAGGGCGCGCGGGCGCTGCGGGTGGGCGATCCGATGGGCTGGGACACGGAGATCGGGCCGATGGTGTCCCGCGAGCAGTTCGAGATCGTGCGCGAGCTCGTCGATGACGCCGTCGCCGCCGGGGCCACGCTGCACTGCGGCGGCCCGGTGCGAGGCGCCGCCCGGACTCACCGGCGACTTCTATGCGCCGGCGGTGCTCACCGGCGTCACCCACGAGATGCGGATCATGCGCGAGGAGATCTTCGGCCCGGTGCTGCCGATCGTCACCGTCGACTCCGAGGACGAGGCGCTGGCCCTGTCCAACGACTCGCAGTTCGGCCTGGGCGCGTCGGTGTGGACCTCGGACCGCGGCAAGGGCGAGCGGATCGCTCGCGAGCTTCAGTCCGGCATGGTCTGGATCAACGACCACATGTTCAGCCACGGCGCCTGCCAGTGCTCGTGGGGCGGGGTCAAGGAATCCGGCCTGGGCCGCACCCACTCCAAGTTCGGCCTCTATGAGTGCGTCAACGTCAAGCTGCGCGTGTGGGAGCCCTCGGCGATCCGCAACCCGTGGTGGCATCCCTATGACGAGACGCTGGGCATGGCGCTGCGCCAGACCGCCAAGGTGCTCTACGGGCGGCCGTCGATCCGGGCGGCCGCCCTGCGCGACGGGGCGGTGCCGCTGCTGCGGCTGGCGGGCGGCTGGCCAAGGACGCGGTCCGCCGCCGGTAGGCGGTGGTCCCACGACCCCCCAGGTCACAGGGGCACCACCCCCCTTTTCCGCGTGGCTGTGAGAGGCAAACGCACTCACAGACGGAAATCGCCCGCACAACGCGCCCAGCGCCCGATCCCCCAGGGCATGCCTGATCCGCCGGTCACGCACAGCCGCCCCTCCCCATTCGCAGTTGACGTTCGCCGGTGTGCCCGGAAGCACGGCCAGGGACAAAGGATGCGCCACGCTCGTCCCCGTCGGTCGCGCCTTAACCGGCCACGATCCGCCGCGGCTACGCTTTACCCCATGCCCGCCCAGGCCTACAGCGGCAAGGAGTGCGTCTGCCAGTTCCGCAAGGGGATCTGCGACCAGAGCTGCGTGCGCGACATGCTCGACACGCCGTTCTACATCGCCTGCCTGCGGCTGAAGGGCCGCCGCTGCCTGGTCGTCGGCGGCGGCGACATCGGCCTGGAGAAGGTGGAGGGGCTGCTCGCCTGCGACGCCGACGTCACGCTCGTCGCCCCCGAGGCGCACCCGGCGCTGCGCGAGCTGGCGCAGGAGGGCTCGATCCGCTGGGAGCCCCGCGAGTTCCAGTCCGGCGACCTCGACGGCTGCCTGATCGCGATCGCCGCCACCGACGACACCGACGTCAACATCCGCGTATTCGATGACGCCGAGCGCCGCGCGATGCTCGTCAACGTCGTCGACGTGCCGCCGCTGTGCAACTTCATCCTGCCGGCGATCGTGCGCACCGGCCCGCTGGCGGTGGCCATCTCCACCGCCGGCGCCTCGCCCGCGCTGGCCAAGCGGATGAAGCGCGAGATCTCCGAGCTGTTCGGCGAGCCCTACGCGGACCTGGCGGTCCTGCTCAACGACGCCCGCGGCTGGGCCAAGGGCACGCTGCCCACCTACCAGGACCGCAAGGAGTTCTTCGAGTCGATCGTCAACGGCGATCCAGACCCCATCGCGCTGCTGCGCGCCGGGCAGGCCGCGCGCGTCCGGGATCTCATCGAGGCCGCCCAGCGGGCCCACGCTCCCGTCGCCGGATGACCTGGCGGCCAGGCGGCGCGGCATGAGCGAGCTCACCCACCTCGACGCCGCCGGCCAGGCCAGCATGGTCGACGTCTCCGACAAGCCCGACACGGAGCGGCGCGCGCGGGCGCGGGCGATCGTTCGGGTCTCGCCCGAAACCGCGGCCAAGGTCCGCGACGGCAACGCGCCCAAGGGCGACGTCATCGGGGTGGCGCGGATCGCCGGGATCCAGGCGGCCAAGCGCACCTCCGAGCTGATCCCGCTGTGCCACCCGCTGTCGCTGTCCTACGTCGGGGTCGAGGGCGCCATCGACGTCGAGGCGGGAGCGATCGAGCTCATCGCCGAGGCCCGTACCACCGGTCCCACGGGAGTGGAGATGGAGGCACTGACGGCGGCATCGGTGGCGGCGCTCACGGTCTACGACATGGTCAAGGGCGTCGAGCGCGGGGCCGAGATCGCCGGCGTGGTCCTGCTCGAGAAGGCCGGCGGGCGCTCGGGACACTGGCAGCGCTAGCGGGCTCTCACGCGCGGGTCCGAGGGGGCGGGTCGCTCCTGAAACGGTGCCCACCTATGCTGCTCCCCTGATGAAGACCGCCATTCTCACCGTGTCCACGTCGGTCGCCGCCGGCGAGACCGAGGACCGCTCGGGCGCAGCGCTGGCCGAGCACGCCCAGGCCGCGGGCGCGGACGTGGTGACGCGCGACGTCCTCCCCGACGACCAGGCCGCCATCGAGGACTGGCTGCGCCGCCAGGCCGCCGACGGCGCCTCGCTCATCTTCACCACCGGCGGCACCGGGCTCACCGACGACGACGTCACCCCGGAGGCCACCGAGGCCGTGATCGAGCGCGCCGCGCCGGGCTTTGCCGAGGCGATGCGCGCCGAGGCGGTGCGCCACACGCCGATGGGGATCCTGACCCGCGGCGTGTCCGGGATCGCGGGCCGCTCCCTCATCATCAACTTCCCCGGCAATCCGAAGGCGATCGGCGAGCTCTTCCCTGTGATCGCGCCGACGCTCCAGCACGTCGTCGCGACGTTGCAACGTGAGCGTGGTCAGCGGACCCCCGGCCATTGAGCTGCGCGGGCTCGCACGCCACTTCGGCGAGCGGACCGCCCTGCGCGATGTCTCCCTGACGGTCGCCGCCGGCGCCACGCTGGCGGTGCTGGGGCGCAACGGCGCCGGCAAGACGACCCTGCTGCGGATCCTCGCCTCGCTGCTGCGCCCGCACGAGGGCGAGGTCCACCTGTTCGGCGAGCCGCTTCCCGCGCGGGCCCACGTCGTGCGCGGGCAACTCGGCCTGCTTGGCCACGAGCCGCTGCTCTACCGCGACCTCACCGGCCGGGAGAACCTGCAGTACCACGCGCGCCTGCACCGGATCGAGCCCGAGCGCGTCGAGGAGGTCCTGGAGGCGGTGCAGATGGAGCGCCGGGCATCGGACCCGGTCCGGCTGCTGTCACGGGGCATGATCCAGCGCCTGGCGGTGGCCCGGGCGGTGCTGCATCGCCCCCGGCTGCTGCTGCTCGACGAGCCGCGGGCCAACCTCGACCCCGCCGCCTCTGACCTGATCGAGCCGCTCATCGGCCGCGGCAGTGGGTGCACGCGCGTGCTCACCAGCCACGATCCGCGGGCGGCGCTGGCCGAGGCCGACATCGTGCTCGCGCTCAAGGACGGCCGGCCTGCGTTCGTCGGCGAGCCCGGCCAGTTCGGCGACGACCGGCTGGCGGAGCTCTACGCATGAAGGCGCCCGCGACGGCGAGAGCCGCGGAGGGCCGCGGTGATGAGGACCGCGGTGGTCGTGCTGCGCAAGGACCTGCGCCTGGAGCTGCGGACGCTGGGAGACCGTCCCGGCGATGGTCCTGTTCGCGCTCGTGACGTTCGTCATCTTCCACTTCGGGCTCAACCGGGCGACGATCGACGGCCAGCTCGCCGCCGGGGTGCTGGTGGTGACGCTCCTGTTCGCGGCGATGCTCGGCGTCAACCGGCTGTTCGTGGCCGAACGCGAGCAGGGCGGCTTCGACGCCTTCCTGCTGGCGCCCGGTCGACCGCACCGCCCTGCTGCTGGCCAAGTCGACCGCGCTGTTCCTGTTCCTGGTGGTGCTCGAGGTGGTGGCCGTGCCGGCGTTCGGGCTGTTCCTGCTGGGGCCGCCGCTGGGTCATGCGCTCCCCGGGCTCATCCTGCTGCTGGCGCTGGCCAACCTGGGCCTCGTCGGTGATCGGGACGTTCGTCTCGGCGATCGCCGTCCACACCCGGGCGCGGGACCTGATCGGGCCGATGCTGGGCCTCCCGCTGCTCGTCCCGGCGCTCATCGCCACCGCCCGGGCGGCCGGTCCGCTGCTCGCCGCCACCCATCCGTCGTCGGCGCCGCCAGGGAAGTGGCTGCTGATCCTGGCTCTTTATGATGTGGTGTTCGGACTGATCGCGTACGCGGTGTTCGACTTCCTCCTGGAGGACTAGCGCATTCTCCACCACCTACGGCAAGGGCCTGCGCACTCTCTCGCTGGCCACCATCGTCACCCTCGGCGGCGCACTCGCGCTGGTGTTCTTCTATGCGCCGCTGGACGCCAGCCAGGGCTTCGTGCAGAAGATCTTCTATATCCACGTGCCCCTGGCCATCGTGTCGCTCGGCGGGTTCATCTTCGGGGGGCTGCTGGCCATCGGCTACCTGCGCACCGGCGACCGGGCCTGGGACATGCGCTCCTACGTCGCCATCCACATGGCGCTGATCTTCGGGGTCGGCGGCCTGATCACCGGCTCGATCTGGGCCAAGGCGTCCTGGGGGCACTGGTGGGTGTGGAACGAGCCGACGCTGGTCTCGTTCCTCATCGTGCTGCTCCTGTTCGCCACCTACCAGCCGCTGCGCTTCTCCATCGAGGACCCCGAGCGCCAGTCGCGCTACGCCAGCGTGTTCGCGGTGGTCGCGGGCGCCTTCGTGCCGCTCAACTACCTCGCCGTGTCGCTGGCCACCGCGTACGTGCACCCGCGGGTGCTGACGCTGAACAGCGCCAACCTGCCGCCGTCGATGGGACTGGTGTTCGTCGTCTCCCTGGTCGGGATCACGCTGCTCTACGTCACCCTGTGGAAGTTCGAGATGGCGGCCAAGAACGCCCGCTCGCAGGTGCGCCGGCTGCGCCGCACCCTGCTCGGCGACGACGCCGTCCGCCCCATCGGACGGAGCGCGGCGCCGTCATGACGCTGCTGATCGCCTCCGCTCCCGACGCTGCCGCTGGGCACGTCGGGCAAGTATGTCGCCGCGGCGTACATCGTGTTCGTCGTCCTCATCCTCGTCTACGTGGCGATCATGGCCATCCGGGCTCAGCGCCTGGAGCGCGAGCTCGACGAGCTGCGCCGCGACGTCGAGGCCGCCAGGGCCGCGGGCGACGCCGATGCGCAATCGCGAGCCGGAGGCGGTGGTGTGAGCGAGCTGCTGGCCATCGGCGTCTCGCACAAGACCGCGCCGGTCGAGGTGCGCGAGCGCCTGGCCCTGCCCGAGGCGCGCGCCACGGAGTTCCTGCGCGACCTGCGCGGCGGCGCCGAGGTGCACGAGGCGGTGGCGATATCGACCTGCAACCGCACCGAGCTCTACCTGGTGGTCGGCGACCCCGTCGAGGCCGAGTCCACGGTGCTGACGATGCTGGCCCGTCAGGCGGGGATCCGTCCCACCGAGCTGGCCGGGGCCATCTACTCGCACCGCAACTGCGACGCGGCCCGCCATCTCTACCGCGTGGTCTCCGGGCTGGAGTCCATGCTCGTCGGCGAGGCCGAGATCCAGGGTCAGGTCAAGCGCGCCTACGACACGGCGCTGACCAGGGAGACCACCGGGCCGCTCACCAACCGCCTGTTCGGCGCGGCGCTGGCCACCGGCAAGCGCGTCCGCACCGAGACGGCCATCGGCGAGGGCCAGCTCAGCCTCCCCGGGGCCGCCGTCGCCCTGGCCCGCGAGCACCTGGGCGACCTCGGCGGCCGGCAGGTGGTCATCATCGGCACCGGTGAGACGAGCGAGCTGACCGGGCGCGCGCTGGCCGACAGCGGCGCGGTCACCGTGTTCGTCGCCAACCGCCGGCGCGACCGCGCCCTCAGCCTGGCCCGCCGCTACCACGGCACCAGCATCCGCCTCGACGAGCTGCCCGAGGCGCTGGTGTCGGCCGACATCGTCGTCGCCGCCACCGCGTCGCCGCACCTGCTGCTGGAGGTCCGCGAGATCGCCGACGTGATGCGCGCGCGGGAGGGCCGGCCGCTGCTGCTCGTCGACCTCGCCGTCCCCCGCGACATCGACGACGCCTGCGCGCGCCTGGACGGGGTGACCCTGTTCGACATCGACGACCTTCAGGCGATCGCCACCCGCAACCGCAAGGTCCGCCAGGCGGAGGCGCGGCGCGCCGAGGGGATCATCGAGGAGGAGATCGGGAAGTTCGCGGCGTGGCTGGGCTCGCTGGAGGTGCTGCCGACGCTGGCCGCCCTGCGCACCCGCGCCACGGAGATCGCCGGCCAGGTGGTCGACGAGAACCGCGGCAAGTGGGAGACCGCCTCGCCGCGCGACCTCGAGCGGATCGACGCGGTCGCCCGCGCCGTCGTCAACCGCCTGCTGCACGAGCCGACCCTGCAGATGAAGGCGATGCACGACGACCGGGTCCACGCGCGCATGGCGGTCATCCGCGACCTGTTCGGGCTGACCGTGGAGGAGGGCGTCCCCGCCGGCGAGGCGCTCGATGCCGCACTGGCCGAGGACGAGGCCGGCGCCAGGGAAGGGGTAGGTGGGGATCGGGTCATCGAGCTGCCCGCGCGGGCGTCGGCTCGGGCAGCCCGCCCCCGCCCACCGCGCTGATGCGCGTCGGCACGCGGGGCAGTGCACTGGCCCTGGTGCAGGCGCGCTGGGTGGCCGAGCGCCTGGGCCCCGGCGTCGAGGTCGTGGAGATCACCACCCTGGGCGATCGCGGCGCCGCCGTCAACGACAAGTCGCGCTGGGTCTCAGAGCTGGAGCGCGCGCTGCTCGAGGGCCGCATCGACGTCGCCGTGCACTCGGCCAAGGACGTTCCCACCGAGCTGCCCGAGGGCCTGGAGCTGGTGGCCATCCCCGAGCGCGCCGAGGCCCGCGACGTCATCTGCGGCGTCGCCGCCCTTGCGCGAGCTGGCGCCCGGCAGCCGGGTGGGCACGAGCAGCCTGCGCCGCGCCGCCCAGGTGCGCGCCGTGCGCGACGACCTCGAGGTCCGCGAGCTGCGCGGCAACGTCGACACGCGGCTGCGCAAGCTCGCCGCCGGCGAGGTCGACGCGCTCATCCTGGCCGCCGCCGGCCTGGACCGCCTGGGCCGCGGGGACGAGGCCGGCGGTGTGATCGATGAGTTCGTGCCCGCCGCGGGCCAGGGCGCGCTGGCGCTCGAGGCCCGCCCGGGGGCGATCGCCGCCGAGCGGCTCGCCGCGGTCAGCGATCCCGAGGCGACGGCCTGCGTCACCGCCGAGCGCGTGCTCGTCCATGCCCTCGGCGCCTCCTGCAACACGCCGGTGGGCGCGCACGCCCGGGCGCTGGGCGACGGCCGTCTCACCCTGACGGCATGGGTGGGCCTGCCCGACGGCTCGGCGTGGCTGCGCGACGAGGTCACCGGCGACGCCGGCGAGGTCGGCATGGCCTGCGCCGAGCGCATGCTGGCCGCGGGGGCCGCCGAGCTGCTGCGCCGGGCCGAGGCGGAGGCCCGCTGGCGCCGCGTGACCGTCTACCTGGTCGGTGCCGGGCCGGGGGATCCCGGGCTGCTGACGGCGCGGGCGCTGGAGCTCATCGCCGCGCGCCGACGTGATCGTCTATGACCGGCTCATCCCGGCCACCGCGCTGGACGGCGCGCGCGCCGACGCCCAGCTGCTCTACGCCGGCAAGGAGGGCGGCGGTCCCTCGGCGTCCCAGGAGGAGATCGAGGCGCTGCTGCTCGAGCACGGCGCCGCCGGGCGCGAGGTCGTCCGCCTCAAGGGCGGGGACCCGTTCGTGTTCGGGCGCGGGGGGAGGAGGCCGAACGGCTGCGCGCGGCCGGGATCGCCGTTCGAGGTCGTGCCCGGCGTCACCGCCGGCGTGGCGGCATCCGGCCTACGCCGGGATCCCGGTCACCCATCGCGACGCCGCCAGCGCGGTGGCCTTCGTCACCGGCCACGAGGACCCGGCCAAGCCGGAGTCCGCGCTGGACTGGGCGGCGCTGGCGCGCTTCCCCGGCACGCTCGTGGTCTACATGGGCGTGCGGCGCCTGGAGGCGATCGCCGCGCGAGCTGATGGCGGGCGGACGCCCGGCGCCGAGCCCGCCGCGGTCATCCAGCGGGGCACGCTCCCCGACCAGCGCGTGGTCACCGGGCACGCTCGAGACGATCGCCGCCGACGGCCGCGAGCGCCGGGGTCCAGGCCCCCGCCATCTCGCTGTTCGGGCCGGTGGCGGCGCTGCGCTCCGAGCTGGCCTGGTTCGAGTCGCGGCCGCTGGGCGGCCGGACCGTCGCGGTCACCCGGGCGCGGGCCCAGGCCAGCGGGCTGGCGGCGCGGCTGCGCGACCTCGGCGCCGCCGTGATCGAGGCGCCGGCGATCCGGATCCAGGAGATCGACGGGCCCGCCCCCGACCTCGCGCGCTATGACCTGGTCTGCCTCACCAGCCCCAACGGGGTGCGGCTGCTGTTCGATCGCCTGCACCGCGCCGGGCGCGACGCGCGCGCCTTCGGCGACGGCGCGGGTGGCGGCGATCGGCCCCGGGACGGCGGCGGCGCTGCGCGAGCATGGCCTCATCGCCGACGTCGTGCCCGAGCGGTTCGTCGCCGAGGGCCTGGTCGAGGCGCTCGCCGACGTGCCGGTGTCCCGGGCGCTGATCGCCCGCGCCGCGCAGGCGCGCGACGTGCTCCCCGACGCGCTGCGCGACCGTGGCGCCGAGGTCGACGTGCTCGAGCTCTATGAGACGGTGGCCGAGCCGATGTCCGACCGCCAGCGCGAGGCGGTGGCCGGCGCCGACTACGTGACCTTCACCTCGTCGTCGACGGTGCGCTTCTTCTTCGCCTCGCTCGACGGCGCGGTGCCCGAGCGCGCGCGCCTGGTCAGCATCGGGCCGGTGACGAGCGAGACGCTGCGCGAGCACGGCCGCGAACCCGATGTCGAGGCCACGCGCCACGACATCGACGGGCTGGTCGGCGCGCTGGTCGACGATGTGACGCCAGCGTCGCCGCACGGGAGGGAGCAGCCGAGATGCCCAGCACGCAACAGCAGTCACCGGTCATCACCTTCCTGTCCGACTACGGCCTGGCCGACGACTTCGTCGGCATCTGCCATGGGGTCATCGCCAGAGCCTGCCCGCAGGCCCGGATCATCGACCTCACCCACGGGATCGCGCGCCACGACGTCCGCTCCGGGCGCGATCGTGCTCGCCGAGGCGATCGCCGTATCTGCCGGTGGGCGTCCACCTGGCCGTCGTGGACCCCGACGTCGGCGCGCAGCGGCGCGCGGTGGCGCTGCGCACGGCGGACGGCCGCCGGTTCGTCGGCCCCGACAACGGCCTGCTGACGCGTGGCCGCCGAGGCCGCCGGCGGGATCGTCGAGGTGGTGGACATCGCGCAGAGCTCGTTCCGCCTCAAGCCGGTGTCGGCGACGTTCCACGGGCGCGACATCTTCGCCCCGGTCGCCGCGGCGCTGGCCGGCGGGGCGACGCTCACCGACGCCGGCGCCCCGATGGACGCGGCGGACCTCGTCGTGCTCACCCTCCCGGCGCCCGAGATCCGCGACGGCGCGCGTGGTGGCCCATGTGCGCTATGTGGACCGCTTCGGCAACCTCCAGCTCAACGTCGGCCACGAGGATCTGGCGCAGTCCGGCCTGCGGCTCGGCCGCGCGGCCACGATCGAGCCCGGTGACGGCAGCGCGCACCCCGTCCACTACGTGCGGACGTTCGCCGATGCCGTCCCCGACGAGCTGCTGCTCTACGAGGACGCGCAGCGCCGCCTGGCCATCGCCGTCAACCATGGCGACGCCGCGCAGGCGCCTGGGCCTGGCCGTGGACGACGAGCTCCGCATCCGCCCGGGATGAGCGCCAGCGCGCCGTTCGGCACGCCCCGGCTTCACCTCCGCCTCACCGACTCGACCAATACCCGCGCCCGGGAGCTGGCGGCCGCGGGCGCCCCCCACGGCACGCTGGTCACCGCCGTCGGAGCAGAGCGCCGGCCGCGGGCGCCAGGGCCGCACCTGGACGGCGCCGGCCGGGCGGGCGCTGCTGTGCTCGGTGGTGGTCCGCGACCCGCCGCCGCTGCACGTCGCTGCTCGCCGGGGTGGCGACCGCGGAGGCGATCGGCCCCGAGGCGCGGCTCAAGTGGCCCAACGACGTCTACGTCGAGCGGCGCAAGGTCGCCGGCATCCTCGTCGAGGGGCGCCCCCAGGAGGGATGGGGGGTCGTCGGCGTCGGCGTGAACGTCGCGGTCGCGGCGGAGTCGTTCCCGTCGGAGCTGGCCGACCGGGCGGGCACGCTGGGCCTGGAGCCCGAGGCGATCGAGCCGCTGCTGGCGCGGCTGCTGGCCGCGCTGGAGCGCTGGCTGGCGGCGCCCACCGGAGGAGATGCTCGAGGCCGTGCGCGCGCGCGACGCGCTCCTGGGCCGGACGGTCACCTGGGCCGGCGGGACCGCCCGCGGCGCCGGGATCGACGAGCACGGGCGGCTGCTCGTGGATACCGCCGACGGGCCGCCAGGCGCTCAACGCCGGCGAGGTGCACCTGGCGCTCGGCGTGCGACTCGAGGGCACGGGTCGGGCCCACGCCCCGCCTGTCTGTCGGCGGAACGCGGGCCCGGGTCCGGCGTGTCTGTGCTCCCGGGCGATCAGTAGCGCATCTGCGGATCGACGAACACGTCGTCGATCTGCGATCTACCGGTGAGCGCCGTGAAGCGAATCGCCATCGGCGCCGTCCCCCCGTGGAGCAGCCCCGTCAGGACCGACGCGGTGAGCATCGGCATCGACGGACTCCAGTTGGGGGAGAGGGCCACGGTCCCGACCGGAACCGCGACTGGGAATCCGAGCAGCGGCACTTGTAGACGACCGACACGACGACGGTCGACAGCAGGCCGTTGTTGCGCGCGAAGAACCGGAACGTCGGGTACGCCGCGTCCACACATGTGAACGGCGACGTCACCGATGACCCGGCGGGCAGGTGGACCGACGACGCTCCGACAGAGCCGGTAGCGCCGAAGGGCTCACTCCCGCTCACGATGCTGGCACCGTGGCTGAGTGTCCATCCCGACGCTCCGTTCTCAAAGGAACCACCCGGGACGAGCTTGTACTCGTTCGAGTCGTTCCACTGAGCGAACGGCTGTGACAACGTGGCGCTGTCACACGCGTCGGTGTTGATGAGTGCCGCCTGAGCCGGAGCACCGGACAGGACGGCGATCCCGAGGGCCGAGATGACGGCCCCGACGAGACGGGTATGGCGGCTGAAAAGGCCCTGCAACATGTGTACGCACCTTCCGTGGTGTGCACTGGCGGCCGAGCTATCTCAGGTGAGACCTCTAGCTTTGCGTCCCTGGCTCGCGCCAGGTTTGCCCTTTTCAGTTATGGTTTGACGAGCAGGGCATCGGGCCGTCGGCGCCATTGCTCATTTCTTTAGTCGTTCGCTGGACGCATGTCCGAGCGGCCGGTCCGTCCTCTCACGCGCGTGCCTAAGGGTGCGCTCTCAGCGGCCGATACGTGCGCACAGGATGACCCACACGACTGCGCCACGATGACCAAAGAGCCGACGCTGGAAGAGCAGGAGCTGCTCGCCGACACGCGCCGTCGTGCCGCGGCCGCCGAAGCCCCGCCGCGAGCTGCTGCGTCGAGCTCGTGCGTCAACCTCGGCTTCGTGGCCGCCGTCGGCGCGATGTTCGTGCTGCCGTCGCCGCAGGCGCTGGAATCCCGTGGCGGCCGTCCTCTCGGTGGCCGTCATGTGCGCTGGCCATCCGGGTGCCAGTTCGAGACGCCGTTCGGCTTCACCGTGGCCAGCCAGCTCGCCTTCGTCCCGATGCTCTTCTGCGATGCCGCTGGCCTTCGTGCCGCTCGTGGTGGTCGCGGCGCTGATCGTCGCGCAGCTGCTGCCCGACGTCGTCGCCGGGCGGCGCCGCCCGACCAGGCTGCTCCGCTGCCTGGCCAACGCGTCGTTCGCCGTCGGCCCCGCGCTCGTCTTCGCCGTCGCCGACGTCCGCCCCGGCGCCGCCGGGCCGGTGCTCCTCGCTGGCGGCGCTGGCTGGCCCAGTTCGCCGGTGACTTCCGTGGCCGCGTCCTGTCACGCTGGTCTCACGCGGGTCGATCGCTGCGCCAGCAGCTGCGCGACTGCGCCTGGGTCTACCTGATCGACGCGGCGCTCTCGGTGGTGGCGCTGGTCGTCGCCGAGGAGCTGCACGCGGCGCCGTACGCGGTCCTGGCCGTCGCTCCCGCTGCTGGGGCTGCTGCGGATGTTCGCCAACGAGCGCAGCGAGCGGCTGGGCAAGCTGCTCGAGCTCAACGAGACCTATCGCGGGACCGCGCTGCTCCTGGGTGACGTCATCGCCGCCGATGACGACTACACCGGCGAGCACTCCGAGGGCGTCGTCGGGCTGGCGCTGGCGGTGGCCGACGCGCTCGGCCTCGACCCCGAGCGCCGGCGCAACCTCGAGTTCGGCGCCATGCTGCACGACGTCGGCAAGATCACCATCCCCAAGGAGATCATCAACAAGCCGGGCAAGCTCGACCCCGCACGAGTGGGAGATCATCAAGACCCACCCGGCCGAGGGCCAGCGGATGCTCGAGCGTGTCGGAGGGTTCATGACCGAGGTCGGCGAGATCGTCCGCGCTCACCACGAGCGCTGGGACGGCGGCGGCTACCCCGACGGGCTGGCCGGCGAGGCGATCCCGCTCGAGGCGCGGATCATCACCTGCTGTGACTCCTGGAGCGCCATGCGCACCGACCGCCCCTACCGCGGCGCCATGTCCTACGAGGCGGCCGCCGAGCAGATGATCGTCCACTCCGGCTCGCAGTTCGACCCGACCGTGGTCGCGGCCATGCTGCCGGTCGTCGCCGCCACCGACGGACCTACGGCGCCGGGCGACCGCCGGGGAGTCCGACGCCGTCACAGCGTCGGCGCAGCAGCTCTCCGCGGCGGCCGCAGCAGCTCGCGGTGCCCTGCCGCGAGCTGAGCGCGAGTCTAAGCGGCCTCTTCGGCGTCCTGGGCCGGCCGCGCCCGGCTGCGGCGCTTGGGCTTGATCTCATCGACCGTGCCGTCGGCTGGGGCGCGGCCTTGGCCGGCCTCGGCGCGCGGCCGCGGCCTCCACCGCCTCGGCCGCAGCCAGCGGTCTTGGCTCCGTCGGCCCCGGGCTTCTTGCGGGGGGCGCGGGTACGGCGCTTGGGCGCCGGCTTGACGGGCTCGGGCTCGGGCTCGTCGGCCTCGGGCTCGGTGACGGCCTCGGGCTGTGCCGGCTCGGGCTCTGCGACCGGCTCAGGCTCGGCGTCCGCGTCGGCTCGGGTTCGGGCTCGTCGCGGTCGTCGTCGTCGTCCGTCGTCGTCCGCGTCGAGGTCGCGATCGTCATCGGGTCATCCGCGTCGTCGTCGACGTCGGCCGCGGTGTCGAGGTCGCGGTCGTCGTCGTCATCGACGCCGTTGGCCTGGGCGGCCACCTCCAGCTCGTCGGTGTCGGCCGTCGTCAGCGTGGTCTCCCGCGCGCGGCGGCGCCGTTGGCCTCCGGCCCCGCGGCCGCCCCGTCTTGCGGCGCCGGCGCTTGGAGCCGCGCCGGCCCTTGGGGAAGTTGCGCAGCAGCTCGCGGGCCAGCGCGGCCGGCTTGCGCGCCATCCGGGTGCGGGCGCCGCGCAGCGCCTCCTCGGCCTCCGGGGTGTGGGCGAGCGCCGCGGCGAGCAGGGCCGCCGACAGGCGGCGGTCCTCCTTGCGGCTGGCGTGCACGAGCCGCCGGGCGTTGCGCGCGTGCGCCGATCCCGACGAGTTGACCAGCAGCCCGAGCAGCCGCTTGGTCTCCGGCCAGCGCTGGACGGCGTACTCCTCGTGGACCTCGCGCGTGTACTCGGCCATGCGCCAGATCCACGCGTTGGCCTGGTCGCGACGGCCGATGCGGCGCTCGGCCAGGGCCTGGAGCATGATCTTCACGCCCTCGCGGCGCTCGTCGCGCGGCCAGGTGCCCATGATGTCGATGGCGGTGTCGAACGCCTCGGCGTCGCGGCTGGCGGCGATCTCCTGCAGCGCCCGCAGCCGCAGCTGGGCGTTGCGGTTGCGCTGGACGGCGGTGAGCAGGAAGCGGCGCTTGAGCTCGCCGCCGCGGTCGAAATGGAGCATCGCCTTGGCGCGGCGCCAGCCGTTGGGGGCCACGCGGGCGCCGGCGAGCGCCGCCCACACGTGCTGCTCGCCGTAGTCGAGGTGCTCGACGGCGATCCGCCACAGCTCGCGCTCGAAGACCTCGGCCCGCCGCTCGGCATCGGGCGTCACCGGCAGCACGCGCCGCTCCACGCGGACGCGCCGGCCGCGCCCGCGGCGCACGGGCCCGACGACGATGGCGCCGCCGCGGTAGACGTCGCGGTCCAGCAGCGAGTGCAGCGTGACCACCGGGTCGTCGTGCTTGGTCGCGGGGTGCACGAAGTCGATGACGATCCCGGCCTCCTTGCCCGGATGGCGTCGGGTCACGCGGCCCACGCGCTGCTGGTAGATGCGCTTGGACGCGGTGGGGGCCAGGTGCATGCAGATGGTGGCCCGGGGGCTGTTCCAGCCCTCGGCCAGCAGCTGGGCGTTGATGAGCACGTCGATCTTGCCCGACTCGTAGTCGGCCAGGATCCGGGCCAGCTCGCGCTTGGGCGTCTCGCCCGAGACGCCCTTGGCCTTGATGCCGAGGTCGCGGAACGCCTGGGCGACGTTGTAGGCGTGCTTGACGCCGGCGGCGTAGACGACGCCGGGCACGCCGTTGAAGCGCGTCTTGTAGAGGTCGGCGATGGCGAGGTTGAACGGGGTCTGGTCCAGCAGCTGGGCCAGCATCTCCTGGTCGAACTCGGTGTCGACCTCGCCGCGGCGCAGCGGCACCTTGGCGATCGTGCGCACGCCCGGACCCGGCGGGATGCGGATGCAGCGCAGCGGCGAGATGACGCCGCGGCGCGCCGCCTGGGCCAGGTCGAAGCGGCTGGTCTGGGTGGGGAAGAGGTCGGTGACGTGGCGGGCGATGAGCGCGCCGGTGGCCGTCATGCCGATGAAGATCGGGCCTGACCAGGCGCGGATCGCCGCCGAGGTCTTCTCGCCCAGCGCGGTGTGGGCCTCGTCGCAGATGACGATGCTGTAGGCGTCCGAGATCCGCCCGGCGTTGCGCACGAACCACTGGTAGGTCTCGACGGTGACCGGTCCGTTGGCGGCGTCGTGGCCGTCGAGCAGCGCGGCGCTGATCCGGTCGCGGTAGCCGCGGTCGCGCAGCTCGCCGTGGAACTGGTCGACGAGGTTGCGGCGGTGGGTGAGGATCAGGACGCCGCCGGTGCGCGACGCCTCGACGAAGCCCAGCGCGGCGACGGTCTTGCCCGCGCCGGTGGCGTGCTCGAACCAGAAGCGCTTGGCGGCGTTGGGATCCTCGGGCTGCTCCTCGATCTGCCCGTCCTCCTCGTCGCCCTCGTCCTGCCAGTCCTGAGGCTCTTCGTCCTCGGGCTCCTCGTCGTCCGGTTCCTCGTCCTCGTCCTCGTCGTCGAGGTCGCCGAGGTCGCCTCCCCGTCGGGATCGTCCTCGTCGCCTCGCGATCGAGCTCGGCGGGGGCGACTCGGGCCTCGATGTCCTCCGGGACGACGCCGTTGGTGGCGGCGCCGTTGGTGGGGGCGCCGTTGGCGGGCTGGGTCTCGGCCAGGAGCGCGGTGAGCGTTCCCGACAGCGCGTCGACCTGGTGGGCGGAGAGCACGGTGCCGTCGACGAGCTGGGGCTCCTCCTCGGAGAGCAGCCGCTCCAGGCCGAGCAGCAGCGAGAACTGCCGCCGCCAGGCGACCGAGGGTGTCTTGTTGCCGGCGTCGACCTCGGCGACGGCCGCGTCCAACGCACGGCGGCGGGCTGACCCAGGGGCCAGGGCCTCCTCGAGCGATTCGCCTTCATAGACGAAGCGCTCGTGCGTCAGCAACTCGGCGCGCGCGATCGCGTCAGGGCTTGGAAAGGGGGTGGGCATCACCCATCAGTGGTTGAAGCGTTGCGTCAGGATGAGCGAGCCGCGGCATGAAGTCGTGGCGGCTCAGCCAGTCTCAGCACGAGGCCGAGCACAGCGAAGTTCCTCAGAAGCGTCCCCCCGGCCTCGTGTCCGAAGGATAACGGCTATTTAAGCAGATCTAACGGACTGGCCCTAATGGCAGGCTCTGAGGGGGTTCACGGCCAACGGGGACGGGCCCGTATGGCAACCTTGTCCGCTGTGAGCCCGCGCAAGAGATTGGCAGCGCTGGCGGTGCTGTTGGTGGCACTCGTCGTGGTCGCTGTCGTGGTCGCGCGGCCCAAGTCCAGCACGCCCCACAGCGCCAACCTGTCCGAATCCGCCGTCTCAGCGGCGCTGGCCGGCTCACCCGCGGTGCTGGCATCGCTGCACGTGCAGGGCAATCAGCTGCTCTCCGGCGGCCCCACGGCGTTCAAGGCCCGCCTCAAGGCCCTACGGGGTCATCCGGTGGTGGTCAACGAGTGGGCCTCATGGTGCGAGCCCTGCCAGAGCGAGTTCCCGGTCTTCCAACGCGTCTCGGTCCGTTTCGGGCGCCAGGTGGCCTTCGTCGGCCTGGACGCACGCGACTACCAATGAGGCCGCCGACGCCTTCCTGCGGCGCTTCCCCGTCAGCTATCCCAGCTACGTCGACCCCTCCCAGAGCATCGGGAGCATCCTGCAGGCGGTCGGCGGGATCCCCCAGACGGTCTACATCACCGCCCAGGGCAGGCAGGTCTTCGACCACGCCGGCCCATACGAGACCGCCGCGGCCCTTGAGACCGACATCCGGCGCTACGCGCTCCAATGACCGACGTGCTCACCTACGAGGTCCGCCGCGTACGTGGCGACGCGGAGATGGCGGCCGCCCTGGCGCTGCGCCACGACGTCTTCTGCGTCGAGCAGGGCGTGCCCGTCTACGAGGAGCTCGACGGCCGCGACGGCGAGGGGGTCCACCTCGTCGCCGTCTCCAACGGCACCCTGCTGGCCACGTGCCGGCTGCTCTTCGTCGGGCCCACGGTCCAGTTCAGCCGCCTCGCCGTGCGTGAGTCCGCGCGCCGCCAGGGGATCGCCTCAGCGCTGCTCGCGCTCGCCGACGAGGAGACCCGTGCCGGCGGCGCGCGCCGGCTGGTCCTGCACGCCCAGACCTACGCGCGCTCGCTGTATGAGGCCGCCGGCTATGAGCCACGCGGGCGGATCTTCATGGAGGCCGGGATCGAGCACATCGCCATGGAGAAGCACCTCGCCTGAGCGCCGTGCCCCGCGGCGGCGCGTCTCGCTAGCGTCCGCGCGGTGTCCGAGATCCGCATCGACCCGCTGACCGGCCAGCGCGTGGTCCTCGCCGAGCTGCGAGCGGGGCGGCCCGGGAGCGGTCTGGAGGCGGCGAGGCCGGCGCCGGGCGCCGATGCGCTCGCGTCCGCGCCCCCACCGGGCGCGGCCCACGACCCGTTCGCCGAGGGCAACGAGGCCAGCACGACGCCCGAGCTCTACGCCGTCCGTCCCGACGGCAGCGCCCCGGACACGCCCGGCTGGCGGGTGCGCGTCGTGCCCAACCGCTACCCGGCGCTTGACCCGGAGGCCGAGGACCCGCCGCCGTCGGAGAACCCGGACCTGTTCTGGACCGGTCGCGCGCGCGGGGCCCATGAGGTGATCATCAACGCGCCCGAGCCCGTCAGCTCGCTGGCCGACCTCGATCCCGCGCAGGTGGCGCTGGCCGCCGACGTGTGGCGCGACCGCATGCGCGCCCACGCCGACGCGGCCTGCCTGCACCTGATGGTCAACGAGGGCCCCGATGCGGGCGCGTCGCTGGCCCACACGCACGCGCAGCTCTTCGCGCTGGAGTTCGTGCCGGCGGCGATCGCGCGCGAGCGGGAACGCTTCGGGGCCTACGCGACGCGGACGATGGGCGGCAACCTGCTCGGCGACCTGCTCCAGCAGGAGGTGCGCCGCCGCGAGCGGATCGTCGCCATCGACTCCGAGGCGGTGCTGCTGGCCGCCTGGGCCGGTCGGGTGCCCTATCAGCTGATGATCATCCCGCGCCGGCCCCGCATGCGCTTCGAGGAGGACGGCCCCACCGGTGCGGCCCTGTTGCATGACGCGCTCAATCGGCTGCGGCGGCGGCTGGGTCACCGCGCCGCGGTCAACCTGTGGGTGCGCACCGCGCCCCGGGGCGCGGAGCACTTCTGCTGGCGGATCGACATCGTCCCGCGGCTCACCCATCTGGCGGGCTTCGAGCTCGGCACCGGGGTGGGGCTCAATGTCGTCACGCCCGAGCGCGCGGCGGCCGAGCTGCGCGACTGAGCCCGCAGCCGCACATGAGCAATGAGGGCGATGGTCCAGCGCGTCAGCAGCGCCTCGGTCGACGTCGACGGTCAGCGAGTGGCGGAGATCGGCCCAGGGCTGCTGGTACTCCTGGGCGTCACCCACGACGACACCGAGGCCGAGGCCCGATGGCTGGCCGACAAGGTCCGCGCCCTGCGCGTCTTCCCCGACGCCGACGGACGCATGAACGAGCCGCTGGGCGAGCGGGAGATCCTCTGCGTCAGCCAGTTCACGCTCTACGGCGACGCACTCAAGGGCAACCGCCCCAGCTATGTCGCCGCCGCGCCGCCTCAGCTCGCCGCGCCCCTCTACGAGCGCTTCTGCGAGCTGACCGGCGCTCGGCGCGGAGTCTTCGGCGCGCACATGGCGGTGGCGCTCGTCAACGATGGCCCGGTGACGCTGCTGCTGGAAACCCGATAATTGCGGGCGTGTCCGGCCACCGGTGCCTGTTCGCGCAGCTCGTCCGCCGCGAGCTGCGCCGCAAGTACAAGGGCTCGTCGCTCGGGGTGCTCTGGTACCTGATCAACCCGCTGGTGCTGCTGGGCGCCTACACGCTGATGTACGGTCACGTGTTCCGCCTCCAGCACTTCGCGGACTTCCCGATCTTCCTCATGATCGGTCTCATGGCGTGGACGTTCTTCGCGCAGTCCCTGCTCGCCGCGGCCGAATCGCTCATCGACCAGGGCAGCATCGTGCGCCGCGCCCGCTTCCCCCGCGAGACGATCCCGGCCGCGGCGGTCACCGTGCAGCTGACGACGTTCGGCGCCATCCTGGTCATCCTCACCCCGCTGAGCCTGGCGCTTCGCGGCAGCCACGCCCCGGCGTCGCTGCTGCTGCTCCCGGTGCTGGTGGCGCTCCTGTTCTGCTTCGCGCTGGGCTGTGCGCTGATCGTGTCGGTGCTGCACGCCTACTTCCGCGACGTGGCTCCGATCCTGTCCGCGGCGCTGCTGCCGTGGTTCTTCATCACCCCGATCTTCTTCTCACCGGCGACGATCCCCTACGTGGAGCGCCACCCGTTCGTGGGGACGCTGCTGGACTGGGTCAATCCCATGGCGCCGTTCGTCGACTCCTTCCGCTCCATCCTCTATGACGGAACCGCGCCCAGCCTCGGCCGGCTCGCGTACGTGTGCGTCGCGGCGGCGGTCGCGCTGGCGCTGGGGAGCGCGGTGTTCCGCGCCATGGAGGGCGATCTGGCGGTGGTCGTGTGAGGCTGTCGCGCCCGTCCCCGCCCCGCCCGACCGAGCTGGTCGGCCTGCGCCCGGGCGAAGTCGTCCTGCGCGGCGCCACGCGCTCCTTCGAGATCCGCGCCGACCCGGCGCGCACCCTCAAGGGGCTGCTGCTGGGCCGTCGGCCGGGCGGACCCGCTGCGGTCCCGGCGCTCCAGGGAGTGACCCTCGCCATCTCGCCCGGGGAGACCGTGGGCATGGTGGGGCGCAACGGCGCGGGCAAGACGTCGACCTTGCGGGTGCTGGCCGGGATCGTGCCGCTGCACGCCGGCGAGGCCGGATGCGGTGGGCGCGTGGTCTCGCTGCTGGAGCTCGCCGCCGGGTTCAGCCGGGACTTCTCGGGCCGCGAGAACGTCTACCTCTACCGCCGGCTGTTCGCGCGCTGGGGCTGGTCGGGGCAGGACTACGCGCCGGTCACCGCCGCCGGGCTGGCGCCGGGGACCATCGCCTCGCTGCACCAGCTGCGCCCCGGCTACGCCGATCGCGTGGTCATCCACTACTCCGGCTATGCCGCGGGGCTGGAGGACCTCGCCGCGCGCTGCCCGCGGACCCTGGTGATCTCGCACAACATCACGCCGCCGCGGTACTTCTGGACCCACGATCCCGCCGAGGCGGTGCGCTGTCAGCTCGCCGTCGATCAGCTCGCCCGGCTCGCCGCCGTCGCCGGGGGGCTCGCCGGCGTCTCGGACTACAACGCCGGCCAGCTGCGCGAGCTCTCAGGGCGCGAGACCGTCGTCATTCCGGTCCTGTTCGATCGTGGCGCGCTGGCGCCGGCGGCTGATGTCAACGGCGCGGCGCCGCCGGCCGATCACGACGGCGTGACGCCGGCGGCCGATCACGACGGCCCGGCGCCGCCGGTGGTGCTGTTCGTCGGCCGGCTGGTCCCGCACAAGCGCCAGGACCTGGTGATCCGCGCCTTTGCCCGGTGGCGCCACGCCACCCCGGACGCTCGCCTGGTGCTGGTGGGCACGCCGCTGTCGGCCGAGTTCGCCGCATCGCTGCGGCGCCTGGCCGACGAGCTCGCGCCCGGCGCGGTGTCGTTTCAGAGCGCGTTGAGCCCGGCGGAGCTGGGGCACCGGTACCGCGACGCGGGCGCCTTCGTCTGCCTCTCTGAGCACGAGGGCTTCTGCATCCCCCTGCTCGAGGCCTTCCACTTCGGGCTGCCGGTGATCGCGCGTGATCCCGGAGTGGTGGGGGAGGTGGTCGCCGACGCGGGCGTGCTGCTGTCAGACGCCGACGGCGTGGCCGTTGTGGGCGAGCTGCTCTCCCTCGTCATGTCGGACGCCGAGCTGCGCGGTGAGCTGGCCCGCCGCGGCGCCGAGCGGCTGACGGCGTATGAGTTCAGCCGGACCGCAGAGCTGGTGCGCGCCGCGGTGGAGGAGGTGGCGGCCGCGTGAGGGGGCTGCGGGAGTGGCTGGGCCGCGCCGGGCTCAACCGCTCGATGCTCATCCGCCGGCTGGTCCGGCTCGGCCACCCGCGCCTGCGCGAGCTGCGCGCGCGGGCGGTGAGCGGGCGTGGGCCGCGCGCTCTGGCGCTGCGCTCCTTCGTGCGCTGGCTGGAGACCGGGGTGCTGCGCGTGCCGCAGGGCTATGCCGGCGGTCTGGCGTTCGATCTGCGATGGCTGCCGATCTCACATGCCCATCTGGGCTCGATCGCGGGCGGTAACCTGGAGAGCGCGGTACAGGAGGCGATGGTGCGCCACCTCGGGTACGGCGACGTCTTCTACGACATCGGGGCCAACCTGGGCTTCTTCTCATTGCTGGGGGCGCACCTCTCGGGGCTGGATGCCGGACGCGTGGTGGCGTTCGAGGCCGCGCCCGACAACGCCGAGGCGATCCGGGTCAACGTGGCGCTCAACCGGGTGCCCAACGTCGAGGTGATCTGCGCCGCCGTGGCCGACCGGCCGGGGTCGGGCCGCCTGCAGATCGTCGATGACCAGAGCTGGTCAAAGCTCGTGCAGTTCGGCGAGCATCCCTTCACCGAGCGCGTCATCGACGTGGAGTGCGTCGCCATCGACGAGCTGGTGCGCGCCGGTCGCGTGCCGCCGCCCACCGTCGTCAAGATCGACGTCGAGGGCGCGGAGCTGGAGGTCCTGGCCGGCATGCGCGAGACCATCGCCGCCCACCAGCCGGCGATCATCTGCGAGCTGCACGACACCCACGCCGGCTTCGTCGACGTGATGGAGGCGTGCGGCTACCGCGTCATCAACCTCGAGGGCACGAAGCCGGTGCGCGACGCCGGCGCCTCGGCCCATGCCCTGGCGCTCCCGGTGCTCGACCCGGGCGAATGATCCCGGCGCGCAGATCAGCTCGCCTGGAGGCCGGCCCGCTGATCAGCTCGCCTGGAGGCCGGCCCGCTGATCAGGTCGCCTGGAGGCCGGCCCGCGCGAACAGCTCGCGGTCGTTGGTGATCACCGCGCTCACCCCCAGCGCGTGAAGCGACAGCAGCCGCTGGGCGTCGTCGACCGTCCACACGTACAGGTCGCCTCCGGCGCCGCGCACGGCCCGCACCAGAGCGGGCGTCACCACGCCCCAGTGGGCCATGATCGCGTCGGCCAGGCCACCGGCCACCGCCCGCGCGGCCTGCCGAGGCAGGACCCGGCGCAGGTAGGCCAGCATCAGGTAGGCGGCGGGGCGGGTCAGGGGGTTGGACAGGTAGTCGCGCCGGGCCTTGGGCATCGAGAGGCCCAGCCGCAGCTCGGGAGCCTCGGCGCGCAGGACTCGCAGGCTGGCGGGCTCCATCGTCGAGATGAGCGTGCGGCCGACGAGGTTCAGGGAGCGCAGCGTGTCGAGCACGGATCGCTCGTAGCCGGTGCCCTTGACGTCGACGTTGAGCTCGACGCTCTCGGGCAGCAGGTCGCGCAGCGCGGCCAGGGCGGCGGCGAAGCGCACGGGCCGGGGGTGCTCGAGGTCCCCGGGGGAGTGGGCGACCAGCAGCTCGTCGCCACGCGCCAGGACGTCGAGCTCCACCATGTCCCAGGTGGCGCCCTCCAGGCGCGCCGCCAGCTGGTCCAGGTCGCCGCCGGCCTTGATGATGCTGTGGCCGACGCGGCGGCACCCTCGGTCGGCGGCGCTCATCGCGGGTTGAAGCCCACGCCGGTGTAGATGCGGTCAAAGCGCCGCTGCGTGCAGGTGTCGGGGCCGGGCACAGCCGGGTTCTCGGGATAGAGGCGGTAGCCGCCGTTGCGCGCCAGGACCGGTCTGACGGCATCGGCGGGCCTCCCGGTGGGGATGGTGGCCACGATGTAGTCGGCCTTGCGCCCCAGCGTCACGTGTGGATAGTCGGTGTCCAGCAGCGGGAGCTGCGAGCACAGGCGGTGCGAGGAGAGGAAGTAGGCGCCCCACAGCTCGTCGGGCGGCCACGTGTCCAGGCGGATCGACGCGTCATGCGGGAGCGAGCGGGCCCAGCCGGCGAGCTGGATCGTCGCCTGGGGCAGCTGGGAGCCGGTGGCGTCCAGCTCGGCGACGGCACTGCCCGCGGTCGCCACCACCAGCAGCGCCAGCAGCGCCGGTGCCCAGCGGCGCAGCTGCGCCGCGTCGGCGGCGGCCATGACCATCACCAGCGGCCCGCTGAAGGCCAGCAGCTTGAAGTGGAAGTAGTAGCCGAAGGCGCGGTGGCGCAGGTAGACGGCCAGCAGGACGCCGAGGGCCATCAGACCGCCGAGCCCGAGAGCCAGCGACCGGTCCGAGCGGCGCAGGCCGTAGGCGGCCAGCGCGAAGACCACGACCGTCGCGGGGAGGAAGACGAGCGACCGGGGCCGCGACACGAAGTAGTTGAACGGGATGAAGCCCGGCAGATCCCCGGCCCAGGCCTGGAGTGAATTGCCGGGGGCCAGGACCTTGACCGCCCCCGCCACCTTCTGCTCGACGCCGATGGCCGGCACGACGAGCAGCGTGCAGAGCGGGATCAGCCACAGGAGGCTGCGCCGGCGATGGGCGCGGTCGAAGAGGTCGCGCGGGTGGAACACCGGCTCGCCGGCGCGGAGCTTGCGCCGCCATTCGCGCCATACGAACACCGCGATCGGCACCGCCGGGATCGGCGCCGCCAAGGGGTAGGCGAAGACGAGCACGAGGGTGAACAGCGCCAGCAGCACCGCCGTCGCCTGGCGCTGGCGGCGGCCCAGGCCCGGCTGGACCACCCACCACCCGAGCACGAGGGTGAAAGGCATCGCAAAGAAGCCCCAGGTCTGGTTGAAATACGGGTTGAGGATCGTGTGCAGCGCCTCGCGATCCAGCGCAGCGACCGCCATCCCGATGAGTGCCGCGGCCACCGGGGCGCGGAGCACGTCGCGGGCGACCAGGAACATGCCCACCGCCGCCAGCCCCAGCATGGCCGCGGCGAGCGTCGCCAGAACCTGCCAGGTGGCCAGCCCCGACAGCGACGAGACCGCCGCGAACGCGTAGTAGATCGGGTACTTGGACTGCCACGTCGGCGGCATCTGGTTGATGGGCTGGGAGACGTCGACGCTCGTCGGATAGGCGTGCTTGAGGAACTGGCCGGTGCCCGCGGCGACGTGCGCGTCAGAGCCGGTCCCGATCGGGGCGGCGTAGTGCTGGACGAGCAGCATCGGCACCAGGGCGACGAGCGTCACCACCGCCATCATCAGCACGGGCCAGCCGAGCCGGTTGAGGTCCAGGTCAGGCCACCCACGGCGGCGGACGGCGAGGGCGCCGAGAGCCAGCCCGCCGGCCAGGACGAGCGCCACGGCCGCCGCGTACGGCACGTGGGCGAAGCCGAGCACGGTGAGCGCGAGGCCCACCGCGCAGCCGCCCGTGGGCAGGACCCACAGCGGCTCGTAGGCGCGCAGGGCGTCGGGCAGCAGCAGGCGCACCAGGCCGAAGCCCCCGACCCCGAACAGGACCACGGTGGCGGCCAGCGCGCGCACCGCGTCGGGGACCGCGGCGAAGGCCTCGTGGCGCGGCCTGGCGTTGGCGTGCCAGGCGAGCGCGAGCAGGGCGATGGCCAGGGCGAGCAGGAGCAGCCGCCGGCGGGTGGTGGGCGGGATCGGTCCCGCGAGCCGGCTCAGCGCGTGCGCTGCGGCGGGTGCTTTGACTCCGCCAGGGCCCGGGACAGGAACACCGGATTGCCGATCAGGTACCGGCGCCACATCCTGCGAGGCTCGATCGCGAGTCTGAATATCCATTCGAGTCCGTTGTCGGCCAGCCATCGTGGCGCGCGCGGCGTGTGACCGGAGACGTAGTCGAACAGCGCGCCCACCGTCCACACGACGGCCCCGCCGAGCTGGTCAGCGTATCGGTCGGCCCACAGCTCCTGCTTCGGTGTGCTCATCCCCACCAGCACGATCTGGGGCCGGCGGGCGACGATGTCCTCGATGACGCGCTCCGCGTGCGGCGTGCCGATCTCGAAGTACCCGTGGTGGGCGCCGACGACATCGAGGCGGGGGTAGAAGCGGCGCAGCCGGGCGGCGGCCTCCTGTGCGGTCGGCGGCTCGGACCCGAGCAGGTAGATCGAGCGTCCCGACAGCTGGCACAGGGCGGCCAGATCCCAGATCCAGTCGGTGCCGGTCATGCGGTGCGGCACGTCGCGGTGCAGGGCGCGGGCGGCGAGCCTGACGCCGTAGCCGTCGCAGTAGACCAGATCGGCGCGGCGCAGGGCGTCGCCCAGGCGCGGGGTGACGCGGGAGCGATTGACGACGTGGGCGTTGACGTACATCACCCGCCGCGTGCGTCCCTCTCCGGCCCAGCCGGCAACGGTGCGCAGGAGCTCGACGGGCTGGCCCAGGTCGATCGGGATGTCGAAGATCGACGATGAGGCGCGGGGAGGGACGAGAGCGAGGGCGAGCTTGTCAGCGGCTCTCGGAAGACGGGCACGGACACCTTGGGCGCATCGTACGCCTTCGCCTGGTGTCTGATGCGGAAAATCGGTGTGTGGATGATGACGGTTCCAGGACAATGCACCGGTGATGGGGGCAATCGTCATCGACGCGCGCGACGCCGCCGGGCCGCTGCTGCGAGGGTGGGGCCGATACGCCCGCGAGCTCGTCTCCGCGCTGGGTGCGCAGGCGTCCCCCGAGCTCCTGGCTCGCGCCACCGCGCTGCCCGAGACCGGTGGCGATGCGGCCGCCTACTTCGACCCCGCGGATCCAGGCGACCTGGCCCGCCGGCTCTCGGCCCTGCTCGCCGACGACGCGGCCCGGGCGGACCTGGCGCGCCGGGGCGTGGAGCATGTGCGCGGGTTCAGCTGGGCGCGGACCGCGGCCCAGACCGCGGCGGTCTACCGCGAGCTGCTCTGAGCCGCGAACGCGCACGTCAGCGGGGGAAGGGGGAGCGCGATCTGTGGGTTCAACGCACCCGCCGCCGAACGGTGCGCGCGCCGTGGCGCCATGATCCACGCCCGGCCCGCTCTCCCGACGCCACAGAGCGCGCACGACCGCACCGCCGTCAGCGCGCTCTGAGGGGTCGGGATAGCGCAGGTCTGGAGCACGCCGCCCCCATCCGACGGGTGCGCGCTCTGCAGCGTCGGGATCCCGAGGGGAAGGCCGGCCGCCATCCCTTCCCAGTCGCCGTTGCGCCGGGTAGCGCCAGCCCTGCCGGGGCCAAGCACACCGGCGCACCCGCCGGCCCCGCCGGCGGCCGAGCGCACCGCCGCGCTCCTCGGCGGCCGAGACTGCGTCACCGCGTCAGGCCCGCGACACCCGCGGCAACGCCGCGTCCCGGATGGTGACCCGCGCGCGCTCGCGCTTCCAGCCGCGGGCGGTGAAGGTGATCGTGAGCACGTCGCCGGCGCGATAGCGGTGGCCGGTGAGCCGCTTGAGCAGCCGGTGCACGCGCTTGGGCCCGGCGGCGCTGACCTTGGCGGGCCGTCCGCAGCCGCGCCCCCTGCAGGTCACGCTCAGCCTGGTGCTGTGCGGGAAGTGCCCCACCCGGGTCAGCCGCAGCGTCGTGGTCCCAAGGCGCCAGGTCCACTTCATGAGCAGCTTGATCTTGAGCGCGTGCCGGGCGCGGGGCGTGGGGATCGGCGTCGGCTGGGGCGTCGGCTGGACGGGAGGCGGGGCCGGCGCGACCGTCTCGGAGATCTGGCCGTTGGCGTAGACGCGGTAGTTGGAGCTCGTGCGGGGATAGATGGCCCAAGGGGCGCCGCCGTGCTCGAAGCCGCCGTTGGCGGCCAGCGACGCGTTGACGTTGATGTCGTCCATCTCCGTCGTGGGCGCGCCGGGCTTGGGATAGAACTGGACGCGAAGGTTGGTGTGGCTGCCGGTGGCCTCGACGCAGGCCTGGACCGGGGACCAGCCGGTCCCCTTGCCGAGGCCGGCGTACGTGCTGGAGCCGCTCTCATGCGCCGCGCCGCCCGTGAGCCACAGCGTGAAGGTCCCGGCCGCTCCGGTGCCGGGGTACTCGGTCCGCAGCTCGGCCGACCCGCAGATCATGTGGCCCGCGGAGGTGTTGAGCGGGATGTCCTGGATGATCCCGCCGGCGCCGGAGGAGGTGTTGGTGGCGGCGAAGTGCGTGCCGGAGTAGGCGGGCGGCGCTCCCGGGGCGTTGGCGTAGACAACGTAGTTGGACTTCGTGCCGGGGTAGATCCTCCAGGGCGGGCCGCCGTCCTCAAAGCCGCCGTTGACCGCCAGGGACTCCTCGACGTTCACGTCGTCGATCTCCACGGTGGGGGACCCGACCGCCGGATAGAACTGGACCCGGAGGTTGGTGTGGCTGCCCGTGGCCTCGGTGCAGGTCTGCACCAGCGACCAGTTGCTCCCGTCGGGCAGGCCGCTGTAGCGGACGCTCGAGCCGTCGTGCGCGGAGGTCCCGGTCAGCCACAGCGCAAAGCCGCCCGACGCCCCCGTTTCCGGGTACTCGGTGCGCACACGCGCCGAGCCGCACACGGTCTGACCGGCGCTGGTCTTGAGGGGGACGTCCTCGATGAGCCCACCGCCGCTCGACGAGGTGTTGGTCGCGGCGAAGTGGGTACCGGCATAGGCCGGCGGCGCCCCCGGGGCATTGGCGTAGACGACGTAGTTGGACCTGGTGCCCGGATAGGGCTCCCAGGGCCCGGCGCCGTCCTCGAAGCCGCCGTTGGAGGCCAGCGAGGCGTTGACGTTGACGTCGTCGACCTCCGTCGAGGGTGACCCCGGCGTGGGGTAGAGCTGGATGCGCAGCGAGCTGTGGCTGCCGGTGGCCTCCACGCACGTCTGCGCCTGGGTCCAGTTGCCGAGGTTGCCCAGGCCGCCATAGGTGGTGGCCCCGGCGTTGACCGCCGAGGTGCCGCGAAGGTAGAGCGACAACGTGCCCGCGGCGCCGGTGGCGGGCAGTTGCGTGCGCAGCCACGCCGAGGCGCAGACGAGCTGTCCGGCGGACGTGTTGAGCGCGACGTCCTGGTAGATGCCGCCGCCGGAGCTGGTGGTGTTGGTGGCGGCGTAGTGGCCTCCGCTGTGCGCGTTCTCGACGAGCACGGTGTCGGCGTGAGCGGCGGCCGCCGGCGCGCACAGCGCCAGCGCGAGAACGGTCCCCACCGCGCGCGTCCTCATGTCATCCCACCTGAAATTCATCATCCCACACCGTGGGTGCGCAGGACACGCACTCAGGCTCGGGCGACCCTGGGCTTTCGGCCGTCGCGGATCGTGATCCGCGCGCGCTCGCGCGCCCAGCCGAGCGCGGTGAAGGTGACGGTGAGCACGTCGCCGGCGTGGTAGCGGCGCCCCACCAGCCCGTGGAGGAGAGCGTGGATGCGCTTGGAACCGGCGGCCCGCATCGTCCGCGGGCGCGGGCAGCGCGGCCCACGGCAGCTGATGGTGAAGCGGGTGCTGTGCGGGAAGCGCCCGAGCTTGTACTTGCGCAGCGTGGTCGTGCCGTGGTTCCACGACCACTTGATCAGGAGCTTGATCTTGAGGGCATGCCTGCCCCTGGGCAGCGGGATCGTGGTGGGCTGCGGGGTGGGCTGGACCGGCGTGACGATCGTCGCCTTGATCTGACCGCTGGGGACGACGACGTAGCTGGAGTTGGTCGACGGGTAGGTGGCCCACCCGCCCGGCCCGTTCTCAAAGCCGGCGTTGGCGGCCAGGGACTCGTCGACGTTGACGTCGTCCATCTCCAGCGTCGGGCCCCCCGGCGTGGGATAGAACTGGATGCGCACCGAGCTGTGTGCGCCGGTGGCCTCGGCGCAGGTGTGGACCTGAGCCCAGTTGTCACCGTTGCCCAGGCCGCTGAAGGTCGCGCCGCCCCCATCGTCGGCGCTCCCGCCCACCTCGAACAGGGCGAAGGTGCCCGAGGCGCCGGTGGCGGGCGCCTCGCTCTGCACCCAGGCCGAGCCGCACACGGTCTGCCCCGGGCTCGTGGCGGTCGCGACGTCCTGGTAGATCCCACCTCCGCTGTCGCTGGTGTTGGTGGCGCCGAAGTCGCCACCGGAATGCGCGGTCGAGACGCCGTTGGCGAACGGGGCGTAGAGGGTGCTGGTTCCGGGATACGGCGCCCACGGGCCGGCGCCCGCCTCGAAGCCGCCGTTGGCCGCCATCGACACGTCGACGTTGACGTCGTCGATCTCGACGGTCGGCCCTCCGGGCGCCGGGTAGAACTGGACCCGCAGCGTGCTGTGTGCGCCGGTGGCCTCCGCGCAGGTGTGGACCTGTGTCCAGTTGTCCCCGTTGCCCAGGCCGCTGAAGTTCCCGCCGCTGCCGTCGTTGGCCGCGCCGCCGAGCAGGAACACGGCCAGCGTGCCCTGGGCCCCGGTGGCGGGAGCCTCGCTGCGGACCCAGGCCGAGGCGCAGACGGTCTGGCCGGCGCTGGTGTTGAGCGCGATGTCCTGGTAGATGCCGCCCCCGTCGGAGGTCGTGTTGGTGGCGGCGAAGTGCGTGCCGCTGTGCGCGGTGGTGGCGCCGTTGCCGTCGACGACGAAGTTGGTGCTGGTGCCGGGGTAGCGCGCCCATCCGCCGCCGGTCTCAAAGCCTCCGTCGGCGGCCAGCGACACGTCGACGTTGACGTCGTCGATCTCGATCGTCGGTCCTCCGGGCGTCGGGTAGAACTGGATGCGCAGGGTCGTGTGGCTGCCCGTGGCCTCGACGCACGTATGCACCTCGGTCCAGTTGTCGCCGAAGCCGAGGTTGTTGAAGGTGCCGCCGCCGGAGTCGGTGGCGCTGCCGCCGACCAGGAACAGCGCGAACGTGCCCGATCCGCCCGTGTTGGGGACCTGGGTGCGTACCCACGCCGAGCCGCACACGGTCTGGCCGGCGGAGGTGCTCAGCGCGACGTCCTGATAGATGCCACCCCCGCCCGAGGTCGTGCTGGTGGCCGCGAAGTACCCGCCGCTGTGAGCGTTCTCGGTCACGACGTAGTCGGCGGCGTGCGCGGGCGGGGCATGGGTCGCCGGCGGGGCATGGGTCGCCGGCGGGGCATGGGTCGCCGGCGCGGCCAGAGCCGCCGGCACCACCAGCAACGTCCCCAGCGCCATCCCTAGCGCGACAAAGCCCTTCATTTCTGACTTACCACCGGCGCGAATGATTCCACAACCCGCGCGCCGCCAAAAGGGGGTGCCGGCTTTGCCACACTCGCCGGCGTGCGCGTCACGGTCCTCATGCTCAGCCTCGACGAGGCCCACATGCTCACGCGCTCGCTCCCCGCCGCGCTGGCCCAGGAGCCGCGTCCGGAGGTGGTCGTGATCGACAACGCGTGCAGCGACGCGACCGCGGAATTGGCAGATCGCCACGGCGCCCGCCACCTCCGGCTGAATCCCCGGCGCACCTACGCGGCGGCGATCCACGCGGGCATCGCCGCCACCGGCGGTGACGATGCCGTGCTGCTGCTCAACGCCGACTGCTTTCTGGCGCCCGGGTTCCTGGCCGCAGCGCTGCCGCATTTCGGCGACGCCCGCATCGGCGCGGTCGCACCCAGGCTCGTCCGGGTGGCCGGCGCTCAAGGCGCAGAGCCGCTGGGTCAGATCGACACCGCGGGCATGGTGATCGAGCGCCGGCGCAAGAACGGGCTGGTCGGCCACGGGCTCCCCAGCGCGCCTACGCACGGCCCGCGGCGGTGTTCGGCGCCGACGGGGCGGCCGCGCTGTATCGCCGCCAGACCCTCATCGACTGCGCCCTGGACGGCGCCGAGGTGCTCGATGAGGACATGGCGCTGTGGGGCTCTGATGCCGACCTGGCCTGGCGCGCCCAGCTGCTGGGTTGGAGCGCCGTCTACGAGCCGCGCGCCGTGGCCGAGCACGTGCGCACCTACAGCCCGTCGACGCGGCCGCGGATGAGCGAGGCCGACCGGCGACTGCAGTTTCGCAACCGCTACCTGATGATGGTCAAGAACGACACGCCGGCGGCGCTGGCCCGCGACCTGCCGTGGGTGGCCGGGTACGAGCTCGCGGCCCTCGGCCACGCGCTGCTCCGTGAGCGCCACCTGCTCGCCGGCTACGGCAAGGCCTGGGCGCTCCGGGGCGGAGCCAGGCGCCGGCGGCGCCTCATTCAGGAGCGGCGCAGGCGCTCGGCGCCCCTGAGGCTCCGCGCCCCGGCGTGAGCGCGTGTCGGAGTGCGCCGTCGCCCGGGCGGGCCGGTGAGCAGGGCGCGTTCATAGACCTCCCACGTGGCCGCCGCGACGTCGTCCCAGGACCATTGCGACGGGGGTCCCACCGGGCGCGACAGACCCTCGGCGTGGCGGACGAGGCCGTCGAGGTCGTCGACGTCGGAGAGTGTCACCCGGCCGGCGAGGACCTCGCGCAGAGCGGGGACGTCGCAGGCGGCCACCGGGGTGCCGCAGGCGAGAGCCTCCACGGGCGGCAGCCCGAAACCCTCCTCATCTGAGGGGAAGACCAGCGCGTGGGCGCCGCTGTAGATGGCGGCGAGCTCGTCGTCGGGGACCGCGCCGGTGACCTGCACCCCGGGCAGCTCTCGGGCCCACCGGCTCACCGGCCCGACGAGGACGAGTGGCATCGAGCGGCCCGCGCGGGCCAGGGCCGCCACCCGCTTGCGCGGGTCGGGCGTGCGCATGGTGCCGACCCACAGCAGATAGCGGTCGGGGAGCCCGTAGCGCTCGCGGACGGCGGCGACCTCCTCGGCGGGCCGCATCCAGAACGCCGGCGCCGCGGCCTCGGGGATCACCTCGATCCGGCCGGCGGGGATGTCGAGCGCCCGGATCGCGTCATCGGCGACCGCCCGGGTGGGGACGATCACCGTCGTCGCCCGCTGAACCGCGAGGTAGCGCAGCTTGAAACGCAGGCCGGTGCGCAGGTAGTCACCCGGGCGCTTGAGCGGGACGAGGTCGTGCAGGGTCACCACCGCCGGGACCGGGGAGCGCAGCGGCGCGCCCTCGATCCACGGCGAGTGGAACAGGTCGCCGCGCCGCGGGTCCCGGGTCTCGACGATCTCCCCGCGCCCTGACTGGCCCAGCGCGTCGAGCAGGCAGCGGGCATACCGGCCCACGCCGTGCCACATGTGAGCAGGGCGGCTGTCGTAGGCGAGCTTCACGCCGCCAGCAGCCGTTCCACGCGCTCGGCGTACCCGTCAGAGTCAAAGCGCCGCGCCCGCTCGCGGGCGGCGGCGCCCATCCGCTCGCGGTCGCGCAGGACCTCCAGGACGGCCGCGGCGAGCCCCGCCGGATCACCGGGGGCCACCAGCCGGCCGGTGACGCCGTCGTCGACGACCTCGGCGAGCCCACCCACGCGGGTCGCGACCACCGGCGTGCCCACGGCCATGGCCTCGGCCAGGACCGTCCCGAAGGGCTCCTCGTAGGAGGGGAGGACGAGGACGTCGAGATGGCGCATCAGGCCCGGGGCATCGGGGACCCAGCGGTGGTGCTCGATCTCACGCGAATCGGTGACCGCCGCCGTGTACGCCGGATCGGTGCGGTAGGGATCGTCGCCCACCACCATCACCCTGACGTCCGGGGCGCCCGCGCGGATGGCCGGTGCCGCGCGGACGAGGTCCAGCGTCCCCTTGCGCGGCTCGATGCGCCCCACGAACCCCACGACCTGCCCGCCGCCCGGCGTCCAGGGCGGCGCGACGGCGGGCGGGTCTGAGTCGACCGGCCCATAGACCACGTGAGGCGCCATCGTGCCGAGCCGCTGCGCGACGGCGCCCGAGGCCGCCAGGACGACGTCGGCCAGCCGCCAGAAGCGCGGGACGCGGGTGACGATGTCATGGACGTGCAGGACCCGCCGTGCCCGCGCCCCCGCCAGGGCCGGCAGCAGGCGCCCGCACACCGTGCCGTTGAGATAGACGATGTCGGCGTCTGCGGCCAGCCGGCGTGCCCGCGGCCAGGACCCCACCGCACCGGCGCCCGTGCCCGCGGCCAGGCCACCCACCGGCAGCGGCAGGCAGCGGTGGCCGGCCGACTCGCCGGCGGCGCGCAGCGGACCGTGCCCAGGCGTCGCCAGCGTGACCTGCCAGCCGCGGTCGCGCAGCCGCGAGAGCAGGCGCAGAAGCGTCGTCTCCGCGCCGCCGGGCTGATCCACCGCCGCCACGGCGAGGATCCGGAGCCCGCGGCCGGGCTCGCCGGTGGGCTGGGGGTCCGAGGCAGAGTCGCTGACCGTGGCGGTGGGCATGAGCTGGACTTCGGTGTTCCCCGCGCGGCACTGTATCCGGGCGGCGCCGCGTGTGTCCACTCCGCGAGCGCTCCGGGGGTCTCCGGCGTCGCCGGGGGCGGTAGGTTCACGCCGTGAAGGAGTACTACGAGGAGCTCTGGGAGCGTCTGCCCGAGGACCTGACGCCTCCCGACCTGGCGGTCCGCCGCGGGTTCGCGCTGGCCAACGTCGCCGCCGGGGAGCGCGTGCTGGACCTCGGCTGCGGGGCCGGCGACCTCGCCGCGGACCTGGCCCGCAACGGGGCGCAGGTCACGGCGGCCGACGTCGCGCAGGCCGCCCTTGACCGGGTGGGCCGCCGGCACCCGGAGCTCGCCCGGTGCCTGATCGAGATCGACGCGGCGCTCCCGTTCGACGACGGGGCCTTTGACACGGTGTGGTCCAGCGAGGTGATCGAGCACGTCGGCGACACCGCCCGGTGGCTCTCGGAGGTGCGACGGGTGCTCGCCCCGCGGGGACGAGTGCTCCTCACGACGCCCAGCCACGGCCGGCTGCGGCTGCTGGCCGGCGGGATCGAGCGCTACTCCGAGCCACTGGGCGACCATCTGCACCTGTACACGGCGCGCTCCCTGCGCGAGCTCCTGGGAGACTTCGCCTTCACCGACATCCGGGTGACGGCGAAGGCCGGCCCGCCGCTGGCGCGCCGCCTCCTGCTGGCCCGCGCGGTGCGCTGACGGTGCGGATTCTCATCGATGCCACCTACGCGGCCCGGGCGCCCCACTCGGGAACCGCGGTCTACGTCGATCGTCTGGTCGCCGCGCTCCGGGAGCTTCCCGGTGTCGCCGTGCACACGGTGGCCGACGCGCGCCGCCACCCGCCGGGCGGAGGCGGTGTCAGGAGCGCGGCCAATGCCCTGGAGGATCAGCGCTGGACCCAGTACGAGCTCCCCGCCGGGCCCGGGCCGCCGGCGCCGACGTCGTCCATCACCCGTTGCCCGCGCACGCCTACACCCCGGGCACGCCGCCGCAGGTGATCACCGTCCACGACCTCGCCTTCGAGCTGCTGCCCGCCCACTTCCCGCCGGCCTATCGCCGCTACGCGCAGCTCACCCACCGCCTCGCCGCCCGGACCGCCGCCGCGGTCGTGTGCGTGAGCCACGCCACCGCGCGGGACGTGCAGGCGCTGTGGGGGGTGCCGGCCCGTCGCATCGTGGTGGCGCCGCACGGCCCCGGCCAGGAGCTCATGCCCCAGCCGCGGGCCGAGCGTCCCCGGCATTTCCTCTACGTCGGCGACCACGAGCCGCGCAAGAACGTCGCGGCGCTCGTGGAGGCCTACCACCGTTATGCCGCCGTGGCCCCACGGCCGCTGAGCCTGGTGCTGGCCGGCGCGGCGCGCGGGACGCCCGCCGGCGTCGTGGTCGAGCCCAGCCCCAGCTCGCAGCGGCTCAGCGAGCTGCACGCGGGGGCGGCGGCGCTGGTGCATCCCGCCGTCCATGAGGGGTTCGGGCTCACGGCGCTGGAGGCGATGGCGCTCGGTACCCCGGTGATCGCGGCCCCGTCGCCGGGGATCGCCGAGGTGTGCGGCGACGCGGTGCGGTACGCGGACCCCGACGACCCCGCCGCGCTCGCCGGTGCGCTCAGCGCGGTCGGCGGCAGCGAGGCGCTGCGCCACGACCTCTCGGCGCGCGGCCTCCGGCGTGCACGCGGGCGGCGGGCATCCCGACGCTCATCAACATCGACGGCCTGGACTCCGACCGCCAGAAGTCGGCCCCGGCCAAGGCCTACCTGCGCTTCGCCGAGCGCGCGGCGCCGCGCTTCGCCGATCGGGCCATCACCGACAGCCACGCGGTCGCGGCCACCTACCAGGAGCGCTACGGGCGGCGGATCGGCGTGGTCCCCTACGGCGTCGCCGACCCGGGCCACGACGGCCGGCGGGCCCTGGACGAGCTCGGGCTGGAGCCGCGGCGCTACATCCTGTTCGTCGGCCGGCTGGAGCCCGAGAACAACCCGCATCTGCTCGTCGAGGCGTTCTCGCGGATCGACGGTCTGCGGGCGCGCGGGATGAAGCTGGTGATCGTCGGGGGCGCGCCGTACGCCGACGAGTACATCCGCCAGGTGCGGCGGACGGCCGACCCGCGAGTGGTGTTTCCCGGGTACGTCTTCGGGCGGCGCTACTGGGAGCTTCAGCGCCACGCCTATCTGTTCTGCGCCCCCACCGGCGTCGGCGGGACCCATCCGGTCATCCTCGAGGCGATGGCCGCCGGCAACTGCGTGCTGGTCAACGACCACCCGCCCAACGCGGAGACCGTCGGCGACGCGGGGATCTACTTCTCAGGCCGCACCGGCGTGAGCTCGCTGTCAGAGCAGCTGCGGCGGCTGCTCGACGACGGGCCCCTGGTGGCCGAGTACCGCGAGCGGGCCCGGAACCGGGCGTCGGACTTCTCGTGGGACGCGGTCACCGATCAATACGAGCGGCTGCTCACCGATGTGTACGAGGCCGCGCGCCCCGGTGCGCTCCCGGGTCCCTGCTCGAGCCCGGCGCCGCGTTGGCGAGCTGACCTTCGCCGCCGCGGCCTGGCGCTGCGCGGCCTTGCGCTGGGCGATCTGCGCCATCGCCTCCGCGATCTGGGTCCGCGCGTTCTGCGTCTGAATAGTCAGCGGCAGGTCGAGCGACAACCCGCGGTTGAGCTCGTAGAAGGCGAGCTCGGGACGCCGGATCGTGACGTCAAATGCTCCGAGCCACAACCACGACTGCGGGTTGTCAGGCTGGATCTGAGTGGCCCTCACCAGCTCCGCACGAGCCGAGGCGTTGTCGTTGGCCCCCTGATAGAGCTCCGAGAGCACGTGGAGGGGCTCGAGTGCCAGCGGATCGCGTCCGGCCGCCGCCCGTGCGCTGGCAAACGCGGTCTCGGGGTGGTTCTCGGCGTCGGCCATGGCCTGCGCCGAGCGCAAGGGCTGCCACATCAGCCACCCGCCGATCAGCGCCACCGTGGCCAGCCCGGTGACGAGCGCGCCGGCCCCGGGCCGTTGCACCACCGATACCCGGCCCTCCGGACGCCGCCCGACCGCGGCCGCCAGCGGGCCGCGCCCGGCGAGCCAGCCGGCACAGAGCAGGACGGGGATCGCGATGCCCGGGAAGTCGAAGGTGTAGTCCAGGCAGGACTGGATGCCGAAGGTCACGACCACGATGGCCATCACCACCAGACCCTCGCGCTCGATCGCCTCCAGGTGGGTCAGCTCGTGCCAGCGGCGCTTGGGGGCCAGCGGGCGGGCGGCGGCACGGCCCCACGCGACCAGCAGCGCCAGGGTCAGCGCGATGCCGATGATCCCCAGGTCCGCGAACGTCTGGACCACGTAGTTGTGCGCTGTGTCGGTCTTGAGCTGGCTCGTCGTGTAGCGCAGCCGCGCGACGGCGAAGCCGAGCTCGCCGACGCCCTTGAGCAGCGCATGGCTGCCGACGTCCAGTGCCTGATGCCAGTAGGCCGGCCGGCTGGAGCCGAGCTGGGTGATCCGGCTCTGGTTGTCGAGGACGACGCTGTGCGTGCTGACCAGCGACTGCCACGCGTGGGAGATCTGACCGAACAGGCCGCGGCTCGACACCGCCAGAGCCGCGATGCCGGCTACCGGCACGAGCGCGACCAGGATGAGGAGCCCCATGCCCGCGCGGCGGCGGACGGGGTCAGGGACGGTGACCCGCGGCATCGCGTAACTCACGGCCACGCCGGCGGCCAGCGAGGCCACCACGACTCCCAGCAGCACCGGCCCGAAGGCGTGGCCGGCGGCGTCCTGGGCCGGGAGGAGGACGTAGTCGGTGGTGAGGTTGTGGCTGTGCAGCGCGACGAGCACGATCGGCGCCGCGCACAACCCGGCGAGGCCGAGCATGAGCGCCGTGCGCAGCCGCAGGGGGACGAATGCGGCCCACGCGGCGACCGCGACCACCCCGACCAGAGCGGCCGAGCGCGAGAACGACAGCTCGATCACGCTGATCATGAGCGTCATCGCCGGGATGGTCAGCGCGCGCAGCACCGTCGGGGTCGCGGGCCGGGTCGCGGCCCACAGGGCCGGAGCCAGGCCCAGGGCGGCGCAGACGCCGATCGCGTTCCAGTAGCCGAAGGGCGCCAGCAGCCGTCCGTAGATATTGGCGGGTGCCAGAGTCGTGGGGAACACCTTGGCCAGCAGCGCGTAGCCGCACAGCGCGGCACTGGCCGTGGCCAGCGCACCCACCAGCACAGGCCAGCGCCGAGGTGCCACTCGCGCCAGGGCGACCGCGCCCGCGAAGGCGGCCAGGTACGACAGCAGCTGGTTGGCGCCGAACCACGACCAGTCCGGCTGCACCGACCACACGATCGACAGCGCCGCGTACGCGGTGAAGGCCGCGAACGCGGCCACGGCCGGGACGCCCCAGGCCCGCCCGCGCCCGCCGATCAGCACCGCCGTGGCGCAGGCGCCCGCACCGAGGAACGTGATCACGATCTCCGACCACGTGTTCTCGCCGGTCACGGTCTGATCGATGCTGCTGCTGGTGAGGAACACCAGCGCCACCAGCGCGGCCGCCACGGCCAGACCGGCGATCAGATCACGGGTGAGCCGGACGGGGGGATGCGGCCGCGAGGCTGGCGCCGGCGCTTCTTCCCCGGCGCCCGGCGGCGCCGGCACAAGGGTCGACACGGGTGCGGAGGCTAGCAATCGCCGTGTGGGCTGGGGCGCCATGACAACGCGTGCCTAACCGAGGTGGTTGGTTGCATCTGGCGCCCGGGCGACGAGCATCAGCGTATGGCCGAACATCGCCGCCCGCCCGCGGGAGCCGAGCTCATCCAGCGGCCACAGCGCGCGCTGCATCGGTGGGGGCAGCCGCCGCCAGGTGTAGGTGACGGCGTGCAGCTGGGCCTGGAGGCCCACCGCCCGGGCCTCGGCGAGCAGCCGGCGGGGCGCCAGCGGAACGTCATCGGGCGTCCCGTGGACCCGTGTGGCCAGGCCCGTCCGGTTGGCCACGGCCAACGCGGCGCCCACCGGATGCCACCTTCCCGGCTCGACGGCGATGAGTGCTCCGCCGGGACGTAACAGCCGTGCCGCCTCCTCAAAGCACGGGCTGAGCGGGCCCTGGAAGATGAGGTGGTGCAGGACGAGCCGGTAGAGGACGACGTCGAAGGAGCGCGGCGCCAGCCCCAGGCGCCCGGCATAGCCGACCACGCCGGCATCGGCGCGCCCGGCTTCCAGGACCCCGGCCACCTTGGCGGGGTCCGCGTCGGCGCCGACGAGGCGGAAGGCCGGAGCCGGGAACAGGTGGCGGCCGGGGTGCCATCCGCACCCCACCGAGAGGACCTCGCCACGCGGCAGGCCGACCTCCCGGTCCACGATGGCCCGCTCCCGCTCCATCATGTGGCGATAGTTGAGCTCCAGCGTCGAGCGCTTGCTGTGGCGGTCAAGCAGGTTCTGAGCGTCGTAGGGCGCCGAGCCCTCGGGCACCGGCACGGCCGCGTCAGCCACCGAGCACCTCCTCGTAGGCGGCGACGGTCTCGCGGCCACAGCGCTGCCAGGTGAAGGCGCGGGCCACGGTGTCATGCGCGGCGCGGCGCAGCGCCGCCAGCCTCGCCGCGTCGGAGAGGAGCGCGTCGATCGCGTCCGCGAGCGCCCGCGGGTCGCCGGGGCTCACCAGCTCGATGCCGCCACCGGCGGCGGCGATCTCCTCGGGCCCGTCCTCGCCGCGCGATCCGATCGCGGGGACACCGCCGGCCATCGCCTCAACGTAGGCGACCCCGAAGGCCTCGGCGACGCTGGGCAGCACGAACAGCGAGCCGCCTCGCGCCACCGCCAGTGCCTCGTCGTGGTCAAGGCGCCCGCGCAGTTGGACGTGGCCGGCGACGCCGCGGGCTGCGGCGAGGGCCGCGAGGGCCGCTCGCTCGGGACCGTCCCCGACGACGACGTAGCGCAACTGCGGCCACCGGTCGCCCAGGAGAGCCAGCGCCTCGATCACATCGGCATGGCGCTTGCGCGCAATGAGGTTCCCGACCGTGACGAGCGTCGGCACTTCGGGGGCCGGCTCCGGCGCGCCCGGCATGTCTGTCCCCAGGTGCACGACCCGCGTCCGGCGGGCCCCGCGTTCGACGCATCGTCGGGCCGTCCCGGCGCTGTTGGCCAGCACCAGCCGAGCGTGGCTCAGCGCGCGGCGCACCGTGGAGGCACCGGCGTGGCGGCCATGGACGTCGCCGCCGTGAACGGAGACGAGCATCGGCGTCCGCGGCGCGGCGCGGCGGACCGCGTCGCCGGCGGGAACCGCGTAGTGAGCGTGGATCAGGTCAAAGGCGAATTCGGCGCGCAGGCCGGACAGCGCCCGCCGGAGCACGGGCGCCGCCCACGCCCCCCACGTGGCATAGCTCCACGGCCGGGGCGGTGAGAGGTAGCGCACGTAGTCGACCTGGATCCCGTCGCGCAGGTCGCGGCCGGGCTGGGCCACCGCCTTGGCCACGGCCCCCGCGCGCAGCCTGCGGACGTCGGCGAGCGGCGGCAGCGGTCGGTGCAGTACGAGCACGCGCACCTGGGCTCCGGCATCGCGTGCCGCCACCGCTTGGCGATGCGCCCAGATCCCCAGGGTCGGGTCCGCCGCCCGCGGGTAGTACTCGGCGACGATCAGGACCCTCATCTCCAGCGCCGGTGCGCCGCGATCGTGCGCTGCGCCTGCGAGGCGGTGACGTAGGGGCGCCCGGCGAGAAAGCGCCGCCCTTCAGCGACCGCCTCCTCGCGGTCATAGGCCGCCGCGATCCGGCGCGTCCGATGGCGGATCGGAGTCGCGTCGACGATGCCGATGGGCCAGTCCTGGTCCCGCGCGATGGCGGCCCAATGTGCGTCCAGGCCCCAGCCCGCCCGCAGCGGGGGGAAGGGCAGCAGCGCGTCGAAGGTGACGGAATGGAAGGCCGAGACCGGCCCGATCTCCACGAACGAGGTCTCCCGCACGAGACCCCCGGGCTGCCGGCGGGTGACCTGCCAGGCGGCATGGGAGAGGGCCCGGTGGGCCGGCTGCGCGATGCGGAGGCCGAACCGCTCGACGATGAGCAGGAACGCGTCGAGGAACCCGCGGGGCAGCGCGACGTCGTCATCGAGCACCAGCAGCCAGTCGTGCTCCTGGGGTGGGTGGCGCTTTAGCAGCGTGTTCAGATTCTCGAACTTGCCTCGGTTGCCGACGCCGATCCGGTCAAAACGGACGTCGTGACGGGATCGCAGCAGCTCGGCGTGCGCGGCGGCCAGCAGGTTGGGCTGGTCCTCGCGCTCCACGGCCAGTGCCAGCACGCTGCGGCGGGGGTGCGTCGCTGCCGCGCGACGAAGTCGCCACGGTTGCAGGCTCCCCATCGCCCAGGCATCGGCGACCGCATCGGCGATCGCCGCGCGCGTGGTGGCGCGGATGCCGTACACCTGCCCGCTGGTGCCCGAGAGGAAGTCGTCGGGCGGATCAGCCACGGCGCTCCGCAAGCGCCTCGCGCAGGGTCCCGGCGGTGCGCGCGCCCATGACGATCCCGTACGCGCACCGCCTCCGCACGGTGTGCCAGGCGCAGCCGGCGAGCGTGCGCAGCTCCGCGGAGACGGGGCGCGCCTTGCCGCTGCGGCGATCGTGGTGGCGGACCTCGCGTCCCTGGCCATAGGCGGCTCGGGCCAGCACGCCCAGGCGCGAGTCGGCGGCGTCCCGGCGGTGGTCGATGGCGGCGGCGGCGAGGTAGCGGATGCGCCCGCCCGCCCCGCTGTAGCGCTCCAGCCACTCCTCCTCGTCGCCACGGCCCAGCAGGCCGGGGTCGAACAGCCCGATGCGCTCAAACGCGCTGCGCCGCATTGCCATGTTCGCGCCCCACACGAAGCGGACGTCGCAGTCGACCGGCCCGGCGTCGAGCGTGGTGATCGGCGGCGGATGGCGATCACAGGCCGGCAGCGTCGTCTCCATCCGGGGCCGGATGGGACCTCCGAAGACCTCCAGGTCGGGATAGGCCGCGACGCCGGCGACGACCGACTCCAGCCACCCCTCCGGAGCGTCGACGTCCTGATCGACGAACACGATGAGGTCGCTGTGCGCGGCGTCGATCCCGGCGTTGCGCGCGGTATTGAGGCCCGCATGGACCGGGAGGGTGACCAGCCGCACGCCGTGTCGCGCGGCGACGGCGTCGTTTGCGGGGTCGGGCCCGTCGCTGACGACGATCACCTCCGCGCCGCTCGCGGCCGCCTGGGGCGTGATCGAGCGGAGGGTCACGTCCAGGTAGTCCGGCGCTCGGTAGGCCGGGATGACGATCGAAGCGGTCGGCTTGTCGGGTGCTGCGTCCATGGTGAGGGCGGGAAGGTTAGGAGTTCTCTAACAGTCGGAGGCAGTCCGCTCCAATAGTCTTGAGCGGGCGGAGTTGCTCGTGACGCCCCGGGCGCACAGAAGGGATCTGGGGCCAGAGCTGACTCTGACGCGTGCCCACGCGCACGCCACGATCATGCGTGAGAACTTTCTGATCTTCGGGAGCCCAACGATCGGCGATGCCGAGATCGCCGAGGTCGTGGACTCGCTGCGCACCGGATGGGTTGGTACCGGTCCCAAGGTGCAGCGCTTCGAGAACATGCTCTCGGAGTACATCGGCGCCCCGTATGCGCGCTGTCTGGCCTCGTGCACCGCTGCCCTGACGCTGTCTCTCAAAGTGCTCGACATCGGGCCCGGCGACGAGGTCCTCGTGCCCGCGATGACGTTCGTGGCCTCGGCCAATGCTGTCGAGCACGTGGGGGCGACCCCGATCCTTCTCGACAGCGAGCCCGGTCACGGCCTCATCGACCTCGACGCCGCCGAGGCGGCGATCACCCCGCGCACCCGGGCGATCATGCCCGTGCATCTCGCCGGCAGGCCCGTCGACATGGACCGGCTGGGCCGCCTGCGCGATCGCCACGGCATTCACGTGATCGAGGACGCGGCGCACGCCATCGGTGCGGAGTGGCACGGGCGCCGGATCGGGTCGTGGGGCAACGTGACCGCCTTCTCCTTCTACGCCACCAAGAACATCACGACGATCGAGGGCGGCGCGGTCCTCACCGACTCCGCGGCGATCGCCGAGCGGGTGGAGCGACTGGCCCTGCACGGGCTGAGCGCCGGTGCGTGGCAACGGTTCACCGACCGCGGGTTCCGCCACTACGAGGCGGTCGAGCCCGGGTTCAAATACAACATGACCGACGTCCAGGCGGCGCTCGGGTTGGTTCAGCTCCCGAGGCTCGACGGCTGGATCGAGCGGCGCCGGGAGCTGTGGGAGCGCTATGACGAGTTGCTCGCGGGCCTGCCGCTCGAGACCCCGCCGCCCCCGCAGCCTCACACGCGGCATGCCCGCCACCTCTACCAGGTCCGGCTGACCGGCAAGGCCCCGCTGGGCCGCGACGAGCTCATCCAGGCTCTCCACGACCGCAACATCGGCACGGGGGTCCACTATCGGGGAGTTCATCTGCATCCGTACTACCGCGACACGTACGCGCTCTCGTCCGGCGCGTTCCCGGTCGCGACCCGGTTGTCGGAGTCAACGGTCAGCCTTCCGCTCGGACCCGCGTTGACCGTCGCCGACCAGGACGACGTCGTCTGCGCGCTGACGCGCCTGCTCACACCGCGCCCCACCATGGTGGGGCCGTCACACAGCACTGCGCGCGTCCTGATCAGCCGGCCTGCCGGGCCTGACGGCGATGCTCGCGCAGCTGCCGCGCGAACGCGCCGACGAAGCGCGGGTTGTAGCGCGTGTAGCGCCGCCACAGCCGGCGCGGCTCGTGGGCCAGCCGGTAGGCCCACTCCAGGCCGGACTCCTGGAGCACGTTGGGCGCCTGGGGCACGAGGCCCGCGTGGAAGTCGAAGGCGGCGCCGACGCCGATGAGGACGGGCGCCTGGAGGTCGTCGCGCATCTCCGCCATCCACTTCTCCTGCTTGGGCACGCCGATCCCCACCCACACGACGTCGGCGCGCGAGCCGTTGATCTCCTTGACCACGGCCTCGCGCTCCTCGGGGGCGAGGGGGCGGTGGGGCGGCGAATAGCCGCCGACGATCCGCACGCCCGGGTAACGCTGGCGCAGATTGAGCGCGAGCTGGACCAGCGCGCCCTGATTGCGGCCGCCGTAGAGGTACATGCGCTGACCCGACCCCACCGCCCGCGCGCAGTAGCGGGCCATGAGCTCCGGGCCGTAGACGCGGTCGTTGAGGGAGTGGCCGAGGAGGTTGAGCGCCCACACGAGCGGTTGCCCGTCGGGGACGTTGAGGGATGAGCCCAGCAGCGCCGAGCGCAGCGCCGGATCCTCGGCCGAGGCCATCACCGCGTGGACGTTGCAGACGCAGACGTAGCCCTGCTGGCGGGCCTGCACCATGTCCTCGATCCAGTTCAGCGCGCCGTCGTAGTCGGTCAGGCCGAGCGGCACGCCGAGGACGTCCGCCGCTTCGGGCGGGGTCACGGGCGGCGTCAGTTCTGGCTCTAGCGAACCCTGGGGGCGCATGGACGTGGTCAGATCTCCCTGCATATGCGGCTGGACCTCTCAGAGGTTATGCGTAGGAACGGCGATTGTGCCCTGAAGTTACGGTGTTGCCTCATTGGGTGGACGAACGTCAGCAAAGTTGCAAACGGCACGATATTCCTGACGATCCCGACTCAGAGCTGCCGCGCGCGATCGAGCGCACAGCCCCTCATACCCCGGGCTTCGTAATCTCCACCATCCATGGACTGCCTGGTCACCGGCGGCGCCGGCTTCATCGGATCCAATCTGGTCGACGCGCTGGTGGCGCGCGGCGACCGCGTGACCGTGATCGACACGCTGGTCACCGGCAAGCGCGAGAACCTCGCCGACGCGCTGGCCAACGGAGCGGCGCTTGAGACCGTCGACGTGCGCGATGCCGATGCGGTGCGCGGCGTCTTTCAGGCGCGGCCGCCCGGGCTGGTCTTCCACCTCGCCGCTCAGATCGATGTGCGCCACTCGGTGGCGCGCCCCGCCGACGACGCCCAGACCAACGTGCTGGGCACGATCAACGTCCTGGAGGCGGCGCGCGAGACCGGTGCGCGGCGAGTGGTCAACACCTCCACCGGCGGCGGCCTGTACGGCGACGCCGATGTGCTCCCGACCCCCGAGCACAGCCCGATTCGCCCGCTGGCCCCCTACGGGCAGAGCAAGCTATGCGCTGAGGGCTATTGCGCGCTCTACACCCGCCTGCACGGGCTCTCCACCGTCTCGCTGCGCTACGGCAACGTCTACGGGCCGCGCCAGGACGTGCACGGCGAGGCCGGCGTGGTGGCGATCTTCTGTGGCCACCTGATCGACGGCACCGCGCCGACGGTGTTCGGAGACGGCGGCCAGACGCGTGACTGGGTGGACGTGTCCGATGTGGTGAGGGCCAACCTGCTGGCGGCTGACTCCACGATCACCGGGACGGTCAACATCGGGCATGGCCAGGAGACCTCGGTGCTCGAGCTCATCGAGGCCCTCAACGACATCTCGCCTGAGAAGCCGCTGCCCGCGCCCAATGCCTCGCCTGAGCGCCCCGGCGAGGTGCGCCGCAGCTGCCTGGACGTCAGCCGGGCTCGCACCGAGCTGGGCTGGGAGGCGAGCGTCTCCCTGCGCGACGGGCTGCGGACGATCCTCGCCGGTCTCTGAGCCCGCCCGGCTCCGAGCCGGCCCGGCCCCCCGCCGCGCTCCGGGCCGGGCTGGGCCGGGCACGAGCCTGCCGGCTAGAGATTCTCCGCCACCCGCGGCGCCTCACGGGTGAAGAACCACCAGCCGAGCGCGAACATTGCGACGATGACTGCGCCCGCGACGATTGTGGCGGCCCACCCACCGGCGGCCGGCGCCGAGGGGAACCCCGGCCCCCCGATGACCGCGTGGCCCGTCTGGGTCAGCAGCGTCGCGGCGGGGTTGATCATGGCGATGTGCACGAGGCCGGTGCCGAAGTGGTCGACCGCGGTCCTGGAGCTGTATTTGGACGCGAGGTACATGATCGGCGTGCAGTAGAACCACGCTTGGACGAGCACCTCCCAGATCGGCGCCACGTCCCGGAACCGGACGTAGGCGGCCGACAGGAGCATCCCGATCCCGGTGGCGAACACGATGAAGGCCAGCGCGATCGGGATCAGCTCCAGCCAGGCCAGCTTCGGCGTGACGTTGTTGGCCAACGCGAACACGAACACCGCGATGAAGTTCATGCCGAGGTTGAACGTCGCCGTGAGCGAGACCGAGAGCGGGATCACCATCCGGGGAAAGCGGATCTTCCGCAGCAGCGACTCGCGGGCGACCAGGCAGGTCACCGCGTTGCCGGTGGCCTCGGCGAGGTAGTTCCAGAACACGATCGCGGTCAGCAGATAGACGCCGTAGTGCGGCACTCCCCTGCCGACATCGAGGACCACGGTGAAGAACAGGTACAGCACGCCGAAGAACAGCAGCGGCCGCATCAGCGACCAGACGTACCCCAGGACCGAGCCGAAATAGCGCAGCTTGAACTCGCTGCGCGCGAGGGTCGCGGTGAGCTCCAGGAAGCGCCTTCCATCCCCGCCCAGCGCGGACGGCCCGTACACCTTCGCTGATGGCGCGCTCATCGGCGAGCAAGCTAGCAGTCACGTTGCGCCTCGCTGGGGCCGGACTCCGCGGCCTCGCGCCGAGTGCCTGACTCGGGCTGGGCGATAATCGCGCGGTGAGCAGTCGCCGCATCGAGCTCGGTGATCGCACGGGGGCGCGCCGCGGACAGGTGGTGGTCTGCGTCGCCGCCGGCGGGCGCCTCGAGGATTTCATGGAGTCCGTACGCCGCGTTCTGGCTCACTCTCCGGCCGAGGTCACCGCGCTGGTCTACGGGAGCCGCGCGAACGCCGCGATGCCGTCGGTGCTGGATCGGCTGGACGAGGCGGACAGGCTCACCCTTCTTGAGGCCGGACGGACCGTGACGCTGGCCGACGCTGCGGCTGCCGCAGCCCCTGCGGACGTCATCGCTCTGGGGAGCGGCTGCGTGGTCTCCGCCGGCGGGCTGGCGCGAATGACGCAGGCCGCAACCGCGGAGGCCGAGATCGCGACCGCGAGCGCGGTGAGCGCCGGCCGGATCGCTCCCGACGCTACCGACGCCCCGGCCGAGTGGCTCGATGATGCCGCCGCTCGCGTCGCGGCCGCGGCAGTGCGCAACCGGCCCCGCGTGTTGGCGCCGGAGGGCGGGTGTGTGTACGTGCGCCGCTCCGCACTCGAGCTGGTGGGCGGGCGTGACCTGGAGGATCTCGACGCCTTCGGGGCGCGATGCCTGCAGCGCGGTCTGTGCCATGTGCTGGCCGACGACGTGCTCGTGCTCGAGCGCACCGGGACGCCGGGCGAAACGCTCGCGGCCACCGGCCCGGTCGGGCGCGCGCAGGGCGCGGCGCGGCGGGCGCTGCGCGGCCTGTCGGTCCTCATCGATGCCCGCTCGCTGGTGGGGCCGCTGAACGGCACGCGGCGGCACGTCACGGAGCTGATCGGCGCGGTGGCCCGCACCGGGGAGGCGAGGGTGAGCGCACTGGTGCCCGACCGGCTCGATGCCGACACACGAGCTGCGCTCGAGCGGAATCCCGGTGTCACGCTCGTTGCCGCGGCGGACGCGGGCCGGTCTCCGGCGGCCGTGCGCGCTGACCTTGTGCATCGCCCGCATCAGATCGGCGCGCCGGCGGATCTCGCCGTGCTCGCCGGACTCGCCGACAGGCTGGTCGTCACCCACCAGGACCTCATCAGCTTTCACGACCCCGGCTACTTCCCTTCCGGCGCGGCCTGGCGGGGGTATCGCGACATCACGCGCCGGGCGCTGGCAGCCGCCGATCGTGTCGTGTTCTTCTCAGAGCATGCGCGGTCTGACGCGCTCGCCGAGGAGCTGGTGGACGCCTCCCGAGCCGATGTCGTCCATCTCGGCGTCGATCACGCTGTGGCCGCCACGTCGCCTGAGCCCTCGTGCCCCGCGGGAGCAGGTTCCGTGGGCGCCGAGGCTGAGCTGATGCTCTGCCTCGGCTCTGACTTCACCCACAAGAACCGAGTGTTCGCGCTGGAGGTCGTCGAGGAGCTCCAGCGCCGTCATCAGTGGTCTGGACGCCTGGTGCTGGCCGGCCCGCACGTCCGCCACGGCTCATCGCGGGACGAGGAACGCGCTCTGCTCGCGCAGAGCCCTCGCCTGGCCGATGCCGTCGTCGGGTTGGGCGAGGTGACCGACGCCGAGAAGGCGTGGCTGCTGGGCCGGGCTAGCCTGGTCCTCTATCCCACCGTGCATGAGGGCTTTGGGCTCATCCCGTTTGAGGCGGCCGCCGCTGGGGTGCCGTGCCTGTGGGCGGCCGGCACGGCGCTGCGCGAACTGCTCCCCGAGACGGCAGCGCAGATCGTCGTCTGGGACGCGGCGGCAACGGCGGACCGGGCGCTTGCCCTCATGCGCGACGAGGCCGCGCGCCGCGCCAATCTGGCCGCGATCGAGGGGGCGGCGGGTGCCCTGCGCTGGGCTGCCACCGGCCTCCGTCTGGTGGAGGTCTACCGCGCTGCCTGCGACGGCCCGATGACGCCCGCCGGCGCGCTTGAGCGCGGCTCAGGCGTCATGCGCGGAGGGCTCAGCGAGGATGCAATGCGCCTCGTCGGGCCCGCTGGCCTACTGCCGGAGGACCTGGAGCGACCGCTGCTCGCTCTGCTCGCTCGGCCGAGGCTCGCCGCTCCACTGCTGGCGGCGATCAAGCGGGGATATCGGGTCTTGCAGCGCTCGAGCGAGAGATAAGCACCGTCGGAGGCCCGGAGCCGCTATGACCCACGCTGGATCTCGTAGGAGTGCGGGAGGTCGGTGAGGCCGCCGCCGGCACGGTCGGAGACGACGATGATCGAGTTTGTGAGGTGTGCGTCGATGACGTCGGCGCCGAGCCCCGCTCGGGCGACCGAGGCGTTGAGCTGGTAACGGCCAGGCGAGAGCCAGTTCTCAACGCTCAGCCGTAGCGTGGCGTGGGTCCCGGCCCCGAATGTGCCGGTTTCGATCCGCTGTACGACGGTGTTGGTGGAGAACACCGGGTGACCGGCTTCGTCGAGCAGGTGTACGGCGAAGATCGGATCGTGGATGGTCTCGGCGAAGCTGAGCTCTACGCGGACCACCAGCGGCTCGCCCTGGCTGGCGACCACCGCCGGCTCGCCGCCGGCCGTCTCGAACACGGCGTTGAGCACATGAGCTGCCGGGTTCTCGGGCGGGATCTCGGACGGGGCGACGCCGCCCTCCATCCGGGTGCGGCGGAAGTTGTGCTGGTTGTAGTGGCGAGCGATCTCGCTCGGCGATCCGATCTCGACGATCCGCCCACGCTCCAGCAGCATCGCACGGTCGCAGAACCGCTCGACCGCGCCCATGTCGTGGGTGACGAACAGCATCGTCTTGCCCGCCTGTTGGAGCCGGGTGAGCTCGTCGAAGCACTTCTGCTGGAAGGCGGCGTCGCCGACCGCCAGCACCTCATCGATGAGGAGGATGTCGGCGTCGACCTGGACCGCGGTGGCGAACGCGAGGCGGACATACATCCCCGACGAGTAGTTCTTGAGCTTGAGATCGACGAACTCCTCCAACTCGGCGAAGGCGATGATGTCGTCGAACCGCTCGCGGGCCTCCCTGCGGGAGAGGCCGAGCATGATCGCGTTGATGATCACATTGTCGCGGGCGGTGAGGTCCATGTTGAACCCCACTCCGAGCTCGATGAACGGCGACAGCCGGCCTCTGATCTCCATCTCGCCGCTATCGATGTCGTAGATGCCGGCCAGGCACTTGAGGAGCGTGCTCTTCCCGCTCCCGTTGCGGCCCACGATCCCGAAGAACTCCCCCGGCGCAACTTCGAAGCTCGCCGCCTGGACCGCGTGCAGCACGTCGAAGCTCCGGCGGCGAAATGGATGCAGTGCCCGCTCCTTGAGCGTGTGGTACTGCTGATGAGGCAGGCGGAAGGTCTTGCTGACGTCCTTGACGGAGACCGCCGGCGGCGCCGACGGCGTCGTTGGCGAGCGGCCCGCGCGCTCTGTGTGCACGGTGCGCTCACGCGGCAGACGGTAGCAATCGGCGTGTGCTGCCAAGGTGGGCTCAGCTGGCCGCTGACGCCTACTCAGCCGGCCGCCGGGGAGCTCGCGTGGCACACCAGGAAGCACCCCGCGGAGCCGTTGGGCCGGCTCATCTCGGCATCGAGGTGCCGGTTCACGTAGTCCTCCAAGAACGGCCCGCGTCGGAAGATCCACTTCGCGATGTAGAGATTCAGCAGGGACACGCTGAGCCAGAGGCCGCCGCGGACCTCGAGCAATTCGATCGACAACCCGGCGTCGCGGGCAAACTGCTCCAGCTTCGGAGTCGTGTAATGACGGTGACCGATGAGCCACCACGCCGGATCGAGCAGCCTGGCGCTCAACGATGCGTGCGGGGTCGAGAGGTAGAGCTTGCCGCCGGGCCGCAGCACTCGGCGGATCTCGGCGAACGCTCTCGGCTCGGTGTGCTTGGGAATGTGCTCGAGCACCTCCCAGCACACGATCGTGTCGAAGCTCGCATCGTCGAACGGCAGATCGATCGCACTGCCGACCTGGAACCGGACGTTCGCGGCGTCAACGTGCGTGCGAGCCGTCGTCAGGTCCGCTTCCGAGATCTCGATCCCCGTCACCGAGCCTGCGCCTCGCGATAGGGCGAAGAGCTCAAACCAGCCGAATCCACAGCCGATGTCGAGGACATCCCGTTCCTCCAGGTCCTCGGAGGCGACTATCCGTGTGGCGTGGAGCAGGATCCCGTGCTGCTGCTCCGCTGGTGGCACCGCGAGGACGTTGCGCATGGCGGCGAGGTTACCGAGAGGTTTCCGCGCTCAGGTCACACCGCTCCCCGCCGTGCGAGCTCGTCGACGATCGTGGAGCTCGGGGTGGACACGGGTCGCGCCGGCGCAACCCGCCAGCGTTCCGGATCGACGAGGAAATCACGGACGACCCGCAGGTCGAGGCCCGAGAGCAAAACCGAGCCGTCGAGACCCGTTTCGTGCTCGGACACGGCTCGATGGATGACGCACGGGAGGCCGAGGAATGCGCACTCCTCCTGGGACCCGCCGGAATCGCTGATGAGAAACGCCGACCGGCGCAGCAACGCGATGAACGGCATGTACGGTTGCCGAGGGATCCGGCGGAAGCGGTCGTCGAACAGTCCACGGAGAGTCGGGGAGCGTTCGATCACCGCCGCCGTGGTCGAGTGATCAATGAACAGGAGGGGCTGTCGTCGCGAGTGCTCGTGGAGCAGCTCGAGGAGAGGCCGGAACTGACCCTCTCGTTCGATGAGCTCGAAGCGATGGAGCGACACCAGCCCGAACGGCTCGTCAGGCAGCAGGACTGCCGGGGCGACTCGGTCACTCACGAGGTCAACGGCATCGCGGATGGTGTTCTGCCCGGTATCGATGATGTCTCCGCCGACGCCCTCTCGTCTGAGATTGGCGATCGGCCGCGCACCCGACGCGAAGTGAAGGTCGACGAGCCGAGCGGCGATCCGCCGGTTGACCTCCTCCGGGAAGGGGTTGCGCCAGTCCCCGGATCGCATGCCCGCCTCGATGTGCCCCACCGGCGTACGGAGCGCATGGGCGATGAGGGCGCCCAGGACTGTCGTGAACGTGTCACCGTGCACAAGGAGGAAAGGCTGACGGCCGTCCTCTGCCAGGGTCCGCTTCAGCCGCCTCCGCCCGGTGGCCACCGAGAGGCCGACCCTCGCCGCCCAGCCAGGAATCTGGCGCTTGGCATCCAGATCCTGTCCCCGTGATCCGCGCGCCAGCCACATGCCGACGTCGGGGAGCCGGAGCTCGCGTTGGAAGGCCGGTATCTGCGCGGCCTGCTGGCCGGTACACAGCAGCAGCGGCTCGTGGCCTCGACGGCGCAGTTCGACGATCACTGGAGCGAGCTTGATCAGCTCGCCAGTTGTGCCGTAGACGATTCCGATCACGACTTGAGACGAGCCTTCACCGACAACCAGGCCCCGTACCAGATCCCGGCCGAGAACGCTGTCGCGAACGGCGTGACAAGGACGCCGAACGAGATGGCCTCGGGCGCCGGCCGGCGCCGGAGGCTGATGAACAGACCCCCCGCACCGCTCATCCCCGCGGCCAGCGCAAGGGCGGCGCAAGGGCGGCGCGCGGCCATGACGACCCCGGCCACCGACAGGGGGAACGCGGCGACGACCGCAGGGAAGAAGCGCGTCTCGGGCCGCGAGAACCCGTCGTAGAAGACCGTGCCGCGATGCGTGGCGTGCCGAAGGAAAGGGATCAAAGCCTCACGGTTGCGGTAGACGGACGCGAACTTCGGCGAGATGTGGATCCGGTGCTCGGCTCGATCGCCCGCAGCATGAGGGTGTCGTCGTTGCTGAAACGCGAGTCGTCATACCGGGAGGTGAATCCGGCGACGGCCTCCTGCAGCCAGTGCCTCGGCGCGAGGAAGTGGGTCGTGCCCTTCGGGAACCGGTCGTATTCCTCGACCCCGTAGGAGGTCGTGCGGGGGCTGTCGAGGTACTCGGCGAAAGCCGAGTAGGTCAGAGCGTTCATGAACCGGGCGTATGGCGAGTGCAGGTTCGCCATCAGACAATGTCCGTTCCATGCCTGCGGGCTCTCGGCGATCCGCCCGGCAACCCACGCGAGCCCGTCCGGATCGAGTGTGACTCGAGAGTCCAAGAGGAGGACGTAGTCGCCCCCGGCGGCGTCGATACCTGTCTGCCTCGCCTCAAACCGCCCGGCATTGGGCTGGCGCAGGACCTGCGTGCGAGCTCCCGCGACGGTCTGCTGAGGCACCGGATCATCAGAGCCGTCGTCGACGATCACGACCTCCGGATCGCTCCATGACGACCGCCGAAGGCCTTCCGAGAGCGCGTCGAGCGTCGATCGCAGGTCCGCGGGTCGCTCGTTGAAGACCGGGATGACAACGGAGAGCGTGGGTGTCATCGCCAGGCTGCTCCCCGGTACGTTGGGATGACCGCCGCGTGCTCCTCTCCCGAGCGCTGAATCGCCCGCGCGATCGACAGCGCCGCGACCCCGTCCTGACCCGATGCCGCCGGCCCGACACCGCCGGCGAGAGCACCGAGGAACCGGTCCCATTGGACGACCAGGGGTTCGCGCCGCGCGATCCCGTAGCGCAACATGTCGCCCTCCCCGGTGCCTCGCATCATCCGGAGGGTGTCCCATTCGATGTCGGTGCGGGGTGCTGGTAGTACGACAGGTCCTGGGTGAGATAGTCAACGACGAACAGGCCGCTCTCGCAGGTCACCGCGAGCTGGCGCACCTTCGTGGCGTCAGCCAGTTGACCTCGAGGATCCCGGTGGCCCCGGAGGTCATACGCAGCGACGCCGAGACGAGGTCTTCCCGCCCGTTCCCGTCACGCTCGAGCGTCTCCGCGTAAACCCGCTCGATCTCGCCGTCCGTGATGAATCGGATGACGTCAATATCGTGGGTCGCGAGGTCAAGCGCGACGCCGGTCGGCGACTCCCGACCCGGATACGGACTCAGTCGGCGTGTGTGAATCTGGTAGATCCGCCGCCGGTCGCCCGTCCTCCAGCATCAACTTCAGGGCCATCACGGCCGGGTTGCATCGTTCCACCAGCCCGACGGCGAGCAGGAGCCCCCGCTGCTCCGCGTCGGCGACGACGCCGCCGCGTGCTCCTCCTCGACTGCCATGGGCTTCTCCACCATCACTGCCATCCCTGCCGCGAGTGCCTCGTGCGTCAGCTCGGGCAGCCGGATCGCCGGCGCAGCCAGACAGGCGAACTCGGCGTCGACCGCTGACACGGCCTCGGTCAGGCTCGCATAGGCGGGAACGTCCGCCGGCGCGGCGGCTCGCCTTTCTGGGTTCGGATCGACAACGCCTGCTAGCTCGACTCCGGAATGGGCCCGGAGTACACGAAGGTGGTATGACCCCATCCGTCCGAGGCCGACGAGGATTCCGCGCGCGCTCATGATGGTCGCCGGGAACGTAGCAGCGTCTTGACGCCCGACACGTGATTGGCGGACACGGTGCTGCTACCGGCGCAGCACCTGACCGACAACGGCTCTGAGATCTGGATCGACAGCTCTCTCGTGTCCGGGCTGGCGGGATTGAGCTGGTGAGGCGACACGGGCCCCGGGGCTGACGGAGAAGGTGAGTACGGTCAGGCGGTGGACGTGACGTCGAACGCTATGCGCGTGTATGCGTACGGGATGGTGGCGTCGTACACGACATGGCCCGAGTCATCGGTGACCACAGTTGCCGAGGCCGGGCGAACGAGACCGTGATGAGGCTGATCTGAGCGCGACGGGGTGCGCCGATGTCGATCGCACCTCCACCTGGCCCTGGCTGGACGTCATCCAGCGCCAACAGCGCGGTCCCGTGCCTTCGGGCGACGAAAAGCCTGAGGTCGCGAAGCTGGCTGATGGGTTGAGGCTCGCGATGATGCGGTACAGCGAACCGTAGGGCCCATCGGTGCTGATCAGCTGAGTGCCCGGAATCGGCTGCCCCGGCGCGGGCATACATGGGGGGGAGCACCGCCCTGGCCACCTTGTCGACCAGGAGGTAGCGCACGCCGAACTCGGCGAGTCCGGGATCGTCTGGGGCGCCATGAGGTAATTGCAGCTCCAGCTTCCGCGTCTCCGAGTCGGTTCCCGGGAAGAAGCCGTTGAACATGTCGTGCTCTCCGGCCTAGGCCTGAAGAAGGCCGGCTTGGAGGCGCCGGCGAAATATCACCGTCTTGTAACGGGTACTCGACGTACACGCCGGTCGGCTGGCTTGGACAGGACGTGGAAGATCTACGGCACGTCACCGTGAAGGCGATGCACCGTGTTGCGGCCCACAGGTCGCCGGTGACGATGACGGCGAGCCGCAGCGACGACCAGCAAGCGCGGATTGCGCCGCAGGCGAGGCAACAGCTCGGACAGCGCGAAGGCGGCCAGCACGCACAGTCCGAACATCACGAACAGCGCGAAGCGGGAGATGGTACGGAAGATCGTCGTGATCTGCCCGACGAACTTCATTGGCATCGGCAGCTGACACCGGCGATGGTGACCTCGGGCGGCGCTGAGAACAAGAGCGCCACGATCGCGGTAATGTGAAGACCATCGGCGCGCATGCGTCGATCGGACGTTGCCGCACGCCACGCCAGGCCCTCGTCTGCGACCTGACCAGCCTGCCAGCAGCCCGAGCGAGGCGAGCATCAGCATGCTGATGCCGACGTAGATGTCGTCATAGGTCGACGGTGGACGTCTCGCTGTAGAAGTACTTGCGTCGATGATCGGCTTGCTCAGCGAGCCGAAGAATGGGTTGGCCGGGTCCGGCAGGACGTACATCAGCGGGACGGGCCGAGTACTCCACGAGATCGCTCGGTCGGCCGCGTCGGGGCACCGGCAAAGTGGCCCGCGATGCCGGCCGCGAGAATCGCGCGCAGCGGCACGACCACCGGCGCCGCCCCGGCCGCTTGCGCCCGGACTGCTGCGCCGAAGTTGGCCGCGAAGCCCAGCCGACGCCGAGGCGCGAGACGACGAGCACGACCCAGGCTGACGCCCGACGATGATGAGGTAGTACTGGACCCACATCAGCGCGAAGCGGTCGCGGCACCGGCGATCAGGCCGTTACGGACCGTCGGGCGTTCGATCGCCGCGAGCATGCGCCACGCGAAAAGGACGACCACCCATAGTCGCCGAGCGGCTGGTTGCGACCGACGAAGACGAAGGGCCAAAACCCGAAGGCCAGTCCGGCGACCAACGCAGGCCTGCCAGCTGTCCGTCATCCAGCGGATGAACAGGAACATCGCGAGCGCGGATAACGTGAACGTGATGATCGGCCACTAGGCCGAAGGTCACGATGGGCCCGAGGGCGACGAGCCGAGCCACAGGAGGATGCTGCTCGGCAGGTTGGAGAAGTTCAGCGCCCACTGCGTCGAGCCGGCCCTCCGGGGCGTTGAAGGCGTGGACCGTCCCCGGGATGAAGGGCGCCGTGTGGGATTCGGCGAGCCCGTGGTAATAGGCGATCCCGGCCGGTGAGGTCTGCGCCGACGGTCCCGTAGAGCGTCGAACCTGGGTGGATCGGAATCGGCCAGGTGATGAAGCAGGCCAGCCCCAGGTAGAGCAGCAGCGCGAGCAGGGTCTGTCTGCTCGTCTTCGGAGTCGAGCGAAGGCGGCTCGGTCGGCGAGAGGCGCGCGCGACGAGGAGCGACCGAAGGGTCGTGGAGCCGCTGTGAGGGACTCTCCATGTAGACTTCGACTGCGTCAGGGTAACGAGCCCAGCTGCAACGGCGTGTCGGCGCCGGAGGCGGGACGCTACGCTGTCAGTTCCTCGCGACTTCTGGGGGGCTGCGCTCGTTTTCGACTTGTTCGGAGCTGCGCCATTTTCGGCATCGGACGGGTGCTGCGGACGGCCCTGGCGCGCCCTCCCCGTCATACGATGGCTCAGACCGTGAATCAGATCGAACAGCGACCCGGTCCGATTCTCTGACAGCACGCGCCGGCCCCGGCCGGCGGCGGCCGAGCGATTCGGCAAGCCGTCTGGGCCGGGCGACGACGGCGATGGTCTTCCTCACGCTGTCGCCAGCGCCATCAACTACGGCTCCAACATCGTCTTCAGCCATCTGCATCACGACGGCCCAGTACGGCGACTTCACGGCGCTGATCGCGTTCATGGTCATCGCCGCCGTGCCGACCGCCGCCGCGCAGACCGTCGTCGCAGCAGCGCGTCGCGGTCTTCTTGGCTCAAGGGGAGGAGACCGCGTCCGGTACCTGCTCCGCCATGCCGTAGCGCACGTCGTGGCCATCGCCACCGTCGTCGCCTGTCTACGTGGCGTGCATTCCCCTCGTGAAATCGCGCTCGGCCTGCAGACGGTCGGTCCCGCTCTGGCGCTGGCTCCGCTGCTGGTCCTGTCGCTGTTCGTCCCCGTCGCCTACGGCGTGCTCCAGGGGATGGAGCGCTTCGTGACGCTGGGCACCTGATCCTCGCCATCGCGTCGTCTCGGATCGCGTTCGGCATCCCTGGACGCTCGCCGGTGGTGGCGCCGGCGGGCCGCTCTTCGGACAGGCGCTAGGCACCATGGTCGCGCTCGCGCGTACCGCCTGGGTCGTCCGCGACTACATCCTGCGACGGGGCACGGGAGCCGCCACGTCCGGCCTGAGGCGCCGGATCCCGGATCGTCGAACGCTCGCGGCCGGAGGCGCCTTCACCGCGTTCGCGGTGCTCTCCAACCTCGACGTCCTGCTCGCCAAGTTGCTGCTGTCGCCTCACGAGGCGGGCGTGTACGCCGCGCTGGCCACCGTCGAGAAGATCATCATCTTCCTTCCCGCGCGCGTCGCGGTCGTGGTGGTCCCGAACGCCGCCAGGGCGAGCGTCGCACAACGACTCTCCGGCGCGCGTCCTCCGGCTGGCGGCGCTTCTCGTGTGCGGCCACGACCCTGCTGGCCGCCGTACCCGCTGCGGTCGCCCCTCATCTGCGCTGCTCGGTCATGTTCGGCAACAAGTACGCCAGCGCGGCGGGTGGTGTCCTGCCCATCGTGTGCGCCGGCGCGTTCCTCGCCCTGCTGTACCTCCTGGTCGTCTACACGGTCGCCATCCAGGACCGCCGATGGGTATGGCTTCTGGCCTTCGGCGTCGGGCTCCAGGTCGTCGTCGATCCTGGCGCTGCACTCGTCGCCCGTCGAGGTCGCCACGGTTCAGGCGTCGTGGTGGTCCTCGGTGTCCTGCTGGCCAATGAGCTCCTGCTTCCACCCCGATCCTGCGGGCCGAGCGCATGTTGGCGCGCTCGTCCGGGAGAAAGAGCAGTAGACGATGCGCCCCGGATCCGTCCACGCCAGCCCGCAGCTCTCGCTGATCGTGCCCGTGCACAACGCGGCGTCGTTCATCCAGGCGAACATCGCGACGATCATCGCGCGTTCTCGCGCCCCTTCAGCGAGACGTTCGAGATCATCGTCGTCTGCGACGGTTGCGCCGACGACGACCCCGGAGATCGTGCAGCGCATCGTGGACCCGCGCCTACGGGTGTTGAAGTACGACGACAATCGCGGCAAGGGCTACGCGATCTGCTACGGCGTGGTCCATGCGCGAGGACGCCTGTCGGCTGGCTCGACGCCGACTTGACATCTACCCCGGGTGATCGTCGACGCCGTGCGGCGCTTCGATAAGCAGCAACATCGACGCGGTCATCGGGAGTAAGCGCCATCGCGACAGCTCAGGTGGACTATCCGGTGAGCGCCGCATCCTCTCCTCGGGGTTCCAGTTGCTGGTGCGGCTGCTGTTCCGCATCAACGTTCGTGACACGCAGGTGGGGGCCAAGGTGTTCCGCGCCGAGATGCTGGCCACCGTGTGCCGCTGCTGCTCATCAAGCAGTACGCGTTTGACCTCGAGGTGCTCGCGGTCGGGGCGGAGTTCGGCTTCGACCGGATCGTAGAGGCGCCGATCGAGCTCGACTACCGGTTCACCGGTACCGGGATCGATCAGCATGCCGTCGCGGCGATGTTCTACGACACGCTCGCGATCGCATATCGCATCCACCTCCGCCACTGGTACGTGCGACGGTTCGCCGCGCCTTCAGCGGGAGCGCGCGGATGCGACATGCGGATCGATACGGAGCTCCGCCACTCGCACCGCCGGCGAACTCGGGCTCAGAGATCCTCTCCGTTCAGCGGTGATCAGCCAGGTGCCACATGCCGCGGCGGGGTCGGCCGACTCCCGTTCCGCGGCCGCGCGAACATCGCGTTCGCACGTCGGGCGCACACCGGCGTGCGAGGTCGTGTTCGCCGTCGGCATGTACCTCGCGTTCGCCTGTTTCTTCACCTGGCCCATGATCACCGATCTCGGTCGCATCTTCTACGGCGCGCCGGGCGACCCGTTCGGCTCGATGTCGTTCTATCGCGAGCTCGTCGATCATCAGCCACAATCCGTTCCTGCCCGGGACGATCAGTCAGTTCGCGGGCCCGGAGGGCCAGGCCATTCCATGGACCGTGGACCTGGCGGCGCTGCCCAGCGTCCTGACTCCGTTCCTTCTCACGGCCGCATTCGGGCCGATCGCGGCAAACGGCCTCTACATCCTGCTCGGTTACACCCTCACGGGCTCGTCGATGTTTCTGTTCATCCGCCGGCTGACGGGAAACCTCTGGGTCGCCCTGCTCTGCGGTTGGGCGCTCGCCTTCTATCCGTTCGCGGCCCTCAACGCCCAGGGCCACTACGACTACGTCCATGCCTGGGTGCTCGTGCTGGCGTCTGGCGGATGCTCGAGCTGCAGTGGCGCCCGACCCGCCGCAACGCGGTCCTCGCCGGCCTGGCCGTCGCTCTCGGCATGTGGTGGACGCAGTACTTCATCCTCATCGGGGGTGTCGCCTACGTCGCGTGCGGTCGTCGGGCCTCCGCTCGCCTGGCGCCAGCGCTCGGTTGCCGATCCGTGCTGGGCGCGCAGGCCATCACGGCGGTCATCGTCGTCGTGTTCCTTGGCTTCCTCGCCTCCCTGACGGGCGAGACGGTCGGGCAACTCGCTCGGGGTGCGGACGCACACGCTGCTTGACCTTATCACGTATTCGGCGCGCCCGCTCGAGTACGTCCTCCCGGATCAACACAGCCCGCGTGTTCGGCGGCGACACGAGTCGGCTACCTGACCTCGTCACCTCCATGGGTCGAACTTCGTCGAGTCGACGCTGTACATCGGCGATACGTGATTCTGCTGGCGCTCGTGGCGGTGATCGCGGCCTCTTCGCCGCAGAGCTGTCACCGCGTCTCCATCGGCGTTGTGTTCCGCCCTGGGCGTCACGGCGCGTCGTCGCCTTCATCACGTCCCTGCCCCCCGACTGACGATCCTGGGTGTGCCGTCCCGGCGCCTGCGCACTTCGTCATGAAGGTCACGACGACCTGGCGCGTGTACTCGCGCTTTGTCGTCCTGGTCGATGCTGGCGGTTACCGCGCTGGCCGGAGTCGGCCTGGACGCGCTGATGCGAGGACGGCGGGTGCCGGTCCGGGTCGTCGTGATGCTGGTGGCGGCTGTCGCGGTCCCGCTCGATCTCTGGGGGCGTCTCGCTCGGCCGGACCAACACCTACGCGGCGCCTGTGGTCTATACAGCCAACTCGCACGCCAGCCCAAGGGCTTGACCGCCGAGTACCCGTTGACGCCCGCAGGGCTACAACACCTACGGCGACATCTTCTTCCAGAACGTCCACGGCATGCCGATGATCAACGGCTACGACGCGGGGTCGCCGCAGGAGGCCCGCGCGGAGTCCCTGGCGAACCTGGCCGATCCGAGTACCGCCCCTCGCCTGGCGGCGCTGGGAGTGCGCTACGTGATCCTCGATGCCGCTCCGCCGCTTTATGGTCTCCCATCACCGGGCACCCCCGGGCACGGGTTCCGTCTCCTCATCCGGAATCCCTACGCATCGGTGTACCGGGTCACCGCTCGGCCGTCGGGGCCGGCCATCGCGTCTACGGCCAGCGGGTTCTATGATACGGAGAGGATGGTGAGTGGGGCGCCATTCAACTGGATGTCCCAGCGACAGGGCACCCTTGAGCTGGCGGGCAGCTGCCGAGGGTGTCGTGGCGTCCTCGAGATGAACCTGGTGTCGTTCGCCCGGCCGCGCCTGGTCACTATTCGCTCGGGGAACACGGTCCTGCTCAAGCGTTGGGTGTCGACCCCCACGGAGGTCAAGCTGCCTGTGACCTATCGAGGGCCCGGCCAGACCCTCGCGATCTCAGCGACACCGGGCCCCCAGTCGATCCACCAGACGGTGCCGTCATCGCCTGACACGCGGAGCGTGAGCATCCAGGTGAGCGGCGTGCAGTTTGTGTGGCCGGCGTCGGCGCCGCCGTCGGTCTCCACTCATAAGTAGCATCGCCGCCATGAACTTTCGCGAGTATGCCCAGCGCACCTGGGACGAGGCAGCAGAGAGCTACCACGCGAAATCCTCGCCGCGACGCCTGAGGCGGCCGGACGATGCTCGACGTGGGTTGTGATGACGGCGACTGGACCGAGCAGGTGCGTCGACGCGCCGGTATCCCGGCCGAGCGCGTCTCGGGTATCGAGATCGTGCCCGAGCGGCGAGCGCTCGCGGAGCAGCGCGGGTTCTCGGTGGTCGGAGCTGACCTGGAGCAGCCATGGCCCTTCCCCGACGGCTCGTTTGACCTGGTCCATGCCAACCAGGTGATCGAGCACGTCAAGCGGCTGGATCATTTCGTCGGCGAGACGCGGCGGGTCCTGCGGCCCGGGCGGCTGCGCCGTCATCTGCACCGAGAATCTCGCCAGTTGGCACAACGTGGCGGCCGTCGCGCTGGGCTTCATGCCGTTCTCATTGACGAACATCTCGTCGACCGGTCCGATCGGGAACCCGTTCGCCCTGCACTCCGGCGAGCCGCCCACCCGAGGCGACTCCTGGCAGCACATCCACGTCGTCACGCTGACCGCCCTGGTCGGGGTGTTCCATGCGCACGGCATGGTGGTCGACCGCACGTTCGCCAGCGGCTACCACCCGTTGCGCGGTCGGTTCGCCCGCCAGATGGCGCGGCGTGACCCTCGGCACGGCCATTTCATCGGCTTGCGGGCGCGCAACGTGGCCAGCGGCAACGGTGCCGCTCACGCGGCCTGCAGCGAGCTCCTGAAGCCGCCGGCGCATCGCCGCGCCGGTCATCTGGGGCGACAGCTGCTCTGAGATGTCGCGGCGAGCCTGCTCCCCGACGCGGGCGGCCTCGTCCGGGTTCTCATAGACGCGGCGCATCAGCTGGGCGGCATGCTCCACGCTCGGCTCCGCCCATTCGCCGTCAGCCGGGTAGATCTGGCAGTCGGCGCCGACGCGCGTGAGCTCGTAGTCGACCAGGTAGCTGTTGTGCTCGGTCATGAAGTCGACGTTGCCCGAGTAGGCCGTCCCGATGACGGGCTTGCCGATGACCATGGCCTCGGCGAGCGTGAGGCCGAAGCCCTCGGACCGGTGCAGCGAGACGTAGCAGTCGCATCCCTGGATCAGGCTGTTGCGCTCCTCGAAGGTGAGAGAGCGGTCGATGACGTGAATGTCGGGCCGACCCTCCGCCGCCCACAGCACCTCCTCCTCCGCAAGCGGCAGGAGTGGGCCGTTGATGGTCTTGATCAGTAGCTGTGGTCCCTCGCCTGGCGGAAAGGCCCGTTTGAAGGCGTCGATCAACCCGACCGGGTTCTTGCGCTGGATCGTGCTGGAGTAGTCGAACACGAAGAGGAAGAGGAAGCCGTCGGGGACGTCCAGACGACTGGGCGCCGCCGCCGTCTCTGGAGCGTGGACGGGGGGTGGAAGCGCGATCACCGGGGTGTCGGTGACCGCGGCGAGGTTCTCGGCGACAAATCGCGAGTACACCCAGATCTCGTCGACGAACTGAAACGCAGGCGCCCACCGCGCCGGGATGCTGTTCGTCTCCCACCCCCACACGCCGATCTTCCGTCCCCGGAAGAAGTCCTGGGCCGAGACGCTCCACGAAGTGGGGGAGCTCGTCAGGATTGACGCAGACCAACTCGAAGCCGTGCTCGTTGTCGCTGGTGATCTCGGCGTGATGCTGACGCCCGTAATCGGGTGTGAGCTGTACCGGTGGCCTGAGATGGTCCAGTGAGATCGTGACCGTGCTGATCGCGACCCCGGCCGCCGCAAGCGCCTCGGCATAGCCTCGCGCCGCGGCGCCCAGGCCGAGCACATGACCGAGATAGCCCGACACGCGCACGCCGGGGACCGGCGCGGTGGGCGCCTGAGTCGGCACGGGAGGGGCGAGGACGTCCGCCTCCGCGGCGCGGCGTCACGGCCTCCGAGGTCATCGGACTCGGGTGTCGGGCGGCATCGGGTCCGGCGGCGGGCGGATCTGGGGGCGCCGGGGTGGCAGCAGGTGCTCGGGAAGCCCCATCTCGTCCCGACCCGACGTGTGTGCCCAGGCCACCAGCCGAGGCCCGTCGCTCCCGTCCAGGTCAGGGAACGCGGTGACCACGTCGGGTCGCTGCCGGGAGATCACGTGATAGAGGTACCGGTTGACCCCGTGGCCCCCACCGCTGACGCGCCGGGCCCGTGAGCCAATCCATGAAGTCGGCGGTGCCGGCTGGCGTGAGACGGACTGGCTCGGACGACCCCCAGTGCTTGGGCGATCTCGAACAACGAGTGCAGACGCATCGTCGAACAGGAGCCCGTTGGCGAGGGGGAGGCCGATTTCGCGGCGGTGCGTCACATCACTCCAGCCCGCCGCCAGCAGCTCTTCGGCGTACTGGCGCACGAGCGACCTCAACGCCGCGTTGCGACTCACGCGGACCCGGCTCGCCGAACGGCTCAGGCGCCAGGGACGGTCGGGTTCGAATCCCGGCAGATCGATGAGGAGAAGCGGATGATCCCGATCGACGACGATGCGGCCCGAGGTCTCCGTGAGGGTGTGCTCAGGCAGGTTCCAGGCGCTGAGGCCCCAGCCGGGCTCGGACGCCGTTGCCGTGTCGAGCCGCGTCCGGGCCAGCTCGAGGCTGCGATACACCCAGTGGCGCGCTTCCCGTCGGTGGCCTGGGGCGCTCCCGTCCGGTGAGCCGACGATCTGGTCGAGGCGATCGATCCACCAGCGCAGGAACGCGCCCGCGTGAGCAGAGCCATCGACGGCGATCAGATCAGGGGCGACAGCGCCGAGGCGAAACAGATCTTTGGGCGACGGGTCCAACCCATCGGCGGGGATGGCGCCCCGTACTCTCGACGTGAGGACGCACGGCGTTCTCGGCGAGCTGCGCGGTCACGCCGTCCAGCCGCCCGAGCACCCAGCTGGTCGCCGGCAGATGCATCACGGGGCCCGCTCCCGCCACGCAGCGCCGGAGTAGAAGCCGCGGCACCAGCAACGTCACGAGCTCATCCAGAGCGCGGCGGCCCAGGAGATCCTCCGCAGGGATATCAAGCTCGCGCTCGACCGAGGTCACGGTGAACCCGTCACCGTCGCCGGCCTGCTCGACGCGCCCCGCTTCCGATGACGAAGAGCTCCAGGCTCCAGTCAGGCTGATGACGCGCCAGCGAACGAGCCATGACCCGCGCCTGGGCCAGCGTGGCGGGGCTGACGATGCTCACCACGCGCATAGGATTGGTCGCGGCGCTCTCTTCCATCATTTCAGATCTCCGTCACGCCGCCGGCGTATGCCGAGCTGAGGCGACGACGGCGTAGGAATTGGACGTGAAGCGCGCGGCTTGGAAGCTGTCAAACCCGGGTGCGAACACATATGCGGGCGCGAACCCGGCGAGCGCACACATCGCCAGAGCCACCTCGGGAAAGATGGGATGTTGGTGTGTGAGGTCCACCCAGAAGGTCTTCAGCGCCGGCAGGCTGTGCGGGTTGACGGTCTCGGCGATGAACAGGCCCCCCGGTGCGAGCTTGCGCAATGCCACCGCCAACAGTCGCTGCAGATGGTCGACCGGCAGATGCTCGATGACCTGAGCGCAGAAGACCGTGCCGAGGCTGCCATCCTCCGCTGCCTCCAGGTGCGCCACCGCGTCGCCCTGGACCACGGGAAGGCCAGCGTCTTGACAGCGTTTCACCATCCCCGGGTCTGTGTCGACGCCGCTGGCCATGATCCCTTCGGCGGCGAGGAGCGTCAGGAACTCTCCTCGCCCGCAGCCGACGTCAACGACGGGCTGGTGGTCGCGGACAAGCGGCAGGTACGGCCGCTGCAGTTCTGTCACGCGCTCGGCGGGACCCCTGAAGAGATCCTCAAACCCGACGTAGGGGGACACCGCGTCCTCGGCCGAGGGAACCTCCTGGTATCCGGTGACGTCTCCCACCGGGGAGCTGAAGGCCTCGAAGGGTGAGTTGGAGATGTACGGCACCGCGTGGAGCTCGGAGCGAAGGCCGATGTCGGCGCGGTCGATCCGCAGGCGCAGAGAGTCAGCGGCGGCCACCAACTCAGAGACGAGATCCTCGAGACGTTCGGACCTCTCGACGAGCGCCGGACCGTCGATCTTCCGGGACTCTTGGACCAGATCGTCGACGGCTTCGAATATCGCCTCGTTGATCTGCTGCTGCCAGGCGGTATAGGGACGGATCGTCCGCAGGACAAGCTCGCGCAGCCGGCCTCGAGCGCTCGCCGGCCGATCGCCGCTCGACGTCCGGGCCGGTCCCCGCGCCAGCAGCTCCGCGACATGGTTGACGGCCCCTGTGGAACGGCGACTCACGCGTCTGCTCCTACCCGTGGCATGCCCGTGAATGTAGCCGAGCTATCTGGTCCTCGGCCCAGACTCCGCTGCAAGGTGGCTGCTAGCTTGCCCGGCGTTGCAGGTCTGCACGATCATCGCCAAGAATTACGTGGCCCACGCCCGGGTCCTGGCCCGATCGCTGGCCGCGACTCACCCGGGGAGCCGTTTGTGGACGCTCGTGATCGACGACTTCCGGGGCTACCTCGAGCCGGCGCGAGAGCCATTTGCCACGCTGACTCCCAGTGACATCGGGTGTGAGCCGTTCATCCAGATGGCACTGCGCTACTCGGTGCTCGAGCTGTCGACCGCGGTCAAGCCATGGCTGCTGCGCCACCTGATGGCAGAGACCGGCGAGCCCGTCACCTACCTGGACCCGGACATCAAGATCTTCAGCTCGTTGACGCGGCTGGACGAGCTGGCCGCCGAACACGGCCTGGCTCTCATCCCCCACAACAGCGTTCCGATTCCCGCCGACGGCCGCTCACCCAGTCAGGTCGACGTGATGATCGCCGGCATCTACAACCTCGGGTACGTCTCAGTGTCACAGCGGCCGGAGGTGGAGCGACTGCTCGGCTGGTGGTCAGACCGGCTCCAGCGTGACTGCAGGGTGGACCCGATCTGGGGCTACTTCGTGGACCAGCGCTGGTTCGATCTGGCTCCCGGCTTCGTCTCTGACCTCGCGATCGTGCGTGAGCCTCAGTACAACGTCGCATACTGGAACCTCCACGATCGCCGCCTGGCGCACAGCGATGACGGCTACAGCGTCAACGACCGGCCGCTGGCCTTCTTCCACTTCAGTGGCTTCGACCCCGCCCACCCACTGATCCTCAGCCGCCATCAGGACCGGATCGATGTCAGCGCCGATCCCGTCCTGAGCCGGTTGCTCGGCGACTACGCCGCCGAGGTGCTGGGTGAGGGTCACGCCGACAGCCGCCACTGGCCGTACGGGTACGGGGCGCTGGGTGACGGGACACGTTTGGATGCGACGCTGAGAAGCCTCTATGACGACTTTGCCGACGAGCACGACCCGGGCACGCCGTCGCCCTTCACACTGCCTGGCGCTCGTATCTTCGAGGCCTGGGTCAGGGGCCAGGCGCCGGGCGCGCCCGCCGGCATCAGTCGGGTGCTGCTGCAAGTCTGTCAGCGGCGCGCCGACCTGCGGGAGGCCTTCACCGGGCCCTCGGGGATCGACGGTGCGGGGCTGCTTGAGTGGGTCAGCGAGCACGGCGAAGCCGAGGAGCCCCTCATCTTCCAACTGATGTCCAGTTCACACCAAACCTCCAACGTCAACGGAACCCCGCCCGCTGAACCCGACGCCGCCGAGAGCGTCCCGGCGTCCCCGCCCGCCGAGGTGCGGGCCGGGCTGCTCGACGCGCGCGACCGGACACCGGCGTCAGAGCCGCGCACCACCGCCGGGCCGCTGCACCGTGAGCCGTTCGGCGTCAATGTGGTCGGGTACTTCCGCTCAGAGCTCGGCACGGGGGAGGCCGCGCGTCAGATGGTCTCGGCCCTCGATGCGCAGCAGATCCCGCTGTTACCGATCCACGGACCGACGATCCCGCTCAGCCGCCAGGGCCACCCGTATGAGACCGCCGCGCCCGAGGACGCGCCGTTCCCGGTCAACCTCATCTGCATGAACGCCGACATGCTGCCGGAGTTCGCCCGTCAGGCGGGGACCGAGTTCTTCGCCGGTCGTTACTCGATCGGGATGTGGTTCTGGGAGGTCGAGCCGTTTCCCGAGCGCTGGCTTGACTCGTTCTCCCTCCTGGAAGAGCTGTGGGCGCCGACGGCTCATATCGCGACCGCACTGCAGGCGCGGGCAACCGTTCCCGTGACCACTGTTCGGATGCCCGTGGCTCCCGCGCCGGCACCACCTCGGTCGCGCGCAGAGCTCGGGCTCGACGAGAGCCCGTTCCTGTTCCTGTTCAGCTTCGACTACCTGAGCGTCGCCGAGCGCAAGAACGCCCTCGGCGTGATCGCCGCCTTCCGGGCCGCCTTCGGCGCCGGTGGGGGCGCCCAGCTGGTCATCAAGTGCATTAACAGCGAGCACAACCCCGACTACCACGCTCGGGTGCGCTCGGCGGTGGCCGAGCATCCCGACGTCCGCCTGATTGACGGGTACATGTCGCACACCGACAACCGCAGCCTCTCAGCGGTCTGCGACTGCTACGTATCGCTGCATCGCGCGGAGGGATTCGGTCTGGGCATGGCCGAGGCGATGTGGAACGGAAAGCCCGTCATCGCCACCGGCTACTCGGGCAACCTGGACTTCATGACCGCCGAGAACAGCGCTCTCGTCGACCATCAGCTGGTGCCGATCGGCGAGGGTTTCGATCCGTATCCACCCGACGGGATGTGGGCACAACCGAGCGTCGAGCACGCTGCCGCCCTGATGCGGCGCGTGTTCGAGGATCGTGAATGGTCAGGCCGCCTCGGAGCGGTGGCCGCCGATTCCATCCGCCGGACGCACTCGGCGGCCGCGGCGGGCAAGATCCTGTCAGAGCGGCTCGAGCTCATTCGGGCCACCGGCCGCGCGCGTCCGGGCGGGTGGTCAACCTATACCCGCTCGCCGGCCCTGGCCGCATTGCCGATGAAGGTTCGCCAGGACCCGAGTGCGGCGAAGGGGCGCAAGCGCCACGCCGCGCGCGAGTACGCGCGCAAGATGGCTCTGCGGGCGATGCGGCCGTACATCGCCCATCAGCATTCGGTCAACCGCCAGATTGCCGACGCGATGAAGGAGCTCGCCGAGAGCCTTTCGAACGTGCGTCATGATGCGGCCACCGAGCTGGCGCGGGTCCTCGCCGAGCTGCGCAGCGCGGGCGATCTTCGCGGGTTGGAGGCGCGTGCGGAGGAGCAGGCCCGCAGGATCGAGGAGCTGGAGCGGCGACTGGCCGATGCTGAGGATCTCGGCAGAACGCCTGACGCGAGCTCTCGCTAGCGTCAGCGGACGATCTCGATCCAGTCCAGGGATTGTCCGCACAACGAGCGAGCCTGTGCCGGGGCGATCTCCGACACTGCGGGGACGGTTGGTCCGCGCACCAAGAGCACGGGCCCGAGGCTCCGCCCGAGGCCACCATCCCCCGGGCTGAGGTTGGCGCCTGGACGCGCGACGGCGACGGTGTGGACGCCGGCGGCGAGGGAGATCGTGCCGACCGGGGTGATCTGGCCGGGCGGTCCGAGCTGGTAGGCGACAGTGCCGACCTGCCTGCCGTCCACGAGAACGCGCAGGCGCTGGCTGATATCTCCCTCGACCGAGACCTGGTACTCGCCGGCCTGGGGAGTCTGCACGTGGGCCGACGCCATCCCCGCGCCGCCGTCGAGGGTCACGGTGAAGGGGTCGACGGCGACCCAGGTCGCTGGCCGCGCTGCCTTGGTCGGGACCATCGCCGGGGATGGGGGACGCACGACATAGGCGAGCCGCGCATGCTCACGCGCCGCTTGGGCCGCCGTGCTGCGCACCAGGCTGCACCGCGGGATCGACGCCGGGTACAGGGTGCCACCGAGCGGCAAATGCGACAGAACCGTGGGTGACCTGGTGCGCTCCCAGACGTCGTAATAGCGGCCCTGGTAGGCGAGCCGGTAGTTCGCGGGCGGACGCGACGTGAGCGCCGCGTTCCCCAACACGAGCAGGCGAAAGCTCTCCACGGTGGTCAGCGGCAGGTCGTCGAGGTCCCAGGGTGCCCGGCCCGGTGGGGCAGCGATTCCCGGGCGCGGCGCGGCGGGGCTCAGCGAGGTGTCGGTCGGGGCGGTCTGCCTCAGGAAGTAGGCGGCGAATTCGTCCGCGAGGTTGTAGAACGACGGTCCCTCACCGCTGAAGCGCTGGCCGATCGACGCCAGTTCCTGGAGTCGAGCGCGCGGTGCCACGCTCGCGTCGTGGTAGCCGAGCGCGTTCGTCCACAGCACGCCCGCGGCGATGGCCGCGGCGATCCCCCACGCCTCGATCCGCCGGCCGCTGTCGTAGAACGCCGCCGGCCCCAGCATCGCCGTGGCCACCGCGGTCAGCGAGAAGACCATCATCACCTTCGCGTCGGCATAGGGCGACCCGCGGTGCAGGAGATAGGCGGCAGCGATCCCGTTGCCGACGAGCAGCACCAGCGGGGCATAGCGGCGGGTGCGGATCGCCCACAGCGTGCCGAACACCGCGCTGACCAACTCGACGCCGATCAGCACGAACGCCAGGTGCTGGTGCGCGGCCGGCAGGCGGAAGTCGCCGATTGGCCAGATGCCCGTCATCTCCCATTTCGACACTGGACTGAGGAGGTTCCCGAGGTCGCCCTTCTGGGTCAGGATCGCGGTGGCGACACTGAGGAACGTCGACGCCCGCTGGATCACCGGAACCGCCACCGCCGCGAGGACGATCACCGCGCCCCCCACGCCCAGGATCAGGCGGCGTCGAGACTGCCGCCGCACCACGTGGCGCACGCGCCAACCGGCGATGACAATGAACACCACCAGCGGCAGCGCCAGCCATGGGGCGATCGCCAGGTCGAGGAGATCGAGGCCGGCAAATGTGGCCACCACGAGGGGTAGGAGCCCGCGCAACCGCATGCCCCGGGCCAGCGTGGCGAAGACGAGGACGATCGTCACCGTGATGATCCAGGTGGTCGCCACCTCCTTGATACTCGCCTGCAGGTAGTAGGCGAACAGCATGCCCGCCTGAGCCGAGATGAACGCGGCGACGGCCCGTAGCGGCCGATACGCCACGGTCTCGCGCAGCAGCTCGTACACCGCGGCGCCGCCGAGAGCGACGATCATCGCCATATAGGGCTGAAAGATCCAGGCGACGTCCTCGCCGACGAGAGGGCGTAGCACCCCGATCGGCAGGTCTGCGCCGGTCGGGTACGAGGTCGTCAGGTAGCTGTTGAGTACCGCCTGATACGACGACAGTGGCAAGTGCGAGATGTCGTGCCCGTGGCTGAGCAGCTGGTTGATGAGCGCGAAATGAAAGATCGCGTCGTTGAGGACGAAGTAGCCAAGGAAGCTGGCGCTTCCCGACGCCACGACCGGCGCGGCGCACACGCAGAACACGCCCACCGCGACGCCGACCGCCCAGCCGTCTGGCCGCAGGGCGCGAAGCCTCCCCCGCCCCAGTCCCAGGCCGGCGAGCGCGAGCACGATGACCAAAGGCGTCGTGACCGGAGCAGTCGTGGCGCTGTCGGTGGTCAGCGTGGCGACGACCATGATTAGGGCCAGGCCGAGAGAGACCAGGATCGTGCCGGGCAGCTCCCAGCCCGCCAGCCACTCCACCAAGAGCCCGCAGCCCAGGCAAGCGGCCAGCACGACGAGGGGGAACAGCAGCCAGGCGACGATCACAGGGGAGTACCTGGCGCTTGCAGCGCGTTAGCGCCGGCGGCGCAGGCCGAGAATCGAAAGCAGGAACGACGAGAAGAAGATCTGGATGCCGACGATGATGAGGGTCGCCGCCAGAACGGCGAGATTCTCGTCGGCAAGCCTGCCGAAGCCGTGGTCCAGCCAGTCGATGGCGATAAACGCGCCGACGATCACGCCGGCGAGCAGGAGCACACCGCCCAGCGCGAGCCCGTGCTCGAGCGTGAAACGGGCTCGCATGCGATCGAACCAGCGGTCGCTCTCGCCCATGAAGTAGGTCGCGTAGGCGTGCGCGCAGATCCCCAGGGCCACCACCTGGGTGCCGACGATGGCCAGCAGCGCTCCGCCGATGAGCGCGTGAATGTCCCACTCGCGGCCGAAGATGCCGAGGTGGGCGATCACGATGAGCTCGACGAGCGCGCCGAGCACAGCCATCACCGCGCCGGGGAAATGAACAGGTGATTGGGAGAGTGGACCAGCAGGAAACGCAGATGGCGCCAGCCGTCACGGAAGCTCGACAGCTTGGAATCGCCGCCGCGGGGGTGATATTCGATCGGGAACTGGCGTGAGGACCAGGTGCTCCTTGGCCGCCCGGATCACCATCTCCGAGGCGAACTCCATCCCGGTCGTGCGCAGATCCAGCCGCGGCAGCACGTCCCGGCGCAGCGCGCGCATGCCGCAGTGGGCATCGTCGACGCCGGTGCGGAACAGGAGATTGAGAAATCCCGACAGCAGCGGGTTGCCGATGTAGCGGTGATGCCACGGCATCGCGCCCGGGATGGATGTTCTTCATCCGGTTGCCGATGACCATGTCGGCGCCCTTCTCCAGCTCGGCCAGGAAGCGCGGGATCTCCTCGAAGTCGTAGGTCAGGTCGGCGTCGGCCATGACGATGAAGCGACCGCGGGCGGCCGCGAACCCCGCCAGATAGGCGCTGCCGTAGCCGCGCTCGGGCTCGTGGACGACGATCGCGCCGGCGGCCGCCGCGAGGCGCGCGCTGTCGTCCTCGGAGTCGTTGTCGGACGACGATGATCTCGCCGGAGATCTGTTGGCGCTGAGGACCGCGGAGGCGCGGCTCACGCATTCCTCGATGTTCTGCTCCTCGTTGAGGCAGGGGATCACGACGGACACGGTCAGGCCCTCGCCGGCCGCGAACGAGGTGGGCTCTACGCGTCTCGTGCTCGATCGTGCTCATGTGGTCAGTCGGCAACTGCTGAAACGCTGATCGCGGGCAAAGGTCGCGCTTTCGGCTAGGTCCCCGCTACGAGGATATGGGAATCTGCGGACCGCCTATGCGGATCTGTCTCGTCTATGACTGCCTGTTCCCCCACACCGTCGGGGGAGCCGAGCGCTGGTACCGCAATCTGGCAGAGCGCCTGGCGGCAGACGGCCATGAGGTTACTTACCTGACGCTGCGGCAATGGGAGCGAGGGAGCGACCCGGGCGTCAGCGGCGTCGACGTGCGCGTCGTGGGACCGCGGATGGAGCTCTACGACGGGCCCGGGCACCGTCGCGTCCTGCCGCCGCTGGTGTTCGGCGCCGGGGTGCTGTGGCATCTGCTGCGACACGGCCGCCGTTACGACGTCGTCCACACCTGCTCGTTCCCGTACTTCTCGCTGCTCGCCGCGGCGCTGGTGGCCCCGCTGCATCGCTACCGCATCGCCGCGGACTGGTTCGAGGTGTGGAGCCGCGACTACTGGCGGGAGTACCTGGGCCGCGCCCGGGCGGGTCGGCTGGCAGGTGCAGCGGCTGTGCGCGCGTGTGCCCCAGCGGGCGTTCTGCTTCTCGCGGCTGTACGCGCACCGCCTGCGCGAGGAGGGCCTGCGCGGCGAGATCACGGTGCTGGCCGGGGCCTACGACGGGCCCGCTCGCCCGAGCCGATGCGCGACGCCGAGCCGCTCGTGCGTGTTCGCCGGCCGGCACATCCCCGAGAAGCAGGTGGCCGTCGATCCCGCCCGCGGTGGCGCTGGCGCGGCGGCGGCTGCCCGACCTGCGGGCGCCGATCCTCGGCAACGGCCCCGAGCGGGCCGCGTGTGGCGCGCGTGGTCGCCGAGCTGGGGCTGGACGGCGTCATCGACGTCCCCGGGTTCGTCGAGACGGACGCGGTCGAGGAGCGCATGAGCCGGGCGCTGTGCCTGCTGCTGCCCTCGCGCCGGGAGGGGTACGGGCTGGTGGTGATCGAGGCCGCGGCGCGGGGGACGCCCAGCGTCGTCGTCGCCGGCTCCGACAACGCCGCAGTCGAGCTCGTCAGCGACGGTGAGAACGGCTACGTGGCCCCGTCCACCGACCCCGAGGCCCTCGCCGACGCGATCGTCCGGATCGCACGAGGCCGGCCCGGAGCTACGGCGCCGTACCGCCGCGTGGTTCGCCCGCAACGTCGATCGCCTCTCGCTGGCGCATTCACTGCAGATCGTCCACGACGTCTACGAGGCGGAGCGCAGCGCGCGCTCGTAGCTGGCGAGCGTCCCCTCGGCGGTGGCTCGCCAGCTGTAGCGCGCCACCCGCTGTCGACCGAGCTCGCGGTGGCGCTCGGCGAGCGCCGGGTCGCTCAGGAGCGCATGCATCGCCGCGCTGATCGAGATCGGCGACTCGGGGTCGAAGTGAAGCGCGGCATCCCCGCCGACCTCGGCCAGCGCACCCCGGTCCGAGCACGCCACCGGTGTGCCGCGGGCCATGGCCTCGAGGACGGGGAGCCCGAAACCCTCGTACAGGGAGGGGAACACGAACGCGCCGGCGGCCGCATAGAGCCCCTCGAGCTCCTCGTCTGAGACCCAGCCCGGCAGCCGCACGTCGTCTGACACCCCGAGCTGGGCGGCGCGCGCGGCCAGGACCGCCTCGTGAGGGGTCGGGTAGCCGGGGAGGACCAGCAGCGGACGCGGCTCGGGCAGCAGCGCCAGCGCCTCGATCAGCCGGATCAGGTTCTTGTGGGGGAGCTTGGCCGAGGCGCTCAACACGATCGGCCGGTCGCCGGCCACCACGCGCTCGCGCAAGGCGGCTTCGGGCATGGGCTGGATGACGCCACTGGGCCGGCCGAGCCCGAGCGGCACCACGTCGACGCGCGCCGGGTCGATCCCCACCAGCCGCTCCAGGTCGGCGCGCGTGGCTGCGGCGTCGACGATGACCCGCTGACAGCGTCGCGCCGCCAGCGGGATCAGCACGCGCATCCCGCGCGACCGGATGCCCGCGCGCGACTCGGGCACCACGTGGTAGATGAGATCGTGGATCGTCACCACGCGCCGGAAACGGCCCCACACCGGCGAGGTGTTGGCCAGGCTGTGGAGCAGGTCGATCCCCGCGCGGCGGGCCAGGCCGGGGAGCAGCTGCTGCTCGCCGCGGACCCATTGCGACGCGGTTCAGTGCCCGGACCGGGACCTCCACGGCGTCGATGAGATCCGACCACGGGCCGGGGGTGCCGATCGTGTCGCGGTTGACGAACGCGGTGAACCGGTGCTGGGGCGCGGCGGCGACGAGCTCGGGAATGAGCTCGCGAGCGACCGTCTCAGTCCCGCCGGTGGCCCGGGGGGTGAGGTAGACGAGGTTGAGCCCCACATGCATGGATCACGCGGCGCCGGTGTAGGAGCTGCGCCGACGCCGGATGGACTCGACGAAGCCGAGTCTGTGGTCGATCGCATCGGTTGGCGGCCACGGTCGGCGGGGGAGCCCGGTGGCGCCACGCCAACCGGCCACGCGCCCGCGGCACGCGGCCCAGTCCTTGGAGATCACCCGGTCGCCTCCGATCACCAGGGCTTCGGTGGCGATCGTGCGAGCGGCGGCCCTCGTTCGCAGGACGCCGTACCGTCTGAGCAGGTAGCCCCTGGCGAACCCGGCGCGCCACCGTTGCCCGGCCGAGCGATGTCCGAAGGTCGCGCCACCGATGTGCGTGGCCACGGCATCGGTCGCCATGGCCGCCGTCCACCCCGCGGCGCGAAGGCGCAGCGCCAGGTCGAGATCCTCCATGTAGGCGGGGATCTGTTCGTCGAGGCCGCCCACCTGCTCCCACGCGATGCGGCGGAACGCCGCGGCGGCGCCGGCCGGACCGGTCAGCAGCGGAGCGGCGCCTGGGGCGGCGGACGCCGGGCGCCCCTGGAGCCTCGGGAACCCGGCCAGCGTCTGGTCGGCAACCAGACCGACGCTGTCGATCTCCGTCTGGCCGGGACGCAGCAGCACGCTGGTGACCGAGCCGACGACCGGATCTCCGAGCGGTTCCACCAGCCGCTCCAGGAAGTCCGGCCGGGCGTCGACGTCGTTGTTCATCATCACGACGATCTCCCGGCGCCCGGCGTTGACGGCGGCGTTGCACGCGATGGGATACGGCATGTTCCGGCTCAGGCGGACGACGTGGACGCCCGGGTAGTCGGCTTCAAGGCGCTCGGCCGTCCCTTCGTCGCAGCCGTTGTCGCACACCACGACGCGATGCTCGACGGTCTGACGCAGGAGATGCTCGAGGCAGCTCTGGGTCAGGCTCCAGTGGCGGTAGGCCACGATGGCGACATCGATCTCAGGCGTCATCGCACCTGTTCGCGCCACCAGGCGACGGTGCGCTCCACGGCGTCGTCGAGGGAGATCGACGGCGACCATCCGACCTCGTCGCGGAGTCGCGTGACGTCAGCGGTGAGGCGGGTGGGCTCAGCCGCCTTTGGGCGTGCGCCCAACCTGACCAGCTCCGGGCGCTCCGCGGCCCGTGCGATCGCGTCGATCAGGTCGCGTACGGGCATCGGGACTCCTGAGGCCAGGTTGACCGGGCCCCTCACGTCGGACTGCAGAAGCGCGACGAATGCCGCAGCGAGCTCCGGCGCGTAGAGGAAGTCGCGCACCTGTGCGCCGTCGGAGCAGAGAGCCTCCCGGCCGGACACCAGCGAGCTGGCGACCGAGCCCGCGAGCCGGGCAGGATCCTCGTGGGGTCCGAACACGAAGAACACACGACCGTGGGCGATCGATATGCCGGCCTGGTCGGCATAGGCCGCCGCGACGCTGTGGAGGGCGTGTTTCGCGGTTCCGTACAGGGTTGCCGGTCGTGTGGGCGTGAGGTTCTCCACGCACACCGTGTCGTCCGCCCACTCGTACTCCGCACAACTTCCCGCGATCACGATCCGGCGGCCCCCGGCCTCGGCGAACGCACGGATCAACCTCAGGCTGGCTCCCACCCAATCGAGGTTGGCGGGGGCGCGCCAGAACCGTCCCGGTTCGGCGTACCACGCGAGGTGCAGCAGGTGGGTCGCACCGATCGCCGCGACCTCGGACGCGGTGCCCTCCGCCAGCAGGTCGGCCACGTGCCACTGGACCTCGCCCGGAGCGCCGGTGGGCGCGCCTCGAGAGCTCGTGGCATGCACCTCCAGGCCGGCATCGAGCAGCGGCTTGAGCGTGCCCCGGCCGATGAAGCCGGTGGCGCCGGTCACCAACACCCGGCTCACAGCGCGAAGTCCGGGTATGTGGCATCCCGCTCGGAGAGCGTGCGCTGCGGGCCGGGCGGCGACGGCCACTCGATCCCGAATGCCGGGTCATCCCAACGCACGCCTCGCCCCGCGTCGGGCACGTAGGGCACGGACATCTGGTAGAGGACCTCAGTCGCGTCGCGGAGGCTCTGGAATCCATGCGCACAGCCCGACGGGATGAAGAACGCCTTCCGGTTCTCCTCATTGAGCTCGATCGCAAACCACGTCCGGAAGCTGCTCGAATCGGGCCGAAGGTCAACCGCGACATCGTAGATCGCGCCGCGGGTGCAACGGACGAGCTTGGCCTCGCCGTATGGATCAGCCTGATAGTGCAATCCCCGCAGCGTGCCGGCCGCTGCGTTGAAGGAGGTGTTGCACTGGGACACCCGCGCGTCCAGACCGCGCGCCGCGAACTCCTCCGCGCAGAACGTGCGCCCGAAGGCGCCTCGCTCGTCGGCCAGGAGCTCGGGCTCGATCACCTGGGCCCCGCCGATCGGCGTGTCGACGAAGATCACGGCAGTCCCTGCGATGGATGACTCACCGGCAACAGTCGACCTACTGCTTGACGGCGATGACCACGTCCTGATGGCTCAGCGGCTCCGCGCGCGCACACCAGGATCCGTAGTGGACGGTGCGGATTGACAGCCCGACGCGATCCAGGAGCTCTTGAACCTGTGCTTCGGGCATCGCGACTGCGTTCTCCGGCGCGTCTGCATCCATGACGCGAGCACCATCAGCCTCGTACGGGAACGAGATGACGCAGCGCCCGGCATCCAGCAACTGGAGGGACTCGTCGTTGAGCAGGTAGAAGGTCGCCAGCACTCTGCCCCCCGGGGCCAGGACGCGAGCGATCTCGGAGAGGTAGTGCGCAGTCGTTGTCGGCAACAGGTGAGTGAAGACTGACGTGAGGAGTACCAGGTCGAAGGAGCTGTCCGCAAACGGAAACCGGTACTCGGCGGCGGCGATCTTGCCGCGGCGGTTATACGTGCTGTTCGCGATGTCGGCGTGGTGGAATCTGAAGTTCGGATACTTCGGGGTGACGTTCTGCTGACACCAGCGCACACCACGAGGGACGATTTCGATTCCGTCGTAGCTGCCTTCGCCGTTGATGATCTGTGTCAGGGGGAGGGCGATTCGGCCGACGCCCGAGCCGACTTCCAGCACTCGGTCGGAAGGTGTGAGGCTGGCGAGCTCCCGCGCATAGCCGGCGAACTCCTCACCCACAGCCCGGAAGTCCCCGCCACCGACGAAATCACGGACGTGCTTGGATGGCAGCTCGGGGTCGGCCCGGCCGCGGATCTGGTCGAGTGCGTCGACCAGCATCAGGGTGACGTAGCGTTTGCGCTGGTAGAGCTGCCATTCGCTCGCCTTCCGGCGAAGTGCGCTGCCATTCATGCCCGTGCAGGCTACACATCGCTGACCCCGGCACGCGTACGAGCTGAGGGCCTCGTTACGATCTCGCGCCATGCCCACCTTGACTGACGCGGGGGCTCCGGGGCGACCTCGCGTCCTGTTCATCTGCGCCGACCCGGTCGGCGAGGAGATGGCGGGGCTCGGCATCCGCAACTGGGAGCTGGCGCGGGTCCTCAGCCGCCATGCCGACGTCACCGTCGCCCATGGCGGTCGTGAGACACATCACGAGCCAGGCCTGCGCACAGTGCCATATCGCCCGCACGCCCCGCAGCCCCTGAGGCCGTTGATCCGAGACGCCGACGTCGTCGTCGCCCACCCGCAGTGGCCATTGGTGATGCGATGGCTACGGCGCTCGTCGGCCCGGCTGATCTTCGACCTCTACGATCCCGAGACGCTGGAGACGTTGGAGTTGCTCGGCGGACGGCCGATGGTGGCGCGGCGTGCGCTGACCGCCGCAACCCTGGACCGTCTCCACGATTCGCTGCTCACCGGACATCACTTCATGTGCGCTGCCGAGAACCAGCGTGATCTCTGGATCGGCGCGATGTTGGCGCTGCGCCTGATCGATCCCGGCGCCTACGATCGAGACCCGACCCTGCGGTCGGTCATCGACGTCGTCCCGTTTGGGCTCCCGGATTCACCGCCGGCGCCGGACGCGAGTCGCGGACCGCGCGAAGTGTTCTCGCAGCTGCGTCCCGACGATGAGCTGGTGCTCTGGAACGGCGGCATCTGGCAGTGGCTCGATGCGCCCACCGCGATCCGAGCCGTGGCGTTGCTCGCCCAGCGACGTCCGCGCGTGCGCCTTCTGTTCATGGGCAGCGCGAGTGACCACCCAGCGGCCGCGGCGAGCGTGCGCAACGCGAAGGAGCTGGCCCAGGAGCTGGGCGTGCTCGGGTCGACGGTGATCTTCCACGATGGCTGGATCCCCTACGGCGAGCGCGGTGATTGGCTGGCGCAGGCGAGCTGCGCGTTGTCGTGTGCGCGTGATCATCTCGAGACGCGGTTTGCGTTTCGCACGCGGCTCCTGGACTGCTTCTGGGCGGGGCTGCCGATCGTCTGCACGCCCGGGGATGAGCTGGCGGCCCGCGTCGCGCGTGATGATTTGGGTGCCGTCGCTCCGTCCGGTGACGCCGGCGCCGTCGCCGTCGCGATCGAGCAGGTCCTGAACCGAGGACGCGCGGCCTACGGCGAGCGCCTGCAGGCGGCGGCCGATGGGTTCACGTGGTCGCGGGCCTCGGGCACGCTCATACGGTGGGTAGGTGAGCCCGGACCTCCGGTCCGGTTGGGCGACTCGTCCGATGCGCTCGCGCGCCCCCTCGCGCAGCGGCTCAGAGAGCTTGCCTACCTTGGGATCGCTCGTCCGCTGCTGGCGCGTAAGCCTCGATGACGACCAGCCCTGCGCTGACCGTCGCCGTGCTCTCCTACAACGGCCGGCACCTGCTCGAGGTCATCCTGCCTTCGCTGGCCCGGCAGAGCTTTCGCGACTTCGAGGTGGTGGTGGTCGACAACGGCTCTCGTGACGACACGTCACAGTGGCTGAGCGAGCATTGGCCCGAAGTGCAAACGGTGTCCCTTTTGCACAACATCGGAGTCACTGCGGCTTTGAACGTGTGCGCCCAGGCCGGCCGGGGCGAGTTCGTCGGGTTGTTCAACAACGACATCGAGTTGCACCCGGACTGCCTGGGGGAGCTCGTGAAGGCGCTGCAGGAGCACGCAGACGCGGGTTGGGCGGGCGGCAAGCTGATGGACTTCTACCGGCGTGACACGATCGACGGCGCGGGCGACGTGTTCACGTGGTCCGGCTCGGGGCATCGCCGTGGGCACGGGGAGAGGGACCGGGGCCAATACGATCAACCGCAGGCCATCTTCGGAGCTTGTGGCGGGGCGGCCGTCTATCGCCGTAGCGCGCTGGAGTCAGTCGGGCCATTCGACGAGGACTTCTTCGCCTTCTACGAGGACATCGACTGGGACTTCCGCGCCCAACTGGCGGGCTTCGCCTGCCGTTACGTGCCCACTGCCGTCGCGTACCACATGGGTAGCGCCACCATCGGACGGGGACTGACCGATTTCACCCGTTATCAGCTGTGGCGCAACACACTGTGGATTATCGCCAAGGACGTACCGGCTGGTGCACTCGTCCGTCACTCTCCGGAGCTGGTGCTGGGCCAGGTGATGAACCTGGGAGTGGCCTGGTGGGACGGCAAGCTCTCGGTATGGCGCGATGTCTGGCGAGACGCACGCCGTGGCCTTCCGGCCATTCTGCGCAAGCGCCGGGCTGTACAGCGCAGACGGCGCATCAGCTCGTATCAGCTGGAGAGGGCTGTCGGGGACTGAGGCCCTAGACTCCGCACCGATGCTCGTATCCGTTCTTCTACCGACTCACAACCGCTTGGCGTATCTCCGCTACGCGGTCGAATCGGTGCGCCGTCAAGACGCCACCGATTGGGAGATCGTGGTCTCCGACAACGCCTCCGAGGAGGACATCGCCGGCTTCGTCGACGGACTGACCGATGAGCGCGTGCGGTACGTCAGAACTGATCGGTTCGTTCCAGTCACCGACAACTGGAACAACGCGCTCCGGCACAGCCGGGGTGATTACATCGTGATGCTGGGGGACGACGACGCCCTCCTGCCCGGGTACATGACCGCGCTACGCGATGTGGTCGAGCGTCTGGACCACCCGGATGCCGTGTACTGCGGGGCCTACCTCTACGCGTATCCGGGCGTGCTCCCGGACGCTCCGGAGGGCTACCTGAAGCTGAGCCTCACGGCTCCGTTCTTTGCGGACGGGGAGGAGCCGTTTCTGCTTGAGGCATCTCGAGCGCGGGAGTTTGCTCGCGCAGCGATGGACTTCCGTGTCCTGTACGACTTCAACATGCAGTATGTGGCGGTTCGGCGCGAGACCTTCGAGAGCCTCGCGGGCGAAGGTGACTTCTTCCGGTCGCCGTTCCCGGATTACTACGCGATGAATCTCGTGTTCGCCTCTGCACCGCGCATCGCGGTGGATCCGCAGCCCCGAGTGGTCGTCGGCATCACGCCGCGCTCACACGGTTACTTCCATTACAACCATCGCGAAGCTGACGCCCGGGCACTGCTCAGCAGCGACGACGTCGAGCCCGGGGTGCGACGTGATCTGGCCCGAGTGATCCTGCCCGGCACGAACATGAACACGTCCTGGCTGCTGGCAATGGAGACGCTGTATCGCCGGCTTGGATCGCCGCCGGACATGAGTCCGAACTACGCTCGGTACCGTCGCCTGCAGGCGATGCACTGTGAGCAGGCGTACCACGTCCACCGTGCCATCACTCACGCGGAGCTGGTCGAGGCGGAGGCCGGTCTGCCACTGGTTCAGCGTTGGGGCCTGCGACTGCTCGGCCCGGCTGCGGGGAGCGTCCTGCGACGCGCCCCGGGGTTGCGGCCGCGGATCGGTGCGTTGCTGGACCGCGCCCTCGGGCGCTCCATCACCACCGCCAAGTCGGCTGAGCCTGAGGTGGGCCGCTACCGCGACGTCCTCGAGGTGCTGGATCGGTTCGACCCGGAGCGGTCGATCGCGCGCTCCCGATGACGGCCGCCACCTGCGCGGTGTGCGGGGCCTCGACGCTTCCTGCCTTCGTCGCCACCGATCGAAACCGGCGACTGTCCCCGGAACGGTTCGTGTATCACCGGTGCACCGGATGTGGGACGCTCCAGCTCGTCCCGGTCCCTGCGGACCTCGGTCGCTACTACCCAGCCCAGTACTACCTCATTCCGCAGAGCCGGGCTGCGCTCGTGGCCTCCTCAGGACCCGAGCGCTACAAGCTCGAGATCGTCCGCCAGTTCGTCACCGGTGGCCGAGCGGTCGAGATCGGACCCGCGTTCGGAGCCTTCGCGGTCGTCATGCAGGACACCGGCTACGAGACGAGCGTCATCGAGATGGACGCGGAGTGCTGCCGGTTCCTCCGTGACGTTGTGGGAATTCCGGCGCAGGAGACGAGCGATCCGATCGCTGCGCTGGCCGGTGATGGCCCATTCGACGTGGTGGCGATGTGGCACGTGATCGAGCACCTCCCAAATCCGCGGGAGGTCCTGGCCGCGGCCGCCGCGTCATTGCGGCCGGGCGGGATCATCGTCCTCGCCACGCCAAACCCGGACTCGTTTCAGTTCCGGGTCCTGGGGCGGCGATGGACCCACCTTGACGCTCCCCGGCATCTGTTCCTGATCGGACCGGTGCAGTTGGCGCGGCTTGGCGAGGAACTCGGCTTGGAGGTCGCCCTGCTCACGACACGGGACACGGGGACGCTCATCTGGAATCTCTTCGGCTGGCGCGAGTCGCTCGCCGGGTTCGGAACGCGGCGCCACATCCGATCCGCGGCGCGACTGCTCGGCTCGCTGCTGGCTCGGGCAATGGGTCCGTTCGACCGTCGAGATCACCGGGGATCGACCTATACGCTGGTGCTTCGGCGTCCGCCCGGCCGGGAGTAGTGACCTAGGCGAGCTCGCGGCGCCGTCGGTGAAGCGCGTGTCGGAGCTCCGGCGGGAAGCGCCGGAACAGCGCCAGCACAGTCACGTAGATCGTCACCCCGGCGACCATTCGCACAAGCGGATACACGCCGGGGACAAGGAGGGGAGCCGCGCCGGCCAGTCCGGCGATCCCGAGGGCGATCAGGTTGACGAGCCGGATGCGGGCCACCCCGGCACGCATCATCACCACGAGCAGAGCCAGGGCCAGCGCGGACTCGGCGAGCACGCCGGCGATCGCCCCTCCGTGGGCCTGATCGGTCCGCACCAGGATCAGCGTGAGCACGAGGTTCGCCAGCAGAGCTCCGCCGTTGGCAACCAGGAGGGTCATGTGCCGCCGCAGTGACAGGAGCACGTACCCACCCGCGGTGGTGAGAAATGTCGCCGCCAGCGCGATCGCCTGGATCTGCAGCACCGACGCCGCTGGGGCGGCGGACGGACCCGCCAACACGTCGATGACCACCGGCGCGCTGAGCGCCACGACGAGGCCGAGGCCGAGGCCGGCGGTGATCGCGAGTTCGACGACCCGCTCGGTGGCATAGCCGAAGCGGTCGGGATCGGTTCGCGCCGAGCGCGACAGGATCGGGAACGCCGCCCCGATGGCGAGGGACGGAACGCCGATCAGCACCTCGGTGACCCGGAACGAGGTGGCGAAGTACCCGGTCTGCCGCGAGACGGCAATGATCGACATGACGATGATCGTGAGCCGGAAGTACAGGGTGTTGACGGCGATGGCGGCGGCGTAGGGCAGCGTGTCGCGCACCAGCGGCCACCATTCGGCGTCGCGCAGGCGCGGGACGAGCGGCATGTGACGCCGCACCAGCCAGGCCGCCAACCCCATCGCCACGAGCGACGCCGGGAAGGCGGATGCCAGCAGGGGGAACAGGCCGGCGCCGCTGAGTACCAGTGCGACGACGAGAGCGACGGCCACGACCTGGCGCACGACGTTGATCACCGTGATCCACCCGAACCGCAGCTCGCCCTGCAGCGACACCGTCAGGATGTTGGTGGTCGCCGTCAACATCATCGCCGCGCCGGCCACCAGCGTCCCGAGGACCATCGCGGTGGTGTAGCCGGCCACCACGGCGAACCCCACGCCGATCGCCACCGCGCCGGCGCTGAGCCGCAGACGGATGCCCAGCAGGCCTCGCATCAGTCGGGCGCGGTCCTCGCCGATGCCGGACGACCATTCGCGCAGCGCGATGTTGAACAGGCCGGCGTCGGTCAGGGCATTGAGGACCGTCACGAGGGCGACGACCGTGGCGTAGCGCCCGAAGTCGGCGATCCCCAGATGGCGGATGAGCAGCGGAGCGGAGATCAGCGACAGTGCGATCGTCACCGCGTAGCCGCCACCCAGCAGGACACTGCCACGCAGGGCGGCGGGGCCGGCATCCGATGTCGCCACCAGGTCGGGCTCGGCGTCCGGTGTGCCTGCGGCCGTCGGGGCTGCCGCATCGGGAGGCCAAGCGGGGGCGCTCATGGCGACCATGCTAGGGCTCGTCCCTGGCGTCAGGACCGGCCCGGGGCGCCCCGGGCCGCGCGTCCACGGCCGCTACATTGGGGCGCGCCGGTCCCGGCAACCGATGGTCGACACCGCACGCCCCGAATCCCAGCCGTCCCTGCGTGGCCGCCTCGCCCACGCGCGCGCCGCCGTCGATGCTCGACTGCGCCGTCTGGAGTCCGTCCCCGGCCTGCATGCGTTGACCGGGGCAGGCCGGCGCAGGCGTCACATCCTTCAGCACAGCTGCAGCCGCCGCGCGCCCGCGGTCGATTCGGTCATCGTGCCCGACCGCGCGCCGGGCCCCGCCGACGTCGAGGCCGCGACACGGCTGCTGGCCGCCTACCAGACGGGCGAGGCGCGGGCGGCGGCGCATCCCTCCGGCAGTCGGCCCGACGTCTGGACCATGATCGGGCAGCAGCAGACGGGGTTCGCCGCGGTGGTGGAGCGGGGCGATCCGCAGTTGCTGGCGCGGTACCTGTGCAACGTCTCCCGTCACGATGCGTCGGTCGGCATCGTCCAGGGGGACGGGGAGTACGAGCGCGTCGTCCGCGATCCGGGCTACCGCGACTTCCTGGCCCTGATCGCCAAGGACAAGCTCGTCTCGCTGGCCGAAGCGGTCGGGCACCTGCCCGTCGAGAACCCCGAGCAGGGCGTGTTCGCCACCAACCTTCACGCCGACGCCGACGCGCTCGTGGCGGGAATCGCGCAGCGCGTCGGCATCGACATCACCCCGCCGGAGATCGACGGGGGGCTGCTCAAGCTCCGCACGCGACACGGCCTGTTCGGAGAGCGCGACGCCAATGCCATCTTCACCGCCTGGCTGCTGCGGCGGCTCGCCGATCGGCTGGGCGGCAGCGGAGTGTGTGAGATCGGTGGCGGATCCGGGCGGGTCGCCTATTGGAGCCGTCGGCTGGGCTTGGGGCCCTACACGATCGTCGACCTGCCCACCGTCAACTGCGTGCAGGCGTATTACCTGCTCGCATCGCTGCCCGACGATGCCATCGCGCTGTACGGAGAAGGCTCGCCTCAGGCGGCGCCCGACGTGACGGTGTGGCCGTCACACGCCCTCGACGAGCTTCCCCAGCAGACGTTCAGCATCGTGCTCAACCAGGACTCGATGCCCGAGATGGACCGCGAGACCGTCGATGAGTACCTGCGCTGGTGCGGTCGCGTGTGCACGGGGCTGTTCGTGAGCATCAACCACGAGAGCCGGCCCGCCTACGGCGGCAATCTCCGCCACGTGAGCGTGCCCGAGGCGGCCGCCGCCGTCGGGGGGCTGGAGTTGGTGGATCGCTACCCCTACTGGCTGCGACGGGGCTACGTGGTCGAGCTGTACCGGCCGACCGCCGCCGGCGCGGCGTAGGAGGCCCGTCAGTCCAGCAGGCGCATCTCCGGCGAGCGGGCGGCGAAGCGGCCGTTCCACTCCCGGATGTAGCCGTGTTGATCGACGATCTCCTCGCGGAGGTTCCAGGGGAGGATGAGGACCACGTCGGGCCTCGTCTCACGCAGGTGGGCGGGCGAGTAGATCGGGATGTGGCTGCCGGGCAGGAAGTGCCCCTGCTTGTGCGGGTTCAGGTCGACGGTGTAGTCGAGGAAGTCGGTGCCGACTCCGCAGAAGTTGAGCATCGTGTTGCCCTTGGCCGGCGCGCCGTAGCCGACGATGGTGCGGCTCTCACGCTTGAGGTCGATGAGGAAGCTGAGGATCGAGCGCTTCTCCTCCTGCACGCCGCGAGCGTAGGCGCGGTAGGTGTCGAGCTCCTCGTAGCCCGCTCGCAGCTCGCGCTCGGCCAGCTCCGTGGCGCGGTCGGTCTCGGTGCGCGCCGCGTCGTCGTCGTGGGCGCCGTAGATCCGCAGCGACCCGCCGTGGGTGGGGAGCTCCTCGACGTCGAACAGCTTCAGCCCGTGAGCGGCGAACACCCGCCGGACGGTGACGAAGCTGAAATAGCTGAAGTGCTCGTGATAGATCGTGTCGAACTGGTTGTCGTCCACCAGACGCATGAGATGGGGGAACTCCATGGTGATCACGCCACCGGGCTTGAGCAGGATCTTCATGCCGCCGACGAAGTCGTTGAGATCGGGCACATGGGCCAGCACGTTGTTGCCGAGGAGCAGGTCCGCCGGGCCCTCTGCCGCCTGCTGGGTCGCGACCTCGCGACCGAAGAACTCCACCAGCGTGGGGATGCCGTTCTGCACCGCGACCTCGGCGACATTGGCGGCCGGCTCGATCCCGAGGACCGGGATCTGGCGATCGCGGAAGTACTGGAGGAGGTAGCCGTCGTTGGAGGCCAGTTCGACCACCTGGCTGTTGGCGTCCAGCCCGAACCGCTCGATCATCTGCTCAACGTATTGCTCGCTGTGCTGAAGCCAGGTGCTCGAATACGAGGAGAAATACGCGTAGTCGCTGAAGATGTGGTCGGGGGTCTCGAAGTCCTCCAGTTGGACGAGGAAACAGCGCGAGCACACAAATGCGCGCAGCGGATAGAAGGGCTCCATGCCATTCGCGCGCTCAGGCGTCAGATAGCTGTTGGCGAGCGGCGACATCCCCAGATCGGCGAACACGGTCTCGAGCGGGGACGCGCAGAAGCGGCACAGTCGGCTCATCGGCCGGGAGGCTAGCGGACGGGCGTGGGGCGACCCCGTTCGCCATAATGGCCCGCCGGCATGCGTTCACTGACTCGACCCTCGGCTGCCTCACGTACGTGCCCGGATCACGGTGCACGCGGGGAGCGATACCCATGAAAGCCGTCATTCTGGCGGGTGGCCTGGGCTCCCGCCTGAGCGAGGAGACGGTGAGCCGGCCCAAGCCGATGGTGGAGATCGGCGGTAAGCCGATTCTCTGGCACATCATGAAGATGTACTCGACTCATGGCGTCGACGAGTTCGTCATCTGCCTCGGCTACAAGGGGTACATGGTCAAGGAGTATTTCGCGAACTATCACCTGCACACGTGTGACATCACCTTCGATCTTGCCGGCGGCGCAATGGAAGTGCACCGATCGTCGACCGAACCGTGGCGGGTAACCCTGGTGGACACCGGCGAGGACACGATGACCGGGGGGCGGCTGAAGCGGGTACTGCCCTACGTCCAGGACGATGAGCTGTTCTGTTTTACCTACGGCGACGGAGTGTCAGATCTTGACATCCGAGCGCTGATTGACTTTCACCGCGCCAACGACCGGATCGCCACCGTCACGGCCGTGCAACCGCCCGGCCGGTTTGGCGCCATGAGCATCGATGGTCCGCTGGTCGACGCCTTCGAGGAGAAACCCCGCGGGGATGGGAGCTGGATGAACGGGGGCTTCTTCGTCCTCAGCCCGGCGGTCGCGCGCTATCTCCAGGACGACCAGACGGTCTGGGAGCAGGAGCCCTTGCGCGAGCTGGCGCGGGATCGACAGCTGGCCTCTTTCCGCCACGACGGCTTCTGGCATCCGATGGACACGCTCCGCGATCGCAACGAGCTCGAGCGCCACTGGACCGCCGGCAATGCCCCGTGGCGCTCCTGGTGATGGCGTGGACCTGATCGACGAGGGGTTCTGGCACGGCCGGCGCGTGCTGGTCACCGGGCACACGGGATTCAAGGGCGGTTGGCTGAGCCTCTGGCTGCAGGCGATGGGGGCCCGCGTGAGCGGTCTCTCGGTTGACGTCCCTACCGACCCCTCCCTGTATGAGCTCGCGAGGGTGGGCGAGGGGATGGAGGCGGACCTGCGCGCCGATGTGCGGGACTTCGCCGCTGTGCAGAACGCGACGCGCCGCCTGTCGCCCGAGGTGCTGATCCACATGGCCGCGCAGCCGCTCGTGCGACGGTCGTTCGCCGAGCCGCGTGAGACGTTCGACACCAACGTGATGGGAACCGTCAACGTGCTTGAGGCGGTGCGCGGCAGTCCCGGGGTCCGGGTGGTCGTCATCGTGACCTCGGACAAGTGCTACGAGAACCGTGAGTGGGAGTGGGGATATCGAGAGGACGAGGCGATGGGAGGCCACGATCCCTATTCGAGCTCCAAGGGCGCCGCGGAGCTGGTGGTCGCCGCGTACCGGCGCTCGTTCTTCTCGGTCCCCGACGGTCCCGCGATCGCGTCGGTCCGGGCCGGAAACGTGATCGGTGGCGGCGACTGGGCGTCGGACCGCCTGATCCCTGACCTGGTCCACGCCGCGCTGCGGGAGGAGACCCTGTGCGTGCGCAACCCAACCGCGGTCCGGCCGTGGCAGCACGTGGCGAGCCCCCTCAGCGGCTACCTGCTGCTGGCGCAGTCGCTCTGGTCCTCTCCGGAGCTGGCCGGCGGATGGAACTTCGGTCCCGATGAGGACGACGCGCAGTCAGTGGCCTGGATCGTGGAGCTCATGCAGAAGCACTGGCAGGGCAAGCCGCGCTGGGAGCCCGATCCGGGCCCCCATCCCCACGAAGCGGCCTATCTCAAGCTCGATTCCTCGCGCGCGCGACTGCGGCTTGGCTGGCGTCCGGCGGTGTCGCTGCCCGCCGGGCTGGCCAGCATCGTCGATTGGTACCAGGAGCTCGCGGCGGGCGCTGATATGCGCGATGTGACTCTCCGCCAGCTCCGTGAGCTGGTCGGCGTCTCGGGTGAGACCACCAACCGGGGCGGCGCCTGACTCTCAAGCTGAGACCGCCGCCGCGACTCAGTCGGGACAGACGAGGAGGAAGCGCTGGGAGGGCTGTGCGGGGTTGTGCAGCGTCTGGGGATCGAGCCCGCTGAAGTCTCCGCGGGCGACATAGATGCCCACGCCGTCGTTCAGGGTCTGACAGGGCTGCGGATCGCCTGGCGCAGGCGTGTGGGCGAAGAGGAAGGCGTTCTGTTTGCTGGGGACCAGGGCGGATGGTGCCACGTAGATGCTGGCGCTCGACGCGAGCGCCGTGACCCCGTTTGCGTTGAAGTCCAGCTCATTGCTGCCAGTGCTGAGATTGATGGCCTGCACGCCGGAACGCTTGAGGCCCTCCAGGAGCGCCAGCACGTGCCCGTCGGTCACCGGTCCGCCGCGAACCCATCCCGCCGTCTCATACAGCGTCAGCTGACGCTGGTAGATGATCGTGTTCTGCGCCCCCGGCAGCGCCAGCCTCACCGCTCCGCCGATACCGAACGACATACCGGCGAAGTAGAGGATGGCGAGGACGACCACCCCGCCGGTGAGGAGTCGGCGGACGGCTGGCCGGCTGATCGCAACGATCCAACTCGTCGCGAGCACCGCCACGTAGACCAGGGCCGGCAGCGTGTAGCGAGGATCCTTGTGCGTGAGGTAGGTCATCCCCAGATACGAGACGAGGGCTCCACCGAGCAGCTCCGGGTACAGGTTCGTGGTACTGATGCGCTGGCGCACGCACCGCCACAGGGCGATCAGCGCGCCGATGACGAAGAGACCGCCGAATATGGCCAGCGTCTGCTCGTTGATCAGATTCCAGAAGTACCAGCCTATGTTCGCGGTGGAGAACCGTGGTGGTGCCTGGAGCGAGTTGGGGGCCAGCTGGCCGAGGCTGGTGAAACTGGCCACGAGCTGGCTGGCGTGGTACATGTACCACGGGCCGGCCACGTTCTCGAGCACGAAGATGAACGCCACCAGGCCTGGCCAGTGTCGCCAGCCCCCGCGGACCAGGATCACGACCAGGAGGCCGGCGATGAATACCACCGAGGTCTCCTTGGTCAAGAGCGCCAGGCCACACAGCGCTCCGGCGAGCGCCGAGACCCAGACCCGCTCGAACCGTCGTGAGGCGAGCAGTGCCCAGACCGTGACGGCCACCATGGCGGCCTGCGGTGGATCGAGGTCGTACGCGTGCATCATCGAGACGAACATCGGCGTCCCGAGGGCGAGCAGCGCGGCGAGCAGCCCCGCCCGTGGGCCGGCGACGAGCTTGCCGGTGCCGTAGCACCCGAACGCGAGCAGCGGGACGAACACGATGTTCGAGGAGAGGACCATCGCCATGGGGTGGGCCCCGGCCAGAAAGATCGACAGCGCCCCCAGGAGGTGGACAAGCGGTGGGTAACTGTTGTAGTCCGTCCATGGCGCGGTGAACTGTCCGTGCGCGAGGTCGTAGTGGTACGACACCGCGTAGGACATGTGCAGGCCGCTGTCGAAGTCCGGGACGCGGGAGTCCTGCGTCAGCCACCAAACGGACACGAACAGGAAGGCGGCGACGGCCGCCCAGACCCATCGGGCGTCGGTGCCCGTTGCCGTCAACAAGCGGGTCGACCATGCGCGAAGTTGCGTGGCGCGGCCGGGGTGAGAGACGCTGCGGATGCCGGCTGACGCGCTCACCGCGACGATGGTAGAGACTCGCCCGCGCCCGTCGCGGCGGGGGTTGTATCGTCGCGGTCTCCCGGATGCGGCTCCTCGACACCACACTCAACGGCCCCGTTCTGATGGGTCCCGCCGTGCACGGCGACGAGCGTGGGTTCTTCGTCGAGTCCTTCCGGCGAGACGCTCTCATCGAGCTCGGGATTCATGAGGAGTTCGTCCAGGACAACCAATCGCGTTCGGGCAAGGGGATCGTCCGCGGCATGCACTACCAGCCCGGGCAGGCCAAGCTGGTGCGCTGCGCCCGGGGCGCGATCCTCGACGTCATCGTGGACATCCGCCGCGGATCCCCGCAGTTCGGTCAGTGGGAGGGCGTGGTCCTCGACGACGTCGATCATCGCCAGCTCTATGTCCCCAACGGCTTCGCCCACGGGTTCTGCGTCCTGTCGGAGCTCGCCGACGTGACCTACAAGGTGTCGGCCTACTACGACCCGAGCGCCGAGAGCGGGTTCGCCTTCGACGATCCCGCCGTTGGGATCGAATGGCCGGCCGAGGGTGAGCTGTTGGCGTCCGCACGCGACCGGCAGGCGCGGGCGCTGGCCGACATCGAGGCGACCCTGCCGTTCGAGTATCCCGGAGGCTGATGTCTCCACGTCCGCGCTTAATGAGCGAATGCGTGATCGCCTCGCGGTGAGCCCCCGGCAGTACCGGACGGTCGCCCACGTGACGCTCGCCGCGCTGACGCTGATCGTGATGACCGGCGCGGCGGTGCGGCTCACCGACTCCGGGTTGGGGTGCGAGAACTGGCCCAAGTGCGGCGGGACGCCCTTGCCGCCGCTCAGCACCCACGCGCTCATCGAGTTCGGCAACCGTGCCATCTCGGGCGTCGTGGGTGTGATCACCGTGATCGCCGCCGTCCTGGCCTTCACGCGCCGGCCGTTCCGGCGCGACCTGGCGTGGCTGGCGGTCCTCCTGCCCCTCGGCGTGGTGGCCCAGGCGGTGCTCGGCGGCTTCACCGTGCTCAATCACCTGGCACCGGGCTTCGTCATGGCCCACTTCAGCCTGTCGCTGCTCATCCTCGTAGCCGCCTTCGCCCTGGCCTGGCGCGCGAGGTTCGAGCCCGGGGAGCGTCCGCGTTCCACCGACCGGGTGGCGGTGTGGTCGGTGCGCGGGCTGGCCCCGTTCGGTGCTCTCACCATCGTCGCCGGAACCGTGGCCACCGCGTCCGGCCCGCATTCCGGAGGCTTCACCGGCCAGGTCGTCCATCGCCTGCACTTCAGGGGCGCCGACACATTGAGCTGGGCGGTCCACCAGCACGCCGCCATCGCCGCGCTGTTCGGCGTGTTGGTGATCGGCGTGTGGTTCCTGCGCCGCCGCCGGGGCGCCGGCGCCGACGCGCTGGAGCCGCTGACGGTGCTCGGTGTCCTGCTCGCCGCCCAGGGGCTCGTGGGCAGCGTCCAGTACGAGTTGCACCTCCCCACCGACATGGTGTGGGTGCACGTCTCGCTGGCCACGGTGACCTGGCTCGTGATCCTGTGGGCATGGGCCACCGAGGGCAGCCTGGTGCCGCGTCGGGTGGGCGTCACCACGGGGGAGTCACGCACGCCTGCGTCTCGCGAGCTCGAGGCTGTTTAGAGAGGACGCGGGGGCCGGTGACATGAGAGGATTCTCAGCATCCGCCGGTGCCCGCAATCCTGCGACCACGTGTGTCGCGGTCGGTACGATCGGGGCCGACGCACATGTCACTGGATAACCCCACTTCCGCATCGGTGCGCACAGCGGGCCAGCCACGTGGCGCCGACGCCTCGCTGAGCATCCTCGTCGTCGACGACGAGTCCGATCTGCGCGAGATGCTCACGCGCTCGTTCAGCCGTGAGGGCCACCGCGTGCTGGCAGTGTCCGACGGGCGCGCGGCCATCGATCGCGCCAGCACCGACAGCTTCGACATCGTCCTGCTCGACGTCGCGCTCGGCCCCGGCCCCGACGGCTACGAGGTGTGCCGCACGCTGCGCGGGCGCCGCAACGTCGTCCCCATCATCATGCTGACCGCGCTCGATTCCGAGGCCGACGCCGTGCTGGGGCTCGAGGCCGGCGCCGACGACTACGTCACCAAGCCGTTCGGCCTGGCCGAGCTGCGCAGCCGCATCCGGGCGGTGCTGCGTCGCGCCGGCACGCGGGCCATGGGCGACGAGGTGCTCGTCGTCGGGCCGATCGCGCTGGACCGCGCACAGCGCGAGGTCACGATCGACGGCCAGCCGGTCAAGCTCACCTTCTCCGAGTTCGAGCTGCTCGACGCGCTCATGGCCGACCCCGGCCGTCTCCTCAACCGCCAGGAGCTGCTGCGCGCGATCTGGGGCGACAGCGCCTACCGCGACCCGCGCGCGATCGACGTCCACATCCGCCATCTGCGGGAGAAGCTGGAGCCCGAGCCGGAGAAGCCGCGCTACATCCTCACCGTGCGCGGCGCCGGCTACCGCCTCCGAGGCCCCTAAGCGGGCATGTCGCGCCTACCGGGGCACGGCGCCTTCGGTCTGCGCGGTCGGATCGTCGGCGTGGTTCTCATCACCGCGGTCGCCACTCTGGCCGTCGCGGCGCTGGCGCTGCTGGGCCCGCTGGAGCAGAGCCTGCGCAACGCCGAGAAGACGACGCTGAAGAACGACCTGAGCCGCAAGAGCTCGCTGAGTTCGTTCGTGCACGCGTCGCTCGGCAACGTGGGAGCGAAGGGCAAGGCCCACGACCGGATCATCCGAGATCAGAGCAGCGTTGCAAAGGCCGCTCAGCGCCAGCTTCGTCGACGTCCTGCGGCCGCCCGGCGACGAATCGGGACATCGTGGCGCCCACGCGCGATCCCGCCGACGAGGACGACTCGTTCGACGATGTCGCAGAGGGTCTTCCGCACCAACCGGCCGCTGTACTCGTTCGGATTCGTCGACGGCCAGGAGTACGCCCGTGCCGCGATCCCGTTCGTCAACAAGAACGATGGCCACTCGCTACGTGCTGGCGGTGCGCAAGTCCATCGGCGAGATCCCCGACGTCGTCGGCGTCGTGCGCCGCGCCTTCCTGGATGCCGCGCTCGCCGGCTTGGCGCTCACCCTGATCCTCGGGATCCCGCTCTCAGCACGGCTGGTGCGCCGCCTGAGCCGCCTGCGTGAGGCGGCGCTGGAGCTGGCGCACGGTGGGCCGGCGGTGGAGGTCCCGGTCGACCGCGCCCACGACGAGGTCGGCGACCTCGCGCGCACGCTGGCGACGATGCAGCAGCGCCTGCGCCAGCAGGAGGAGGCGCGCCGGGCGTTCGTGTCCACCGCCTCGCACGAGCTGCGCACGCCGCTGACCTCGCTGGACGGGATGCTCGAGCTCCTGCGCGACGACCTCACCGACGAGAACCCGGACCTCGAGGACGCCCGTGCCCTGGTGGAGCGCGCCCACGCTCAGTCGCGGCGGCTGGGCCGGCTGGCCGCCGACCTGCTGGACCTGTCGCGCATCGACGCTCAGGTCGCAGCTGCGCTCCGAGCCGGTGGAGCTGGGTGAGCTCAGCCGCGCCGTGCTGGCCGAGTTCGAGGTCGGCACCGAGCGCGGCGACATCCGCTCCACGCTCGACGAGCTCGACGGCGCGGTGTGGGCGCTCGGCGACCCCGGCAGCATCGCGCAGATCCTGCGCATCCTGCTCGACAATGCCGTGCGTGCCAGCCCGCCGGGGTCCGAGGTGCGCGTGGTCCTCAAGCGCGACCCGATCGTGACGATCAGCGTCTGCGACGAGGGGCCCGGCGTGCACCCCGACGAGCGCGACGCCATCTTCGAGCGCTTCCACCGCGGCCGCGACACCGCCGGCCAGGCCGGATTCGGCCTGGGGCTGGCGATCGGCCGGGAGCTGGCCGAGCGCATGGGCGGCGCGCTCGTATCTCGAGGACGGCGCGGCGACCGGCGCGACGTTCACCCTGCGTCTCCCCGGCGCCCACGCCCCCGAGAACGACCCGGTGGCGGTTGCCTGAATCTGACAGCATCGGGCGGCCCGCCGGCCGCACCAGCTAAGTTCCGACGCTCCCATGGACGAGACGATGATGAAAGCGACGCTCGCGGTCGACGAGCACCACTGGTGGTATCGCGGCCGCCGTCGTGTGATCCGGGCCGAGCTGGACCGCTTGGCCCTGCCCGCCGGCGCGCGCATCCTCGACGCCGGCTGCGGCTCGGGCCGCACCCTGGTGGAGCTTGTCGACTACGGCGGCGAGGTGAGCGGGATCGAGCTCAACACCGACGCGGCCGAGCTGGCCCGTGGGCGCGGCCTGGGCGAGGTGCGCGTCGGCCGGCTGGAGGAGCTTCCCTGGGAGGACGCGACGTTTGACCTCATCACCTGCCTGGACGTGATCGAGCACGTCCCCGACGACGTCGCCGCGCTCGTCGAGCTGCGGCGGGTGTCGCGCCCCGGCGGCTGGCTGCTGGTCACCGTGCCCGCCTACCAGGCCCTGTGGTCGCGCCACGACGAGGCCAACCACCATTACCGCCGCTACTCGCGCGCCGCGCTGCGCGCCGCCGCCCGGGCTGCCGGGTGGCAGATCGAGCGCGTGAGCTCGTTCAACAGCCTGCTGCTGGCACCGGCGGCGGCGGTGCGCCTCGCGCAGCGCCGCATGGGCTCGCGCAACGGCCACACCAACGATCTCGACCTGGGCCCGGCGTGGCTCAACGACGTCCTGGAGCGTCCGCTCGCCCTGGAGGCGAGCTGGCTGGCGCGCGGGCGCACGCTGCCGCATGGGCTTGTCGCTGCTGGCGGTCCTGCGGCGCCGCCGGCCGGGCTGAGCGTGCTGCGCGCTCGGCGCGATCATCAGCGTCACCAGCAGCCTGGGCTACGGCCTGCCCGCGATCATCGGCCTGGAGTCGATGGGGGTGCCGTCGCCGGGGGAGACCGCGCTCGTCCTCGCCGCCGTCCTGGCCAGCCAGGGCAAGCTCCAGATCTGGCTGGTCATCCTGATCGGCGTGTCCTCGGCCATCGTCGGCGACAACGTCGGCTACCTGCTGGGCCGGCGCCTCGGACGCGAGGTCCTGGAGGCCAACGGGCCGTTCCACGAGCACCGCCTCGAGATCATCGCATACCGGCGACCGCTTCTTCGCCAAGCACGGCCCCAAGGCCGTGTTCTTCGCGCGCTGGATCGCGCTGGTCCGCTTCGCCGCCGCCTGGCTGGCGGGGATCAACCACATGCGCTTCCGCGAGTTCTTCTTCTGGAACGCGCTGGGCGGGATCACCTGGGGCGTCACCTACGGACTGGTCGGCTACTTCGCGGGCAGCGCCGCCGCCGATGCGATCTCGACCTTCGGCCTCTACGCCCTCGGGGGGCTGCTGCTGATCGTTCTTCGCCTAGTTCTACTTCCACATGCGCAAGCGCCGCCGCGAGCGTGAGGAGCGTCAGGCGCGGCGCGTGCGACCTGGCCGCGGGCGGGGAGCCCCGGCCCGACGGCGACGCGCCCGGGCCCGCCTGAGGACCTACGACGCCGCCGGGTCGAACTGCAGCGCGCAGGAGTTCATGCAGTAGCGCTGCCCGGTGGGCCGCGGCCCGTCGGGGAACACGTGGCCCAGGTGGCCGCCGCAGCGCCGGCACGTGACCTCGGTGCGGACCATGCCGTGGCGCGGTCCTCGTGCAGCTCGACGTTCTCGGCCACCGCGGGCTCATAGAAGCTCGGCCAGCCCGTCCCGGACTCGAACTTGGTGTCCGAGCTGAACAGCTCCGCGCCGCAGCCGGCGCAGCGGTAGATGCCGTCGTCCTTGACGTTGACGTATTCGCCGGTGAAGGGGCGCTCGGTGGCGGCGTGGCGCAGGACCTCGAACTGCTCGGGGCTCAGGCGCTCGCGCCACTGCTCTTCGGTCAGGCTCATTTCGCGTCTGTGTATCCATGGCACGGATGCTAGACCTCGGGCTCACCCGGCGGGCGCGGAGGCCAGGTAGCTTGAGCGGGCCGCGTCGAGGTCGGGCTCGAGCAGCTCCAGCACCAGGCTCGACCACCCGAAGTCCCGCGCGCCCATCCCCGCGCCGGTGAGCGGGTCGTAGTACTCGCGCAGCCCGGCGCCCGCCACCGCGCCGCCGAGACGCTGGGCGAGCTCGGCCGCCGCCTGGTCATAGCCGAGGCGCACCAGGCCGAGCCAGCACAGCCACGCGGTGTTGACCCATGTCGGTCCCCGCCAGTAGCGCCGCTGGCGCAGCCGCCCGCGGTCGTTGACGCTGAAGCTCGGTTCCTGCAGCGACACCGACGGCGGCGGCACCGGCGCTCCAGAAGCGCCCCGGGTCCAGCAGGTGCTCCTCGACCAGCCGTCGCCCGATGTCCTCGGGGAGGTCGGGCAGCGCCAGCGGCGCCAGCGCGGCGATGGTGGCCGCCGGGTGTGCGTTGCGGGGCCGGTCGCGCGCGGGGCACGAACAGCCCCGGTCGCCTCGTCGTAGGTCCGTTCGATGAGGGCGGGGGTGAGCGACGGCCGCCCCAGCGCCAGCCGGGCCAGGTTGTAGAGGACGTTGGTGACGACCTCGCAGCACACCGGCCCGCCGGCGGCGTCGATGCGCCGCAGGTCAAAGCCGAGCCGGCGGTTGCGATGCACCAGCCCGAGGTAGCCGGGCAGGCCGTGGGCGCGGCGACCCCAGATGGCGTCGAACTGGTTGGAGGCGTCGAGGCCCGACTCGTCGGGCGGCGACGATCCAGAGCAGCCCGTCGTCGTCGAGGTCGCGGTGCGCCTCCAGCCAGTCGTGCTGGCGCCGCGATCCGCGGCTCGGCGGCCGGGTCGCCCACCGCGATCCGCCACGCCCAGGCCAGCAGCGGCGGCTGGATGCTCGAGGTCATCGGGTCCCGGTGGCGAGATGACGTTGTAGATGTAGCGGCGGCCGCCCCGCAGCGGCTCCTGCCAGAAGATGGTGTGGCCGATGAACCCGTCGTCGCGCTGCGCGGCCAGCAGCGACTCGAGCTCGCGCCGCGAGCGCGCCGGGTCAAAGTGCCGCCAGGCGATCGCGTGAAAGCAGGAGTCCCAGTACCACTGCCAGGGGTAGCGGCCCGGGCTGGGGCAGGTGAACGCGTATGGCTGCTCGTCGCCTGCGCGGGTCCCCTCGCGCCAGTTCTGGCGCAGCACCTCCTCGCAGCGCCGGCGGACCAGCTCGTGCTGTGACTCTGCCAACATCCGCTGGGGCCATCCTGCCACTGATCGGGGCGAACGGCAACCGCGTCGGGCGGATGGAGGGCTAGCAGATCCCGAAGCCAACCTGGCGGGCGCCGCCGGCGGTGGGGTGGGCGCTGCGACGTACACGCGAGCTGGCCGATCCGCTCCTGGGCGACGTCCTGGGGGTGCGGGCACCCGGCGGTGAGGTGGCCTCCGGGGCCGAGGTGGTGCGCACCGGGCCGCCGGAGCCGGCCGGCGCGCTGCCGCCCGGATCAACCCTGCCACCACGCCGGCTGCGGGCCCGGGCGGGCGCCGGCGGCGGCTATGCGTTCATCGAAGGCGGGCGCCAGGCCGCGGCCGAGGTGGCCGGGCTCGTCCGCTCGGCCGGGCGTGATCCGGCGCAGCTGCGCTCGGTGCTCGACTTCGGCTGCGGGCCGGGCCGGGTGCTCCCGCACTTCGCCGCGCTGGCGCCGGAGGCCGCGTGCGTCGGCTGTGACGTCGACGCGGCCGCCGTCGATTGGGCGGCGCGCGCGCATCGCTCGCTCGGCTGGTCGCTGACCTCGTTTCACCCGCCGCTGCCCTACGAGGACGATCGCTTTGACCTCGTCTACTCGATCTCGGTGTTCAGCCACCTGGCCGGGGCGTGGCCGCCATGTGGCTGGCCGAGCTGCGCCGGGTGCTGGCACCGGGCGGGCTGGCGCTGCTCTCGGTCCACGGCCCGCACGCCTTCGAGCAGTTCCGCACCGGCGCGCGTGCCCACGGCGTGGTGCTCGCCCGCGGTGTTCCGGCGCGGCCCGCTGGGGTCCGGGGAGTTCGTGTTCGCGCCCTATCGCCGCTCGTTCTGGACCGACGGCGACCTACCCGGCGTGGGCCGCGAGTACGGGCTCGCCTTCCACGGCTCCGAGCACACGCTCGCGAGCTGGGGCCGCGCGCTCCAGGTTGTCGAAGTGCGCGCGCGAGCGTTGACCGATTGGCAGGACGTCGCCGTGTGCCTGAACTGCTAGACCCGGGGTGTGAGACTCGGCGTCAGCGCCACGGCCCCGGATGCCCGCGCGCTTCGCCATCACCGGGAACGAGCGCAGCTACGCGCTGCGTCGGGCGCGGTCACCATCGCCTTCTCGAGCATCCTGGTGCGGCTCAGCCACGCCTCGCCGTCGACCGCCGCCATCTTCCGCTGTGTCTACGCGCTGCCGATCCTGGGCCTGCTGGCCTGGATCGAGGACCGGCGCTTCGGCGCGCGCACCTGGCGCGAGCGCCGCGCCGGGCTGCTCGCGGGGATCTTCTTCGCCGCCGATCTGCTGCTCTGGCATCACTCGATCGGCGACGTCGGCGCCGGCCTGGCCACCGTGCTGGCCAACATCCAGGTGGTGCTCCTGCCGCTGGTGGCGTGGGCGCTCCTGTCCGAGCGGCCGGGCCGGCGGGTGCTGCTGGCGCTGCCGGTGTCGCTCGTCGGCGTGCTGCTCATCTCCGGCGTGCTCGAGCACGAGCGCGTTCGGGCGCAATCCCACGCGCGGGGCGCTGTTCGGCGTCGGCGCCGGGGTCGCCTACGTCGGTTTCCTGCTGCTGCTGCGCCAGGGCGGCGCCGACCTGCGCAGGCCCGCTGGTCCCCTCTGCGACGCCACCGCCGTGGCCGCGGTGCTGTGCGTGGCCGCCGGCCTGGTGATCGGCGATGCCCGGCTGGTCCCGAGCTGGCCGGGGGCGGGGTGGCTGATCACGCTGGCGCTCAGCTCCCAGGTCCTCGGCTGGCTGATCATCGGCGCCACGCTCCCGCGGCTGCCGGCGGCGATGACGTCCGTGCTGCTCACCGTGCAGCCGATCGGCACGATGGCCCTGGCCGCGCTGATCTTCGGAGAGGACCCCAGCGGGCTGCAGCTCGGCGGGGTCCTGCTGGTGCTGGCCGGGCTGCTGGTGGCCAGCGTCTCGCGGCCGCGCCGCAGCGTCGCGCGGCGAGCGGCCGCGGGCCTCAGCGCCGAGCCATCGAGCGCTCGTACACGTCGGCCAGCGCCGGTGCAACGCGCTCAGGAGCCGTGAGCTCGCGCACGCGCGCAAGTGCCTCGGCGCCGGAGCCCGCGCCGTTGTCGGCGCTCAGCCGCTGCATCACGTCCGCCAGAGCCTGAGCGTCGCCGGGCGGCGCCAGCCACGGCTCCGGGACCAGCTCCGGCAGCGCCCCGACGCGGGAGGCCGCGACCGGCAACCCCGCCGCCATCGCCTCGGCCGCCGCCAGCCCGAACGTCTCGGCCGACAGCGACGGGACGAGGGCCACGCGCGCTCCGCTGCGCAGCTGCGCCAGCTCCGGCGCCGACACCCGGCCGACGAAGCGCACGGCCGCGTCGGCTCCGGCGGCGAGCCGCTCGCGCTCGGGCCCGTCTCCGGCCACCACCAGCGGCACGCCCGCCAGCCGGCAGGCCTCGATCGCGACCTCGACCCCCTTCTCCGGGGCCAGGCGCGAGACCACGAGGGCGTGATCACCGCGCGGCGTGGGCGGCGCGGAGGCGAACTCGCGGATGACGTGGGGGAGGACGTAGGTGGGGCCCAGGGGCGCGCCCAGGGCCCGGAGCCGCCCCTCGGCGAAACGGCTGGGCACCACGAACGCGTCGGCCTGGGCCGCCAGCCGGCGTTGCCAGGTCATGAGCGAGGCGCCGTAGGCGGCCGCCTCGGCGCGCGAGCCGCGGCAGTTGAGCGCTATGCCGGGCAGGGCGTTGCGGCCGTGGCAGCGCAGGCACTCGTGTCCGTCGCGAAAGCACACCCCGATCGCGCACACCATCCGGTACTGGTGCAGGTGCAGCACCACCCGGGCCCCGGCCTCGCGGGCCGCGGCGAGGGCCCGCCAGCCGAGCGTGGGGTGGAGGTTGTGGGCGTGCACGATGCGTGCGCCCGTGCGGCGCACCGCCCGCGCCACCTCGTCGGGATCCAGGCCCCCGCGCACCAGGCCGGTCGCCGCCCGGGCCCTGCCGATCCCGGCCGAATCGCGCTCCAACAACTCGGCCTCCTCGCCCAGTCGGGTGCGCACGAGCCACATGAGATCGTCGACCGCCTGCTCCTCGCCGCCGGCGGTTCGATAGCGATGGTGCAGGAAGAGGATCACGTTTTCCGATCGGCTTGTGCCCAAAATGTGAGCGATCGGGGCGCAAACCTAGGCCAGCGGAAACGGTTTCACACGTAATGTCCGCTTGCTGACTAAGATAGGCGCTCGCACTGACTTCGTCGGGCCGACTCGTCACCGGCATCACCGGCGGATGATGTGAAAACACCTGCCTGTGCCGTTAAGGCGGAAGGGATCCGCAAAGGCTTTGCGGTGCTCACACGCATGATGCAGATAACCGAGATCGATGATCCGCGGCTCGTCAAGGGGCTAGCCCATCCGCTGCGGATCCACATCCTCCGGGTGCTGGAGACGCGTGTCGCCAGTCCCTCGGAGATCGCGGAGGAAATTGGGGCTCCGCTGGGCAACGTCAGCTACCACGTGCGCTTCCTGGCGCGGGTCGGCCTCATCGAGCTGACCAGCACCAAGCCGCGGCGCGGGGCGGTGGAGCACTACTACCGTGCCGTCGGCCGCGTCAGCGTCACCGACCAGGCGTGGGCCCAGGTGCCCGACGTCGTCAAGAGCGGCATGATCAGCGCCACGCTCGATCAGGCCGGCCGCGTCATCGGGGCGGCGGCCTCCAGCGGAGGCTTTGACCGCAGCGACGCGGTGGTCGCCCGGCGCGAGATGCTGCTCGATCAGAAGGGGTTCACCGAGCTCGCCGCCGAGCTCAACGGCCTGCTCGAGCGGATCAAGGAGATCGAGAAGGAAAGCGCCGAGCGGCTGGAGACCACGTCTGATGACGAAGACGCCGAGCTTGACGCCGGCCTCGTGATGATGCTCTTCGAGAGCGGCGAGGTCCAGTTGCCGGTGCAGCGCGACGGCCGTTCGCGCCCCCGCAGAGCCGCCAAGCGCTGACGCCGTCCGGGCCAACTCAATCTCAGAGCGTCGTCCGCCGATGAATCGGGCCGTCGGCCTCCACGGGCTCGGCCGCCCGCGCCCTGGCGCAGCCGTTCACACGAGCTTTGTGCAGGTTCTGACCCTGGCCGATGCGATGCAGGTCTCCATGAGAGCGCTCTCAAATGTGGGTTTCGCATGCGACTCGCCCCTCAACGTGTGCATTAGTGAACAGTTCCGTTGCACCTATAACCAATGTAACCAGGAATTGGGTAGCTGAGAGCCACGTTGATCAAATCCATGTCCGCGCCGGCCGGAAAGGCGCGAACGGAAGGGACGACACAAGGCATGCTCGAGGCGCCCCAATGGGGCAAGCGGCCCGCCGAGGACCCGACGGTCGCGATGCAGCGCGTCATCGATCAGGCGATGGAGCTGCTGCCGTCGACTGACGTCCTCACCAGTCAGGATGAGGCGGCACTGGCGCGGCTCAGAGGCTTCATCAGCACGCTCGCCGGAGCGATGTGGGATCTCTCGAGCACCGCCGGCGACTCGCTGGGGACCGGCGCGATGAAGGTCGAAGGGTCGCGGGCACAGGCCAGCATGAGCGACCGGGTCAACCAGTTCATCGTCAGCGTGTTCCGCGTCGCCCAGGCCTCGGCCGAGGTGGCGCCGCCGGACGCCGGAGCCCACGCTCCCCATGCTGTGGCGTCCGCCGCTCCAACTCCCTCCGCCACGTCCCCCGGCCCCGCTCCCTCCGGCATGACCCCCGGCCCGGCTCCCTCCGGCCCCGCTCCCTCCGGCATGTCCCCTGACGTGGCCGTCAAGCAGAGCGTCCAGGCCATCCTGGCCGAGGCCCGGTTCGCGGTCCGCTGCCAGCCGATCGTGCGTCTGGACACGGGCGCCGTCGTCGGCGCCGAGGCGCTCACCCGCTTCCCCGGCACCCATCGCCCGGCCGAAGCGTGGTTCGATGACGCGCAGCGCGTCGGGCTCGGCCCGCGCCTCCAGCTCACGGTGATCGAGCGGGCGGTGGCGCTCGTCGGCCTCCTTCCGGCCGGGGCGTTTCTCACCTTCAACGTGGGTCCGGACGTTCTCGCCGGTTCTGAGCTGCTTGACGTTCTGGACATGGTGGATCCGGAGCGCGTCATCATCGAGCTCACCGAGCACGTCCGGATCGATGACTACGACCGGCTCCTGGACAGCCTCAGCCGCGTCCGCGAGCGCGGCGCCCGGCTGGCGGTGGATGACACCGGTGCGGGCTTTGCCAGCCTCGGTCACATCCTGCATCTGCGCCCCGAGCTGATCAAGCTGGACTGCCAGTTCACGCGCGGCATCGACACCGATCCGGCCCGGCGGTCCCTGGCCCACGCGCTGGTGTCGTTCGCCCACGACATCGGGGCGGAGGTCGTCTCGGAGGGGATCGAGACGGCGGCCGAGCTCGACACCGTGCGCGAGCTCGGCGTCCCCTACGGGCAGGGCTACTTCCTCAGCCGTCCCACCCGGCCGCAGTTGATCCCTGACTTCTACACGCACGTTGCGGCCCGCGCAGCGATGAGCTCATGTTGAACGCGGACTCGGGAACCTCGCTCTTGACCATCGACGCCCCAGATCCCGGGCCCGTCGTGAGCACCCGCGGCATCGGCCGCGTCATGGCGCACGTGCAGGAGCTACCGGCCTTCACGCCCGCCTGCGACCACGCGCTGGCCGCCCTCGACGCCGGCAACGCCGGGTTCACCGATCTGATCTCCGCCATCGAGTCCGACACCGGGCTGACCGTGGCGGTGCTGCGCCAGGTTCAGCGCGTCTCCACCCGGCGGGCCATCGCCAACATCCCCGAGGCGGTGACCAAGCTCGGCGTCGAGGAGATCCGCGCCGTGGTCGACGAGGTCCCGCGCGCCTCCTTCCCGGTCCGCACGACGCAGGAGTCGCTGGCCCAGGACCTGCGGGTGCACGGCCAGACGGTGGCCCTGGCCGCCGACCGCCTGGCTGAGGAGGTCGGCTTCGCCGAGCGCGACGACCTGTTCTGCGCCGCGCTGCTGCACGACGTCGGCAAGCTGGTGTTCGCGCTGGCCATCGGCGACGCCAACTGGTGCGTCGACACGCGCCGGACGACGCCGGAGCAGCGGATCCGCGAGGAGCGACGGCTCGCCACGCTCGATCACGCCTGTCTCGGCGCGGTGCTCACCGAGCGCTGGGGTCTGCCCGAGCGGCTGTCGGAGGCGATTGGCGGTCACCACCGGTCCGATTCCGAGGCGAGCCTCACCAGCCTCCTGCGCCTGGCCGACATCGTCGCCCACTACGCCATCGGCGACGCCGTCGACCGTCGCATCATGCTGCGCCTGGCGGCGATCCTGGGAGTCCGCGGCCCGGCGCTGCGCGACGCGCTCTTCGATCTGCCCCTGGGCGGAGGCCAGCGCAAGCGCTGCATGCCCTCACCGCTGTCTGATCGCGAGACGGCCGCGCTGCGTCAGCTGGCCGCCGGCAAGGTCTACAAGGACATCGCCGAGGACCTCGGCGTCGCCACGAGCACGGTGCGCACGCACCTCCACAGCGTCTACGCCAAGCTCGAGGTCGCCGATCGGGCACAGGCGGTGCTGCGCGCCTCCGAGATGGGCTGGCTCTAAGCGCTCGGTCCGCCGCGGCGTGTCGTGGCGCGTCGCTGCGGCTCAGCGGGCGGCCCAGATCTCGTCGAAGGCGTGCTGGTCAAACGGGACCAGCCAGCACTCGGTGAGGCGCTGCTGCACGACCTCGAAGATCCCCACGGTCCGCCATCGTCGCGTCTCGCCGCGCAGCACCGCCTCGCCGTCGGCGAGGTGCACCACGCGCGCCGCGTCGGGCAGGGTGCCGCGCGGGGTGATGATGAAGCTGCGATCGGCGAGGTCGCGTCGCCGGCGGAAGTAGGCCATCACCTGATCGCGGCCCCGGTAGTCCCCGGCGATGGCGTTGCGCCCGGGGACATGCCAGGCGATGTCCGGGGCGAGGAGCTCCGCCACCTCCTCCTCGACGGGCTCGCCGGCGTAGAAGCGCCGCTGGACGGCGTAGAAGCGGTCGACGACCGCGGCGGCGGACAGCGCGCCGCCGTCGTGTGACGGGTTGAGTGCCTGGTAGAGGATGTGGTCCTGCCACTCCCCGGCGATCTTCAGGTAGGAGGGGGCGTAGCCGAAGCGGATGAAGCCGTTGCGCTCGAGCACCGCGCGCGAGCGCACGTTGTGCGGGACCGTTCCGGCCTCGACACGATGCAGCCCCAGCTCGCCGAAGGCGACGTCCACGATCTCACTCACCGCCGTGGTGGCCAGGCCCCGCCCATTGTGGCTCTGGCTGAGCCAATAGCCGAGATGGCAGGAGGAGAACGTTCCGCCCGTGACGTCGCTGAGCGTCACCCGGCCGACGACCGCACCGTCGCACACGATCACATGGGGCAGAGCCGTGCCCTTGGCGTGGAGCGCCAGCGCGTCGGCGACCGCCCGGCGCTGGCCCTCGACGGTGGCGTACGTCCGGGGGCGCTCGGGTGACCACGGGGCGAAGAACTCCCGGTTGGCCTGCTGGAGCTCCGCGAGGACGGGCGCATCGTCGGCGGTGATCAGGCGCGTCACTGCCACGCGCGCATCATCGCAGCGCGAAGACACGAAAGGCCCCGGAGCCGGGGCCTTTCGAAGGGGTGAATGCTTCCGGAACCTCCGGCCGCGGATTAGCCGCAGCCGGTGTTGAACCCGCAGCTCCCGCACGTGTAGCAACTGCCGGTCCGCTGCATCATTCCGCCGCACTGCTGGCACGCCGGCCCCAGGTCCAGGCCGCGGCGGACCGCCGGCAGCACGGGTGGGTCGTCGGTGAGCGCCGAGGTGACGGGCCGGGACGGGCTCACCGACGCGGTCGGTCCCGCCGTGTCGCTCAGATGCGAGCTCGCGGCGTCCTGAGCTGCCTGGCGCGCGCGGACCTCCTTGGTGAGGATGCCCAGCTCCTCCTGGAGGTCGGTGTCCAGGAAGCGCGAGGCGAGCCAGCGCATGATGTAGTCCGGCATCGACTTGGAGAACGGGATCTCCGGGTTGGAGGTCATGCCCTCTGGCTCGAAGCGCATGTAGCTGAACTTGCGCACCAGGGTCTCCAGCGGCACGCCATACTGGAGGGAGAGCGAGATCGCCGTCGCGAACGAGTTCATCATCCCGCGCAGCGTCGAGCCCTCCTTGCCGATGTCGGTGAGGAAGATCTCCCCGATGGTGCCGTCCTCATACATGCCGGCGGTGATGTAGCCCTCGTGACCGCCGATCGAGAACTTGTGAGTGATCGACTGACGCTCACGCGGCATCTTGCGGCGCTTGGGCCCGACCTTGGCCAGGGCCTCGGTGACGGCCTTGTCGATCTCGGCCTGCATGTCGGGCGCCGCCGGCTTGTCCTTCTGTGCGTCGGTGCGCAGAGCCTGCGCGGTCTTGGAGCCGTCGCGGTAGATCGCCAGTGCCTTGACGCCCAGGCGCCAGGCCTGGATGTATGCGTCGGCGATGTCCTCGACTGACGCCGTCTGGGGCATGTTCACGGTCTTGGAGATGGCGCCGCTGATGAACGGCTGCACCGCGCCCATCATCTTGATGTGGCCCATGTGCGAGATCGCCCGCTGGCCGACCGCCACGTCGAACACCGCCAGATCCTCGTCCTCTAGCCCGGGGGCGCCGAGGATGGTGCCGTGCTCGTTGACGTAGGCGACGATCTGCTCGATGTGCTCGTCTGAGTAGCCCAGCGTCTGGAGCGCCAGCGGAACCGTCTTGTTGACGATCGTCATCTGGCCGCCGCCGACGAGCTCCTTGAACTTCACCAGCGAGAAGTCGGGCTCCACGCCCGTCGTGTCGCAGTCCATGAGGAAGCTGATCGTGCCCGTCGGGGCCAGCACCGTCGCCTGCGCGTTGCGGTAGCCGTGCTGATCGCCGGTTTCCACCGCCTGATCCCATGCGCCGCGCGCGGCGGTGAGCAGCCCGCTGTCCAGGCAGTCCTCCACTGGGATCGCGTAGGAGGCGTCGCGATGCATCCGCATCACGGCGTTGTGGGCCTCGCGGTTCTCGGGATAGCGGTCGTACGGCCCCATCGCGCCGGCGATCCGGGCCGAGCCCAGGTAGGCGCGGCCGGTCATGAGCGCGGTGATCGCCGCGGCCGTTCCGCGTCCGGCGTCGGAGTCATAGGGAACGCCGTCGGCCATCAGATATGCGCCCAGGTTGGCGTAGCCGAGGCCGAGCTGACGGAAGGCGCGTGCGTTGGCGCCGATCGCCTCGGTCGGGTAGCTCGACGGCGAGACGATGATCTCCTGGGCCAGAAGGATGATGTCCACGGCGTGCTCGAAGGACCCGACATCGAACGTGCCGTCGCTGCGCCGGAACTTCATGAGGTTCAGCGACGCCAGGTTGCAGGCCGAGTCGTCGACGTGCATGTACTCGCTGCACGGGTTGGACGCGTTGATGCGGCCCGATGCCGGGCATGTGTGCCACTGGTTGATCACCGTGTCGTACTGGACGCCGGGGTCCGCGCAGCGCCACGCGGCCTCGGCGATCTCCTTCATGAGCTGCCGCGCCGGGATCGGGTCACCGACCGGCTCGCCGGTCACGCGGGCGATGAGGTGCCAGTCCTCGTCGTTCTCGACGGCGCGCATGAACTCGTCGGAGACCCGCACCGAGTTGTTCGCGTTCTGGTACTGGATCGAGAAGAAGCCCTCGCCGTCGATCGACATGTCAAAGCCCGCGTCGCGCAGCGCCGCGGCCTTCTCCTCCTCCAGGGCCTTGCACCAGATGAAGTCGCGGATGTCGGGGTGGTCGATGTCGAGCACGACCATCTTGGCCGCCCGGCGCGTCTTGCCGCCCGACTTGATCGTCCCGGCCCACGCGTCGGCTCCGCGCATGAAGCTCACCGGCCCGGACGCGGTGCCGCCCTTGGACAGCGGCTCCTGCGAGCCGCGGATCTTGGAGAGGTTGATGCCCGAGCCCGAGCCGCCGCGGAAGATCTTGCCCTCCTTGGTGTTCCACGCGAGGATCGACTCGATCTCATCCTCGACCGAGAGGATGAAGCAGGCGGAGCACTGCGGGCTCTCCTCAAAGCCGACGTTGAACCACACCGGCGAGTTGAACGCCGCGAGCTGGTGCAGAAGGATGTGGGTGAGCTCGGCCTCAAAGGAGTCGGCGTCCTCGTCGGTGGCGAAGTAGCCACGCTCACGGCCCCAGCCGGCGATGGTGCCGGCCACGCGGCCGATCATCTGCTTCACCGAGCTCTCGCGCGCAGGCGAGCCGAGCTGGCCGCGGAAGTACTTCTGGGTGACGATGTTGGTGGCGTTCTGGGACCACGCCTTGGGGAATTCGACGTCGAGCTGCTCGAACGACACCTTGTCACCGTGGCCGATCCGCGCATCGCGCCGCTCCCATTCGATGGCATCGAACGGATGCGTTCCAGGCGTGGTGAAGTAACGGCGCACCGACAGGCCGTCCACCGCCTGGGGACCTGAGCTCATTTGCGTTTGCGGTGCGTTCGACATCAAGTACGGCTCCTCTCGTTCCGCCGGCCTCGGCGCTCCAATCTCGGCTCCGGGGCGGCCGAGCGGGGGAGGGAATGCTTGCGAACGGGTCGGACGGAAACGTCACCCGCGCGCGGCGGCTGTTCTGGAACGTTTGCACCCTTCATTTTACTAGGCAAATTCGGCGAAATCGGTCCGCGGACAACCCGTGGTAGCGTCGCGCGCCATGCCAAGCGCGCGCCTGGATCGGGCGGGGACGGACGCCACCGCGGGCACCGCAAACGCGGAATTTGCGGCCTCTGATGCGGTCGCTCGATTCGCCCCGCCGCGCTCGCCGTCGCGCTCATGGCGGCCTGCCTGTACGCCGCCTTCGCCCACGGCGCCGTGGCCTCCGCCGACGAGGAGCGCCTCCAGATCGCGCTCGCCGTGATCGCGCTCGCGGGTGCGCTGGCGTGGGGCGGCCGCCGGCTCAGCCTCCGAGCTCCGGGGCGCGTCTGGGTGGCCCTCGGCCTGCTCGCCGCCTTCGCGTTCTGGAGCGGGGTGACGGTTCTGTGGAGCGTCGCCCCGGACCGCGCCTGGACCGAGTGCAACCGCGTGATGACCTACGCGCTGGTGCTGGCTCCGGCGATCGCGCTCGGCGCGTCGCTCAAGCGCTCCGCGGCGCGGGTCGCCGACGGGCTCCTGCTCGTCGGGCTCAACAGTCACCCGCTCACGGCCACAGGGGTGGCGCTCTCGACCCGGGAGACGGCGGGCGCAGAGTTGCTCGTCGTGCTGGCCGCCTGCCTGGCGCTGATGCTCACGGGCGCGCAGCGCCTGATCGCGCTCGAGCGCCGCCGGTCACTCTCCTCCGCGCAGACTCGGCGCATCGCGCGCGGACTGCTCGGCGTCAGCGCGGTGGCGATCGTCGCGGCCATCATCGCAGCGGCGGGCTCGTCGCGCGGGTTGACCGGCACGGTCTCACACGCATGGTCGAGCTTCAGCGCCACCCGCACGACCAGCATCACCAACCCCAGCCGGCTGCTGTCGGCGGACGCCGAGAACCGCTGGGTGTGGTGGACGGAGGCGGCCCGCGCGTTCGGCGACCGGCCGATCCAGGGGTGGGGGGCGGGCTCGTTCGCCGTCGTGCACCTGCGCTATCGGCGCGACAGGCTCACCGTCCAGCAGCCCCACAGCCTGCCGCTCCAGCTTCTGTCCGAGACGGGGCTGGTCGGCGCCGGGCTGGGCCTCGGGTCGCTCGCGCTGCTGCTGTGCGCCGGGGTCGCTGCGGTGCGCCGCCGGGACCCGCGGTTGGCCGGGGCGACGGCCGCGCTGCTGGGGGTCGGCACCGCCTTCTGCGTCCACGCGCTCTATGACTGGGATTGGGACATCCCGGCGGTCACGCTGCCGGCGCTCATCGCGCTCGGGGTCCTGGGGGCCGGTGCCTCCGCGCGGCCCCGCGCCGACGCCGAGCGCCGCAGCCGGCGCGGGGCCGCCTCAGCGGCGCGCGCCTGCCGGCGGTGGCGGTGGCCGCGATCGGCCTTGCCGCCTTCGCCGCCTCGGTGACGGTGCCGCGCATCGCCGCCACCGACGCGGCGCACCCTCTGGTGGAGGCCGCGACGGGCACTCCCGCCGCGCTTGACCGCGCGCTCACCGACGCCCGCCGGGCCACCCACCTGGATCCCCTCTCAGACGCCGGGGCTGCGCGCCTCGGCCACGATCGCCCTGCACCGCGGCGACCTCGGCGGCGCCCGGACCGCTCTCCTCGCCGCGGTGCGGCGCCAGCCCTCAGACGTTCAGGCCTGGCAGGAGCTGGCCGTGACCGACCTCGCCCGGGGAGATCGAGCGGAGGCGACCGCGGCAGCACAGCGGGTCGCGGCGATCGACCCGCGAGGCGTCAGCCGCGTGAGCGGGCCTGCTCGGCGGCCTCGGTGAGCTCGCGCGCCGCCTGCTCGAGGGCGTCGGCCTCGGCGCGGGCGACGAGCGCCTCCATCTCGGCCGCGCCACGCGCCTCGGCCAGCCGGGCGCGCGTCTCGGCCAGCTCCGTGGTCGTGTCGGCCAGGCGGCGCTCCAACTCCGCGCGCCAGATCTCGAGCTCCTCAAGCGTCGCCGTCATCGTCGCGTTCTCGCCCTGAACCTGGGTGGTGCGGTCACGGGCCTCGGCGAGCGCGGCGGACAGCGTGGCCACCTGGTCAGGCGCGGAGTCCTCGTGCCCGCCATCCGGGGCGGGACGGCGGGCGGGGCCCGGCCGGGGGTCCTCGAGGGCGACGGTCTGTCCGTCCTCGAGCTCGAGCCAGAAGCGCGCCCCGGCGTCGATCAGGGCCGCCGGCACCGAGTAGGCGGCGCGCAGGACGCCCTCGGCATCGGGCGGGGAGGGGAGCGCTGCGTAGCGCTGGGGGGCGCTACCGTCGTCGGCGACCAGCGTCGGTCGCCAGTCCGCAGTCGGGCGGGGGCGCGACGACCTGCCGTTGACGCGCAGAAGCACCACGGACGAACCGACCGCCACATGTTCGAACTCACCAATCACCAGCGATTGCGACGCGTCCGTCACGGCGCTCTCGATTCTAGGTCGGTTAAATCACCGGCGCGAATGCGCCGAGCTTCCGCCACCCACGAGCGCCCTCGATGAAGCTTCTCGTCACCGGGGGCGCCGGCTACATCGGCTCGATCGTCTCGCGCCAGCTCCTGGGGGCCGGTCATGAAGTGGTCGTCTTCGACAGTCTGGAGCGCGGCCATCGCGCCGCCGTCGCGCCCGACGCGCGTTTCGTGCAGGGCGACCTGCGCGACGCCGGGGCGATCGCCAGCGCGATGTCGGAGGGCTTTGACGGCGTGCTGCATTTCGCCGCCCTGGCGCTCGTCGGCGAGTCGGTGAGCCAGCCCGAGCTCTACTACCACGCCAACGTGGTGGGGACGATGAACCTGCTCGACGCGATGCGCGCCTCCCAGGTTCCACGACTGGTCTTCTCCTCCACGTGCGCCGTCTACGGCCAGCCCGACGAGGTGCCGATCCCGGAGACCGCGCCGCCGCGCCCGGCCAACGCCTACGGGGCGTCCAAGCTCGCGGTCGACATGATGATCACCGACTATTGCCGCGCCCACGGCATGGGGGCAGTCAGCCTGCGCTACTTCAACGTCGCGGGAGCCAGCGGCGACGCCGGCGAGGATCACTACCCCGAGACGCACCTGATCCCGAACATCCTGCGCACCGCTCAGGGCCGCACCCCATACGTGGAGGTGTTCGGCACCGACTACCCCACGCCCGACGGGACGGCGATCCGCGACTACATCCACATCGAGGATCTCTCCGAAGCGCACCTGCTCGCCCTGGACGGCACCACCGAGGGCACCCATCGCATCTTCAACCTCGGCAACGGCACCGGGTTCTCGGTCCGCCAGGTGATCGACGTGGCCCGTGCCGTGACCGGGGGCGAGATCGAGGTCCGGGAGGCGCCCCGGCGACCCGGTGACCCGCCTGCGCTGGTCGCCGCCTCGCAGCTCATCCGGGCCGAGCTGGGCTGGGAGGCGCGCAAGCCCGAGCTCGAGCAGATGATCGCCGACGCGTGGGCCTTCGCCCAGGCCCGGCCCGCGGGCTACTCAGAGTCAGCCGGCTAGGTCGCCGATCGCCGCGAGCGCGTCGGCGAGGACCGCGGACGGCGGCTGGTCGGCGTCGATGACGCGGATGCGGTCGCCGTCGGAGCGGGCCAGTGCGTCGTAGGCCTGCGCGATGCGCGCGAAGAACGCGTCGGGCTGCTGCTCGAGGCGATCGGGCGGCGCGCCGCGCTCCGCCGAGCGCGCCCGGCCCGAGGCGGGGTCGATGCGCAGCAGCAGGGTGCGGTCGGGGACCAGGCCGCCGGTCCCGAAGGCGTTGATGGCGGCGACCGCCTCGATACCGAGGTCGCGCCCCGCGCCCTGGTAGGCCAGCGACGAGTCCACGAACCGGTCCAGCAGGACCAGGTGGCCGGCCGACAGCAGGGGCAGCAGGGCCTCCTCCACCAGTTGGGCGCGCGCCGCCGCGTAGAGGAGCGCCTCGGCTCGCGCCCCGATGGTCGCGCCCGGGTCGTGGACCAGCTCGCGGATGCGCTCGGCGGTGCGGACCCCTCCGGGCTCGCGCAGGAGCGTGGCCTGGAACCCGCGCTGGGCGAGCGCGTCGACGAGCCCCGCGGCCAGCGTCGATTTGCCCGCTCCGTCGATGCCCTCGATCGTGATCAGCCTGCCGCGTGCCATGACTGTGAGCGCGACACTACCGACGACTAGGATCGCATCTGGTGCTCGCTGAACTGGAACGTCACCCTCACGCGCGCGCGGTGTTGGCGCCGGCGCTGGGCGCGCCCTCCCAGCCCTCCCACGCCTATCTGTTTCACGGACCCGGAGGCGCCGGCAAGCGCGCGGCGGCACGCGCTCTGGCGGCCGAGCTGCTCGCCGAGGGCGAGGCGGATCCCGACAGCGCCCGGGCCCGGGTGCTGAGCGGCGCGCATCCCGATCTCACCTGGGTGGTCCCGTCAGGCGCCCACGAGATCCTGGTCTCAGACATCGACGGGCCGGTGATCTCGGCGGCGAGCAAGACACCGTTTGAGTCCAGCCGGCGTGTGTTCGTGATCGAGCGCGCCGACGAGCTCGGCGACGAGGCCGCCAACCGCATGCTCAAGACCCTTGAGGAGCCCGCGTCGTTCGTGCACCTCATCCTGCTCACCGATCGCCTGGGGGAGATCCTCCCGACGATCCGCTCGCGCTGTCAGACGGTTCGCTTTGAGGCGCCCAGCGAGGAGGAGGCGGTCGCGGGGCTCCAGGCGCTGGGCGTGTCGGCTGACACGGCTCTGGCCTGCGTACGCCTGGCCCTGGCGGATGCCGATCGTGCGCGGGAGCTGGCCGGCGCCGAGGGCCAGGCCCTGCGCGCGGCCGCCGAGCGCTACGCGCGCTGTGCCATCAGCGGCGAGATGGCGGCGGCCCGACCGTGGAGCGAGCTTCTCTCCGCGGTCCGCGCGCGTGGCGACGCCGCGGGCTCCGAGCTCGAGGCGCTTGCTGCGGCGGAGCTGGAGCTCACCGCCCGCAAGGACCGAAAACGCGTGGAGACCGAGTGGTCAGAACGCATCAAGCGCAGCCGTCGCCGGGTGCAGACGGGCGCGCTGGACCTGGGGCTCCAGCTCGTCTCGCTGTGGTTCGCCGACCTGGCGTCCGCGGCCTATGGCGCCGGGGAGCTGGTGCGAAACCGTGACCGCGCCGCCGAGCTGAAGGCCGACGCCGGGGTTGACCCGGTGCGACTGCGCGACGCGATCGAGCTGGTGGAGGACACTCGGGAGCGCTTCTTGCTTGAATGTGTCGGAGGATCTGGCATGCGAGGCCTTGGCGTACCGCCTGCAGCAGACGCTGCGCAGATGAGCGCGGCCGCGCGCGTGTACCTCCGCGCGCCGGCACGCTCTGACCGCGAGGAGTTCACGGAGCTGATGCGCCTCAGCCGCGCCTTCCACAGCCCGTGGGCCACCGCGCCAACCGACGACGAGCGCTTCGCCGCCTACCTCGCCGATGCCCGGCGCGCCGACTTCGAGGCGATGCTCCTGTGCCGCACCGACGACGAGACGATCATGGGCTTCTTCAACCTGTCGCAGATCGTCCGCCGGCGCCTGCAGAGCGCCTACCTGGGCTACGCAGTCGGCCAGCCGTTCGCCGGGCACGGCTACATGCGCGAGGGGATCGGACTCGTGCTCCGTCACGCCTTCACCACGCTGCAGCTGCACCGCATCGAGGCCAACATCCAGCCGGGCAACGCCAACTCGCTGGCGCTGGCCCGCGGCGCCGGGTTCCGCCGTGAGGGCTTCTCGCCGCGCTACCTGAAGATCGGGGGCCGCTGGCGCGACCACGAGCGCTGGGCGATCCTCGTCGAGGAGTGGCGCGATCACACCGGCGAGCCCGACCGGCCCGACGGTCCCTTCTAGGCCGCCGGGTCCAGCAGGAGCTCAAGAGCACCAACCCGATCGCCATCGTGGTCGAGCACAACACCGCGCCGGTTCAGTACGACAACAAGCTCAGCGAGATCCTGAACGCGCAGTAGGAGCCGGGCGCTCGCCCAGCGGAGCCTGCCGGGCGCCAGTTCCTCGCCGGCTACCTCCGTCTCGCAACTACTAGGTGGCTACCCCGGCGGGGCCACCCGGGGCGCCCGGCCTGCCCGGCCCGCCTGCCCGCCGGGCCCCGCTGGGCTGAAGCTGGTGGGAGGGTCCGGTGCGGCGGTCACACCGGCGAGCCGCAACGGCATCGCTGGGGAGGGCCACGGGTGGATCGGCGTGGCGCGGCGCGGCGCGGCGCGGCGCGGCGCGGGAGATTCTGGAGGCTGTGAGAGGCGATGCCTCTCAGACTTCGGGTGGCCGAGAGCGGTTGTGGGCGATCCTTCTTGCTGGGGAGTGAAGATCTCCCACGACCTCCTCAGTGAGTGCCTTCGTCGGCCGGTTGGCGGTGTCTGTGGTAGGACGGTCCACTCACGGGCCCGCCCCGCCATGCCCGCGCAGGCTCTCACCGAATTCGCATCCCGCTGTCATCGATTTCTCATCGCCGCCGCCTACGGTCGCGCCGTCCCCGCAAAACGATCTCTGGAGGTTCCGGGATGGTATTCACCTTGTTCAAGCGGCGCGGGAGGATCGCTGTGCTCCTGGCGCTCGCAGCAGCGATTGCGCTGACATTGACGGTGATGGCGTTAGGTGGGCGCGGGCCGGCAGCGGCGCACGCCGCCGTGAACCACGCCACCAAGCAATCGGTCACAGCACGCGATCCCGACACACTCCAGGTCGGGGATCAGACGAGCCCCGATCCTGCGAGCAGCGCCGCCAAAGCGACGGCGGTGAACGATCCGGCCGGCAACAGCCAGGCCGGCGGCCCGGACACGTCATCGACGTCTGGCGAGTCAAGCGTCGACTCGGAGCAGGGCCTGTCGGGCGAGCCTGCGGTAGGACACGCCGATCGGGCGGGTTCGGCAGGAAGCAACTGCACCGGCAACTGCGTCCAATAGCGGACGCAGCGCAGCCATGGCGCTCGCGCGGGGTGGACGTTCGAGCTCAGTCCGCGTGTGCGCCATGGCCGCGTCCGTGTCGGTTCGCGCGTTTTGTGAGGCTTTATGGCGACGCCTAGCCTCGGTCTTGACTGATGGTTTCACGCCGCGCGACTCGCGTGCTGGTTGTCGAGGACGATGGTGACATCGCGAGCGCGGTTGCGCTCGAGCTCGAGCACGCGGGCTATGAGACCAGGGTCGAGGCCGACGGACCTGGCGCCCTGCTGGCTGCCGGTGAGTGGTCGCCTCATCTGGTGGTGCTCGACCTTGGTCTGCCCAGCATGGATGGGATCGAGGTGTGCCGTCGTCTGCGGACTGGCTCGGCGATCCCGATTCTCGTGTTGACGGCCCGCAGCGAGGTCGAGGATCGCGTTGGCGGGTTGGACGCAGGCGCTGATGACTATGTGACCAAGCCGTTCTCGCTCGAGGAGTTGATGGCGCGGGTGAGATCGACGTTGCGCCGGGCGCGGATGCGTGACGAGGGTGATCGACTCGAGCTCGCCGGACTGGTTCTGGACTCTCGCGCCCGAACGGTCAGCTATGGACAGCAGCCGATCGAGTTGACGCAGCGCGAGTTCGACCTGTTGGAGCTGTTTATGCGCCATCCTGGGCAAGCGCTGCCGCGGGAGACGATCCTGTCTGAGGTGTGGGGCTATGACTTCCTCGGTGGGTCGAACGTCATCGACGTGTACGTGCGCTATCTGCGTCACAAGCTTGAGGCGGCTGGTCAACCGCGTGTCATCCAGACGGTCCGCGGCGTCGGTTACGCGGCGCGAGCCTCCTGATGCGGAGCGCGCTTCGCACGCGCTTCGCGCTGCTGGCTGCGGGGCTCGTACTCGTGGTTGGCAGTGCGGTCGCGCTGGGCGGGTATCTGGCGATGCGCCACGCGCTGCTCGGTCGCGCCAACCGAGAGGCGCGCAATCAGGCGCGGCAGCTCGCCGCAATGGTCGAGACCTCCCCGGCACAAGGGGAAGCGGCGAACGCCAATCTTGTCGACATCCGTGACCCGGCGCTCACCCAGCAGCTGCTGGCGCCCGGGTACGTCGTCGAGGTCAACGCTCCCAACGGCGCGCCGATCCAGACATCCGCCGCTCGAGCCTCTCGCGCACCGGTCCGGGTTCCGGCCGGGTTCGTGGGGGACTGCCTCAGAACCGGCGCCGGGCGCACGAGCCTCTCGGCGCCGGCACTAGCGCTCGCCTGCCAGCGGATCGGCTCGCGCGCGCACGCCATCGGCGCCGTGTCGGTGGGAGTGCCGCTGGCTGACTCGCTCGGACCGCTCGCGACGTTGCGGACCGCGCTCGTCGTCGGAGTGCTCAGCGGGGCACTGCTGGCCGGCCTACTCGCGCTGCTGCTCGCCCGGCGCGCGACGCGACCGATCGGTGAGATCGCCCGCACTGCCCAGGCGATCCGCTCCGGCGAACGACCATTTCAGCGCATCGACTATCGCGGTCACGATGAACTCGGAACGCTGGCGGCGGTGCTCGACGCGTGCTTCAACGAGCTCGAACAGGCGCTCGATCGACAACGCCGCTTCGGCGCCGACGCTTCCCACGAGCTGCGCACCCCACTCGCCGCGATCCGCGCGAACGTCGAACTGCTGCGCGGCTGGGCAGCGACCACGCCTGCAGCCCGCGAAGCTGCACTCGCCTCCCTAGACCAAGCGAGCCGCCGCGCCACACGGCTCGTTGAAGATCTTCTCTATCTCGCGACCGTCGAGCGCGAGCCATCGCGAGTCCACACACCAGTCCGACTCGACGAACTGCTGGTCGCGGTCGTGCGCGAGGCCACAGGACTCCGCACCGACGTGGCGATCCGGATCGGTGAGCTCGACGAGGTGACCGCCAACGGCGACGCGCTCGCGCTGCAACAACTCCTCCTCAACCTGATCGACAACGCGCTGCGCGTCAGCCCGCGACAGGCCACCGTGACAATTGAGCTCCAGGCACACGACCGCAACGCGACCCTCAGCGTCAGCGACCAAGGCCCCGGAATCGAACCGGAGCAACTCGAGCGGATCTTCGACCGCTTCTACACGCACCGAAAAAATGGGGCACACCCCGGTGGAGCCGGACTCGGACTGGCGATCGCGCGCGCCATCGCCAACGACCACCACGGCAAGCTGGCCGCTCGCAACGAGACCACCGGAGGCGCGGCCTTCACGCTGACCCTCCCCACCGCCCAACCCGCCCACCACTCGGTCGCCGTCAGGCACCCGCGGCCAGCGAGAGACGCATCCGATTGACCTCGCCGCGCTCGGTCTTACGCTCACAGAACGACGGCACGTCAACGAGGCGACCGGCCGTCTCGAGTCCAACAATGGCCACCCCCGCCTACGCTGCACGACGCGACTGCCGTTCGACACGGCAAGATGGACCGGTACCCGGACATCATCGGCGCGAGTCCGTATTCGCTGCGTCGCGCAAACTCAGCGTGGCGTGACGTGATGGCCAGGCCCCGACCCCGCGGCCGCGCGTGACGAACGAGGCGCATGATGGTCGGCTACCCTTGGCCCACGCAGCGAGGAACGAGAATTTTGCAGCCTCCCCGCAGCCTGAAACCGCGGGGAAGCGCAGAAGGAATCGGAAATCCCTGCAACGCCGACGTAGCTCAGCTGGTAGAGCACTTCACTCGTAATGAAGGGGTCCGGGGTTCGAGTCCCCGCGTCGGCTTAGGGGGACGTGGGCATCCGTGCCCGGCCCCGGACATCGTCCGGAGGGTTCGAGTCCCCGCGTCGGCTTAGCCTCGATCCACCGGTCCGAGCATGATCCTCGGGTAGACGTGGCGTGATCGGCCCGCAGGACTCGGTCGGTGGGTGCTGGCACGTGGTTGTGGCGGCCGGGACGCGTTGCGGTCGGGGGTGGGGCCAGTCGAGGCCGTCGGTGTGTCGTGGGCGGTGGGGTTCGGGTAGGCCGAAGCCGCGCGTGCGCCGTCGATCGTCGTCGTGATCGTGCTCGTGGCTCAGGTCAGCGGCGGCATGGCGCGCAGGCGCTCGAGTGCGGTGAGGAACTGGGTGTCCCATGGCCATCGGGCGGGCATCCGGAGTGTCACTGTTCGGGCGGTGCGGGTGATCCGGCCGGGAACGGTCAGCAGCCGGCGGCGCAGCGTGCGGGCGGTGGGGATGACGGTGTCCGGCAGCCCGATCAAGGTGGTCCATCTGAGGAGGTTGTGCGCGAGCGCGGCGATCACGGTCCACGCGGCGTTGGCGAGGAACTTGCCGGATGGGAAGTGCGCCAGTGCCTGGTCTTTGAGGTCACGGATCGCGAGTTCCACGACGGCGTGCTGGCGGTGCTCTGCCTCGACGAGCTCGAGCGGGTCGGTGCGGTTGGTCAAGAACGCGAAGTGTCGCCAGTCGGGCCACAGCTCGGCTTGGGCGCCGACCAGTCGGGTGCGTCTGACGATCAGCCGCTGGTGGCCGAGCATCGTCTGCGCGATCTGCGCCTCGCCGCTCTCGGGGTAGTCGGCCAACGGCTGCCAGTCGGTCTCCGCGATCGCCGCGACGGCAGCCTTGATATGCGGCTGCTGGCGGACGCCGATCGAGTAGGTCCAGCCGGCCGACTGCAACCGGGTCATGATCTTGGCGTTCCAGAACCCCGAGTCCGCACGCAACAGCCTCGGCCCGGTCGCGCCGGCTCGCCGGACGCGTGGGATGAGTTCTTCGACGAACCGCAGCGCGCCACGCGAGGTGTTCGCTGACCCTTTGCGGGCGCGGATGTGCAACACCTCACCGGTCTGGGAGCGGGTCGCAACGATCGGGTGATAACCCCGCCTGTGGGTGTACCCATAGCCGGCACCCTGCTTGTCGTAGCCGTAGACCTCGCCGACGAAGCTGTCCACGTCAACGATCAGCCGCTGCGCGCCCGGACCGGCCCCAGCCGCCCACGCACGCGCCAGGCCCTGAGCGAGAACCCGGTCCAGTTGTCGGACATGCCCGAAGGTGAACGCACGCAGAAACGTCCCCAACGTCGACGGCGCCGCCACCCCATGCCCGAGCACCGCCACCGTCTGACCCGAGCGCAGCACGTCACAGTCATCGATGCAGTCCGCCCCCAGCGCCATCGCCGAGACCAGCGTCATGACCTTGCGTCCCGGGTTCGCCGCTCCCTCCCGGTCGCCAAGATCGACCGTCTGATCGACCAGACCCTCGATCCCGAGCCGATCGGCGAGCAGCGCCGGCAAGAGCACCCCAGCATTCGCGACCGCCCGCTCGTCGTCAAAGACCACCCGCGTCGCGTCCGGCAGACCGTTCACCATGTGGGTGACCTCCTGTAGCAGGCCCGCCGTCGCCCGACACGACAGCTTTCTGCCCGCTCAGGAGGTCATTTAAATCTCGCCCTCGGACGACTACCCACCGAACACCGGTGGATCAAGGCTAAGGGGACGTGGGCATCCGTGCCCGGCCCCGGACATCGTCCGGAGGTTCGCTCCGGCCGCCCGCCGGGCGACCTCCGCTACGCGCCCCCCGCGGAGCTGGGCCCGGCACGTCGGCAGGGCGACAGAGCGAGTCCGCTGTGTTGGGTCACCCCGTCACGAGAGGTGTTGGATGTCCGAGGCGGGAATCGTGGTCGACGAGAGCGGCGCGCCGTCGGGCGTGACTTTCTGCATCGCCTGGTCTGGGAACGAGTTGTGCCAGGTATCGAACCTGATCGGTCCTGCCGCGCCGACGTATTCGATCGACTTATGCGCCTTCAGCGCCGCCACGCCCTGGGCGTATGAGTAGACAAGGGTCTTACCGGGGCCCGCCTGGGTGACCTTCGAGATCCAGGCGTTGGCGACCGCTGGGTTGGTCGAGTGGCTTGCCTGCATCGCGAGGGCGATCATGATGAAGCCGTCGTAGTTGGCCTCAACGAACGAATTGCTCAGCCACTGGCTGAGCGGCTTGGGGAGCTTTCCGCTCACGTGAGTGACGGCGTTGTTGTATGCGTGTACCGCCGGCGATGTTGGGGCGCTCGCGTTGGCCTCCGCCATGTAGTACTTGGCGAGGTCCGCGGAGCCGATCGCCGTGGCGACTGCCTTCAGGTAAGGCGATTGCAGAGTGGCGTTGGTGCCGTAGATCGGCACCTGTGAACCGAGCTGCTTCAGCTCGCCAAAGAACGTCGCAGCGGTGGGACCGTCGGACTCCGTGAAGATCACCTGTGGCTTCGCGGCGATGAGTTGTTCGACCTGGGTGCGGTAGGAGGTCTGGTCCGGGGTCAGGCCGACCTTTGCGACAAGCTGCAAATGCGTGGCCTTGACGCCGAACAGCACGCCTGGAAGGTCGCCCTGGGAGCCGCTGTCGCTGCCGAACACGGCAGCCACCCGCGCGTAGCCATGCTGCTTGGCGTAGAGCGCCATCGCCTCTCCGCCAACCGGGTCGGGAGGGACGAGGCGCCAGAAGTAGGGGTCAGTGGCCCGGTCATACTGAGGATTCCCGCATGGGCACATGGTGATGATGTGCCGCCTGGTGAGAATCGGAATGACAATGGGTGCAGTGTCAGTTGTCGGTCCGTTCACCGCGACGATCTTGCTGGTGGCGAGGGCACGATTGACGGCGACCAGCCCGTCGGCCGGATCGCTCTTGGTGTCGACGGGAACGTTCACGACCTTCTTGCCAAGGATGCCACCGGCTGAGTTGATCGCATACTCGGACGAGAGGACCGACGCATTGCCATACGCGATCACTGCGGCGCCCACGCCGGTGAAATCAGCGATCTGCCCGAAGTCAACCGTGCTGGAGCTGCTGCTGCCGCATGCGCTGAGCGCGAGCACGGCTCCGATCATCGCGGCGAATGTCGACCAGCGCGTGCTGCTCTTCATGGTGCCTGTCTCCTCTTGTCTGGGATTGCCAGCGGACCACGTCCTTCGAGCGGCGCCCACGGTTGGCTGCCAGCGGCCTCTGCGGACCCGAAGAACAACGCGCTGACGTCCGGAACGGCGCGGAACTCCTCGCCGTCGGCCGAGTAACGGACCGTTCCATCCACGAGGACCGTCACGTGGCTGGCGATCGCCGACGCGAGCGCGACGCGTTGCTCGATCAGGAGGATGCCGCGCCCGAGGTCGGCGAGTCCGACGACGAGCTCCTCGAGCACCATGTGGGCGACCGTCGGCGCGAGGCCGGCGGTGGGCTCATCCAGGATCAGCACCTTCGGACCGGCCATCAACGCGCGGGCGATGGCGAGGAGCTTGCGCTCGCCACCGCTCAACTGCCTGGCCTTGCGGCGGCGCAGCCTATCCAGCTGCGGGAACCGCTCGAATATCTCGGACATCGCGCGCCTGCTCTCCTTCGGCGTGAGGCGCAACCCGCCCACCTCGAGGTTCTCGACGACGGTGAGCGGCGGGAAGACGTCTCGCGACTGCGGGACGTACCCGAGGCCCCGGACCGCTCGCCGCTCTTCGCCCCATTTCGTCACGTCCGTGCCGTCGAACTCGATCGTGCCCGCCAGCACCGGCAGCTCGCCGATCACCGCCTTCACGAATGTGCTCTTGCCGGCGCCATTGGGGCCGACCACCAGCGCGATCTCCGACGCGCCGACGGAGAACGAGACGTCACGGACGACGGTGACACCCCGGTAGCCCGCCGACACCGAGCTGACACGCAGCAGCGGGCTAGGCAAGGTAGGCCTCCTTGACCGAGCCGTTGTTCATGACCGCGTCGTACCGCCCGTCGTCGATGACCGTGCCCGCCGCCATAACGAGCACGCGCTCGCAGACCGCCTTGACCACTTCCAACGAGTGCTCGACGATCACGATCGCAACTCCGCGGTCGCGGATGGCGTGGCAGTGCTCGCCGATTCGCAGGACGAGATGGGGTGCCACTCCGACCATCGGCTCGTCGAGCAGAAGCAGCCGCGGAGAGCGCATGAGACAGCGAGCGATCTCGACCAGTCGTCGTTGGCCGCCGCTCAGCTCCCGTCCGTAGTGGTCCGCGATCGGCCACAGATCGAACTCCTCGAGCGCCTCCTCGGCACGCACTCGAACACTCGCCGCTCGCTCCGATTGGCGGCGGCTGCGCAGCATCGCGCCTCGGAGGGTCGAGCCCTGCTCGCCCGATCCGGCGACGAGGAGGTTCTCGAACACGGTGAGGCCGTCGAACACGCTCGCCGTCTGGAAGGTGCGCACGATTCCCAGCCGCGCGCGGCGGTGCGGGGAGAGTCTCGTCACGTCCTGGCCGCCCAGCCACACCTCCCCGCCGACGCTCTGGGCCTGCCCTCCGATCGCCGCCAGCAGGGACGACTTGCCGGCGCCGTTGGGCCCGATCAGGCCCACGATCTGGGGCGCGTCGATCGCCACGCTTGCCCCGGCGACGGCCTGGACGCCGCCATACCGGACGTGGACGTCACGCACGTCCAGCAGCGTGTGGGCCGTCGCCAGCGCCTCCCCGGCTGCCATTGGATGGCTCACGGCTTGCCTGGGTTGGCGGGGCGCCGCGCGGCGTCGAGCGCTCGGTAGCGCCGTTCGGGCCAGATCCCGCGCGGCCGCACGAACAGGACCACGAGCCAGAGCGAGCCGATCACCACCCAGACGAGCGCGTCGATCAGGCCCGGATAGCCGATCTGCGGGAGGAAGGACGGGACCTCGACGAACAGGATCTGGACCAGGAAGGTGCCGAGCAGCACCCCCCAGTTATTCGCGACACCACCGAGGATGATTCCGGTCAGGATCGCGAACGTCTCCGCGTACTGCCATGCCCCGGGCGACCACGCCCCGATGAACTCGACGATCAGCCCGCCGCTGAGGCCCCCGAGCACCCCGCCGATGACGAACACCTGCATGCGCAGCAGCGGCGCATTCAGGCCGAGCGCTCTGGCTGCCGGCTCGTCGTCGCGGGCTGCGCGCAGCGCCCGCTGCCAGTCCGAGCGTCCAAGCCTGCGGACGAGCAGTAGCACGGCGATGGCGATCACCGCTACGAACGCGGCGTACAGCCACTGGTAGGCGGACGGACCCAGCGAGCTGAGCGCGCCTGCAAGCGGTTGCGGCACGCCCGCAATTCCGTTGGACCCGTTGAACAGGTGTACGTCGGCGGCGGCGACATCGCTGGCGATCACGGCCACCAGCAAGAAGACCGCCGCCTGGTAGTCGCGACGGAGGCGGCGCAGCGTCAGCAGGCCGACGACGAGTGACACCAGTCCGCCCGCCGCGGCAGCGACGAGTAGTGGCACGGGGAACGGCAGCTGCGCGCCGAGTATGTAGTGCTGAAAGGCATTGACACCGGTGTCCGGTCCCAAAGTCACCACGCCGGCCGCGTAAGCGCCGGCGGCCTGGAAGATGATGAACGCGAAGTTCGGCACGCCGGCCCAGCCGAACTGCATGTTGAGGGCCCAAGCAGCCATCAGATCCACGCCAAGGTAAACCGCGACGGTTGATAGGTAGTAGGACACCTCGGCTCCGCGTTGTCGCTAGACCGTCACTTCGTCGCGGCTCGGTCCGACCCAGGTCCGGGCGGCGGGGCGCAGGACGAGGACCAGCACGAGGATCGCCAGGCCGGCGGCGTTGCTGTAGTACGAGCCCCCGGCGGCGGCGACGACCTCGCTCGCGATCCCGACCACGAGCGCCGCGAGCACGGCGCCGGCTGGTGACCCCGCGCCGCCGAGAATCGACGCGGCGATCACGAGCACGAGGAAGTCGAGGCCCGATCCAGCGCTCACGGTGAGGCTGTTGCTCACATAGACCAAGCCGGCGAGCCCGGCAAGGGCGCCGCTGAGCAGCCAGGTGAGGTCGATCAGTCGTCGCATCGGCACCCCGCACGCCCGCGCCAGCTTTGGGTCGACCGACAGCGCCCGAAGTGCCTTGCCCATCCGCGTCAGATGCAAGCCCGCCATCAGTGCGGCGAACACCAGCGCGGCCGCCCCGATCAGCGCGAGCGACAGGACCGTGAAGACGAACGGTCCCACGTTCAGGGTCGCACCAGACGGGAACGAGAACTGGAACACCTGCAGGTGCGCGAGTGCATCGATCCCGTACTGGATGATGAGCCCGACGGCGAGTGTCACCATCAGCAGATCGAAGGCTCCACCATCGCGTCGCGCGAACGTCGCGAACAGGGTGCGCGCCAGGCCCCAGGTGACGATGGCTCCCGCGAGCGGTGCTGCGAGGATCGTCGCGACTAGGCCGAGGTGCTGGCGCTCGACGATCAAGGACGCGAACGCCCCGATCGTCATCACATTGCCATAGGAGATGTTCAGGACGTTGGTGACCCCAAGCTGCAGCGTGAAGCCCATCGCCCCGATCGCGATCACAGCGGCGGTCGTGAGCCCGAACCCGATCGAATGAAGCAGGACGGTCGATGACATGGGTCGTCGGCGCTTCTCTCCTCGGGGGCAATATAACCAGCGGCCGGACGTTAGTCCATGCCTAACGTAAACGAGTGCGGCTAAGCATCCGAGGCCGTGGGGACTGGCAAGGTCGCGACGCCCAGGACGCGGCGCGCGTTGTCCTCGTAGATCGCCGCGCGGTCGGCGTCGGTGAGCTCCAGCGACTCGAGATTCGCGATCGTCGCACGGATGTAGCCGGGACCCTTCTCAGGGTCGAACGGGGAGTCGGAGGCAAACAGCACCTGCTTGACGCCGAAGAACTCCAGCGAGCAGCGGATCGCGTGGGCGGCTCCGAACAGCGCGGTATCGACGTAGAACTGCTTGAAGTAGTCGAGTGGCCGCTTGGAAAGCGGATAGGTTTCGACGTCCTGTTTCTGGTCGGCCGGCGTGCGCGCGCCGAGCTGGTCGAGTCCCGGCCCGACGCGCCCGGCGAAGTGCGGGACCATGCTGCCGCCGTGGTGGACCAGGAACTTGATCTGTGGGTGGCGCTCGAGGACTCCCGAGAGGACCATGCGGCCCATGAAGATCGCGGTGTCGTATTCCCAGCCGAACACCCACCACAGCTCGTATCTCGAGCGCGCCTCCGTGGGGTAGTCGGGCCAGGTAGAGGTCCGCGACGGGTGGACCCAGATCGTCTTGTCGAGATCGGCCATCCGGCTCCAGATCGGTTCAAAGCGCTCGTGATCGAGCGCGTGCCCGTTGACGTGGGTGTAGATCTGGATGCCGAGCGCACCCAGCTGCCCACACGCGTAGTCGATCTCCTTGACCGTCGCGTCGACATCGTTCATCGGCATGCACGCCACGAACCCGGCGAACCGCTCCGGGTGGCGCGCCACCAGGTCGGCGAGCGCCTCGTTCCCGATCCTCGCCATCTGCCGCGAGACCGAGGGCGGGCCCAGATCCTCCGCGGGCGGCGCAGGAATGCTGATCACCTGTCGGTAGCCGTCCCCAAACTCCTCGAGCTGCCGGAAACGCACGTCGAGGTCGACCATCGCCGGAACGGCCGTGCTGCGCTGACGGATCCCGCGCGATTGCTCGGTCGGGACGAGCGAGTCGAAGCGGTCGAGGTAGGACTGCGGGATTATGTGACAGAAGGCATCGATCTTCATGCCGCGCACCTTACGCCAGGGTTTGCCGAAAGTCCATGCCTTGTGTAACGTTTCTGGCACTGGTCTTCGACCAGGTCCGGGACCGACTGCGAGACCGAGGAGCGCAGCGATGAAGATCGATTCCTTCGCCCACGTCCTGCCGCCGCGATACGCGGACCGTGTGTTCGAGCTGTTGCGCGCGCGTGGTGACAACAGCGCTGCCGAGTACGAGCGCATGATGGGGCTCGACCCCACGCTGCGAGACCTGGACGCGCGCTTCCGGCTGATGGACGAGCTGGGCCGCGACTATCGCCAGGTGCTCGTGATGGCGCACACGTCGGTCGAGCACGAGCTCCCTGAGGTCGCGCGCGAGCTTGCCCGCGTCGGCAACGAGGAGCTGTCTGAGCTGGTTGCCGCGCACCCCGACCGGTTCGCGGGGTGGGTCGCCCAGGCAGCGCTGCAGGACGGCGATCGCGCGCTGGCCGCGATCGAGGATGCGATCGACGACGGTGCACTCGGCGTGCAGGTGTTCACCGCAATGCAGGGCCGCTGCCTGGACCACCCGGATTACGAGCCGTTCTTCGCGCTGATGGCGCGACTTGACCGGCCGATCTGGATCCACCCCAACCGGACGGTGCAGTGGTCCGACTTCCCCTTGACCGAGCCCGAATCACGCTACGGGCTCTACGTCCGCGCCGGCTGGCCCACCGACACCGCTGTGACCATGTGCCGCCTCGTCTACGCCGGATATCTGGAGCGATGGCCAGAGCTGAAGATCATCGTCCATCACAGCGGTGGCACGGTGCCGATGCTCGCCGGCCGACTCAAGACGGTGCAGCCGACCCCGGACAGCGACGAGGTCGCCAGCCGACTCGAGCACGGCCCGCTCGATTATCTCAAGCGGTTCTACGCGGACACCGCGAACTTCGGGAACCCGATCGCGCTCGCCGCCGCGCTTGAGTTCTTCGGCCCCGAGCACGTCCTGTTCGGCACCGATTTTGGCTTCAGCACGCTGTTCGCGCCGGAGACGATCGATGACGTCGAGACCGTGATCGGTGACGAGGAGACCAAGCGGACGATCTACGAGTTCAACGCACGCCGCGTCCTGCGTCTCGAGGCAGGCGTCGCCGTCGATTGAGCCAACCTCGCCTCGGCGTCGACGATCCGTTCCTGTTCAAGGATCCAGTCGGTGATCAGTGCGAGTGCCTCCGAAGCTGCCCTCATCCGTCGCACCTCAGAAGGGGAACGGTCGCGCAGCGCTTCGCGCAGAAGCCGTCGCGACTGCTCACGCAAGGTGTCAAGCTCAGCGCGCCCCTGGTCGGTGAGGGCCACCATCACGATCCTCCCGTCGGGTGTGCTTCGGTCCCGGCTCACGAGCCCGAGGGCCTCCAGACGCGCGACCATCCTCGTCGCCGCGGGCTGGCCGATCCCCTCCTGCCAGGCGATGTCGGAGATGCGCATCGGCCCAAACGCGAGCGTGAAGACCACGCTCCGCATTCCCCGCGGAAGCGTGCTCCCGCGGGTGCGGTAGAGGACCCTTGACAGATGCGAAACCTGCCGCGGCAGCGTGGTCACCAGTTGCTCGAGCTCCGCGCCCAGCTTTCGATCAGCTGTACGGACCGCCCGGCTGCGCGCGCCTCGGCCGGCAGCTGTGCTCCTGGCGCGGTCTCCCTGCGGGAGGCCATTCTGGCTAGCGGGGTCGTTGGGCGGCTTCGTCGTCATTTGGCTCCGACGGCTGGCGTCGGGCGACGCCAGGCCGCCGTCCGGGGCCTAGCATAACTCTGGCGGACTGATTTGACATGGTGCCGCACGCCGCGTCAGCTGTCCGTCAGCTGAGGTCAGGATGAACGGGTGGCTGGGAGACTCCACACGATCGAGGTTGCTCCTCGACCGCGACTCGATCGTCTCAGGCAGTGCCGGCAATGCACAAGGCACTGCCGCCGCAGGTGTCAGCGGTCGCCCGCCACGCAACCACATGCGGATTGCGCCGCAGGCGGCCCCGGCGTCCGGAGGATGCGAGTCCCCGCGTCGGCTTTCTGGAACCGCTGCTAGGCGGGGCGGAGCGGCTGGCGAGTCGTCGCCCTCGGCTCTGGCGAGGGCCCGTGGTCGGGAAACAACAGGCGAGCTCCGGCCTGTCGGAATGCGGTGTCCATCTGCTCGGACGGCTGGACGTCGGTGATGAATCCCGACACTTCGTGAAGCCCACACACCCGATGAGGGCCGACTTTCCCCAGCTTGCTGGAATCAGCCAGGACGTAGCTGGTCGCGGTGTTGGCGATGATGACGCGCCGCGTCGCGATTTCGTCGAGGTAGAAGTCGGTCAGGCCCTCGTCGGCCGAGACGCAACCGGATCCGAGGAACGCGACATCGGCATGAATGTCCTCGAAGAAGGTCAGGGTCTGGGCGTTGGAGAGGGCCAGGTCTCCGCTTCGGACTCGGCCACCAGAGACGAGGACCTCGAGTCCGGGGCGCCCGGCGAGTTCGGCCGCAGCGACGAGCGAGCAGGTCACGATGACTCCGGTGAACGTTGCCGGCAGCGCGCGCGCGACGGCGAGCACGGTCGTTCCCACGTCGAAGATGATCGTCTGTCCTGAGGTGACGAGGCCCGCGGCGAGGTCCCCGATGCGCTGTTTTGCGGCGCTGTCCGCGGCGACGCGGACGGAGTAGGGGGGCTCTTCGCGCCGCACCTGCCCAGTGGCCATGGCACCGCCGTGGACGCGTTGAATCAGGCGCTGCTGGTCGAGCAGTTGTAGGTCTCGGCGGATGGTCTCGCCCGAGACACGCAGCCGCTGGGCGAGCTCATCGGTGCTCAGAGTGCCGACGGCGTCCAGCACTTCGATGATCTCGGCCCGGCGTTGCGCAGCCAGCATCAGCTCGCCACGTCCGAGGTTTGTGGAGTCTTGACCGTCATTGCCCGTCTGAGCCTATCCGGCGGACCTGATGACGTCGCAAAATCGGCGCGCTTCCGGCAGATCGGTCGTCACGAAGGGGAGTTTCTCTCTGCGCCTCGCTTGACAAACGTTCAACTCATATCCACAATTATCCACGATATCCCACGAGAGTCCACGTTGGCAGGCATCTGACTGCCACCTCATGGGCCGGGCGACGGCGAGGGCCGGGCGCCAAATCGATGCGTTGAAGGAGAGAGTGGATGAGCTTGTCCGCAGAGCGGGGTCGGGTCGACCCGCAGGAGACCGATTTGCTCAAGCAGTTCGGCTACGAGGAGGCGATGGAGCGCTCGACGGGGCGCTTTGCCTCCTTCGCGGTGGCCTTCGCGTTCGTCTCGATTGCCACCGGGACGTTCACAACCTACGGCTCCGTCCTCATCTCCTCGGGTCCTCTCGGGATCTGGACGTGGCCGATCGTGGTGGTGGGACAGCTGGCCGTCGCGCTGGTGTACGGATCGCTGGCGGCACGCATCCCCGTCACCGGCTACTCGTATCAGTGGATGTCGCGGCTGGCCAATCCGGTGCTCGGCTGGGCGATCGGCTGGCTGTCGTTCACCTTCTTGGCGGTGGTCGTCGTCGCCGTCGACTACACGATCGCCTCAGCGGTGGCCCCGAATCTGTTCCATTACACCGAGACCGCAGCCAACGCGTGGATCATCACCGGGCTCATCATGGCGGCTCAGGCGCTACTGGTGGCCTACTCGACGCCATGGTCTGAGCGCATCAACAACTTCTCGGTCGTCGTGGAGTTGGGCGGGATGATCGCGCTGGTCGTGCTGATGCTGATCGTTGGCGTGATCGCCCGCGACCTGTCCTTGCACAACCTGTTCAGCAAGGGCGCGGTCTCCGGACATGGCTACTGGAGCTTTGGTTCGGGCTGGCACGTCGGCCCGTGGATGCTCGGGACGCTTCTGGGGGCCTTCACCATCGTTGGGTTTGAGTCGGCTGCGAATCTGGCCGAGGAGACCCTTCACCCGGAGACGGTGGTCCCGCGCGCGATGTGGCAGGCGGTCCTGGCCTCGGGCGTGCTGGGGTTCCTGTTCCTGTTGGCGGTGACTCTCGCGGCGAAGGACCCGACCAAGCTGGCCGCCTCGAGCACCCCGATCGCGGACATCATCAAGTCGGTGCTCGGGTCGTTCATCGGCGATCTGCTGCTGATCCTGGTCGTCATCTCGATCTTCGCCTGCGGGCTGGTCATCCTCATGACCGGCGTCCGGCTGACCTGGGCGATGTCCCGTGATGAGCGGTTCCCAGGCTGGCAGCTGTGGCAGCGCATCTCCCCGCGGACGGGCACCCCGCGCAATGCGACGTTCTTTTTCGTGATCGTGTCCGAGTTGATCCTGGCGGTGTTCGCCGAACGGACCGGCGCCCTCTTCAAGCTCTTCTCTGCGGCGACGTTGCTGCCGGCCATCCTGTACCTGGCCACCGTGGTGCTGTTCACGATCAAGCGGCGCACCCTGCCGCCGTCGCAGGGCTTTGACCTGCGCCGATGGGAGACTCCCGTCGTGGTCCTGGCGCTGATATGGCTGCTGTTCGAGATGTCGATCTTTCGCGACAGCTCATTCAAGGACCCGTGGATCTATATCGGGGTGATGGCCGCCATCGGCCTGGTCTACCTCGCGTACCTGCTCGTGCGCCACGGGCGCCGTGGCCTGGACATGCCCGACATGCACTCGATCGACGCCGACGCCGTCGCGCACCCCGGACCTGTGGAGCTCGCGTGAGCACAGGAAGGGTGTTGGCCATCGACCAAGGAACGTCGGGCACCAAGGCGACCGTGGTCGATCCGTCCGAGGGGGTGGTGGCCGAGGTCGAGGTCGGGCTCAACCCTGACTACTTGCCCGGTGGCGGCGTCGAGCTGGACGCCGAGGCGCTGCTGGAATCGGTGCTCACCGCAGGCCGACAGGCAGTCGCCCAGTCCGGGGCGCCGGTCGAGAGCGTCGCCCTGGCCAACCAGGGCGAGACGGTGCTGGCGTGGGATCAGGCCACCGGCCGCGCGCTGTCTCGCGCGATCGTGTGGCAAGACCGCCGGGCCACCGAGGTGTGCACGGCGCTGGCCGACCACCGCGACACGTTCGCGAAGCGCACCGGGCTGGTGCTCGACCCGTACTTCTCGGCGCCGAAGATGACCTGGCTCAGACGCCATGTGACCACCGACGGGGTGGTGACGACCACCGACTCCTGGCTGATCCATCAGCTCTGCGGGGCATTTGTCACCGACGCCTCGACGGCAAGCCGATCGCTTGTTCTCGACATCGATCGCGTCGAGTGGGATCCGGAGCTGCTCGGTCTGTTCGGACTCGAGGATGAGCCACTGCCGCAGATCGTCGGGTGCGACGAGACAGTGGGCGTGACCACCGCGTTCGGTGACCCGATCGCTGTGGGCGGGCTGGTCCTCGATCAGCCCGCGGCGCTTCTGGCGCAGGGGTGCCTCACCACGGGTTCGGTCAAGTGCACGTTCGGAACCGGAGCGTTCCTGCTCGCCAACAGCGGCGCTCGCGCACTGCGATCGGGGGCAGGGCTGACCACCTCGCTGGCGTGGCGCGCCCGTGGCGAGGCGGTCTACTGCATCGATGGTCAGGTCTATGCGGCGGCGTCGGCCGTGCGCTGGCTCTCTGAACTCGGGTTCATCGAACACGCCCGTGATCTCGACACCTTCGCCGACGTGGACGCCGGCGGCGTGCTCTGCGTCTCGGCGCTGGCGGGGCTGGCGGCGCCGTGGTGGCGCTCTGATGCGACGGCGAGCTTCACGGGCATCACCCTGGCGACCCGACTCCGAGCACCTCGTGGTCGCGGTCATCCAGGGCATCGCGGCGCAGGTCGCCGAGCTGGCCGACGCGCTCGCCGATGATCTCGACGAGCCGCTCAGCTCGCTGCGTGTCGACGGCGGGCTGACGCGATCGCGGCTGCTCATGCAGGCCGTCGCCGATCTCACCCAGTTGCCTCTGGCGCTCTATCCCTCACCCCACGCGACGGCCCTGGGCGCAGCGGCGCTGGGCCGCATGGCGCATGACTCCGGTCTCGCGCTAGAGGACGCGATCATCGCCGAGGCGCCCGGAAGGATTTACGAGCCGCGCTGGACGGCTGACCGGGCCGCTGAGTTTCGCGATCGCTGGCGTGCGGCGGCGGCGGCCAACCTGCCGGCGGGAGGATCATGACCGTGTTGACCGAGCCGGTGCAAGAGCTCGAAGGGACTGATCGCATCTATGACGTGGCCGTCATCGGTGGCGGCATCGTCGGCGCTGCCGTCGCGCGCGAGCTCTGCGGGTTCCAGGTCTCCGTGGCGCTGCTCGAAGCGCGCGGCGATGTCGGCGACGGCACCAGCAAGGCCAACACCGCGCTACTGCACAGCGGATATGACGCCACCCCGGGGACGCTGGAGAGCCGGCTGGTGCGCCGAGGGCATCAGCTCCTCGGCGAGTACGCCAGGACGACGGGCATCCCGGTGGAGCCGACCGGCGCGCTGCTTGTGGCCTGGACGCGGGAGGAGCTACAGGCGCTGCCCGGGCTCAAGGACAAGGCCGAGCAGAACGGCTATGAGAACTCGGAGATCGTCGGGGCCGAGGACGTGTACCGCGACCTGCCGGCGCTCGGCGAGGGAGCTCTCGGCGCGACTGACGGTCCCGGACGAAGCGATCATCTGCACGTGGACGGCGACGCTCGCCATCGCGACCGAGGCGCGCCTTCGCGGAGCTGACGTCCTGCTTGAGCATCGCGTCGACCGTGTCGACGTGGGTGCCGACGTCACGATCCTGCACACCGCCAACGGCGCCATCGCGGCGCGGCTTGTCATCAACGCGGCGGGCCTCGGGGCCGACGAGGTAGACCGGCTGTTCGGGCATCGGCGCTTCACGGTCACCGCGCGGCGGGGGGAGCTGCTGGTGTTCGACAAGCTCGCCCGAGGGCTGGTCAATCGCATTGTCCTCGCTGTACCCAGCCGGCTGGGCAAGGGTGTCCTCATCAGCCCGACCATCTACGGCAACGTCATGCTCGGCCCCACGGCCGAGGACCTCCCCGACAAGGCCGCGACCGGCACCTCCGAGGCCGGCTTCGAGTTCCTCCTGGAGAAGGGCCGGCGGCTGATGCCCCGCTTGCTCGACGAAGAGGTGACGGCGACCTACGCCGGCCTCCGGGCGACCATCGACGGCGGCGACTATCTCATCGAGCTCGAGCCCGCCCAGCGCTACGTGCTGGTGGCCGGGATCCGCTCGACCGGCCTCACCTCGGCGCTGGCCATCGGGGAACATGTCCGCGAGGAGATCGACGCGGCGCAGATCATGCCGCTCGTTGCTCGCGACGATCTCCCCGACCCACCGCGGATGCCGAACATCGGGGAGAGCTTCCCGCGGCCCTACCAGCAGGCCGAGCGCATCGCCGCAGACCCCGAGTACGGTCAGATCGTCTGCTTCTGCGAACGCGTCACCGCAGGGGAAATCCGCGACGCCTTTGACTCGCCCCTCCCACCCCGCGACGTCAACGGCCTGCGCCGGCGCACCCGGGCGATGAACGGACGCTGCCAGGGCTTCTTCTGCGGCGCCGAGATCCAGGCCCTCGTCGACACGCACCGACGGAGAACGGCGGCCGCCCCCGACCGCCAGGAGGCACGATGAGCGTCACGTCCCGGCGGTCCACCGACGTGCTCATCATCGGAGCGGGTCCTGCCGGGCTATCGGCAGCCGCCAGCATCGCCCCACGTCGGCCCGGTCAGGTCCTGGTCCTCGAGCGCGAGCGGGCGGCCGGCGGCATTCCACGCCATAGCGACCACCCCGGCTACGGCATTCGAGACCTCCGCCGCCTCATGTCGGGCCCCACCTACGCCCGACGGCTGACCGAGCTGGCCCTCAAGGCAGGAGCCGAGATCCAAACGGACACGATGGTGACGGGCTGGGTTGACGAGCACACCGTCGAGATCACGAGCCCGCGCGGGCGAGCGCAGATCAATGCGCGCACGATCGTCCTGGCCACCGGAGCCCGCGAGCGACCACGGCCTGCCCGCCTCATCCCGGGCGACCGGCCAGCCGGGATCTACACCACCGGCCAACTGCAGAACCTCGTCCACCTCCACCACAGCACGCCCGGACACCGCGCCGTGATCATCGGCGCCGAGCTCGTCAGCTGGTCAGCGGCGATGACCCTGCGCGAAGCGCACTGCGAGACCGCACTCATGATCAGCGCTCACACCAGGCCAGAGGCCTACGCCGCGTTCACGATTCCCGGGCGGCTCGCGCTGCGGGTTCCCGTCGCGACGCGTACGCGGGTCACTCAGATCATCGGTCGCGGACGCGTCAGCGCCGTCGAGATCGAGAACCTCGACACCCACGCGCGGCGCACCGTCGCGTGCGACACCGTGATCTTCACCGGCGATTGGATCCCCGATCACGAGCTGGCACGCGCCGCCGGCCTGGAGATGAACCCCGGCACCCGCGGCCCGCTGGTCGACAGCCGCCAGGCCACCAGTCGCCCAGCCGTCTTTGCCGTGGGCAATCTCACCCACCCGGTCGACACCGCGGACGTCGCCGCCGTCGATGGGAGGACAGTCGCGGAACACGTGCTCAGTCACCTTGGACGGGCTCAAGAGCAGCTGCCGGCGCCGGGAGCCCGGATTCAGGCCGGCCCGGGACTCAAATGGGTCACTCCCAGCGTTCTCGTCCCCGGGATCCAGCCACCCCGCGGCCGGGTCCTGTCCTGGCCGATTCGGCACATCCGCCTCCCGACGGTGACCGTCAGCCAGGACGGACGCGAGCTGGCGAGCCGCCGACTTCCCTGGCCGGCTTCACCGGGACGCGTCTTCCGGATTCCCTCGAATCTGCTGGACGCCGCCAACCCCGCCGGCGGCGCCGTGACCGTCGCTCTCGACTGAGGCTGGCGCGAGCACGCTGCCTGGGCGAGTGCTCCCGTAGCCCCTTTAGACCACCGCCCCTACGGCACGTACACCATGCCCTTGGGCTGGAACGCGACGCCGCCGATCGGCTTGGCCGTGACCCTGCCGCTTCTCGGGTTGATCGTCCCGAAATAGTTGGGCGCGGTGCATGTGGCCGGCGCCGAGTTGGCGTTGCACGGGGTCGTGGCCGTGTAGGTGGTGCCGGGGCTGAACCCACCTGTGATCGCGACGATCGCGTTGGCGCTCGCATCGGTCGTCAGGATCGTGCCCTTGGCGCTTGTCGCCCAGACGAGATCGTCCACCGACTGGCTCAGGTCCAGGACCGTCAGCGCCTGCTTCTTCGTGCCCGGATGGGACACGAAGATCAGCTGCTGGTCGCCCTGGCTGTTGAGCACGAAGTCGCCACCGAAGTCAGAGACCGAGGCGGGCACGAACGCGCTTGAGTCAGGGTCGGTGAGGGCAAGGCCCTTCTTGCTGCCGTTCGGCTTGCGCGAATTAAGGATCGTGGCCTTGGCATCGCCGGCGAACAGCGGTGCCAACTTCGCGACGTGATCGGTGCGCAGCGACGTCAGCTTGTAGACGGCCGGGCCGTGGATGGTCGACGGCGCCGAGGCGCTGATCAGGAGCAGCTTGCCAACCGCGGTGATCGCGTCGGTGCCGCCGTTCGATGGGAGCTTCGCGGGCGAGTAGCTGTCGTGGGTCACCGTGCCTGCGCGCAGCTCGTAGAGGCTCGAGTTGCCGTCCTCGTTGACGCTCGCCAGCACGGCGTTCAGGGCGGGCGCGGCGCCCATCCCGTCAACCTTGCCGGTGACGTCCCATTGCCTGCTGACCTTGCCGGACATGCTGAACTCGACGATCGTCGAGGCCGTGTTGCCCGTCGGGCTCGCTTCGCCCTTCGAGCCGACGCCGTTCTGGAAGGCGACGAACACGTGTCTGCCGAGGTGGACGAGGTCGTCCGGCCCGCTCAACGCGACCTTGCCGGCCGAGGTCGTGTGCGTCAGCGTCTTCCCGCTTGCCCACACGCGTGCCGTGAGGGTGCCGGTTGGTTGTGCCAGCGCTGGCGTCAGTGAGATGGCGAGGCCAGCCACCCCGACCAGCCCGGCGAAAATCGTCTTGCGCATGGGTTCGAGACTGCCAGCGGACAGTGATCGATTCGTGAACGGCTCGTAACCGCCGCAAGCGCTAACGATCTCCCAACCCGAGTCCAACAGCTGGGCCCACGGCCACTCGCACCTCGCGGGCAGTCGCGACGAGACTTCGACGTCGGGCTCGATCAGTCACCGATGGAGACGGGGGCCATGTCCGGCGAGCCCGGGCCGGTGTTGGCCCACGGCCGGGCAGCGAGCACCCCGCCGAGGCCGAACGTTGGTAACGCTTCGAGGTCGGCCGGGTCGACGGAAGCGCGGGGCGTTGCCGCGAGTTGCTTGGCGAAGAGGTCGGCGGCACCACCCATGGCTCCGGGACCTGAGAGGCGGTAGCGGGGAGGCAGGAGGGGACCGAAGATCAGTGCTTCGGAGAGGTGGGGCCAGTGCTCCGGGTTTGGCGCTACGCCGAGTTTCTCGGCCAGTGTGAGGGCGAGAGAGTTGTGGGCGTGCAGCGGCGGTTGACCCTGCGCGATCGTGGCGCGCATCCTCGAGGCGTCGGGCAACGCCACCTGACCGGTCCAGCTTGCGACGATCCATCGTGCCTGCAGCTCGAGCAGTGGGAAGTAGGGCCCTTGGGCCAGGAACTGGCCGATGACACCCAAACCCGGAAGATCCGGATGCAATGTCCGGTGGTAGAGGCCGGGGCCAAGCGCGCTCCAGAGGTCGCGATCGAGGTAGGGAATCTCAAGGTCGTAGCCCGTGGCACAGATGATCGCTTCGTAGGTGCCTGTTGACCCATCGACGAAGCTGACCTTCCCGCCCTGAACCGCGGCGATCCCAGGACGACACGAGATGGCGCCGTCACTGACCTGGGTGAGGTAGTCCTGACAGAGCGAAAGCCCCGCGACGCGAATGTCCGCATCGGGCTCGGGACCTCCGAAGTCAGCGGGATTGCCGGCGACACGCAGGATTCGCTCACGTTGACGCCGGCTCCATTCCTCGGAACTGAGGAATCGTCGCTCGAGGGCCCCGAAGAGCGTGTACCACTGCCAGTCCGACGAGACACCATCAACGACCTTCTGGATCACGTATCTCGGCTTGCGAAACGCGGACACCACGGGCGCGCTCGCAGCCAGATCTGACGCGATCTCAAGGCCGCTGATGCCGTTGCCATACACGAGCGTCTTGCGGTCGCGGAAACGCTCCGCACCGGGGTAATCGAAGGCGTGCAGAAGCTCGCCAGTGAACTGTCGCAGGGCACGGGGAACCGACGGCTTGCGAAACCTGCCGGACGCGACGACGACGTAGTCAAATGGCTCCCCGTCGACCTCCCATCCGGCTCGAACGTGCTCGACCGGCGAGCCGAAGCGGATCCGGTCGACCACGCCGAAGTGACGCGCGTACGCGTGGAGATACGCGTGCACCTGCTCCGCGGTCGGGTGCAAGGGGTGGTCCGCGGGCGCCGGAAAGTCCGAGAACGCCGTCATCGCCCGGCTCGTGTTGGTATGCATCCCTGGCCATACGCCGCTGTGGCGAGCGGTCGCGTGCCATTGACCTCCGAGGTCGTCGCTGGCTTCGAAGACCGTGACGTCAAACCCCGCCTCGATCGCGTACTTCGCGGCAGCCAGCCCGCCCGGCCCCGCGCCCACGATCGCGACCCGCGCTCCCCGCATCCTCACGCGATCAGCTTACCGCCGCCGGTTACCCCCAAGGAGTCCACCGCGGAGCTCCGCCGCCGGCGACCTTCAGGCGTCGCGTAAATGATCGACGTGCCGGCTGCGTTCAGCGCAGCGACCTGAATGCCGCGCGCATCTCCTCGCTGAAGACCTCGGGCTCCTCCCAGGCGGCGAAGTGGCCACCCTCGTCGACCTCGTTGAAGTAGACGACGTTCGGGTCTGACGCCTCGACCCACCGCGGCGATCCCGCGGCGCAGGTCCTCCAGGGCGGCTTCCGGGAATCCGATGTGGAACGGGCGAATCGCCGTGGCGCGCCCGACTGCTCGGTCGTGGCAGACATGTGGATCTCCTCGGTGTGGTGGCGACGCCCAGCCTGATCGCCTCCCCAGCACTTCGCGCCCGTGAAGACCCTCGTCGCACCCGCGGGCGGGGCATCCTCGCGGCCGGTGACGGGGTTAGGCGGTGACGCGTCTCTGGTACTGGCCGGGTGTGACGCCGAGGCTGCGTTGGAAGTGGCGGTGGAGGTGGCTTTGGTCGGCGAATCCGGTCATCGCGGCGACGGCGACGGGTGTCTCGCCGGCCTCGAGGAGGCGTCGGGCGGCACGGAGGCGGTGGGCGATCTGCAAGGCGTGGGGCGGCAGACCGGTTCGCTCGCGGAAGAGGCGGACGAGACGGAATTTGCCGATGCCGGCGGCCGCGGCGAGCTCATCGAGCCCGATGTTCAGCTCGGGCCGGTCGCGAAGGTAGTCGCACGCGCGACGCAGAGCCCGGTCATCGCGTTGCGTGCGCGTTGATCGCCCTGTCCGCGCGGTCGCGAAGCGCTCGATCAGCATCCGCAGCCACTCGAGCAGCCGCTCGTCTCGCTCGAGCCGTGTCACCGGAGTTTCGAGCGCCGCGTGCAGTTGCACGAACGACGCGGTGAGCTCGGGGACACTGAGGACCGGCTCTGGAAAGGCAACCTCGGCCGGAATGATGGACTCTTGATCACCGGCGAGCGCGGCCAGATCGGAGACCTCGACGACCATCAGACGAGCAGACCAAGGGCGCCTGTCGACCGCGGTCCCCGAGTGCGGGTTCGATGAGTCCAGCGCGACGAGCTGGCCGGGCTCGACCCGGCGGCGCTCGCGCCCACGTCGCAAGCGCATCGGCTGCCCAGCGACGACGCCAAAAACGTACTCGCCCCGCGGCTCGATCGCGTAGTGCGTGGTCCGGCCGGCCATCAGAAGGACGCGGTCCTCATCGGCCGGACGCCACACCCGCACCTGCTCAGTCGCCATCGCGACACCCTACCGGCAGCAAGAACGTCCAAGACCGCGGGGCGGACCATCGATACCGTCGCCGCATGCCAATCACACCTCATCTCGTCGTTCAGGGCGCCGAGCGCGCCGCCACGTTCTACTCCGAGGCGTTCGGCGCCGAGGAGCTCACCCGGATACCGACCCCCGACGGGCGACTGATGTCCGTTGAGCTCCGCATCGGCGATGGGCTTATACACCTGGCGGACGAGTTTCCCGAGATGGGCGTGCTCGCCCCGCCCACGGTCGGCGGCACATCTGTCGTGCTCGCCCTCGAGGTTGCTGACGCGGAGGGGGTCTTCGCGCAGGCGGTCGCCGCTGGAGCCCAGGTCCGTCAACCACTCGCGGACATGTTCTGGGGCGAGAGGCACGGCCAGCTCGACGACCCATTCGGGCACCGCTGGAACGTCAGCCAGCACGTGCGCGACGTCCCCCACGAAGAAGTGGTCGCCGCTGCCGCCCAACTCTTCGCCTGAATCCGGGACCGCCGTCGCACCGCGTCGCTGCTCGGTGCTGGTCTGCCTACGCTGCCGCGCGTCCCACGCCGAGATGTTGCCGCGCGGCGGCGCGATCGACGCCTAGCGCGGCGATCAGCTCCGCCGCCGGATCTGGCGGCTTGAGCTCGAGGACGGTGAGGAGCACCTGTTGCGGGAAGTCCTGGTGGCCACGGCGTATCTCTTTGTACGACTTCTCCAGCGCCGTCTTGGCTGCGGGAGTCATTGGCAAGCGGTCGCGCAAGACGGCTTTGAGCGTCGGCCTCGACGGACGCTGGGTCGGCTCGTCGATCGGTATCGGTGGTGCGTTGAACCCAGCGCCGATGCCGACGGCGGCGAGCGCGTCGCGATCCATCGCGTCGAGCGCGTCGCGGGCTGTGTGCAGGTCGCATCCGAGCGCTTGTGCCAGGACAGGTTGCCTGAGCAGCGCGAGTATCAGGTGCTCGGTGCCGACCTTGCGGTCACCGCAGCGACGTGCTTCCTCGCGAGCATCGATGTACGTGCTCCACGGGAGATACCAGTCGGCTGGTTTCGAGCGCTTGGTCATGGGAGTCGTTTTCCGTATTTGGCGTGGACTGATTGACGGGTAACGCCGAGGGCATCACCGATCTGCTGCCAAGACCACCCCTGCTGGCGGGCGGTCGCGACGTGGTCTGCCTCGACGCGTTCCGCGAGCCGGTGCAGAGCGAGAGCGGCACGCAGCCCCAGCGACGGGTCGTTGGACGCGAGCGCGGAGGCGATGTCTTCGGCGTTCATGACTGTCAGTCTAGATTGACACACGGGCCTTTGTCAACCCAAACTGACGTCGCGGTCGGGCTGATCGGTCTCCGGTCCCTACATCGCGTCTCGCTTTTGCAGGAAACCCCTCGCCCCGTTGATGCAGGCGACGTGGAGATCGCTCCCTTTAGTACGGCGCTCAGGTGCCGATGTACTAGGGAGCAGCGCTTCTACTCGCTGCGCAACCAGACGCCGGACACCGGGGGATGGTCCGCGCGGGCGATAACCGGGCGGGGTCATACGCCACCGCCCCCTTCAAGACATGGGTGATTTCACGTGAGCAATGGTCTGGGATTGGCGGGTCGTCTCAACGACGTCTCGATCAGTAAGAAACTGGCGTCCTGCTTCGCGCTGTTGGTGACTGGGATGGCCGTCGTGGTGCTGGTCGGGTCGGGCGGGATGGGCTCGATGCAGGCGGCGCACAACGACGTGCTGGCGTCCGGGGTCGCCAAGCAGTTGGCCGCACAGCAGGCGCGCGGCGCCGCAGCCGACATGCACTTCTCCCAGACTCTTTACGTGCTGGACCATGGCACCGGACGCGCCAACTATCTTCAGGACCACGCGACCTACGTGGCGGCCCTGCGTCATCTCGTCGCGCTGTCGACCGATGCCTCAGACAAGCCGCTGGTCGCCGCGATCCAGGCGGCCACCGCGCGCTTTGAGCACGGCGATGGTCAGCTGTGGGCGCTGATGCACGCTGGGCGCACGGCGGACGCGACTCGCCTGGTGGAGGGCGGGGAGAATGACGCTGCCGACGCTGTGATGGCCGCCTTTGTCGGCTACCAGAAGAGCGCGGCCAAGGACGTCGCGGCTCAGACGGCAACCTTCACCTCGACGGCTTCCTCGTCCAAGCTGCAGATGATCCTCGTCTCGGTGCTGGCGGCGTTGCTGGGATCGGCGGCGGCGTTCCTGCTGACCCGCTCGATCGCGACGCGGACGCGGCGGATGATGCACGCCGCGGATGGGATCGCTGACGGCGACGTCGAGCAGGACACCGGCACACCTTCCAAGGACGAGTTGGGCGCGACCGCGGCGGCGTTTGGCCGCATGGTCGAGTACCTGCGGACGATGGTGCACGCCGCGGAGAGAATCGCCGACGGCGACCTCAGCGCGGAGGTGCACCCGCGCGGCGACCGCGACGCGCTGGGCAGCGCGTTTGCGGCGATGGCTGCCAATCTGCGCCAACTCGTCGGCGAGGTCAGCCAAGCCGCCGGCAGCGTCGGTGCCGCGTCCAAGCAGATGACGTCGACCTCGGAGGAGGCGGGACGCGCCACCAGTGAGATCGCGCACGCCATCGGGGACGTCGCCCAAGGGGCCGAGCGTCAGGTGGGCCTCGTCGAGACGGCCAGCCGCGCCGCCGAGGAGGTCGTCAGCGCAATCCGCCAGAGCACCGAGCAGGCCGAGCAGACGGCCCAGGTCGCCACCCATGCCCGCGAGATCGTCCGTCAGGGCGTCGAGGCGGCCGAGCAGGCCAACCAGGCGATGGGCTCCGTCCGGGACTCCAGCCAGGACGTGACCGCGGCGATTGGTGAGCTGGCAGCCAAGTCAGAGCAGATCGGCGCCATCGTGCAGACCATCACCGGAATCGCCGAGCAGACGAACCTCCTGGCGCTCAATGCCGCCATCGAGGCCGCCCGCGCCGGCGAGCACGGCAGGGGCTTCGCGGTCGTCGCCGAGGAGGTCCGCAAGCTCGCGGAGGACTCCCAGCACGCCGCCCAGGAGATCTCAGGTCTGATCAGCGCCATCCAGGACGTCACCGGCAACGCCGTCAGCGTCGTCGAGAACGGCTCTCGCCGCACCGATGACAGCGCCGCCGTCGTGGAGCAGACCCGCGAGGCGTTCTTGAGCATCGGCGGCGCCGTGGACGACATGGCCGGTCGCGTCGAGCAGATCGCAGCCGCCGCCCAGCAGATCACCGCCGCGGCCGAAACCATGCAGGCCAGCATCGGCGAGGTCGCGTCGGTGGCCGAGCAGTCGTCGGCTACGACCGAGCAGGTCTCCGCGTCCACGCAGGAGACCAGCGCGTCCGCGGAGCAGATCGCCGCTTCGGCGCAGGAGCTGTCCAGCAACGCTGACGGCCTCAGTCAGCTGGTGGCTCAGTTCAAGCTCGCCAGCTGAACGCCGACGTCCCGAACCATCTCCCGAGTCCCCGCGTCCGCTCTCACGATTGGGTGTGGGGCGCGTTGCGCCGGCACCTGTGCGGATGACCGCGCAGGCGCCGACGCTGCGGGTTTGTCCAATCGGCCGCTAGCGGCGGAAGCCGCCGATCCGGAAGCTGGCTGCCTGATCGAGCTCCGTGGATGAGGTGCCGAGCAACACCTTGTAGCGCCCCGGGGCGACGGTCCATCGGCCGTTTGTGGCGTTGTAGTAGGCCAGGTCGCTGGACCCGAGCGGGAAGACGACGAACCTGCTCTGGCCGGGAGCGAGCGTCACGTTGGTGTAGCCCTTGAGCTGTTTGGGTGGCTCCTGGGCCGCCGGCGGTGACTGCAGGAACAGCTCGACGGTGGCGGGCCCGGTTCGCCGGGAGGTGTTGGTGACGCGGGCGACCACGAACGCGTCTCCGCGACGCGGGTTGTAGAACGCATGCGTGCCCGACACCCGGAACTGCTCGTAGGAGAGGCCGTAGCCGAACGGGAACAGGGGACGCTGCCCGGTGGCGTCATACCAGCGGTAGCCGACGTCAAGCCCCTCGGCGTAGCTCTCGTTCCCGTTGGCATCGCCCGGATAGGTGTTGGGCGGGTTTGCTGCCGCCGGTCCCTGGTCGGCGTTGGCGGGGAAGGTGACCGGGAGCCGGCCGCCGGGGTTGGCGTCGCCGAACAGCACGGCCGCGATCGCGGGGCCGAACTGCTGGCCGGGATACCAGGCCTCCAGGACGCCTGAGATCTGGTTGAGCCACGGCATCAGCACCGGTCCACCGGTGTTGAGCACGACGACCGTGTGCCGGTTGGCGTGCGCCACCGCGTCGATCAGCTGAGTCTGATCGCCGGGCAGCGAAAGCGAGTCGCGGTCCATGCCCTCGCCCTGGGCGTCGTTGGCGAAGACGACGGCGACGTCGGCGCCGCGTGCAGCGTTCACTGCCGCGGGAATGCCCGACTGCGACGGCGTCTGCCAGGCGAAGTGGATCTCCGTGCTGAACAGGCCGCTGCGGCTCGAGTAGTCGATCTCGACGGGGACGGGTTGCCCGGCGTGGAGCTGGACTGTGCCCTGGACCACGTAATGCGGCCCGACGACGAACTGGGTGGCCTCGCGATAGGCGGGCCCGAAGGTCTGCCCGGCGATCTTGAGGGTTGTGACTCCGGCCTCTGACAGGGTGAACCGGTGCAGCCCGGATTCGCTCGGGGTCAGGGTCCCCGTCCAGCGCGCGGACCAAGCTGACCCGATCCCCGTCGGCGGGCTGGTCAGGTCGATGGTCGGGTCGACCTGGGTGAGGGCCGGCGCGCCGGTTGAGTCGATGTTGTTCCAGTACTGCCCGAGCAGACCCTGACCGTTCCCGCTGCTGGGGGTGAGCACGGAGGCGGGGACCAGCGTGGGCGAGGCGACGTCGCCGGCCGAGCCCTGCACCGTGGTGACGCTGACGCCCGCCTGCGCGGCGCGGGCCGTGATGCTCTGCGCCGGCGTGATCGCCTGACCGGGCGCTAGTGGAACGCCGGCCGAGCCGCCGCTCACGAATACCGCGTCATTTCCGGTCGGGCCGATCAGCGCGATCGAATGCACGTGACGCGAGAGCGGAAGCGTGCCCCCGTTGTTCTTGAGCAGCACGGTTCCGGCCTCGGCCACCTGGGTGGCGACCTGCTGGTGCTGGGGTGTCGAGACCTCGGTCGAGGGCGTCGCTGGGAGCGGATTGTCGAACACGCCGGAGTCGAACATGGCGAACAGGATGCGCTGAACGGCATCGTCCAGCCGCGTTGATGAGATCTGACCTGAGGTGAAGTCGGCGGCGGTCAGCGCATCGGGCGCACCGGGCAGCGCGGCGAGGTCGACCCCCGCGTTCTCGGCTGCGACCGGGTTACGCACGGCGAACCCGAAGTCCGGGACGACGAACCCGTTGAAGCCGTCACCCTGCTTGAGATCGCCCAGCGTGCTCGGGTTCTCACAACTCGGTGAGCCGTTGATCTGGTTGTAGGAGCACATCACCGAGTCCACGCCGCCCTGCTGCACGGCTGTCCGGAACGGCGCCTCGTAGATCTCCTGGAGGGCGCGCTCGGACACCTGGACATTCACTGCCGGCGCCCCGACAGACTCGAACCCGATCCGGCCGAAATCCTGGTTGTAGGCGGTGTAGTGCTTGAGTGTCGCGATGACGTTCTGGCTCTGGGCACCGCGGACCACCTGGGCCGAGGTGTTGCCGGCCAGGAACGGATCCTCGCCCTCGGCCTCGGGCTGACGGCCGGCCAGCGGCGTGCGGTCGATGTCCACCGCCGGGCCCCACCAGAAGTTAAAGCCCTCGCCTCGGGCCTCGGACCCCACCACCCCACCGTACGCCCGCGCGAGGTCGCGGTTGAATGCCGCCGCCAGATCCTGACCGGAAGGCAATGCCGTCGTGCCCGGGTTGCGCAGACCGTCGGGGCCATCATCGCCGTTCAGCGCGGGAATCCCGAGGCTCTGCAGTGGCGCGAAGTTCGCCAGGACGAGATCGACCTTCTCATCGGTCGTCATCGCCGACAGCAGTTCGCTCGCGCGTCGCAGCGCGGGCTGACCCGGGTCGCGCCACGGCTGGGTGGCAGTGACCGCGCGTCGACTCGGTGACCGCGCGGCCGCCGCACCCACGCACCAGCCCAGTGTTGCCAGCGCGATTACCGTGGCAGCGACGTAACGCTTACCTGTCATCGTCCCTCCCTCACTCCTGCGCCCGCGGGCGCTCCGTGGCCGGTCACCTCGTAGGGCCGACCTTTGCCAGTAGGACTTCTCGGCGGGTCCCTCTCGATGCGCGAGGTGTGATCAAAGATCATCTTCAGCCGCGTGTCCGGTTCAGTGGCACACGATCGCAGCCGGCTACCACGCGGGCATGATTCGCGCGTGGCCAACGTCGTCAGGCGTTCGCACGGGAGCGACGATGAACCGATCGCCGTGAACACGCCATAAATATTGACGCCGCCACTTGGCACATACCGCGGGGTAGTGTCCCGCCTCGCGCAACGCTGTGTGGTGCTCTGCGGGTACGGGACGGCCCCAGACGCGTCGTTGTCAGTTCCCGACGTCGGAGAGTTCATCCGGCACACACCTGGTGGTGTCACCGGTGGGGCGGCCGAGCATCCACGCGGACCACGAGCGGACGCCGACTCCCGCGCCCGCCGGCGCCATCCGCTCGCCGTGGCCAATGCCGCGCTGGAGCACCTCGTACTACGCCACTTCGGTCTCCAGCTGAGGCGAAGCGACGTCAAGGAGCCGCTGCCTGGCAGGCCAGGACACCCTCCGGGAGCCGGCACGCCGCAGCACGGCGCCGGACGGGTCTCAGCCGTTCGCCGTCTCCTTCACCGTTGGGCCGGCGTCGCCGTGACAGGCGACCGACGGCTGCTCGACGTCGGACAGCGCCGCGCGCAGCTGCCTGCGGGACCGGCGTTCTCCCTGGAGCTCGCCGAGCGAAAGACCTACACGCCCGCGCTCGTCGGCATCCGCACCGCTGACCTGGGAGCCCGGCGAGTACTGTCCGCGACGATGACTACTCCATGCGGTTTGGTCGTCTCTCCGCCGTGTCTGTAATGGACGCCACGGCGCTGGCGGCCAGCCTCCTGGAGTCGGTGCCGGCAAATCGGACGTTCGGCATCACGGTCGAGAGCGCTCGCGACGCTCGCGGGATCGTGGCCCTTGACCTCAGGCCAGAGCTTGAGAACGTGATCGGCTCGCTTCATGCCAGCGGCCTCATGGCGCTCGTCGATGCCACCGGCCTGGCGGCGATGATCTCGCTCGCCGACGCCCCGGGCCAGTTCACCGGCATCACTCCACTGGCCACCGACGCCCAGATCACCTTCATCGCGCCGGCCCGAGGACGCCTCCGCGGCCACTGCGAGCTTGACCCGGAGGACCAAGCGGGACTGCGAGAACTCCTTGACCGCGCCACTGACCGCACACAGCTCACCTCCGACGTGCGCATCGTCGACGAGGAAGGCACGACGGTCTGCCGCGGCTACATGGTCTGGAAGCTGCGCCGACGCTGACCGGCGGCGGCGTTCAGCTGCGCTCCTGCCAGGCTGCCTCGATCTCGGAGATCTCAGCGATCGCGCGGCGGACCAGCACTCGGGTGGTGTGGGATATTCCCGGTGTATGGGGCCGTACAGCATCGATGGGCAGCCGCGCCCGGTGACGCCGGTGGAGCTGCAGGCGGTCATCCACGCCGAGCGCCGGGACGAGCCCTTCCTCATGTACCGCGACGCCGAGGGCCGGCTGCAGACGGTCGCGCTGTCGGGCGAGTTCACCGTCGGCCGCAACCCGGAGGCGGCGCTGAGCATCCACTGGGACGACCAGGTCTCCGGGCTTCACGCGGAGCTCAAGCAGCTCGGCGGTGAGCTGACGCTGGTCGACGACGGCCTGTCGCGCAACGGCTCCTATGTCAACGGCGAGCGCGTGCACGGCCGGCGCCGGCTTCGCGACGGGGACCGGCTGCAGTTCGGACGGACCGCAGTGCTGGTGCGCCGGCCCACCGACGGCGAGCACCGGGCCACCGCGGCCGCCATTCACGCGGTGTCCGCCCCCGCCGACCTGTCCGTGCGCCAGCGCGAGGTGCTCACCGCCCTCTGCCGCCCGCTGATGGGGAGCAACCCGTTCGCCGCCCCGGCGTCCAACCGCCAGATCGCCGAGGAGCTGTTCCTGTCGGTCCCCGCGGTCAAGCTTCATCTCCGCGCGCTGTTCGACAAGTTCGGGGTCGAGGAGCTGCCCCAGAACGAGAAGCGGCTCGCGCTCGTCGGCCGAGCCAGGGCGAGTGGCGCAGTCCCCGACCACGGCCCGGTCGGCTGACCCACTGCTCACGGAAGGCCGGGACCTCGCAAACGTCCGAGATCCCGGCCCCCGCTTCGCCCACTTTCCAAGCAAGCGGTGGAAAGCTGCCCCTGGGCTGCTGAGCTCAGCTCGACCAGCTGACTGCAACGACGTAGTGGTCGAATCTGTGGCCCATGCCCCCGGTCCGACCTCATGGGTGATGCTTGGGTCTGACACGAGCATCATGTCGCCGTCCAGGCCGCGGGCCAAGTAGTCCCAGGGATAGATCGATGTGACCCTCGGCTTGGCCTTGGGCCGGGCCGCTGGGCGCCGGGCGCGGGGCCGCTCAGCGGTGCAGGACGAGAACCTGGTAGCTCAGGCTGTCGTCGGCGATCCCGCCGAGGATCTTGTCCGGATTGCCGGCGGCGGCGACGACGAGGCCGAGTGACCCGGCGTGCCGCAGCGCCGTGCGCGCCGCGCCGAACAGGCGCAGACGCCGCGACACGGTGAACGTGCTCGTCTTGCTGGAGAGCGCGTATTGGCCCAGGACCGGATTGTCGGCGACTGCGCCGCGGGGAGAGGCGGACCTGTCGCCGTTCACCATGAAGGCGTAGACGGCGACGGCCGCGTGCCTGGTCGCATCGCAGCGCAACCGGGTCGGGATGCCGGATGAGAGAAGGCCGGCGAGGCTCGCCGGGCGCCGTATCGACAGCGCACACGCGACCGGGTCATAGACCCCGGAGGCCGTCGAAGACCGGCCGAAGTCGTCGGTGGCCCTCACCTGGAGGCGATAGAGCAGGTGGCGGATAGGAAGCCGGGGCGAGGTGAACATGCTGGATCCCGCGCTGCGACCGCACGGGCGAAACCCGGGGCTGGTCGCCGCCAGGCCCCACGCGCACGTCACGGTGTCGACGTTGGTGCCCACCGAGTTGCTGTCGCTCACCTGGAAGTTGAACGTCGGGCGCAGCGGCGTCAGGCCGCTGTCCGGAGTGGTGAGCATCCCGCCGCCGGTGCGCAGCTGGACCACCGGCGGCGTGGTGTCGACATCGATGTTCACCCACATCGACGCCACCGGGTTGCCATCGGCGTCGACGAGATCGACGGCCAGGAAGTGGCCGCGCGTGAACTGGTCAGAGTCAGGGCCAAGCGGGGCCGCCGGCTGAAAGCTGCCGCAGATCGCGGCACAGCCCGGCCCCGGCCCGCCGCACGTCTGGGTCACGTGGACGTCGTCGAAGTGACACTGCAACTGAGCGCCGCCGTCTCCGTCCGCCTGGATGGCGATCGTCGGGCGCGTGTCGGTCGTGCGAAAGGCGACAGGGGCCTCGGTATATCCGACCGGGCCCTCGGACTGGTCCGGATAGGTCTGGGCCCCCGGCGGCGCGGTGAAGGTGATGCCCGCCGCCGAGGCGCTTGCCGGAAGCGCGACCGACAGCGTCAGGAGGCCGCCGAGGAGGCAGACGGCGACCCAGTGGCGCCGACTCCCGGCGACGTGCTCCTGCGATGTGCGCAACCCGCTCATGTCCGCCCCCTCTGTCATATCCCGGGTACCGGCCGGGCCGCCGGATCGCGCGATCCTACCGGAGCGGAGGGGTCATTTGGTGACGAGACGGCTCCAATCTTCCTGATAACTGACCACGCGGAGCGCTCACTCACGGTCTCTGGCCAAGCCTGTGCGCGCCGGGAGCGGCAGGGCTATAGTCGGCCGGCATGCGCACACACACCGTCACACGACGTCTCGGAATCGCAGTGCTCGTGCTTACGCCGCTCCTGGCGCTGAGTGCGGGCGGCTCGGCCGGCGCCTTCACCACGCAGTACTGCGCCGGGGTGCCGATCGTGCAGGGGATCCCACCGTGGGGCTTTCACACCGGCCAGCCGATCACCGGCGCGACGGGCAGCTACGCCCGCGGCCACGGCGACATCAGCCTGACCGCCAACACCGTCTCGGGGATCATGTGCCAGGTCGACCGTGTGCGCAACCAGCCCGACCGGCTGATCGTCATGACCGTCCAGCGTCACCTGGTCTACCACTCACATCACGCGGTGATGTGGGGGTTCCCGGGGAACATCATGAAGATCACGATGCGCGTGAAGAGCAGCACCGACGCGCGGTGCAAGGTCGGGACCATCGGGCGCGCCACGCTGTTCGCGAGTTACAACAACGTGCGCAGCGACAGCGTCCAGTTCTTCTTCCCGAAGTCGTCGTGCGCCGACCATGATCACCTGTACCACGGCACCCAGGTGAACAACCAGGTCCCGCCGCTCTAAGGGCGCGTCACGAGACCCTGTGGGTGACCTTCGTCCGATGCACGTCGGTGAAGTCGGTCACCCGCCAGGTCTCCACGCCGTCCGCGACGGTGTAGCCCTTGATGCGGGCGTCCTTGATCTCCAGGAGCGTCCCGCCACCCACGCTCAACTCCTCCCCGGCCTGGTTGGGGGCCGCGATCGTCACCTTGATGTCGGTCCGGGTGTGGGCGTTGGCCAACTGCTCGAGCTTGATCGAGTGCCTGCCCTTGTCGGAGGTGACGTCGACCGTGTCGGGCGATCCCTTGCCGGCCCAGGCGTCGAGGTTGCCCCCCTTGACCTTGATCGTGCCCACACCGGCGATCTGGACGGTGCCGGTCCGGACAGTGTCGCGGGCCAGCACCTGAGCGACGGCGCGATTGCCGATCGAGCGCTGGAGGACGAGGACGGGATTGGCGCTGCGGCGCCCCGGCACGCCGGACGTCTGGCGGCGGCTCAGTTCGCGCCGGCGTTCGGTGTCGTGCTCTGGCATCGCGACGACCGTACCTGAACCGCGCGACCAGAGCCACCGATAATGAGCGCCATGCGCCTGGGTATCGCGGATCATCTCGGCTGGGCCGTCGTGGTGACGATGTCCGGCGCGTATGAGGTGATCGACCGCCGGCGGATCGAGCTCATCGAGGACGGCATCTCCTCGGCGCCGATCCACTACGAGAGCGCGCGTCTGGACGTCGACGCGACCGCGGCGCTGGTCGCCGCGGCACGGACCTCCGTGGCGCGCGCCACATCGGCGGCGCTTGACGAGATCGCGGCCGCGCTGCCCGCACCGATCCGCTCGATCTCGCTACGGCGCTGGCCGCTGGATTTCCCCCAGGACATCGCCGTCCAACGTCGCTCGCCATATGAGGCCCGGGCCGACGCCATCATGTACCGCCAGGAGCTCTCGGAGGCCGCCCACGCGCGTGGCTGGGAGGTCCACGTCTATGACGCCAAGGCGGTGGTCGATCGGGCGGCCCGCATCCTGGGCGGTCGGGCCGACGAGGTTCTCCAGGGACCGAGGGCGACCCTGGGGCCGCCCTGGACCAAGGACCATCGGATGGCGCTCGCCGCGACGATCGTGGCCGGCGAAGGCGATCCGGCCGGGTCCTCCCTCAGCCCTCCGGAAGCCCGGCGAAATCGCGCTTGACCTGCCGGTACCACCCCATTCCCGAGATGGGCCGCCTCCACCGGCCCTTCATGTCCTTCAGAGCGGCTTCATGGGTCGCGTCGCCGCCCGCCACCATGTCCTTGAGATGCTGGTCCTGCGCCTTGATCACCTCATCGGCGGTGGCCCCGCGGTGCTCGAACTCACATGGCCCACCCAGCTGCTGACATGTCATCGCCTTCATTCGTACCCCTTTCCTCAAGATGTCGATGCCGGTACGCGACAAGCGTAGGTGCGCCCCCTCGTCTCGCGCTTCTCTGATCCTGCTCGATCTCGGGTCCGAAATAGCCCCGCGCCTATTAGCACATATGCTAAATTGCTAATCAGAATGTCAATCGCCGGCGCCTACCGAGCCTTGGGTGACCCCACCCGCCGCGAGATCCTGAGGCTGCTGCGCGACGGTGACCTGCCCGCCGGGACGCTCGCCGGCCAGTTCGAGATCTCGTGGCCGTCGGTGTCGCGACACCTCAAGGTGCTCGAGGGGGCGGGCCTGGTCACCTCGGTGCGGCGCGGCGGCAACATCGTCTACTCGCTGCAGACCTCGGTGCTGGAGGACATCGCCACCGAGGTGGCCGACATGGCGCGGATCGGCCGATCCGCCCGGCCGGCCGCGACGCAGAGCCCCGCGCGACGCCGGCGCCAGCCCCAACACACCTGAGAGGCCGTGATGCCAACGAGACTCGAGCAGCCGATCCGCGAACTGGTCAAGCAGTACAACCGCCTCTCGCCCATGGCCCGGCGCGCCGTCTGGGCGCTGCTCGCCTTCGAGGTGGTGCTGATCGGCGTTGCCGAGCGCGATATCCAGCGCCGCCCCGCGCAGCGCATCCGGGGTCCGAAGCTGCTGTGGCGCGCCGTCGCGACCCAGAACGTGATCGGGCCGGCCGCCTACTACGGCTTCGGCCGCCGCCAGGGGCGATGAGCAGCTCCGCCGTCGCCGACCTGATCGTGCTCGTCCTCGTCGCCGCGGCGGCGTTCTCCACCGGCTGGGTCCTGCGCGACGCCCAGACTCGGGGCCTGCCGCGGCGCAAGGCGCTCGCCTGGGCGGCCCTGCAGTGGATCGAGTTCCCGCTCTTTCTCTGGCTGTACCGCCGCATCCGACCCAAGCCGCGAGGCGACGCTCCTGACCGGCCGTCCTAGTCTGGGCGCCACTCGGGACGACCAGGAGCGCGGCAGGGCTTGACGCGCAGCGCACGAATTTGTCCAGCCGCGTCGGGGCGCGCCAACCACGCGCTGGGTTGGCAATAGGGTTTGGACTATGCCGCTCGCCGATCTCCTGGCCTCGCAGACGTTCGTCGTCACCGCCGAGCTGGGCCCTCCGGCCGACCCCGACGCCGACCTGGTCCGGCGGTCGGCGTTGGCTCTCGCGCCGGTGGTCCACGCCGCCAACGTCACCGACAACCAGGCGGCGAGCGTGAAGATGTCGCCCCTGGCCGCCGCGGTCGTGATGCTGGAGTGCGGCCTGGAGCCGATCATGCAGATGACCGGCCGCGACCGGAACGTGCTGGCGCTCCAAGCCGACCTGCTGGGCGCATGGGCGCTCGGCGTGCGCACCGTCCTGGCCCTCGGCGGCGACCCGCTCAAGGTCGGGCCCTACGACGGGCGGGCCACCCGCGTCGGCGACGTGGACTCGGTGGGGCTGGCGCAGATGATTGCCTCGCTCAACGCCGGCGAGCTGCTGGCCGGCGAGCGGCTGAGCACCCCCACCGGCTTTCTCGTCGCCGGCGCGGCCAACCCGCTGGTGGACTCGGTTGAGCGCCTCCAGGCCAAGGCCGAGGCCGGCATCGGCCTGTTTCAGACCAACATCGTCTACGACGTCGGTCGCTTCGCCGAATGGTTCGCGCCCGTCGTGGCAGCCGGGCTGCCCCAGCGCGCTCCCGTGCTCGTCGGCGTGACGCCGCCACGGAGCCCGCGGATGCTCGAGTACCTGCACGAGCGGATCCCGGGCGTCGAGGTCGACGATGCGACGTTCGCGCGCATGCGCGGCCTTCAGGACGAGGCCGCCAAGGACGAGGGCGTGCGCATCGCCGCCGACGTGATCTCCCGCCTACGCGACATCGACGGGGTCGGCGGCGTGCACATCATGGCTCCCGGGTGGGAGGTCGAGGCGGTCCCGCGCGTCACCGAGGCGGCCGGCCTCGCGGCGCGCTCCGTCGCGGGCTACGGCGGCCTCACGTAGCCTCTGCCGGTGCTGATCGACGGCAAGTCCTACGCGCAGGAGCTGAGCGCGACCCTGCACGAGGAGCTCTCGCGGCTGCCGGCCACGCCGGGCGTCGGGACGCTGCTGGTCGGTGACGATCTGGCCGCGCAGGTCTACCAGCGCCGCATCGACCGCCACGCCCGCGAGGCTGGCATCGTGTCGCGGCCCGAGCGGCTGCCCGCGGACGCGACCCTGGGTCAGGTCATCGGCAAGATCGCCGAGATCGACGCCGATCCCGAGATCAGCGGCATCCTCGTGCTGCGGCCGCTGCCGCCGCACCTGGCCGAGTCTCGCGTGTTCGCCGCGCTGCCCCCGCTCAAGGACGTCGAGGCCCTGCACCCGCTCAACGCCGGCCTGCTGTCGCTGGGGATGCCACGGTTCGTCCCCTCGACGCCCGCCGCCGCCTTCCACATGCTCGACCGCTACACCGCCGCGGCCGGCCGCGACCCTGCCACCGCCTACGACGGTCTGAACCTGGTGCTGGTCGGGCGCTCCAACAACGTCGGCAAGCCCGCGGCGATCCTCGGCCTGCAGCGCAACGCCACCGTGATCTCCGCCCATCGCCACACCTTCGATGCCGGGCGCCTGGCCGAGCACACGCTGGCGGCCGACATCCTCATCGTCGCCGTGGGCGTGCCCGGCCTGATCGGCGCCGACCTCATCCGCGAGGGCGCGATCGTGATCGACATCGGGATCAACGCCGTCGAGCGGGAGGACGGATCCGTGCGTCTCGTCGGGGACGTCGACACCGCGGCCGTGGAGCCGATCGCGGAGGCGGTCTCACCCGTGCCGGGCGGCGTGGGCCCGATCACCGACATCTGGGTCCTGCGCAACACCGTTGCCGCGGCCTGGCTGCAGACCCAGCCCGCCGGGATCCTCGGCCGGCTGGATCTCAGCACGATGGCCGCTACTCGGGCGCCTGGAGCCTGAGCGCATCGGCCACGCTGGAGAGGTGGGTGCGCATCGCCTTCTCGGCGCGGTCGCCGTCGCGGGTGGCGACGGCGGCGATGATCTCAGCGTGCTCGGCGAACGAGCGCTCGCTGCGCCCGGGCAGCAGGATCGTGCGGTATTGGAAGCGGACCATCTGGGAATTGAGCGTGCCGATCAGGCGGGCCGCCGTCTCGTGATCTGAGATCTCGAGCAGCCGGCGGTGCAGCTGCGCGTTGAGGTCTGAGACCGAAAGGAGATCGTCGGCCTCGCGGAGGCGCTGCATGTCGGCGAGGATGCCCTTGAGCTCCTGGACATCCTCGGCGGTGGCACGCTCGGCCGCCAGACGCGCCGCCAGTCCCTCCAGCACCGCGCGCGTCTCCAGGATCTCGACCGCCTCGCCCTGTGAGACGAGCCGGACCCGGGCGCCGCGGTGGCGCTCGTGCTCGACCAGCCCCTCGTGCTCGAGGCGCACCAGCGCGGCGCGGATGAGCGTGCGGCTCACGCCCAGGCGGCAGGCCAGGTCGCTCTCCACCAGGCGCTCGTTGGGCTGAAGGCGACCGCTGACGATCGCGTCGCGCAGGCGATCCTCAGCACGGAGTGGAGCGACCCCCAGGTTGTCGACCATCTCGTTCACTGGCGCCGCAACCTACCACGGGGCCTGCGGCGCGCACAGACGTGCGACTTGCGAACGCGCGGCTTGGGCGCTGGGCGTCAAGTCGTCGTGCGCTCACGCACGCGAGCCGCGCTCTGAGATTGCGTCCCACACCGTACGCAAGATTGCATACAATCTCAGCAACAATTACGATGCGACCGGCTCATCGAAGAGCACGTCGAAATCGAGGAGGAGATATGAGTCGCGGTGATCTGGAGCCGCGGCACCGGTGGAGGCTCGCGCCGATACTGGTGGTCGCGCTGATGGCCCTTGCAGGATGCGGGAGCAACAGCTCGAGTAGCAGCAGCGGAGGTGGCGGAGCGACGACGGCCGCCAGCAGCAGCGGCGGGGCGACGAGCGCCGCCGGTAGCACCAGCACGAGCGGCGGGGGAACGAGCACGAGTGGCGGCTCGGCCAGCGCCGACATCTCGTCGTGTGGTTCCAAGCCAGGCGTGAAGGCGACGGGCTCGCCGATCAATCTGGGCACGATCAACACCAAGCAGCCCGGAACGGACTTCACCGATCAGGCATCGATGGCCCAGGCGTACTTCACCTGCGTCAACGACAACGGGGGCGTCAACGGCCACCCGATCAAGTACTTCGTCGAGACCGATCAGACGCAGCCGGCGCAGATCGCGGCCGCGGCCAACAAGCTGATCCAGTCTGATCACGTCCTCGGCATCGTCGGCACGTCGGACATCATCGAGTGCTCCATCGACCACGCTCTGTGGGCCAAGACGGGGATCTTCGAGCTGGGCGCCGGTATCGCACCGGAGTGCTGGTCGACCCCCAACAGCGCATCGGTCAACATGGGCCCGCGCTACAGCTCGGACGGCGCGACGCAGTACGTGCTGAGCCTGCACCCGAGCAAGATCGCCTTCGATCAGTCAAACGTGCCGGGCACCGGCTACATCGCCGCCGGCCCGACGGCGGTCGCCGCCGCCGCCCACGTGCCGATCAAGACCGAGACCGACAACGTCCCCATCAACGACGCGAGCACCGTGGCGCTGCGCCTGGTCAACGACGCCGGCCCCGGCGGCGCGGTGGTGCTCAACTTCACCCCGCCCGAGGCGCTGGTCATCCTCCAGGCCGCCCAGAAGCTGGGTCTGGAGAACCGGGTCAAGGCATGGGCCTGCTCGACGCCGTGCAACACGGACTTCCTGGCCAAGGCACTGGGACCCAAGTGGCACAACAAGCTCTACATCAACGCCGAGCTGACCCCGACCGACGTCTATCACGGCCCGGAGATGAAGCTCTACGAGGCGATCCTCAGCAAGTACGGCGGCTCCAGCGTGACCGGCGGCGTGGGCAGCTTCAGCCAGATGGGCTTCCTCACCGCCGAGATGGCCGTGGCGGCGCTGGAGAAGGTCAAGGGCGCCTACACGCTCCAGAGCGTCAACGCGGCGTTCAAGGCGATCAAGGACTACAAGACGGAGATGCTCTGCAAGCCGTTCACCTACGGCAACTACTCCGAGCACATCCCCAATAACACCGACTACACGGTGACGCCCAGTTCCAGCGGCGGCACCATGGTCGTGGCTCAGGGATGCACTCCGATCTCGTCGGCCGACCCGCAGATCGCGGGCTACCACAAGATCGCGGGGTCGTAGGTCCAAGCCCTCCTCAGGGGACGCATTGGTCCGTGGTGTCCGCACCCTCCGGGGTGCGGCCGCCACGGCCGAGCGTTGCCTGGCGGATGCGGAAGCCCGGCCGCCGCGTCGTGTCGCCCCGCTGCGGCTTTGCCTCGGTGGCCGAGGGCGGCAATGCCTTGACTGTCGACGAGCAGTTCGCCAAGCTGGAGCTGGTCTGCAACACCGTCCTGGCGACGTGGGGCATCGAGCTCTGATCAGGGCTTCTCGCGCCGCCGGCCGCCGTGACGGCGGTTGTGGTTATGCCGGATTCGGGTAGATCAACAACCATGCTCCTTGAACTCGTACACGACAAGCCCAGCTGGGGCGAAGCATTGGCCACGGCCCTCATCCTGCCGGCCGGCATGAGAGAGCGCCGTCAACGCGATGATCCGTGGTCGCCCGCGACTGACCGTCCGCGGCGCATCTCCGACGATCTCGCCTGGCTGCGCAACGCCGTCGACGAGCCCGAGATGTACGGGCTGCGCATGATCGAGGGCACGGCGGCGGCAGGCGCCTGGGAGGTCACCGACACCCAGCGCGTCAGCGATCACCTCGGCCGCCTCGAGGAACGCGGCGTGCTGGAGGCCGCGGGCTTCCTCGTCCACGACGACTCACCCCTGTAGCCGCGCGGCGGGTCGGGCGGGCTCGGGGCCGTGTCGTCGGCCCCCGGATGGCCCGGCCCCCTATCGTGGGGGACATGGTGGACTGGGACGCAGGCTGCTACGAACGCACGGCGGCCGAGCTCGAGCCGGTGGCGCGGGCGGTGGTCGATGCCGCGCAGCCCCGACGCGACGAGCGCGTGCTGGACCTCGCCTGCGGGACCGGCAATGCGGCCCTGCTCGCGGCTGCCGGCGGCGCCGGGGTGGCCGGCGTTGACGCGGCGCCGCGACTGCTCGACGTCGCCCGCGAGCGCGCGCGCTCACTTGGCCTGGACGTCGAGTTCCTCCAGGGCGACCTGCTCGATCTCCCGGTCGCTGACGGCAGCGCGGACGTCGTCCTCTCCGTGTTCGGCCTCATCTTCGCCCCCGACCCGGCGCGTGCACTGAACGAGGTGGCACGCGCGGCGGCGCCCGGCGCCCGCGCGTTCCTCAGCGCCTGGATCCCGGCCGGACCCATCAACGACATGCTGGCGGCGATGGGTCGGGTCCTGGCGCGCGTGACCCAGGCGCCGCCGTCCCCGCGGTTCGCCTGGTCAGACGCGGCCGCCGTCGCGGCGGTGGCGCGCGACGCAGGCCTCACCCTGGAGGCCACGACCCGGTCAGAGCTGGCCATCCGCGACGCCTCACCCGAGGCGTACGTCACCGGCGGCCAGGAGCACCCGATGGCGCTGGGGGTGCGACCGGCGCTCGAGCAGGCCGGCGTGGACGCCGAGGCCCGCGGCGCCATGCTCGACGTGCTGCGCGAGGCCAACGAGGACCCGGGCGGCTTCCTCGTCCACAGCCCCTACGTCGTGCACGAGCTGCGGGCCTGAAGCGCGGGTGCCGCGCTGCACGCGCGGCCGATGCCCCTAACGTGCGGCCGCCGACCAGGCGATCTCGCTGGGCCACTGGAAGTGGTCGTAGAAGCTGAAGTCGTTGCTGGTGAAGCTGGCGATCGGGATGGTCGCCGCCGGGCCGCTGCCGGCGGCGGGCACGAGCTCCAGCGTGTCGTGCGAGATTGCCGAGGTACCGACCGTGACGATGCGGGTGCGCACGAAGAGAAGCCACTGGCCGTCGCGGGAGAAGCGCGGAGCCTCGTCGCTGAGGTCGTCCTGAGGCGGGGTGGTCAGCTGCCGCACGACCTTGCCCGCGGGGGACAGCAGCCAGATGGAGCGGTGCTGGACCCCGAACTCGGCGTGGGTGGTGCTGGGCCCGGCGGCGGCGGCCAGCAGGGACCCCGACGGGGCACAGGTGGGGGAGACCCAGCTCAGGCGGGTCCCCGGGGCGATCGTGTGCTGATGCCAGGCCGGCGCGCCGGTGGTCACCAGCCGGCTGCGGAGCTGCGTCTCACGGCTGGGGGTGGAGGCGGCGATGAGCCGGTCGCCGCACCAGGTGAGGAAGTCCGGGTCCAGCAGCATCTGGCTGACCGCTCGGGCGGGCTGGTGGCCGCCGTTCGCCGGGACCGCGTCCAGCGGCCAGCCGTCGGCCGAGAGCGAGGCCGAGCACATCGACCGCGCCCAGTAGAGCAGCCACCGCCCGTCCGGGGACCAGGCTGCGAAGGTGGAGAGGCTGTTCCGGCGACTCACCGCCACGCGCTGCGCACCGGTGCGCAGCGCGACGGTGTCAAGCGCGAATCCCGTGGGGATGCATCCCGAGCTGTCGGTGGCGACTCGTCCGCCGTCCGGCGACACCCCGGCCGCGTCGGCGAACGTCCGCGCGCCGCCGGCGACGATCCGGCCCGAGCCCCCGGGGCGCGCGCGCACCAGCTGCCCGTGGTGGTTGACACCGAACAGCGTCGCACCGGCGGGTCCCCACCACCACGTCTGGATGCCGGCGCCGAGCGGCCTGCGGGCCGCGCCGCCGCCGGCCGCGACGACCACCGGGCTGCCGCTGTGGTCGGGCGCGGAGCGCGAGTAGGCCAGCCAGCGGCCGTCGGGGCTGAACTGCGGGCTCCAGGCGCGCCCGCCGGCGATGCGACGCGACTGGCAGGAGCTCAGCTCGACCACGTCGAGCTGCCCGCGGGCCACGTACGCGATCTGGCCGAGACCGCGTACGGCGCTCGGGCACGACGCCGCGGCGGGAGCGATCCGCCGGCCACGGCTCCGCGCTGCACCGCCGGCCGCGCTCACCACGGCCGCGGTCGCGCACAGCAGCGCGACCACCAGCGCAAGCCGACCCGTCCGACGTATCCGCACACCCATAGTTTGCGCGACCTTCTCACTTTGTGACCGGACGCGAGGAAGATAGACGGGTGCGCATCGTCGGGCTGGCCGTGGCCGCCGTTACCCTCCCGGCGCTCCTGCTTGGAGCGGGGGGCGCCGGCCGACGCCTCGCTTGGCGGGGTGTCATGCCCGGCCCCGTCGCGCTGCGTCGCGGTCGGCGACGTCAACCCGCTGAGCGGGACGCGGAGCGTCCTCGCTGAGATCCGCAGGGCGCGGTGACCGGGGCGGTCGCGGGCTTGGCCGGGGCGTGACTCGGGGCGTTGGCGACGTCAACAACGGCGTTGGAGAGGGTGAGCACGGGCGTGGATGTGCAACCGGTGGGTTTCTGAACGCTCAGAGCACGCGGTCGGGTTCTAGCCGGTATGTGCTCTGTGGGTTCAGCCCGCTGGACGTACAGAGCACACGCTGTCGTACTCCGCGGTGCGTGCTCTGTGCGTTCAGGATTTCGCCGGCGAACGCTCCCCTCCGCCTTCCCAAGCGTGCTGTTGATGTGCGTCGATACCCCGAGTGACGCATCGAGTTCTGCCGCGCGCCTGGCGGCTGGGACCGCGGCTCTGCACGCCCCACGCGCCTGAGCGTCAGCGCCGTCCGCGGCCGCGCTGCATCTCCATCGTGGTCGCGCCGACCTCACGGTCCAGCCAACCGGTGACGGGCGCCGCCGCGCGCCATGTCCTGGTGACGAACTGGAGCCCGTCGGCGCGGCCGATGCCCCTGCCGAACGTCAGCGTGCTGCCCAGCGCCAGGCTCTTGCGACGCAGCAGCTCGATCCGCTTGTGGTCCTTGGGGTAGCCGCGCGGCGCCGTGGCCAGGCTCTCGCCCCACACCTCGAGCCCTGCCTTCTCGGCCTTGGCCACCAGCTTGCCCAGCTCGGGCCCGCGGGCGTCATCGGCGATCGCGTCGCGGTAGCGCTCGAGCTGATCGCGGGCCATGGCGTGGTAGCCGCTGCCGGCCACCAGACCACGGGCCGAGATCGACGCGTACAGGCCCTGGGTGGCGAGCTCGGACCCGTAGACGACGCCGTAGGTGTTGGTCTTGTAGGGCGACTTGTCGGGCGAGAAGCGGATGTCGCGGTGCTGGCGAAACAGCTTGACCTCCCCGCCGAGCTTCTCGCTGAGCTCGGTGAGCAGCGCCTCCATCTGGTCGCGGATCGCCGTCTCGAAGACGTCGCGGTGGGCGGCGAAGTACTCCCGGCTGTTGTCGGCCTCCAGACCCTGAAACCAGCGTCGCACCTTGGGCCCGAAGCCATCGAAGCTGGTCATGGGCGGATGGTAGATCAGCGCAGCGGGCCGGCCTCGCCCATGACGCAGTTACGTCCGGCGTGCTTGGCGTCGTAGAGGCGCTGGTCGGCGAGGTTGACCAGCGCCTCGAGGTCGCCCGGGGCGTCGGTGGAGGCGACGCCGACGCTCGCCGTGACGCCCAACCCGGGGGCGATGCTCTTCCACGCCTCGCCCTCCACCGCCTGGCGAATGCGCTCGCAGGCCGCCCGCCCGGCGCCCGCGTCGGTGGCGGGCATGAGGACCAGGAACTCCTCTCCGCCGCTGCGGACCACGATGTCGGTCTCGCGCAGGACATCGAGGAGCAGCCCGGCGACGCGCACCAGCACCTGGTCACCGGCGGCGTGGCCGAAGCCGTCGTTGATCGACTTGAAGTGATCGAGATCGAGCACCGCGAGGGTGAGGGGCGCGCCGAGCCGGTCGTGGGCCGGGCGTTCCAGCTCACGGGCGAGATAGCGGCGGTTGTGCAGGCCGGTGAGCCAGTCACGGTCGGCCTGGTCGCGCAACTGCTCCTGCAGCGACTCCAGCTGCCTGGTGCGCAGCACGAGCTCGGCGTGGGCCTGGGCCAGCTCGCGGTTCTTGGCGGCCAGCTCGTCGCTCTCCATCCGGGCCGCGGAGGTCTCCAGCGTGGCGCGCTCAAGGCTGAGCTGGATCTCTGACAACTCGCGGAAGGCCTCGCGCTCGAGCTCGGCGGAGCGGGCGAGCGCGTCGTAGGCAGCCTCGACCCGGCCGGCGGCGCGCAGCTCGGTGGCCAACGTGGCGAGGATGAGGCTACGGATCTGGGGGACGCGGTCACCCAGCCAGGTCAGCGCGCCCTCGCCGGACTGCTGAGCGTCGTCGAACTGACCCAGCGTCATGCGCGCCTGGACCTCGGCGCGGACGGTCACGCCGAGCACGTACGGGTTGGCCTCGGTGTTGGTGGTGAGCAGGGCGATGGCGCGCTCGGCGTCGGTCAGGGCCTCCGCCGGCCGGCCGCCCAGCAGCCGGATGTCGGCGCGCGTGGAGTAGACGAGACCCAGAGCGAAGCTGTGGGGCGGCGGGACCGTGCCGCCCACCTCCAGCGCGCGCTCGATCTCGCGCTCGGCGGCCTCCAGGTCGCCGGTCTCCTGGTAGTAGCAGGCGAGGTCGTTGCGGGAGATCGTCTCCTCCCAGCGGTTGCCCGAGTCGATCGTGAGCTCGAGCAGGCCCCTCACCCGCGCTTCGAGGTCGCGGACGCCGACGTTGCCGAACACCAGGCAGGTGGCACGACGGGCGTAGATCCGCAGCTCGTCGTCCCCGGTCTGATCGGAGAGCTGGACGCTGCGCTCGGCGTGGCTGAGGGCCTCGCCGTAGGACCCGGTGAAGAAGCTCACCTGGCCCTTGAGCGCGGCCACCTCGACCCGGGCGACGAGGTCGTCGCCGCTCTCGGCGTGGCGTTCGGCCTCGACGACCAGGTCCAGGGCGCTGCGCAGGTCCCCGCGGTGCAGGGACACGGCGCCCTGGAGCGCGCGGGCGCGGGCGCACAGCGCCGCGTCCGAGAGCGAGCGGGCGATCTCGTAGCAGCGGATGGCGACGGCGAGCGCCTCCGCGGGCTCCTCGTAGTAGCCCCGCCGGGCACGGGTCAGGGCGTGGCGCACCGCGTCGGCGTCGGAGCCGGATGAGAGTTCGAGATGCGTGAGTTGAAGCGATGCCATGGCGATGCAGCGCCGCGGGGCGGGCCTGTCTGGATCAACTCGACGCTCCCGTTGCCTGACTTGACGCTTTCGGGGCCACGCTGGCCCATCGGGCGGCTAGTCTCGCCCCATGTCCCATCCCAACGACGAGCTCATCCAGCGCTTCTACGCCGCGTTCGCTCGGCGCGACGGCGATGCGATGGCCGAGTGCTACGTCCCGTCGGCCCATTTCTCCGATCCGGTGTTCGTCGACCTCAAGGACGGGGAGCCGGGGGCGATGTGGCGCATGCTCGACCGGCCGCTCCCAGGACCTGGTGGTGACGCTGCAGGAGCATGAGGCCGATGACACCACCGGCCGTGCCCGGTGGCTGGCCGACTACACGTTCTCCACCGGCAACAAGGTGCACAACGACGTGCGGGCCCGGTTTCGCTTCCAGGATGGCCTGATCGTCGAGCACATCGACACCTTCTCCTTCCATACGTGGTCGCGCCAGGCGATGGGGGGCCTCGGGGCCGCGCTGGGCTGGACTCCGCTGCTGCGCAACATGGTCCGCGGCAAGGCGCGCGCCGGCCTGGACGAGTTCCTGGGCCGGCCGAGCCCCGAGCCGTCGCGCCGCGAGCGCCGGCGCGCCCGAGGCTAGCCGCCCTTTAACTCCTGTGGCGCAGGCGGCGGTGCTACCGGACCGCGGCGAGCGCCCGGTCGATCGGCACGTCGCCGTTGGCGAGATAGAGGATCGTGCGGTCCAGGGCGGAGTCGGAGCTGATCGCCGCCAGCACCGCGGCCACGTCGTCGCGGGTGACGGCGTCGCGGAACGGGTCGGTGCCGAGGCGGACCCGGCCGGTGCCGGGGTCCTCGGTGAGCGGTCCCGGCCGGATGATCACCCAGGCGCGGTTCGAGGCGATGACAGCGGCGTCGGCCTCGGCCTTGGCGCGCAGGTAGACCTCGAACACGCCGTCGCCGCTGGGAGGCGACTCGGCGCCCACCGAGCTGACCATCAGATAACGCGCCGCGGTGGCCTCGGTGGCATCAAGGAGCTTGAGCGCGCCGTCGCGATCCATCGTGAGCTTGCGCTCGGCCCCGCTGCCCGGACCGGCGCCGGCCGCGAACACGGCGACGTCGACGGCGCCGATCGCCTGGGCCACGTCGTCGGTCGAGGCGGCCTCGAGGTCGCAGATCACCGGCGTACCGCCCGCCGCGCTGACATCGTCAGCGTGACCGGGGTTGCGGATGAGGCCCGACCGCCTCGTCTCCGCGTGCGGCCAGGAGCGCGACCAGCCGGAGTCCGATCTGACCGTGGGCACCCGCGATGGCGATCCGCATTGCAGCCAGGGTAGTGGGACTAGTAGGATCGCGACGTCATCGCCGATCCAGCCGATCTTCGCGCCGCACTGCTGATGGGGCTTGGAGGCGGACTGCGCTCCTTCGCGCCGCCGGTGGCGCTGGCCGTGCACGGCCGCGGACCGTCGTCCGGGCCCGCCCGGTTCATCGTCTTCGGGGCCGCCGCAGGCGAGCTCATCGCCGACAAGTTCCCGGCCATGCCCAGCCGCTGGTCGCGCAGGGGGCTGACGTTGCGCCTGGCCTTCTCCGGCACGGGGGGCCGACTCCTGGGCGGCGACCCGGGCGCCGCGATCGCCGCGGCAGCCGCCCTGGGCGGCGCGTTCGCGGGGTCGCGGTTGCGCACGAAGGTGCGCGGCCGGGGCCGGCAGCTCGTCGCGGCCGCCGCCGAGGACGCGCTCAGCTATTCGCTGGTGCTGGCCGCCGCAGCCTCGTTGCGCTGACTTCGTCTTCGTCACCGCGGGACCGGCACCGACACCAGAGTGAGCACACGCAGTGACAGCACCCGCCCGATCAGGGGGCGCCACGGCGAGCGGCCCACGCCCGCAGGACCTCGCGCTCACGGTCGGGCGCGAGGCCGGCGGGCATGGCCCCCGCGCGCAGCGGCGGCGGGGCCGGCAGCGCCGAGAGCCAGCGCCAGGTGTCGCTGACGGTGTCCTGCACCGGGCGGCAGTGCAGCCCGGCGGCTCTGGCCCGTTGCACGTCGGAGTCGTGCATGGCGGCGTACTCGTCGTCGGCGGGCAGCCAGATCGGCAGCTCGGTCCACGGCTCGATCCCCGCCGCCGCGATCGCCTCGGGCGCCACCCAGGTGAGCGTCGCATCCGCGGCGCCCGCGACCGCCCGGCAGGTCTCGAGCAGCGAGCCCATGGTGGCGTGGCCGCGGGGTGAGACCACGTTGAACGGGCCCGAGTGCCCGGCGGTGGCGGCGCCGACGGCGAAGGCGGCGAGGTCGCGGGCGTCGACGTACTGGAGGGGCAGGCCGGGCGGCCCGGGACACAGGATCTCGCCCCCGCGGGCCATCCGGCTCAGCCACCACGTGAGCCGCCCGACGTCCTCGTAGGGCCCGAGGATGGTCCCGCAGCGAGCCAGCAGGGACCGCTGGGCGAATGCCTCCTGCACGGCGACCTCGCCTCCGCGCTTGTTCTCGGCGTAGGCGGTCGCCTCCGCGTCGGGGTCGCCGTTCACCGTGGGGGTCGACTCGTCCGCGCCGCGGATCGGGGGCGGCCGGTAGACCGACTCGCTGGAGATGTAGACGTAGCGGCCGGCGCGATCGCTCAGCGCGCGAGCGCTGTCACGGACGGCCCGCGGCGCTCCGGACCACGTGTCGACGACGAGGTCCCAGTCGCGCTCGCGCAGCGGCGCCAGGCTCATCGGGTCGAGCCGGTCGCCGTGGATCGTCGGCACGTCGGGGTGCGTCCAGCCGCCCGTGCCGCGGTGAAACGTCGTGACGCTGAGGCCACGGGCCAGCCCCTCGCCGACGACGGCGGGGCCGACGAATCCCGAGCCCCCGAGGACGAGCAGGCTGTCTGTCATGGGGCCCAGCTTAGCGCAACTCTAAGGTTGCACGTCTGGGTCCGGATCGACCCTCGTGGCGTACCCCGACAAGGCGGTCGGCGGGCCCCAGAACTCCGGGGCGGGGAACTCGCCGGTCATCTGGGACTCGTCGTACCAGACGATCTCCAGGCTGGACAGGCGGCCGTCGCGCACGAACAGCATGAGTGCGACCGGGTGCTCGTCCATGTCACGCGCGCGCGTCTGGATGAGCGGCGCGCCCTGGATCTCCGGCGCCACCGGGGCATCGGCCTCCAAGCCGAGGTCGATGGTGGCGCAGCCGCAGGTGCACTGCTCAAGGACCAGGGCGCTCGACGCCTGCTCGCGCAGGACCTCGTTGCCGGGAAAGGCGGCCGAGAGCATGAACTCGAGGATCTCGGCCTCGCGACCGGTCAGTGGGCGCGGGAACGGCGAACCGGGATCGTCAGGCTCATCGTCCATCCCGCGCACGATACGGGCAGCAGCGGCGCGTGCCGGAGGCATGGCGGGGCTCTTCTGCGGCGCGGAGGTTGTCCCGACCCTCCGCGCCAAGCCCCGCCCGCCGCCGCGGCCCCCCCGGCGCGGAGGGTGACTGCCCCTCCGCGCCGAGTCCCGCTTGTCGCCCCCGATTCATTTCGGTTCGAGTGCCCCCGTTCGACTCTCCGTCGCCCCCGTCGAACAAGTGCATAGTCGCGCGTCGCCCTCCGGGGCGCATCAGGGAAAACCCTGAACTTTCGGGAACGCCGTCCGGGACCTCGACAGCGGCCGGCGCGGCCTACGCGGCGTCGCGCATGGCCAGGCGGCGGGTCATCTCGCTGCGAGAGCGGACCCCGACCTTGCGGTAGATCTGGCGCAGATGCGTCTCGATCGTCCGCGGGCTGACGAACAGCGCCGAGGCCGCCTCGTCGTAGGTGGCCCCTTCGAGGATGACCCGAGCCACGCGGGTCTCGGCGGCGGTGAGCTCGGCCCACGGAGATTGCTCGGCGGGCGACTGGCGGCTGTAGCCGGCGGCGGCGAGCTCGCGCTCGGCCCGTTCGGCCCAGATCTTGGCGCCGAGGGCGTGGAAGGTCGCGGAGGCGCGGGCGAGCTGCTCGCGCGCGTCGACGCGCCGGCGCGCCCGGCGCAGGCGCTCGCCGTAGCACAGCTCGGTGCGGGCGCGGGCGAAGGGCAGCGGCGCGCGCTCATGCCATTCCAGCGCGCGCCGGAAGTGCTCGTCGAGCTCGCCGGTGCTCGCCAGCAGCCCCCGGCAGCGGGCGGCCACGGCGTGGGCCCAGGTGCGGCCGGTGCGCTGGGCCTTGCCCTCGAGATCCTCCAGCTCGCGCTCGGCCTGAGCAGTGCGCCCGGCCCGCACGCTCGCCTCGATCATGACGTCGTCGAGGTGCTCCCAGCCGGGCTCGAGCACCCACTCGCGAATGTCGACCGTCGTCTGCGTCCACACGCTCACCGCGTCCTCGTGCTCGCCGAGGCTGAGGGCCAGCGACGCCAGCGCCAGTACCGGCTCGGGTTCCACCGCCCAGGCGTTGAGCTGCTTGCAGATGGCCAGGCTCTCCTCGGCGTGGGCGCGGGTGGCCTCGGGCCGCCCCATCGAGGCCTCGACCTGGGCGAGCGCGGCCAGGCTCGAGGCCAGCATCGCCGGGCCGGCCATCTCGCGTGAGAGCTCGACCGCCTCCTCGGCGCCGGCCAGGGCCGCCGGCCAGCGGCCGAGCTCGAGGTCCACCAGCGCGCGCCCGGACAGCGGATAGGGCAGCGCGCGCACCGCGCCCTGTTCGCGGGCGCTCGTCGTCATCGCGGTGAACAGCCGGTCCGCGGTGTCAAAGCGCTCGATCGAGGCGTGCAGGCAGGCGTACATCCCCGTCAGCTCCGGGGCCGAGTGCCACACCTCGGGCTTCTCGACGATCGCGCCGTAGCGGCCGAACAGCTCCAAGCCCGCGTCGGTCTCCGCCGACAGCAGCAGCCCGCAGCCCAGCGCCACGGCGGCCATCGCCTCCACCTCGCCGCCGAGCCCCTTGGCCAGGGCGAACGCCCGCTCCGCGGTCTCGCGGTAGGCGGGCACGGGCCCGGTCACGGTCCGGGCCAGCACCGCCTCGGTCATGGCGGCGGCCGCGAGCGGCCGGTCGATGTCGGCGATGGCATCGGCGATGGCCACCAGGCGGTCATGGGCCGCATGAGGACTGCCACGCAGCATCTCGACACGCGCGCGGATGCGCTCGCCGTGCGCGCGCAGGCGCGGATCGTCGCCGCGACTGCGGGCGCCGTCCAGAAGCTCCAGGGCCTCGTCGAGCCGGCCGACGGCGAGCGCGATCTCCGCCGCGTCGATCTCGCGCCGTGCCCGGTCGGCCTCGCCGGGGCTGAGCATCGCCGCCTGGGCGAAGGCGCGCAGCGCGGTGCTGGGCGCACCGCGCCGGGCGGCCTCGACGGCCACCTGGTCCAGCTCGGCGGCCACCGCCTCGTCGGGCGCGGCGGCCGCCGCGGCCAGATGCCAGGCACGATGGTCGGACAGGCGGGCCTCGCCGCCGGCCTGAGCCAGGGCGGCATGAGCGGCTCGCCGCGCGGGGGCGCCGGCGGCGTGGTAGATCGCCGAGCGCACGAGGGGATGGCGCCATGTGAGCGAGCCGTGGGCGATGAAGACGAGGTCCTCGTCCTCGGCGGCATCCAGCGCGTTGGCGGGCAGCCCCCGCTCACCCAGGGCGGCGAGGATCGTGTCCGTGGCGCCGGTGTAGCTGGTGGCGGCGATCAGCAGGGCCTGGCGTGAGGCGTCGGGGAGCGCCGCGGCACGCGCGGCGAACGAGTCCTCCAGGCGCTGGCCGACAGGCAGCGGCTCGTCGAGCGCGACGCGCCCGGAGCGCTGCTCGGCCGAGAGGTTGCGCGGGATCTCCACGAGCGCCAGCGGATTGCCGGCGGTCTGCGCCCACAGCCGCCGCGCCACCGCAGGGGAGACCTCGCCGGCGGCGCGGGCCACGAGCTGGAGCGCCGGGCCCTCGGCCAGCCCGGAGAGGCGCAATTCCGGCAGGCCGGTGTGCAGCGGCTCCTCGTTCTCGCCATCGCGGATCGGCCATCACGAAGGCCACGGCGTCGGAGTCCAGGCGGCGTGCGGCAAACAGGATCGCGTCGCGCGAGGCCGCGTCGAACCACTGCAGGTCGTCGGCGACGACGAGCACCGGCCGGGTCACCGCCGAGGCGGCCAGCAGGCTGACCACAGCGGCGTGACAGGGCAGCTGCTCCACCTGCGATGCCGAGGCCAGCCCCACCGCTGCCCGCAGCGAGTCCGCCTGGACCGCGGGCAGGCGATCGATGCCGTCGAGCAGCGGGCGCAGGAGCGCCGAGAGCGCGCCGAAGGCCAGGTCGGACTCCGACTGCACCCCGGTCGCCGACAGCAGCGTGACGTCGTCGGCGCCGTCCATCACCGTCGCCAGCAGCAGCGACTTGCCCACACCCGGCTCGCCGCGCACCACCAGAGCCCCGCCGGTGCCCCGCCGGGCTTCGTCCAGCAGGCCGGCGAACGCCGCCAGCTCGGCTTCACGGCCAAGTGCCGGGACGGATGCGGTCATGCTCAGACCCCCGGAAGCCACTGCCGCTGAGGATAAATGACCGCGGCCGGTCCTCCGCCGGGTGGCGGAGCAGGCCGACGCCCCGCGATGGCGTAGGGTCGAGGAGGAGATGAGTGAGGTCATCGTCGTCGGCGCCGGAGTGGTGGGCCTGGCCGCGGCCCACGAGCTGGCGCGCGCCGGCCACCGAGTGACGGTGGTCAGCGCCGATGTGCCGGGCAGCCGCCAGTCGTGTGGGCTGACGCGCATCTTCCGCCTGGCGCACGCCGACGGCGCGCTCACCGACGCGGCCGCGGCGTCGCTGGGCCTGTGGGCGGAGTGGGAGGCCCGTGCCGCGACGGCCGCTGCTTGACCGCGTGGGGCTGCTGCTCACCGGTGACGTGACCGACCGCGAGGCCCATCTGGCCCGCCACGGAGGCGTGCAGCGCGGCAGCGGGCGCCGCCACCCGCTGGCCGATCGCGCTGGAGCGTGGTCGTTTGAGCCCACCGGCGCGGCGATTCCAGCCGAGGACACGGTCCGCTTCCTCCAGGAGGGCCTCGAGCTGCGTGCTCGGCGAGGTCACCCGCGTGGACGCGCGCGGCGTGACGCTGGCCGGCGGCGACCGGCTCGACGCCGAGCGGGTGATCGTATCCGCCGGGCCGGACACCTACGGGTCTGCTGGGCCTTCCCGAGCCCGAGCGGATGCGGTCGGTCCGCTTCTCCTTCGCGCTGCGCGAGCCCCCGGCGGCCGCCCGCGCCATGCTGGATCAACCGCGACGAGCGGCTGTGCGAGCCGTTCTACGCGGTCATGGACGGCCCCGATCACTACTCGATCGGCCTCAGCGGAGGAGAGTCGGCGAGGCTGGCCGAGGCCGAGCACGTGCGCCGGGCCCACCCGCGCATCGTCGCCATCGCCCGGCGCGTGTTCCCGGGCCTGCGTCCGGTCGCCGAGCGCGTCATCGCCTGCGAGTTCCCGCTGCGCCGCCACGCGCCCGATCCGGCGCTGGCCCATGACGGCTGGGACCTCGTCGAGCACGAGGGCGTCCTGGGCCTCACCGGACCCGCGCTGTTCAAGTTCGCGCCGCTGCTGGGAGAACTCGCCGCGCGCCGCCTGGACCAGGTCGCCGTCTGAACGTACGATCGGCGCATGAGCGCCGATACCACCGCCACCACGCGCACGGCCGACGGCCGCACGCTCGCCTTCTGCGAATGGGGGGATCCCGAGGGGAGCCCGGTGTTCTCCCTGCACGGCACCCCCGGGTCGCGAGTCACCCGGCACCCTGACGCGGAGGTCTACCGCCGCGCCGGGGTGCGAGCCATCACCTATGACCGCGCCGGCTACGGGCTCTCCACGCGGCTGCGCGGCCGGTCGATCGCCCACGCCGCCGCCGACGTGGCCACGATCGCCGACGCCCTGGGAATCGAGCGCTTCGCGGTGACCGGAGGCTCGGGCGGGGCGCCCACTCCCTAGCGTGCGGCGCGCTGCTGCCCGACGCGTCACCCGGTGTGCCAGCGTCGTGGGTCCCGCCCCCTACGGCCCGGAGGGACTGGAGCGTGACGATTGGCTGCGGGGCATGGTCGAGGGCAACGTGCGGGAGTTCGATTGGTCGCTGGCGGGCGAGGACACGCTGCGCCCCGAGCTGCGGCGCGAGACCGACAAGATGCTCGCGACCGACGACCAGGACCCGGACCATCCGCTGGGCGAGGGGTATGACCTCTCGCCCAGCGACATGGAGATGGTGGCGCGGACCGATGTCCACGACATGCTCGACGACGAGCCTGCGCGTGGGTTGCGGTGCGAGCATCGACGGCTTCGTCGACGATGACCTCGCGATCGTTTCGCCATGGGGCTTTGACCCGTCGGCGATCACCGTCCCGGTGGCCGTCTGGTACGGCGTCGACGACACGCTCGTCCCCGCTCCCCATGGCGAATGGCTGGCCCGCACGATCCCGGAGGCCACGGTCATCGCGCTCGACGGCGGCCACTTCGCCATCTACGACCGCCTGGGCCAGCTCCTGTCCTGGCTCACCGAGTCGAGCTGATCCGCTAACGCGAGCCGCTGCCCGCGCGAGCGCCCGCGGCACTCCCGGCGCTCGAGCCGGGGCCCGAGCCGCTGCCGGCGCCTGAGCCGCTGCCGGCGCCTGAGCCGCTCCCGCTACCCCGCCGTCCCCGAGGCCGGTGCCGCGCGAGCAGGTTCGTGAAGTAGGTGTGGACGTGCGGACGCAGGGCCTTGAGCAAATCGGGATCGGCGATGAACAGGCTGAAGCACTCCGCGTAGCTCTCGAGGGACGAGTTCGCGGCGTATCCCGAGACCGGCGTGCCGCCCGTCCGTGACCATGCCGCTATCGAACGCTGCGTGCGTGGACGGGTTGTTCATGTCCATGGCGTGCCCGATCTCATGGAGCACGGCGCGGATGCGGTCAGAGGCCTTGGCGAACTGCACGGCGGTTGGCGTCGTCCCAGCTTGTCATACATCGTGATCGTCTTCGCCGGCTTGCAGTAGTCACCGGTCGCCCAGTCCGGCGCGGCGGCATACCCCCTTCGGCCACGGGAGTGCTGCGCCGATTGAACTTCAGCCCGCCCGGCAGCAGGCGGTCACACGGTCGGCACCAGATCGACGGCCTCCACGACGATGTCACTCTCAGTCGATGCGAACCCGGACATCGACCAGCCGAGCGTCCGACACGCGCCGCTCGCGCCGCTGGGTGGAGCGAACGACGGAGACGCACCGAGGTAGTCGATGAGCGAGCTTGTGGGCGCCTGCCGTGCCGCCCTTGACGTACGTGAACTGCCACACCCCGTTCGCGCCCTTCTGCTGCGCCGAGAAGTCAAAGGCGAACTTGACGGTGGTGTCCTCGCGGAAGTTCGTGTGCGCGGCGCCGACGTTCGGCGAGGTGTACTTCTGATCCAGCAGATCGGCCGCGATGCTCGCCAGCCCCTTACGAAACGTCGCATCGGTGGGGACCGCGGCGCCGTAGACCGACAGTCGTGTTCTCGCGGAAGCCGGGTGGTGCTCTTGCCGAAGTCGTTCGAGCTCGATCTTGTCGCCCACGATCGGCGCCGTCGCGGTCTGGATGCGGGCACGGGTGGTGGCATCGAGGCCCTCGAACAGCGTCGCCCGCAGCAGCGCGCGGACCGCGCGGTTACCGGCGGCGCGCTGCAGGCGCAGGACGCCCTCGCCGGCGTCGGCACGGTTCCGGCCCCGGGTCGCCCGCCGGTCGCTGCGGCGGCTGCGCCGCATCGAGCCCGGCCTCGCGCTCGCGGCTGACCGGCGCATTGCCCTACAGCGAGCGCAGGAAGTCCAGAGTGGCCCATTGACCTGCTCGGGGTGGGTCAGGTTCGAGGCGTGGGGGCCGCCCTCGATGAGCACCACGCCGGTCGATCCGGGCAGCCGGTCCGACAGCTCGTGGGCCTTCTCGGCCTCGATCGACATGTCGGCGGTGCCGTGGAAGATGATCGCGGGGCAGGTGATCTCGCCGACGCGGTCGGTGAGGTCGTCGCGCTCGAACAGGCATGTTGCCCGGCTCGTTCATCGCCTCGCGCGGAAGCTTGTGCCACTTGGCGATCCAGCTCTCGCTGATCGCCGGGTCGCCGATGATGAGCCCGCGATCGCCTGCGCCAGCTCGTCGACGGGACCGGCCTGGAGCCAGGTCTCCTGCATCTGGCGATAGGCGGGCAGGCGCTCCGGGTCCTCCGTCCCGGACTGGGTGTCGATGAGGACCAGCGCGCGGACGCGCTCGGGCGCCAGCAGCGCGGCGCGCATCGAGAGAAAGCCGCCCTGTGACATCCCGCCGAGCACCGCCTGGTCGATGCCGAGGTGGTCGAGCAGCCCCAGGCAGTCGCGCGCCGAATCCCAGTAGGTGAACGGCTCGCCGTCGAACTCGGTCTCCCCGAACCCGCGCTCGTCCCACGTGATGACGCGGAACTCCGGGTGCAGCGCCTCCACCTGCGGGGCGAACATCTCGCGGTCCATGAGAAAGCCGTGCGACAGGATGACCGGCGGGCCGTCGCCGCCGCTGTCCTCGAAGCGGATCCGCTGGCGTTGACGTCGGCGTATGGCATGTGCGAGTTGGCGGTCGCTCCTCGACCGTCGTGTGCCGCGCGACTCTACTCGGCCGCGCCCCGATCTGCACGAAATCTTTACGCCGGGCGCCCGGGACCTGTACGGGCTCTGCACGGGCGCGGGTCGATGATCGGTGATATGGACATGCGCTCCCTCACCGCGTGCGCGAGGTGACCCGGCCGTGATCGGGTGGGTGATCCTGGCCGCCGTGCTCATTCCCGCGCTCGCGCTGGGACGCTGGGCCGAACGCGAGCGGCGCCGCGCACAGGCGCCGGCCCGCGCCGAGCCCGATGCGGTCGCGGCGGCGCCCCGGCGGCGGCGCCCGCTGCGCCTACGCGCGCGGCTGCACGCGCTCGAGGCGCTTGGCGGCCGTCGCCTCGTGCGCGGGCATGAGGTCCGCGCGCGAGATCTCGACGACGTGCGGGGCGATGGCACGCACGCCCTCGTCGGCGTCGATCCGCTGGTAGGTGAGCGTCTTGAGGAACTTCGCCACCGACAGCCCGCCGGTGTAGCGGGCGGCGCGGCCGGTGGGCAGGGTGTGGTTGGTGCCGATCGCCTTGTCGGAGAAGGCGACGGTGGCCCGGCTGCCCAGGAAGATCGAGCCGTAGTTGCGCAGCCGCTCCAGGTACCAGGCGTCGTCGGAGGTGTGGACCTCCAGGTGCTCGGTGGCCACCTCGTCAGACAGCGCGGCGGCGTGCTCGCGGTCGGCCGCCACCATGACGACGCCGTGATCGGTCCAGGCCCGACGCGGCGTGTCCGCGGAGCCGTCGCCGCGGCGGTCCAGCTCGCCGAGCTGGCGCGCCACCTCGTCGATCACGGCGCGCCCCAGCGACTCCGAGGTGGTGATGAGCACGGCCGGGGAGGTCGGCGCCGTGCTCGGCCTGGCCCGAGGAGATCGGCGGCCACCAGCTCCGGGTCGGCGGTCTCGTCGGCGATCACCGCCACCTCGGAGGGCCCGGCCAGCAGGTCGATCCCGACCCGGCCGAACAGCTGGCGCTTGGCCTCGGCGACGAACGCGTTGCCGGGCCCGACGATCATGTCGACCGCGGAGACCGGCGATCCGCGCCATCGAGCAGGCCGAAGGCCATCGCCGCCAGCGCCTGCACGCCGCCGAGCGCGAAGATCGCGGTCCGCGCCCGAGGTGGCGATCGAGTGCAGCGTGGGCGCGTGCAGCTCCCCGGCCCGCGGCGGCGAGCAGGCGATCACCGTCTCCACGCCGGCGACCTTGGGGACGAGCACGGTCATGAAGGCGCAGGCCAGCATGGGACCCGGCCGCTGGGGCAGTAGGCGCCGACCGAGCTCACCGGGACCTGGCGCTGGCCGAGGAAGACCCCGGGCAGCGTCTCGGCCTCGAAGTCGGTGAGCGTCGCGCGCTGCAGCTCGGCGAAGTTGCGGATCTGGGCCTGGGCGAAGGCGATGCTCTCCTTCAGCGCCTCGGGCAGCGACGCCGCTGGCGGCGGCGACCTCGTCCGCGAGGTGACCTCGAAGCTCGGCGGATCCCAGTCGTCGAGCTCGCGCGAGTAGCGCGCGCACGGCGTCGATGCCGCCCGCTCGATCGTGCGCAGCATCTCCGACACGCGCTCGCGCACCGGCGGGATCGGCCCCCGCGACGGCGCCGTCGCCGGCGGACTTGAGGTAGACGGGCTCGTCCATGGCGCCAGCCTAGGGCGACGCGAAAAGAAAAACTACGCTTAGACCTCTTTCACCTCGTCAAAGCAGCGCCTTGACCCTGCAGCAGCTCCTCTACTTCCGCACCGCCGCCCAGCTCGGCTCATTCAACGCGGCGTCGCGCGCGCTGCACTGCACCCAGCCGGCGGTCTCCGATCAGGTTCGCCGGCTGGAGTCAGAGCTCGGCGTGTCGCTGTTCGCGCGGGCGGGGCGCGGGCTGACGCTGACCAGCGCCGGCCGGGTCTTCCTCAGCCACGCCGAGCGCGTCACCGAGGCCGCCGACGACGCGCTGGCCTCCGTGGGCCGACGCCACGCGGCGCGCGAGCAGGTGGTCACGATGGGCACGTTTCGCAACGCCCCGTACTACGAGATCGCCGAGCTGGCCACCCGCTACTGCGATCGCAACCCCGACGCCCGGCTGCGCATGCGCGGCCAGAACTCCTACGACGTCGCCCGGGCCGTCCAGGATGGGGAGCTCGAGGCGGGGCTCGTCGTGCTGCCCGTCGACGACTCGCTGCTGGAGGTGCGCGTCGCTGTTTCGCGACGAGGTGCTGTTCGTCAGCCCCGACCCCTCGCTCACGCGAGAGCCGGCCGGCGTCGCCGCCGTCGCCGCGCTCGCCGCTCATCCTCTACGACATCACCCACGGCTTCAACGACCCGACGCGCCGCCAGCTCGCCGCCCGCGCTCAGGAGGCGGGGCTGCTGCTCGAGCCGCGCATCGAGGTCGAGCACGTGGAGACGGCGCTCCAGCTCGTGGGCCGGGGCCTGGGGAGCACGATCGCCGCGCGCGCCGTGCTCGCCCGCTCGACCGTGCCCGACGGCGTCACGGCCGATCGGCTTCGCCGAGCCCTTCTATGACTTCTTCGCCGTGGTCACCCGGCGCGGCGTCCGCGTCAGCCCGGCCACCAAGGCGCTGCTCGACCTCGTCGACGAGTGGGCCGAGACGGTCGCCGCCCGGCTCTGACACCCCCGGCGCTGGACGCGCACGGCGGCCGGCGGTGAGGCGCGGCTAGGGCACCGCGCCGGCCGCCAGCCCGCGGCGCACGCGCCCGGCCAGCCCGGGCGCGGTGAGCACCACCGCCAGGCCGACGATGAGGTAGACGACCTCGATGTAGGGCGTGTTGGCGTAGGCGCCGGTCTGCCCGATGAACACGTTGCGGTAGATCGTGTAACAGACGAAGGCGCCGCCCAGCAGGGGGATGGCCAGCTGCCACACCGGCGCCTTGGCCTCGCCCTTGAAGAACAGGAAGCGGATGGCGCCCACCGTGGCCACCACGTAGGCGACGAGGATGAGCACCGTGCCGACCTGCAGCGCCGAGAAGGTGGCGCTGAGGACGCTCTCGCCGACGAGCTGCTCGATGATCAGGTTGATCCCGATGATGAGCAGCGCCACCACCAGGGCCGCCGCGGGCTGGCCGTGCTTGGAGAGGCCGGCCAGGCCGGTCTTCTTGCCGGTGCCGTCGCGCGCCTGGGCGTACATGATCCGCGCGCCGCCGCTGGCCACGCCGAGGGAGATGGCGAACAGGCTGATGGTGGCCATCAGGTTGAGGATGTCGGCGTACCACTTGCCGATGTAGCCGGTGCCCAGATCGGTGAAGGGGAGACCGGCGGCGTAGGCCCCGGCGCCCTTGGCGGTGGCGCCGTAGCCGAGTGACTGCGCGGCCGCGGTGAGCAGGTAGAAGGCGCCGACGACGACCACCGCGGTCTTGATGGCGCGCGGGATCTCGCGTCTTGGGGCTCGAGGTCTCCTCCCCGAGCGCCGCGGCGCCCTCGAACCCGGCGAAGGCCAGGAAGCCGTAGACGGCGGCCTTGGCGATCGTGCTGATCCCGCTGCCGTGTGGCAGGGCCAGGAAGTTGAGGGTGAACGTCTGGCCGCTGGGGCCGTGGCTGAAGATCACCTTGACCAGGATCACCACGCTGAGGATCGTCACCAGGATCGCGCCGATCACCTCGGAGGTGAGCAGCGCCCGGGTGATGACCCGGATCTCCATGAACGCCACCGCGGCGACGCCCGCAGCCCGATCATCGCCAGCCACCACCACTGGGTGATGTGGGCGCCGAAGGTGTCGTTGATGAAGTTGCGCGGCGAACAGCCCGATCTCGATCGTCGATCCGCAGCCGATGGCGATGTAGGCGCCCATCAGGGCCCAGCCGGCGAAGAACCCCGCCTGCGGCCCGAGGGTCACCCCGCCAGCGCGTAGACCGATCCGGTATGCGAGATGTGCTGCGACAGCTTGACGAAGCAGTAGGCGACGAGCGCGACGCCGACGACGGCGAACACGAACGACAGCGTCACCGCCCGTCCGATGATGAGCGCGGCACCGGTGCCCAGCAGCCCGATCGCTCCCACGGGCCCGATGAGCCCGACCGAGAACGCCGCGGCGTCGACCAGGCTGAGTTCTTTGTGGAGGCCCTCGCCGGGCGTGGTGCCCTCGCTGGGCGCGGTGGTGGTGTCCATTGGGCGACGCTATCCCCGGCGTCGGTTCTTTGCCAGACCTTGATCTGCTTGACCAGTTCAAAGCATTGCTTGGACCCCGGACGGAGCCCCGTACGCCCGATGTCGGGGAGGGATGTCAGGGGGTGTGCCCGATGCGCGGGTCCCCTACGGGGCCGACCATGACCCTTCACCTGGCTCCCCGGGACCGGGGGCCGCCGGACCACACGCGTCCGGCCACATACGACAAGGAGTGGGACCAATGAGCCATACCATCGAGCCGCTGGCGGAGCACGAGCGCGTGGCGGAGCTGCGCGACGTCATCCGCGGGGAGATCTTCACCGCCTCCGACGTGGGCTACGACGAGGCCGCCAAGGTCTGGAACGGAGCGCATGACGGCTACCGGCCGGGAGTGATCGTCCGCTGCACCGGCGTCGCCGACGTGCTCGCCGCGGTCGCCTTTGCCCGAAGCCACCACCTGCCCGTCGCCGTGCGCGGCGGCGGTCACAGCGTCGCCGGCTTCTCGACCATCGATTGCGGGATCGTGATCGATCTCGGTCCGATGAACGACGTCCACGTGGACCCGATCGCTCGCCGCGCGACGGTTGGCGGCGGCGCGGTGTGGGCCGATGTCGACCACGAGACCCAGGCGCACGGCCTGGCCACCACCGGCGGCCTCATCTCGACGACGGGGGTGGCCGGCTTCACGCTCGGCGGCGGCATCGGCTGGCTGATGCGCAAGCACGGCCTCGCCTGCGACAACCTCGTCGGGGCCGACGTCGTCACCGCCGACGGGCGCCTGCTCCACGCGTCTGAGAGCTCGAACCCCGATCTGTTCTGGGGCCTGCGCGGCGGGGGCGGCAACTTCGGGATCGTCACGCGCTTCGAGTTCGCGCTGCACGAGGTGGGACCGATGGTCTACGCCGGACCGATCTTCTACTCGGCCGACGCCGACCACGACCTCATGCGCCTCTTCCGCAAATGGGCGCCCGGTGCGTCGGAGGACATCACCGCGGTGCTGAACCTCACCTCGGCGCCGCCCCTGCCGGTCATCCCGGAGGAGTGGCACGGCCGCAGGGTGGCCGCGCTCATCGCCACCTCGACGGGCCCCGTCGAGGAGGGCGACGCTCACGTGCGTGAGTTCCGCGCCATCGCCGACCCTGTGGCCGACCTGCTGGGACCGATGCCCTACAACGTCATCCAGACCCTGATCGACCCCATGTGGGAGAAGGGCGTGCACGCCTACTTCAAGGCGACGAACCTCGCCCGCCTCGATGACGCGCTGATCGCGCGGCTCGCCGAGCTGCACCAGTCGGCACCGGGGCCGCAGTGCGAGATCCACATCCACCAGATGGGCGGTGCGGTCGCCGCTCCCGGCGACGGCACGACGGCGTTCGCCGAGCGCTCGATGCCCTACGTGCTCAACGCGGCGGCGGCATGGCGCGATCCGGAGCTGTCGGCCGCGCACATCGCGTGGGCGCGCGCGGTGATCAGCGCGGCGTCGGAGGCGTCGACGGGACGGGCCTACGTCAACTTCCTGGGCGATGCCGGAGCCGCACGCTCGGCGTATGGGGAGGAGACCTACTCCCGCCTGGTCGCCCTGAAGACCACGTATGACGCGCAGAACATGTTCGCGCGCAACCAGAACATCAAGCCGTACCCCGCGGGCAACGGATCGGCGGGCTGAACGACTGGATAGATCGATCTAGCGAGCCGGGCGGGTGGTGCATCCCGCCCGCCTCGGCGTCGAACCGTCTCACCCCGACGGGCGCACCAGCACGTCGGGGAGCTGGCGGCGCGAGGTCACGTCCAGCTTGCGAAACGCGCGACCCAGGTGGGTCTCCACCGTCTTCTCGGTGACGAACAGGGTCTGCGCGATCTCCCGGTTGGTCTGGCCACCCGCGGCCAGTTCGACCACCCGCCGCTCGCTGGGCGTCAGCGACTCGGCGCCGGAGCGGCCGGTGGTGCGCGGCCGGATGCCGATTGCCGCCAGCTCGGCCCGTGCCCGGCGCTCCAGGGCCAGCGCGCCGCAGCGCGAGGCCAGGGCCAGCCCGTCGAGCAGCGGGGCACGCGCAGCGGCCCGCTTGCCGGCAGCCCGGTAGGTGGCGCCGAGATCGACGAGCCCTCGCGCCTGCTCGAGCTGTGCCGGCAACGGCTCCAGCAGCTCCAGTGCGTCCTTGAGGCGCTGGGCCCGGTCTGAACTGGGCCCGACGAGGGCGTCGACGCGCAGCGCCACGCCGATCGCCCGCGCCGCCCCGAAGGCCTGCGCCCGCGCGAGCTCGTCAGCGGCCAGCACGCGCGCCTCCTCGAGGCGGCCGACATCGGCCAGCAGGAGCGCGGCCGCCGATCGCCACGGCAGCACCGCCGGGTTGAGCACGCCAAGCGCCGGGTGATCCAGTTCGCAGGCCATCAGCTCCTCGATGGCGCCCTCGGGGTTGCCGGCGGCCGCGCGCAACAGGGCCGAGGCGTAGCGCAGCTGCGAGCTGGGCGAGAACTCGGTGTCGTAGCGAATGCCCACACGATCGATCAGCCGCCTCAGCGAGTCGGGCGACTCCTCGCGCTCCAGCCCGGTGATGACCGCCGCGCTGACGGCCAGCACGACGAACTCGACGCCGAGCAGGTCGGTCGCCAGCTCCATCGACTCCTGGGCGTCGGCCTGGGCGGCGAGGAGATCGCCGCGTCGGGTGAGGATGAAGGCGCGCAGGGCCAGGATCGTCGCCACGGCCGCCGCTGCTCCCAGCTCGCGCGCCCGCGCGACCATCTCATCGGCTGCGCGCAGCGCCTCGTCGAGCGCGTCGGTGGCGGCCAGCACCGCCAGGGCGACGATCGCCCACGCCTCGCCGCGCTGGGGCTCGGCGGGGAGCCCGGCGGCGATGGCCCGGTGCGCGCAGTCGGCCGCACGCGCGGCGGAGCGAACATACATCATCTCGTCCATGGCGATCGTCGCCAGCGTCGCGGCCTCGAGCGCGTTGGTGGCCGGCCCCCCCGGATCCGTGAGACGGGCGATCGTCGCCTGAGCTGCGCGACGGGCCGTCGCCGACGTGTAGCTCACGCCGAGCAGCGCGACCTCGAGCTCCTCGCGGGCCATGCCGGTGGCCGGCAGCCGTTCACAGGCGCGGTCGAGGATGGCCGTTCCATCGTCGGCTCGTCCGGCGAAGAACAGCATGCCGCTGAGCTCGATGGCGGCTGCGGCGATCATGTCGGGCTCGCGTGCGCCGTTGACGATCTCGGTCAGCGGGGCCACCGCGTCGGGCGCGCCGGCACGCGCGTGAGCCTGACCGAGCTCGAGCACGACGGCGGCGCGCAGCTCAGGCGGCGGAGGCTCGGCGAGGGCCCGGGCCAGAAGCGCGCCGGCGCCGACCGCGTCGCCCAGGGCCAGCGCCTCGCGCGCGGCCTCGCGAAGGAGCGCCACCACCTCGGGGTTGGCGGCCGGGTCGGTGTGCATCGCCTGCGCCGCCACCTGCCCGCACGGCGCGCCGCGCTCGGCCAGGACGCGCGACGCATCCCGGTGCAGCCGCTCCCGTTCGGCGGGGGAGAGGTCGCCGTAGATGGCGGTGCGCAGGATCGGGTGGATGAAGCGCACGGTGCCGCCGGACTCGAGGATCCCGGTGGACACCAACGACGCCATCGCCGCCTCCAGATCCGCCCCGGCCAGCCCGGCCAGCCGCGCCGCGTCGCCGACCTGGGCACCGTCGCCGAGCACGCTGACCGCGCGGGCCAGGGAGGCCGCCGCGGTTGACTGCCGCGACAGCCGCAGCAGCACGGCGTTGGCGACCCCGCGCGGGACCAGGGCCGCCAGCTCGCTCGCGGCGGCGGCGGTGGGCGACAGCCCGCAGGCGCCGGCCTCGTCCAGCAGCTCGCCGAGCAGGAACGGGTTGCCCCCCGTCACCTGAACACAGGCGGCGATGAAGCGGTCATGGGGTTCGGCGCCGAGGCCTTCGCCGATCATCGCGCCGACGGCGGCGCGGGTCAGCGGCGAGGGGCGCAGCACCTGGGTGGCGGGATCGGTCAGCAGCGTGGCGGACACGGGGGTCTCGTCGGGATCCAGGGGCCGGGTGGCGAGCACGAGGGCGAGGGGCTGGCCCTCCAGGCGCCGCGCGATGAACGCCAGCGCACGGGCGGAGGGGCGGTCGATCCACTGCAGGTCGTCGACGGCCAGCACGAGCGGTGCGTCGCTGGAGAGGTTGGAGGCAAGCCAGTAGAGGCCGTGCTGCCAGGCGTAGGCCAGGTCACCGCCGGCGCTGCCCGCGACGGGGCCCCCGGGCGCAGGGACCGGTGCGCCGGTGAGGACCTCGCCGGCGAGCGTCGCTGCGCCGCTCAGCCAGCGTTGGCGTTCGTCCTCGTCGGCCTCGGCCACCAGCCGCTCGAACAGCTGGCGCACCACGCCGAAGGGGAAGCCCTGCTCCAGTTCGGTGGCACGGGCCGAGAGCACGCGGAAGCCGAGCTGGACCGCCCGGGCGCGAGCCGTCTCCAGTAACCGCGACTTCCCGATCCCGGCGGCGCCCTCGATGACCAGCACGGATCCCTCGCGCTGCCCGACGGCGCGCAGCGCCGCATGGGCGTGCTCCAGCTCGAGCTCGCGCTCGAGCAGTGCGGCCGGCCCGGTACCGGCAAGAGTGTGCATCGCGCAGGGACGATCCTACGTCCGGGGCGCACCTGTGCGCAAATGGCGCGACGACGCGATGGTCCGCGTGCGGCGGCCGGCGCCGGGCTAGGAACGCGCCGGGCTCGGCTGCGCGCCGAGCTGCTCCGAGCACTCGCGCGTGATCTGGATCAACGCCTCGCCCAGTCGTGTCTCGTTGCCCTCGAAGCGCAGCGCCGGCACGGGGACCGACATCGCCGCCACCGGGCCGTAGGGGTCCCAGACCGCCGCCCCCACCGCGCAGATGCCGAGCGAGTGCTCCTCCCGGTCCACGGCGACGCCGGTGCCGCGGATCTCCTCGAGCTGGAGCCACAGGTCCTTGCGGTTGGTGATGGTGCGCGCGGTGAGCGCGGGTAGGCGCGCCGGTAGCAGCGCGCGGACCTGCTCCTCCGGCATGGCCGCCAGGAGCGCCTTGCCGTTGGCGGTGCAGTGCAAGGGGAAAGCCGCGCCCACGGCCGAGACCGCCCGCAGACGGTGCGGCGCGGGCACCTGGTCGATGAAGCGGATGGTGTGGGCGTCGAGCACCGACAGGTCGACGGTCTCGTCGACGTCCTGCTGCAGGCGGATGAGGAACGGCCGCAGCTGCTCGCGCAGGCCGCCACGGGTGGCCGCGCCCAGGCGGGCGATGCCACGGCCCAGCCGCACCCGGCCCAGACGTGCCGGCGTGACGAACTCCTCGGCCTCGAGCGCCGAGATGAGCCGGTGCACGGTGGACTTGGGCATGCCGAGGTCCCCGGCCAGCTCGGTGAGGGTCAGCCCGGCGGGCGCACGCTCGAGCGCGCGCAGCAGCTCGCCGACGCGCGCCACCACCTGGATGCCATTGCGGCGGCTGTCGGGCGTCAGGGTCTGGTCGCTCACAGGCACAAGTTTATCGAGAAGCGCGGAATCGTCCCATATCGCGAGATGAAGATCTTGCTGTACGAGACTTGACGAACAAGCGATCGGCCGTTTAGCGTCCCTCATCGCAAGATGCGAATCTCGTGCTACGGGATCGCTTGACCGCATGTGAGGGAGAGATCCATGACCACGACGGCGTCGGCGTCAAGTAGCCCCAGCGCGACTGATCCCGCAACGGGCCTGCAGTTCTTCGACCTGTCCAACCCGTTCGGGCACAACGCCCCGCTGTGGCCGTACTTCCCGGACGTGAAGATCGAGCGCTTCCACTACCACGCCAAGTCAGGGGTGCTGTCGCAGCAGATCACGACGTTCATGCACTGCACCACGCACTCCGATGCGCCGGCGCACGTGATCGAGGGCACGGCCTACATCGACGAGGTCCCGCTGTCCTCCTACTTCGGGACGGGCGTGGTCGTGTCGATCCCCAAGGACAAGTGGGGGGTGATCACCGCCGAGGACCTGGAGAGCGTCACGCCGGAGATCCGCGAGGGCGACATCGTCATCGTCAACACCGGCTGGCACCGATACTGGGGCGACAACCGCAAGTACTTCGTGGAGTCGCCGGGCACCTATGACGAGGCCGGGGCGTGGCTGGCGGACAAGAAGGTCAAGGGGTTCGGGATCGACTGCCAGGCGCTCGACCATCCGCTGGGCACCGCGATCGGCGTGCAGCCCAACGGCCCCCTCATCCGTGGGATCGCTGAGGAGTACGCGGAGTTCTCGGGCGGCCGGGACATCACAGAGGACTTCCCGCTGTGGGAGCCGTGCCACCGCCACATCCTGGGCAACGGCATCGTCGGCTTCGAGAACGTGGGCGGCCAGATCGACGCCGTCACCGGCAAGCGCGTGACCTTCGCCGCCTTCCCCTGGCGCTGGGAGAAGGGCGACGGCTGCATCGTCCGGCTGGTGGCGATCCTGGACCCCGGCGGCGAGTTCCGGATCGAGACGGGCGAGAGCGACTGATGCACGTCACCCGTCTCGCCGACGCCGGTCCCTACGAGGCCTCCAAGCACCACGGCATGGTGGGGCTGCGCCTCCAGGGCTTCGACGTGTCGCCCACCGACGCCTTCTGGGTCGGCCTGTCCCAGTTCCTGCCCGGTGGCGGCGCCGAGGCGGACGCCACGCCGGTGGAGAAGGTCTACGTCGTCATCGACGGCACGGTCACGGTCGTCACCGACGAGGGCGAGGCCGACCTCGAGCCCCTGGACTCCTGCCACCTGGCGGCGGGTGAGCGGCGCAGTGTCGAGAACCGCACCAACCGCACGGCCTCCATGCTCGTGGTGATGCCCTACCCCGAGGGGGGCCGGTGAGCACGCTCGACCTGTTTGACCTGACGGGGCGCAGTGCCCTGGTGACCGGGGCCAGCGGGGCCCTGGGCGCGGCGGCAAGCCGCGCTCTCGCCGGGGCCGGCGCGCACGTGACGCTGGCCGCCGGCAACGCCGAGGCGGCCGAGGAGGTCAGGGCGAAGATCATGGAGAGCGGCGGCGCTGCCCATGTCGTGCCCGGGCGGCCCGACTCGCCCTCCGAGGCCGAGGCGCTCGTGGCCGCGGCGGTGGGCGCCGCGGGGCGGCTGGACCTGGTGGTCAGCGCGTCCGGGGTCAACATCGTGTCGCCGACGCTGGAGATGAGCGACGGCGACTGGGACACCGTCATGGACGCCAACGTCCGCGGCTCGTGGCTGATCGCCCAGGCGGCCGGGCGCCAGATGGTCGCGCAGGACCAGGGAGGCAAGATCGTCCTGGTCTCCTCCACGCGGGGCAAGCTCGGGCATCCCGCCGGCTACAGCGCCTACTGCCCCTCCAAGGCGGCCGTCGACGCGCTCACCCGGACGCTGGCCTGCGAGTGGGGCAGGCACGCCATCAACGTCAACGCCATCGGCCCGACGGTGTTCCGCTCGGCGCTGACGGCGTGGATGTACTCCGACGAGGACCCGGGCCGCTCGGTGCGCGCGACGATGCTCTCCCGGATCCCGCTCGGGCGCCTGGGCGAGCCCGCAGACTTCGCCGGCTCGGTGGTGTTCCTGTGCTCGCGCGCGGCCGACTTCGTGACCGGTCAGATCCTGTACGTCGACGGCGGCTACACGGCGGGCTGATGGCTATAGAGCGGGTCGCGATCGTCGGCGCCGGGCTGATGGGCCACGGACTCGCCCAGGTGTTCGCCCACGCCGGCCACGACGTCGCCATCACCGACTCAGACTCCGCGCGCCTGGCCACGGTGCGCGAGCGGGTGGCGGCCAACCTGACCGAGCTCGGCCTGGACCCGGCCGGCGCGCAGCGCGTCACAGCCTTCGGATCACTGCCCGACGCCGTGGCCGGCGCCGACGTCGTCATCGAGGCGGTCAGCGAGAGCCTCGAGCTCAAGCAGGAGGTGTTCGCGCAGTTGGAGGCGCACTGCCGGCGGGATGCGCTGCTGGCCACCAACACCTCGGTGATCCCGGTGGCCTCGATCGGGGCACAGCTCACCGGCGCCGGTCGGATGCTCGGCACGCACTGGTGGAACCCGCCGTATCTCATCGGCCTCGTCGAGGTCGTGCAGGCGCCGAGGACCGCTCCGGAGAGCGTCAGCCGGATGATGGACCTGCTCACGCGGGTGGGCAAGGAGCCCGTCCACGTGCGCCGCGACGTGCCGGGCTTCGTCGGCAACCGGCTCCAGCACGCCCTGTGGCGGGAGGCGATCGCGATCGTCGCCGCCGGCATCTGCGACGCGGAGACCGTCGACGTCGTCGTCCGGTCGGGCTTTGGCAAGCGCTTGGCCGTGATGGGCCCGATGGAGAACGCGGATCTCGTGGGGCTGGACCTGACGCTGGCCATCCACGAGCAGGTTCTCCCCGATCTGGACCGGACCCCCGGCCCCTCCGCGCACCTGCGCGAGCTCGTGGCGCGCGGGGACCTGGGGATGAAGACCGGCCGGGGCTTTCGGGAATGGCAGCCGGGTGCGGCGGATGAGGCGCGGCAACGACTGACGCGCCACCTGAGCGCTTAACAACAGGAGGAGAGAGAGGAACATGAACGTGCATCTGCGGTCCAGGAGCGTGGGCGCGGCGCTCGCGGCGGTCGTCCTGGCGGTCGGGCTCGGAGCCTGCGCCGCCGCCGGTTCGGGTGGCAGTTCGAGCGGCGGTGGGGGCGGGTCGAGCTCGGGTCCGGTCCTGATCGGCGCGTCGCTGCCGCTCTCAGGCCCACTGGCCGGGTTCGGCGGCTTCGTGAAGTGGGGCTACCAGCATGCCGTGGCCCAGACCAACGCGTCCGGAGGCGTGACGGTGGACGGCAAGAAGCGCACGGTCAAGCTCGTCGTGCTCGACTCGGCGACCAACCCCAACACCGAGTCCTCCAACGTCCAGCAGCTCATCACCAAGAACCACGTCGTCGCCCTGCTGGGCTCGTGCACGCCCGCGCAGGTGACGCCGGGGGCGATCGTCGCTGAGCGGTCCAAGATCCCGATGGTGACGGGGTGTGACCCGGTGGAGTCGTTCACGGCCGTGCAGAAGTGGCACTACGTCTGGGACGAGTTCTTCAGCGTGGCCCAACTGGGGATGGCCCAGTTCCAGCTCTTCAATTCGCCACAGGCCCAGACGAACAAGAAGATCGCCATCCTGCACGACAACGGCCCCGACGGGCAGGCGATCGGCAAGCTGGATCCGCTGGTGGCCAAGAAGGCGGGTGATCAGGTGGTGCTCGACGCGAGCTTCCCCACCACGGCGACCGACTTCACCAGCCTCGTGGGTCAGGCGAAGTCATCGGGCGCCGACATCGTCCTCGTCGACGCGGTGACGCCCCAGGCGGTGTCGATCCGCAAGCAGATGCATTCCAGCGGCTTCACGCCCAAGATCCTGGACATCGAGAAGGGCGCCGAGCCACAGCAGTTCGAGGACGCGCTCGGCTCGCTGGCCACCGGCATCCTCGTCGGCGGCTACTGGGACCCGTCCTTCCCCTTCCCCGGGTCCTCGACGCTGCAGCAGCAGTTCCAGAAGGAGACCGGCCAGACGTGGTCTCAGCACATCGCCGACTCTGACGCGGCCGCCGAGATCCTCCTCGACGCGATCTCTCGCGCCGGCTCCACCGACGCGGGCAAGATCAACTCGGCGATCGGGCAGACGAACAAGACCTATGTCGTCGGCCCGATCAAGTTCGCCGCCGACCACACGGCGACCCTCCCGATCGTGATGGATCAGTGGCAGGGCAAGGGCACCAAGGTGGTCTCCTCGCCGGTCAAGGGGATCAAGCCCAACGGGAAGCTCATCTTCCCGGTGCCGAGCTCCTGAGATGAGGCGAGCGCAGGCCAGGCGTCAATGATTGCGCCGGCGGTGATCCCCAACGGCCACGTCCTCATCACGGCGATCGTGACGGGCGTGTTGCTGGGTGGGCTGTTCGCAGTCACGGCGCTCGGCCTCTCGCTCGTGTTCGGCGTGATGCGGCTGATCAACCTCGTCCACGGGGAGCTGGTCATCCTCGGCGCCTACCTGGCCTACGTGCTCTCCACCCATGCGGGCTTTGATCCGCTGGTGACGCTCGTGTTGGTGGTGCCGGCGACGTTCCTCATCGCCTTTCCCGTGCAGCGCGTGCTGTTGACGCCCGTGATGAGCACAGGGGCGGAGGCGGCACTGCTGACGACGTTCGGGCTCTCGGTCATCGCCCAGAACCTGTTCATCCTCATCTTCAGTGGCGACACCCAGTCCCTGGACGCGCCCTACGCCACCTCGTCGGTTTCGGCGCTGGGGCTGAGCGTGCCGACGATCTACGTCATCGCCTTCGGCTTCGCGGTGGTGCTGTGCGGCGGCGCCCATCTGTTCCTCCAGCGCACCGGCGCGGGGCGCGCGGTGCGGGCCAGCTCCGAGGATCCGATGGCGGCGGCGATGATGGGCGTCGACACGCGGATGGTGTACTCGCTCACCTACGCGGTGGCGGCCGCGTGCGCGGCCGTCGGCGGGGTCCTGGCGGGGCTGGCCTTCTCGTTCACGCCGACCACCGGTACCGGCTACCTGCTCACGGGGTTCGCCGTCGTCGTGCTCGGCGGGCTCGGCTCGGTCAAGGGCACGTTCCTCGGGGGGATCGTGCTCGGGGTGGTGGAGAGCGTCGGCGCGGCGATCGTCGGCGACGGCTACCGGGACTTCATCGGCTTCGCCGCGTTCCTGATCATCCTGGCGGTGCGTCCGCAGGGCCTGTTCGGGCGCGACGGGTGAGCGCCGCGGCCACACCCCCGCGGGCCGCGGCGGTGGCCGGGGTCAGCGCCGCCGCCCGGAGCCGACTCGGCGCGTTGCTGTTGCTCGGGCTGGCCGTGCTGCTGGCGTTCATGCCGTACTTCGGGACCGACTACGACGTCGTCGTCGGCTACCAGATCCTCCAACTCGCGGCGCTCGCCCAGGCGTGGAACCTGATGGCCGGCTACGGCGGCCTGGTGTCGCTGGCGACCGCGGCGTTCATCGGCATCGGGTCCTACACGACGACCGATGTTCTGCTCCACACCGGTGTGCCGATGCTCGTCGCGTTTGCCGCGGCGGGGCTGATGGCCGCGGCCTTTGCGGTGCTGGTGAGTGTTCCGATGTTCCGCTTCCGCGGCCTGTACTTCACGATCGGGACGCTCGTGCTGGCCGAGCTGCTCGGCCAGTTCATGCTCAATTACAACGGGTTGGGCGGCAACGCCGGGCTGTCACTGCTGGGCGCCGGCCCCGGCGACTCCAACCTGTACTGGTACACCCTGGTGCTGGCCGTGGGGGCCACGCTCGTGCTGGTGGTGACGCGTCGCCTGCGGCTGGGCTCGGCGCTGCTCTCGATCCGCGACAACGAGGAGGTCGCGCGCGAGGTCGGTGTCCCGACGTTTCGCACCAAGCTCGTCGCCTTCACCGTGTCGGCGTTCGTGATGGGCGCGGTCGGCGGGGTGCAGGCGGTCAAGCTCGGCCACATCGACCCCAGCGGCGCCTTCACGCTGCAGTGGACGATTGACGTCGTCAACGCCACCATCATCGGGGGCGCCGGGACGATCTTCGGCCCGCTGCTGGGGGCCGCGCTGATCGTCGAGTTCGGGGTCCAGCTCTCCGGTTACCCGGAGCTGCACGTGGCTATCACCGGGCTCATCCTCATCCTGGTCATCCGGTTTGCGCCGCGGGGGATCTGGGGGACCGCGGTGGGATTCGCATCGCGTCGCTGGGGGGCGCGGGAGGCCGGCGCGGGCGCGACGTCCGGGTCCGGGTCCGCCGCCACCTCCGGGTCCGGGGCCGAGGGACCGGGCGGCTACACCGGCCGCGGGCGGCGCGACGGCGATGGCGATGGCGCCGTACTCGTGGCGGTGGCGGGGCTGAGCAAGAGCTTCGGCGGCGTGCACGCCGTGGCGGACGTCTCCTTCGAGGTCCGCTCGGGTGAGGTGATGGGGATCATCGGGCCCAACGGCGCGGGCAAGAGCACCCTGATCGGGCTGCTCAGTGGGGCCCACGCGCCGGACGCGGGAACGATCACCATCGCCGGCACCCATGCCGAGGGCCTGGCCCCCGAGCGACGCGCCGCGCTGGGCATCGGACGCACGCACCAGGTGCCCCAGCCCTTCGGGACGATGACCGTGCGCGAGAACCTGGAGGTGGCGTGCCTGTACGGCGGCGGCGTCTCGGGCCGTCGCGACGCGCGCGATGCGGCCGCCGCGATCCTGGCGCTGACGGGTCTGGCCCCGTTTGCCGGCGTCGCCGCGCAGGATCTCGGGCTGCTGCGCCTCAAGCGCCTGGAGCTGGCCCGCGCGCTGGCGTTGCGCCCCCGGGTGCTGCTCATGGACGAGATCGCGGCCGGCCTGGTGGAGACCGAGGTGCGGGAGCTGATCGCGCTGATCAGGCAGCTGCACGGCCAGGTGGAGTCGATCGTGATCGTCGAGCACGTGCTCGACGTCGTGCACGAGTGCTGTGACCGGGTGGTCGTCCTCGACCGCGGCCAGACGCTGATCGACGGCGATGTGTCCGCGGTGATGGCCGACGAGCAGGTCGCCGCCGTCTATCTGGGGACAGGGACGCCGGCGGACCGGCGCGAGCGGGACGGGCGGGCCGCGCGGGCCGGGTCGCGCCCGCGCGAGAGCGAAGGGGTGGGCGGGGCACTGCTCGACGCGCGCAACATCACCGCCGGCTACGGCCACCTGCGCGCCCTGACCGAGGTATCGGTGCGGATCGGCGAGGGCGAGGTCGTCGCGCTCCTCGGGTCAAACGGGGCGGGCAAGACGACGACGGCGCGGGTGTTGTCGGGGATGATCGTCCCCGAGGCCGGCGAGATCACGGTCGCCGGCCGGCCGCTGGCGGGTCGGCCCCCACACGCGTTCGTGTCCAGCGGGGTGGCCCACTGCATGGAGGGCCGGCGGATCTTCGGCACCCTCACCGTGGAGGAGAACCTGCTGCTGGGCGGGCGGACGGCCCCGTCGGCGCGCGAGCGCGCCCGGCGGCTGGGCGAGGTGTACGAGCTCTTCGACGTTCTGCACGAGAAGCGCGGCCAGCACGGCAACGAGCTCTCGGGCGGCCAGCAGCAGCAGCTCGCCATCGGCCGCGCGCTGATGGCGGCCCCGAAGCTGCTCCTGCTCGACGAGATCTCCCTGGGCCTGGCCCCGGTGATCGTGGAGCGGATGTATGAGGCGCTGGCCGAGATCAACGCGCGCGGGGTGGCGATGCTGATCGTCGAGCAGAGCGTCGAGCGCGGCCTCCAGCTCGCCGATCACGTCTATGTGCTGGAGAAGGGGCGGGTGGCGCTGGACGGAACCCCCGCCGAGATCCGCGGCGACCCGCGGTTGCGCGCCCTGTACGTGGGCGAGGCCAAGGGCGTCGCGACACCGGCTGGGGCGCAGGCGCCGACGTCCACCGGGGTGGGGCCATGACCGCCGCCATCATCACCGCAGCCCTCACCGGGCCGATCGCCACCAAGGCCGACAACCCAGCGCTGCCGACCTCACCGCGGGAGATCGCCGACGCCGCCGCGGGCGCGTGGGAGGCGGGGGCGGCGATCGTCCACGTGCACGTCCGCGACGCCGCCGGAGCGCCCACCGCCGACCTGGAGATCGCGCGGCGCACCGTCGGGCTCATCGAGGACCGCTGCCCGGTGCTCGTCCAGCTCTCCACCGGCGTCGGGCTCGACGTCCCCTTCGAGGAGCGCGAGGAGCTCGTCCTGGCCCGGCCCCGGATGGCCACCCTCAACGTGTGCTCGATGAGCTTCGGCGCCGGCGAGTTCCGCAACCCGCCCGACGGCGTGCGACGGCTGGCGGCGCGCATGCGCGAGCTCGACGTCAAGCCCGAGCTCGAGATCTATGACACCGGCCACCTGGAAGTGGCGCTGGCCCTGCACGCGGAGGGCCTCCTGGCCGAGCCGCTGCAGTTCTCGATCGTGCTCGGGGTGCGCGGCGGAGCGCCCGCGACGGCGGCGAGCCTGCTCTCGATGGTCGCCCGGATCCCCGAGGGCGCGGCGTGGCAGGCGATCGGGATCGGCCGGGCCAACCTGGAGCTCACCACGATCGGCCTGGCCCTGGGCGGCAACGCCCGCACCGGGATGGAGGACACGCTGCTCATGCGCCGCGGCGTCCCGGCGAGCTCCAACGCCGAGCTGGTGGCGCGACTTGTCAACATCGCTCGCGCGATCGAGCGCGACCCCGCCGACCCCGCGCACGCCGAGGCGCTGCTCGCCCTGCCGCGGGCGGCGTGAACATCACCCTGACACCGGAGGACCGCACGACATGACCACGACGACCAGCACCGCCCTGTCCACGCCCGAGGTCGAGGATGCCGCGCAGCTGCTCGACCCCGGCGCCCAGGCGATCGAGACCGGCGTGGTGCGGTTGGGCTCCGGCGTCCTGCACGTGGCCGCGCGCACCGACATGCCCCGGTGCACCGGCCGCATGTTCGAGTGGTGGTTCCGCTTCGCTCCCGACACGCAGCAGTACTCGTGGTGGCACCCCTCCGATCACGTCTCGTCGGACTGGAAGGAGACCTCGGCCCAGACCCACATCGGCTCCACCCACATCGTCCGCGAGCGCCTGGCGGGGTCAGAGATCGTCTATGACCTTCACATCCACTTCATCGATCCGCGGGAGCTGTTCGGCGCCAACGCCTACGACGACGCGCTGGCCCGCGGCGACGTGTCGGGCACTGTCGCCGCCATGACCGGCGTCGGGACCGAGCCGCTGCGCGACGAGCGCGGGCGCCCCAACATGGGCCGTATGGCCCACATCTGCCGCGACACCCCGGACGGGATGGTCCTGCGCAGCCGCTTCTGGCTGGGGGCCGGGACGGGGCTGGCGCCTGAGCAGCTGGTGGACGCCGTCCCGGACACGATGGGCCTGCAGCTGATGGTCCACGCCCACACGGAGTTCAAGTCCCTGGCGCGGTTCCTGCCCTCCCTATACGTGGCCGAGAACCGGGACGAGCTCGCGCCGCCCGAGCTCTGGTGAGCCGGGCCTGCCCCGTGACCCAAAAATAAGCCCGCATAGGGTGCTTAGATTGCGTCACGTCCCCGCGAAATAAGTGTCACTACGGCGCTTATTCCGACGCGCGTGCGGTGGACACTCAGCCGAGTGACAGGAGACGCTGGGCGTTGGTGCGGCCGATCTTGAGCCGGTCGGCCTCGCTGATCGCCACCTCGTCGAACCAGCGGGCGCCGTCGGCCATGTCCTCGAACGGGTGGTCGCAGGCGAAGAGCAGGCGGTCCGAGCCCAGCTCGAGCATCGTCCCCACCAGCGATGCGGCGTGGTAGTTGCCGCTGATCGTGATCCAGAAGTTGTCCTGGAGGACCTGGCGGGGCGATGTGCTCAGGTTCACTCCCGCCACGTGGGCCATCCGCTGCTCCAGGCGCGCCACGGCGAAGGGCAGGAACTCGCCCATGTGCCCGAGGATGATCTGAAGGGTGGGGAAGCGGTCAAACAGGCCGCTGACGACGAGCCGCAGCGCGTGGGTGCCGGTTTCGATGGCGAACGCCCACGTCGGCCCGAGCAGCTCGGGGCGGCCGGCCAGCATCGGCGTGTCCGGCAGCGGGTTGCGAGGGTGCAGGTAGAGCGGCACCCCGAGCCCCGCCACGCGCTCCCAGAAGGGCAGATAGGCCGGGTCGTCGTAGTAGCGCGCGCCGCCCGGGGCGTCGCTGTATCCATTGACCAGGGCGCCCTTGAAGCCCAGCTCAGCCACTGCCCGCTCCAGCTCGTCGGCAGCCGCCCCCGGGTCCTGGAGCGGGATCGCGGCAAAGCCGGCGAACCGGTCGGGGTGCGAGGCGACAATCCCGGCGAGCGCGTCGTTGGCGGCGCGGGCGGTGCGGGTCGCCGAGTCGGCGTCGGCGATGCCCTGGATCCCGTCTGACCCCAGCGACAGCGCGGCCATGTCGATGCCGAGCGCGTCCATCTGCGCCAGCCGCCGATCGACGTCCTCCAGGCCGTCGATGACCTGCCGCCACGCCGCCGGCTCCCAACCGACGGCGGCGATGCACCCCTCAAGCTCCGGGGTGACGAAGTGCTCTTCGACCGCGATCTTGCCCCGCATCGGTGCGACAGCCTACGCGGACACCGCCCGACCCCGGGCGGCGGGGTTAGCCTACGGAGGTGATGGCGACCACCGTCGAAGGGCAGTCGGGCTATGCCGTGGCCTTCCTGGATTGGCTGGGGTGCGCATGCGCCGGCGCGGCGCAGCGGGCACCTCAGGCGATGCGCTCGCTGGGCGATGACGTCCCCGCCCGGGTGGCGTTCGCGGCGACCGCCGGGCACGTGCTCGATTACGACGACACCCTGCCCGACGGCGTGGCGCACGTGAGTGCGCCGTGCGCGCCGGCCGCGCTCGTGCTCGCCGACGAGCTCGACCAGTCGCTGGGCGCCATGCTCGAGGCGTTCGCCGAGGGATGGGAGGCGATGGCGGCGGTCGTCTCGGCCAGCCACCCGGCGCTCTATGACGGCGGCTGGCATCCGACGGCCGTGTGCGGGCCGGTCGGGGCCGCGGTCGTCGCGGCGCGGCTGCTGGACCTGTCGGCGCGCCAGCGCGAGCACGCCGTCGCGCTGGCACTGCTGCGGGCCGGCGGGACGCGCGGTGCGTTCGGCACCGACGGCAAGGCGATCCAGGTGGGGCTGGCCTCCGCGGCCGGGGTCCAGGCGGCGCTGCTGGCGCGCGCCGGCGCCGTCGTCGGTGCGCGGGCGGTCCGGGGAGCACTCGGCTTCGAGGGCGTGCTGGGCGCCGCCGTGCCCCCGCAGGTGATCGAGGGCGGCACGGACCGGGGCCGCGCGATCGACCACAACTGGATCAAGCTGCACCCCAGCTGCCTGGGCACGCACGCGCCCATCGACGCCGCCGCCCAGGCCCGCGACGCGGGCTACCGGCCCGACGGAGCGCCGATCGCCGTCGCCGTGCATCCGGTGGCGCGCCAGGCCGCCCACCTGGACGACGTGGAAGACGGCCTGGCCGCGAAGTTCTCCATCCCGTACTGCGTCGCCCACGCGCTCGTCCACGGGCCGCCGCGCGTCGACGACTTCGCGGTGCTCGACGCTGAGACCCGGGAGCGGGCCGCGGCGGTGAGTGTGGTCGTTAACGACGTCACTGCTCGAGTTCGGCGCCGTGCTCAGCAGCGACGGCCGCGAGCTGGCGCGGGTTGCGTGCCCGCGGGGCGCGCCCGAGCGTCCGGCGTCCCCGGCGGACCTGGCGGCCAAGCTGTCCGATCTCACGGGCGATCGCCTCGACGGCGTTCTCGAGGACCTCGAGGCGCCTGCGGCGCGCGTCCTCGATGCCGCGGGCCTGCGTCCCGCCGCGGCTGCGGTCAGCGGGGACCGGCGCTGATCGCCGACTGAGCCGCGGCGATGAGGGCCGCGCGATCGGTCTGCTTGGTCTTGAGGTTCGCCTGGATGGTGTAGAGGGCGCCGTGCCAGACGAAGTCGATCTGCGGCGGCGAGCAGGACGCGCCGCAGGACAGCGCGAGGAATCCCGCGCGGGAGGCGCCCCGGACGGTGACGCGCCTGCCGAACACCTTGCCGCCCGTGGCCGCCGTGAACCCGGCGACGAAGCAGGCGTCGGCGCCGCCGCAGTGTTTGACGGCGCCGATCTCGAGGTCATAGCCCGATCGCTGGGCGCCGCCGCTCGCGAACATGTGCTTGGCGTCGACGGGCATCGACCGCGGCAGCAGCACGGGTGGCGCGTGGGGCGCGCGCTTGATGGCGGCGATCTGATGCGCGAACAGCGTGGGGAGGGAGGGCTGGGTCGCGGCGGACGCGACGGGCAGCGCGAGGGCGCCGACGGCGAGCAGCGAGGTGGCGACGATGGTCAGGCGGCGGCGCATCGGGTCATCCTACGGAGCCAGCCGCTCGATGGCCCAGCCGCCCTCGGGGCGGCGGCGATAGAGCAGCCGGTCATGAAGCCGGTCGTTGCGGTTCTGCCAGAACTCGAAGGTGTGGGGCGTGAGGCGAAAACCGCCCCATGCCTCGGGCAGCGGGGGGTCGGCGCCGGCGTAGCGATCGGCCAGCTCGGCCACCCGGGCCTCGAGCACTGCCCGGCTCTCGATCGGCCGGCTCTGCGGGGAGGAGAGCGCGCTCAGCTGGCTTCCCCGCGGCCGGCTGCGGATGTAGGCCTCGGACTCCTCCGCGGTGGTGCGCTGCACCGCGCCCTCGATCCGCACCTGGCGCCCGAGCGGGTCCCAGTAGAACAGGAGTGCGGCGGCGGGGTTGGCGGCCAGCTCGCGCGCCTTGCGGCTCTCGTAGTTGGTGTAGAAGACGAACCCGCTCTCGTCGGCCTGCTTGACCAGCACCATCCGCACCGACGGCGCGCCGTCGGTGGCTGCGGTGGCCACGGCGGCGGCCTCGGGCATCCGCACGCCCGCTTCGGCGGCGGCGGCAGACCAGACGTGGAACTGGGCGACGGGGTCGGGGTCGGCGTCCTCCTCGCGCAGCGGCTCGGCGAAATCGGTCATGTCGCGCCCCATTATCGACGGCGCGCCCCCCGCGGGAGGGGAGCCGCCGTCGAGGTCGAAAAAACACCCCAAGATGACGCTCTCACACGACACGCCGGGCGAGGGCGCCACGCAGCCCTCCGCCCCTCTGTCCCCTCGTCCCTCCGCCCCGCCGGCGCCCGCGCCGGCCGCGCCGGCCGCGGCGAAGCCGAGCACCCCACCGTGGGCGGACTGGCTGACCGCCACCGCATCCTCGTTCCACGCCTGGCTCCTGCGCCCGCGCGTGCGTCTGACCCTGACCGGCGCGCTGCTGCTGCTCGTGGGCGGGCTGATCGCCACCAACACGGTCTGGACGCTCCCGCTGGTCATCGTCGGGGCGCTCATGGTGGCGGTCGCCTGGATCGGGCGCCGGCTCGAGGGCCGGTTCGCCGTCGAGTGGGGGGAGGCCGGGACCCAACTGGCGTTCAAGGCCACGATCAAGGCGGCCCAGCCGACCTCGGACATCCCGGCACTGGCCCCGGCGGCCTCAGCGGGCGCCACGCCCACCGGCCCGGCCGCGCTCGCACGCAGCGCCGACGACGTCATCGAGGGCGAGGCGCACACGGTCGAGATCAACGTGACCGAGCTCAAGGCGCTCATCGCCGCGGCGGAGGCTGCCGAGGTCGCAGCCGCACAGGAGGGGGAGGCCCCCGCCGCCCCCGAGGCCGCAGGGCGCGGGGCGGTGGCCGCTCCCGAGGCCGCCGTGCGTGACATCCGGATCCGCCGCCTCGCCGACGAGCCCGACCGGACCACCCGCCCCGCGAGCTGACCCGGGTGGCGGCTGGTCGCCTCGGCGTCCGGTCCGGCTGATCCCGGCGCGCTCCGGCGCGCTCCGGCGCGCTCCGGCGGGCTTCAGGCCCGGCAGCTCGTGCGTGACCCCGACCGCTGCCCCGCCTCCATGGCGCGAATGGCGCGCAGGTGGCGCGGCAGCACGGCCGGCCCCACCGGTCCCGCCGGGAGCTCGACCACGAACGACGTCGTCCCGGGCAGCAGGTGGTTTGACCAGAGCGGGGCGCTGCCCGGGAAGAAGCCCAGGCACGTCGCGGCCAGCCCGGAGAGCTGGGCGTAGCGCCGGGCGACGCCGCGGTCTCCGCCGGCCATATCGACGAGGTCCATGTGCTGGTGGTACCAGATGGTCACCGCCGGCTTGATGCGGCGGATGAGCGCCATCGCCGCGCGCGTCTCGGGCTCTGAGACCGGCCGAGGCCCCGAGTCATACGTCGGATTGGTGTCGCGCTCCCACCGGTAGGGATAGTTGCGGTTCAGATCGACGCCGTCGGCGTTCTGGCGCGTGTCGGCCGCGGTCCCGTCCGGGTTCATCTCGGGCACCAGCCACAGCTGGACGCCGGCGGGCACGAAGTCGCGGGCCACCGCCGACAGGATCCGGATCCCGGCGCACTCGTTGCCGTGGATGCAGCCGACGAGCAGCAGCTTGCGCGGCGCGGAGTCGGGCCCCAGCACGTGGGCCACGATGGGCCGGCCGCGCACCGAGCGCCCGATGATCACGCGCCGGCGTGCCGTGGCTGCTCGGGCGGCAGTGTGGGAGCGCGTCATCGTGGGGAAGCCGCGTAGCAACCGCGCGAACAGGCCCTTCAGCGTCGCCTTTCCATACGGGTGTGAGCCGTCGTACATCGTGAGCACCGCGAGCGAGACGCGTGCGCAGCCGCGGGTCAGGAGCACCACCTGGTGATCCTCGAGGCCGGTGCCGTAGCCCCAGCCGCCCTTGAAGTACAGCTTCCAGCCCGGGACCGGCAGCTCCCCGATCCCCCACCGGTCGGCCGGCGAGATGCTGCGCAGCAGCCGCATGGCGTAGGTGCGGTGGCGTGCCACCACATAACCGTCGATGTGCAGGAAGAAGCGGGTCTGGTCCCGGGGGGTGATGTGAGTCTCGCCCCACACCGGGTTGGTGGCAAACCGGGTCATGCCCACCCGGCCGGCCAGGGCGCTCAGCCCCGCCTGACCGACGGTGTCGAAGATGATCTGCGCGTCGCCGTTGTCGGAGATGCGGATCATCGGCCCCAGCACGGAGGTGTCGCGCGTGGTGAGCGCGCGGTCGCGGACGGGCGCGCTGTCCAGGTAGGTGACGAGCAGCATCGCCTTGACGACGCTGGCCGACCACTCGTCGTGGTCGGGGCGGTAGCCGTAGAAGCGGTGCTGGGTTCTCACCGCGAAGGCGATGTCACCCACGCGGGAGTGCGCGTAGGCGATCGCCGCCGACATGTCCGGGCGCCAGAGCTGGTCGATGGTCCTGCTCGTCCCGGGGACCACGCACCGGGCGGCGGGCCGTGCCGGGGCCTCCGTGACCCCGCTGAGGACGACCGCCGCGACCGCCGCCACCACGCCCGCGACCGCCACGGAGCGCATCCTGAGGTTGACCACCCTGCTCATGGCGCAATCGTCGCGGGTGATCCGGCGATCTGCAACGCCCAACCGCCGGGTCGAGAACTCAGACGCGGCTGGTAGATTGGGGCGCGCGATGAGCGCCGACCGCGGTACAAGAGCAGGAGGCTCGCGGTTCTAGACCTCAGCCGCGTCGTGATCGGCGGTCTGGCTGTGCTGCTGGGGCTGGCCGGGTTCGCGAAGGCGCGTCAGCCCGGTCCCTCGGGCGCCATGCTCCGGGCCGCCGGGGTTCCCGCCGCGCCGCTGGCGGCGCGCATGCTCGCGCTCACCGAGATCGCCGTGCTCGTGGCGGCGCTGCTCCTGCCCGGCCGTCTCGCCGGGGTCGGGCTGGCCGCCGTCTTCGCCGGACTCACCGCGGGCGCCGCGATCGGCGCGCGGCGGGCCGGTGACCAGGCCTGCGGCTGCTTCGGCGACGAGGGCGCGCCGCTGGGGCCGCGACATATCGCCACCAACCTCATGGCGACGCTCGCCGCCGCCGGCGCGGCGGTCATGAGTCCGAGCAACCTGCCGCGCCTGGCGGCGCACCGCCCCGGCCTCGCGCTCGTCGACGTGGTCCTCGCCGTGGTCCTGGCCGGTCTGATGCGGCAATGGCTGCGCGGCACCGCCGCCGGCGGCTGGCACGCGTCGGCGCTGCGACTCGTCGACGGCTCGGCGCGCGTGCTCGAGGCCCGGTTCTCCCGCCGGACGGCGCTGACGCGGATCGCGGTGGCCGGCTCGGCGCTTGCCGTCGCTCCCGTGCGCTACCTGCTCTATCCCGGCACCGCGCTCGGCGTCGTGGTACCCGGCAGCTGCCAGGGCGGCCTCTGCACCGACGGCTACACCGCGTTCTGCTGTGAGATCCATCAGGGGCTGAACACCTGCCCCGAGGGGACATTCGTGGGGGGCTGGTGGATGTGCACCGACTATCGGGGCCACCAGCTGTGCCACGGCGCGGGCGTCCGCTACTACATCGACTGCAACAACCTCCCCAGCAAGCCCTTCCCCGGCGGTTGCCGCTGCGCCAACGACGACTGCTCGCATCGCCGCCAGGCCTGCAACGTGTTCCGGTACGGCCAGTGCAACACGCACGTCAAGGGGACGACCACGGTCGTGTGCCGGGTGATCACCTGCGAGAACCCCAGCCGGATCGACGCGCTGAACTGCAACTCGACGCTGATGATCGACGACGCGGTCTGCGGGCACGAGGCGGGCTGCCTGGAGCCGATGGCGGTCCAGCTGCCCGGCAGCGGAGGGGCGTAGGCGCGATGGTCGTGGTCACGCTCGTCATCGCGCTGCTGCTGGCGGTCGCGCTCGTGTACATCGTGGCGCTTCTGCGCAGCCACGCTGACATCCTGCGCCGGGTGGCCGCGCTGGAGGAGCGCGCCGGCGCTGGTGCGCTCGCGCCGTCCGCCGAGCCTCCCGCTCCCGCCCGTGGGCGGCGGCGAGGTGACCACGGCCGGGGCGATCAGCGGGACCACGCTGCGCGGCGACTCGGTGACGCTGTCGTTCGGGCCGAGCTCCCCGGCGACGCTGATCGCCTTCCTCACCAGCGGCTGCACGAGCTGCGCCCCGCTGTGGGCCGGCCTGCACGAGGCCGGTGATCTGGCCTCGCTCGCCCCACGGGTGACGGTGGTCACCCACGACGCGACGCGCGAGAGCCCCACCCGCCTGGAGCGACTCGCCCCCGCGGGAACCGAGGTGATCATGTCCAGCGCAGCGTGGGCAGACTACGCCGTCCCGGGCTCGCCTCATTTCGTGCTCACCGACGGAGCGGGCGGGATCCTGGGCCGCGGCTCGGCGCTCAGCTGGTCACAGCTTCAGACGATGGTGGCCGATGCCCGCGCCGACGCACAGCGGGCGGCGGATCCGGCGCGCACCACGGCCGAGCGGGCGCAGCGCTCGGAGAGCGCGCTGGCCTCGGCCGGGATCGGGCCCGGGCACCCGAGCCTGTACCCGACCGCCTCGGGCCTGCCCGGCGAGCAGGACCGCTGACGGCCGTGCTCCTGCCCGCATTCGTGCTCGTGGCCGTCGCCGGCGCCATCCGCAGCGCCTGGTCTCCCTGAGGACAATCGATGCTGGCCAGCATCACTCCGCTCGGCGAGCGGAGCCGCGGATTCTCATGGGGTGTCACCGCGTCGGCGTTTGCCGCCGGCGCTGTGGGCGCGCGGTGCGCTGGCCGGAGCCGTCGCGGGAGCGCTCGGGTCGCTGGCGCCAAAGGGGACATGGCGCGACCTCGCGGCCCTGGCGCTGCTCGCGCTGGCGCTGGCCGTCGACGCGTCGCCCCTGCGCCGTCGTCTGCCCACCACGCGACGGCAGGTCAACGAGGACTGGCTGACCCGGTATCGCGGCTGGGTCTACGGCGTCGCCTTCGGCGCCCAGCTCGGGACCGGAGTGGTGCACCATCGTGACCAGCGCCGCCGTGTATGCCGCGGCGCTCGGGGCCGTGCTGTGCGGCACGGTGGCCTCGGGCGCGGCGGTGGGGGCGGCGTTCGGTGCCATCCGGGCGCTGTCGCTGCTGCCCGCGCGCGTCGCGACCGATCCCCCCGGTCTCGTCCGCCTGCACGAGCGGATGGGGCGCGCGCAGGCGCCGGCCCGGCAGGGGGCGCTGGTGGCCGAGGCCGCGGCGATCGCGCTGGTCGTCGTGGGGTTGCTGTGAGGACGGCGGCCCACGGCCTGTCGGTGGAGGTGCCGATGGGATGGGAGGCACGGATCGTGCGCCCGCCGCAGAGCGCGCCCTATCTGCATGTGGCCGGCTTTGCGCTCACCGCCGACTCCGGCCAGTTCGGAGCCGGCGTCACCGCGGCCATGGGCCCTGATGGCGCGTTCGCCGCGCTCGTGGAGTACGTGGTGGACCGCCACGTCCAGCCCGGCAGCGGCCTGTTCGCGTCCCGGCGCTGGCCGCCGCGCCTGCGGGTGGGCGACTTCAGCCCGACCGGCTCCAGGTGCAGCACGACTCGGCCACCTTGGCGCCCAGCGCTTCTTCACCGCCGCCGGCCGCCCGTTCTGCCTCTACGCCGTGATCTCCCCCGTGCGTCGGCGTCCCGCTGAGCTGGCCGGCCAGCTCAGCGCGGTGCTGGCGACGGTCCGCTTCGAGGGTTGATCACGGCTCGGTCGCGGGCCACGATGCTCGTGGCTGGTGTCGCAGTGTTCGCGGTCGCTCCCGCGGGCACCGCCACCGGCGCGCAATGCCCGGCCTTGCGGCCGTTGGCGTCGGTGGCGAGCAGGCAGACCTGGTAGGTGCCGGGCGCGCTGAAGGTGTGCTGCGGGTTCTGGAGTGCCGAGAGATTGGCCGGGGACCCCGGTCGCCGAAGCTCCAGAACCACGCGACGACCGCCGCACCGCCGACCCCCGGCTGTGAGGTGTCGCTGAAGGCGAAGGTCCGCGACGTGCCCACGCGCGTGTCGGTGAACGCCGCCGTGGGCGGCCCCGGGCGCGGTGACCGGCTGGGTCGTGGTGGCGCTCAGGCCGTTGGCGTCGGTGACGGTCAGCGTCACCGCATAGACGCCGGGCCCGGAGAACGTGTGCCCCGCCGGGCTCGCGGTGGCGGCGTTGTCGGCCGTCCCCGAGCCGGGGTCGCCGAAGCGCCACACCCGCGACACGATCGGCGCTCCACCGGCGCCGGCGACCGACGTGTCGGTGAACGTGGCGCTGTCGTCGGCCGGCTGGGCGGCCACGAGAAACGCTGCCGCCGGGGGAGGGCAGCGGCTAGGCCACGCCGGCGTACCGTGCGGCGTCGTGGCTGGGGCCGAGGGGGCACCGGGCTGCGATCGATGCGCCGCCGGTTCGTGTAGACGGCGCTGAGGCGGCTGGCGAACGCGATGCCCTCGATGAAGGCCCACCCGCGTCACCTGCACCCTGATGGTGTAAGGGACGACGAGGCCGTGCGGGTATCGCCGGCCCTGACACTGCAGCGCGGACGAAAAGCGGCCGCCGCCGGTGTAGCTGCCGACCCCGACCCGCGACAGCGTCACCCGGTCAAAGCGGTTGGCGCCGCGCTGGCGGCGCACGCGCAGCCGCCTGCAGACGCTGCCGGCGCAGCCCAGGCCGGTGAACGTCCACCGGCGCGTGATCGACTGGCCGCGGTGCTCACCGCGGACGCGGACGGCGGTGACGATCCGCCCGGTCATGACGTACGTCGTGGTGATCCGGGCGTCGGCGAGCCTGGCGCCCGCGCGGACGCGGCCGCGCGCCGCCCGCGATCGCGGCCAGCAGCACGGCCCGCCGACGATCAGACCGATGGCCCCGTGGCGGATCGGCGCGGTCATTGCGCCTGCCAGCGTAGCGTCGGGATGCACGGCCGTCGGGAGTGGCCCGGTGTCCCTCGCGCGACCGTAGAATCGATCCGTGCGCAAGCTGATCGTCGCCGTTGCGGGCGTCGGCGCGCTGGCGGTTCTTCCCGGACCGGGCGCGCGGGCCCTGGCCACGCACGTGACCGGCGAGGCGTCACCGCCGGTGAACCGCACGGCGGCGGCGCTGGCCGCGAGCGCCCGGGCGGTCCGGCGCGGGACGGTCACCGAGATCCCGCTGGGCTCAAGCGCCCAGATCTACCTCTTCGGACTCACGTCGGGGCCCGACGGCAACGTGTGGTTCGCCGATCAGGGATGCATGGGGCTCGGCCGCTGCGCGATCGGCCGGATCACCCCGGAGGGGCAGATCACCACGTTCGCGCGCGGTCTGGACCCGGGCAGCCTGCCGTTCGCCATCGCCGCCGGCGCGGGCGGCGACCTGTGGTTCACCGACAACGGCCGCCGGCCCGCCATCGGGCGGATCACCCCCCGGGGCCGCATCACCGAGTTTCGCCGGGGCCTGCGCCGCGGCAGCCAGCCCTTCGAGCTGACGGCCACCTCCACCGGCGATGTGTGGTTCACCGACCAGGGCAGGCATCCGGCGATCGGCCGGATCACGGACCGCGGGAGGATCACGGAGTTCAGCCACGGCCTGGGCCGGGGCAGTGTGCCGTTCGGGATCGCCACGGGCACCGACGCCCAGGTCTGGTTCACGGACCGCGGCTGCAGCGGCGCCGGCCCCTGCGCGGTCGGCCGGATCACCCCGTCGGGGCAGATCGCCGAGCTCCGGCACGGTCTGCGCCGCGGCGGCCAGCCGCTCGGCATCGCCGCCGCGGCCGGAGGCGAGATGTGGTTCGCCGACTCCGGCGGCGCGGTCGGCCGGGTCAGCCCGGCCGGCCAGATCACCGAGCACACCCGCGGCCTTCAGGCCGGGAGCTCACCCGTGGCGGTCGCCGCGGGTCCCGACGGGGCCATGTGGTTCACCGACGAGGGACAGACGGCGGCGGTCGGCCGCGTGACGGCCAGCGGCGCCATCCGCGAGTTCTCCGCCGGGGTTCCAGCGGGGAGTGAGCCGGCGGCGATCGTGCCGGCCGCGGACGGGAAGCTCTGGTTCACCGACGAGGGCAGCGCGTCGGCCTTCGGCGTGGTCACGGTGGGGACCCCGGCCGGGCAGCGGGCAGCACCGCACCTCGCGGCACGGCCGCGGCCCGGCGTCCCGGTCGGGTGCACGGCCGGGCGGTTTGCCACGTGGATGGGCCTGCAGCCCTCTGCCGGGGCCTTCTCGTTCGACGGCTTCCACTGGCTGCGCAACGACACGCTGCTGCGCGGCCACTCTGGGCAGCGGTTCACGCCCACGCGCCACGATGCGGGCGTCCGGCTGTCGTGCCGCGAGACCGTGACCTATCCGGCGCCGCTCAACGTCACCGTCGCCGCCACGAGCCCGCCGCGGGCGGTCCGAGGCGCGGCGGCGCCCGCTCCGGCGACAAGCCCGCCGCGGGCGGTCCAAGGCGCGGCGGCGCGCGCGCCGGCGACGAGCCGGGTGCTGCGCCTCACCGCCTGAGATATCGCGCGTTAGATTTCGGTGGCCGTCACGCAGGGAAATCGCTGTCAGTCAGGAGGCAACCAATGTCGCCGCATCCGACGATCGTTCGCCGCACCCAGATCTCAGGATCATTGCCCGGCCCGTCTCGCACCATCACCGTCGAGCCCATCCGGATCCCCGCCTCGCCGCGCGAGGTCCCGCGCACCGAGCCCCAGCGCGAGCCCGAGCGGCACAAGCCCGATCCCAAGCGTGATCCGGTGCCCTCGCGATGAGGTCGCTTTTCAGCGACACGCGCTGGGAGCAGGCGCAGATCAGCGCGCGCTGTGCGCTGGTCTCCCAGGACACGCGTCCGCCGCGTGCATCAGGTGCGGCGCTGAGCGTGCCCGCGCAGGGCGGTCATGTCGTGGATGACCAGGCTCTGGCGCCCGGTGCTGATGCAGTGCAATGAGCGCAGCGCCGCCAGCGCCTTGACCGTCGCCTCACGCGAGGCTCCGCACCAACTCGCCAGCTGCTCCTGGGAGAACGGCATCTCCACTGCGACGCCGTTGTCGGAGGGCTGACCGAAGCGCTCGGAGAGCTCCAGCAACCGCTCCGCCACGCGGCCGAGGGTGTCCAGCGTGGCGAACTGGAGTCGCTTGCGATCGGCGTCGCGCAGACGCGTCGCCAGCACACCGATCAGCTCCCGGGCGGCGTCCGGACGTTCCAGCGCCTGGGTGAGCACCGCTCCGGAGGCGACGATCGCATCCACCTCGCCAACGGCCAGCGCCGTGGCCGACCGGGCCTCGCCATCCAGCGTGGAGAGCTCGCCGATGATGTCGCCGCTGCCGCGTAGGCCCAGGACGATCTCGCGGCCCTCGGCCGACATGCAGCTGATCATCACCCAGCCGCGGTCGATGAGGAACACCCGCTCGGCCCGGTCGCCCTCGGTGAACAGTGCCTGACCGCGGCGAAAGCGCCGCACGTGGCCCTCGCGGCGTAGGGTTTCGCTCAGGCCCTCGTGATTATTGGTGCTCGCCTCCACTCCCACAGTGTGACTGTTCGAGCGCAGTCGTGTGTCGAAGGACGCAGACGGAGTGGGTCAAAGGACGCAGACTGTCCGTGCCGTGAGACGCGGTTGGTCCTCCGCGGGCCTGTCACCGTTTCGGGGGCCGTTCGGGGCACCTGTCAACACACGCGCACCTGCAAGGAAGCGAGGAGGGCAACACATGCCGACGACCGAGACGACATACCGCGTCCGACTCACGCCGCCGTCCAGCCTGAGGACCGAGCTGAACATCGTGGCCGCGGTGGTGGCTGTCGGCATCTGCCTCGTCATCCTGGCGCTGCTGGCCAACACGCCGGCGCCGGGCGCCGCGCATCACCCGGGTCCCCGCACCCACCCCCACGCCATCGCGGCCACCGGCGCCGCCTCCTGGAGCTGACGGCGCCCGCCGGATCTCGCCCGGCCGGCCCGGTTCGTTAGCGGCCGGTTAGAGGCGGTCGACCGATGACGGGTTGATGCCGATAACCAGCTCAGAGCCGGCGTGTCACAGCGTCGCCCGCAACGACGTCGCAGCGGGCGGTGACGGCCGGCCTGAAAAGGAGAGCAGACATGGCAGTCACCGACACCCGCCCAGCCGCGATCGCGCACCAGCCTCGTGCGGAGCGCCGCGCGGGCGTTCTGACCCCGCGCAGCTCCGGCGCTCATCGCGCCGGCGCCGATCATGCCGGCCCCGGCATCAGGACCCTGTTCGCGGGGCTGACCATCGTCCTCGTCGCCTACGCCGGTTCGCTCGTCGTGCGCGGGCCCAACGGCGCCTCGCCCACGTGGCTCGACGGCTGGGGGGTCGCGGCCTTCGAGCTGGTGGCCAGCGTCCTCGTGCTCGCGCGTGCCTGGGTCACCGCGCGTGACCGCAGGTACGCCCGGTGGCTCGGCCTGGGCTGCGTGGCCTGGGCCGTGGGCGACTTCGCGATGACCTACGAGACGCTCGGCGGGGCCACCCCGGCGACGATCTCGGTGGCCAACTGGTTGTGGGTCGGGTTCTTCCCGCTGGCCTATGTCGGCGTGATGGTGCTGATGCAGCGCGACGTGCGCAGGCTCAGCGCCGCCAACTACCTCGACGGCGTCATCGCCGCGCTGGTCACCTCCGCGGCCCTCGTGGCCTTTGCCTTCCACGGGATCGCCACGGCGGCCGGGGGCGGCAACGAGTCGGTGGCGATCAACCTCGTCTATCCGGTCGGTGATCTTCTGTTGTTCGGGCTCACGGTCTTCGGCGTGCGGCTCCTGCCCGCCGGTCAGCGCGCCCGCTGGTGGCTCATCGCCCTTGCGGGGCTCGCCAATGCAGCGGGTGACACCTCGGCTCTGTTCGGCGACCCCGGCAACATCGGCTGGTTCCTGGACTCGATGGCCTGGCCGGTGTCACTGCTGCTGATCTCGGCGGCCGTCTGCCTGGCCCCCGATCCGGTGGTGCCTGCGCAGGAGAACCGGTCCTCGGGCTTCGCGGTGCCGGCGGTCGCGTCGGCGTTCGCGCTGCTCATCCTGTTCGTCGGCTCGCTCAACCACACCACCCAGGTCGCCACCGGCCTGGCCACGGCCACGCTGGTGGCGGCGGGCGTGCGGTTCGGGTTGGCGCTGCGGCGGATGACCGCGCTGACCGAGGAGCGTCATCGCGAGCTCGAGCACTCGGCACAGACCGAACGGGCGTCCAAGGAGACGCTGCAGGCCGCCGTGCGCGATTACACGGCGTTCGCGGCCCGCGTGGCCGACGGCGACCTCACGGCGACCGTGAGCGCCGACGGCAGCCCGGAGCTCGCCGAGCTCGCCGACAGCCTCAACACGATGGTCTCCGGCCTGGCCGAGATCTCGCGGGAGATCCAGGCCGGCGTTCGCGAGATCGGTGACTCCACCGGCGAGATCCTGTCGGCGGTCAGCCGTCACACCGACAGCGCCGGCGAGCAGTCGGCCGCGATCAGCCAGACCTCGGCCACGGTCAACGAGCTGCGGGCCGCCGCCGACGACACCGCCCAGCGAGCCCGGCAGGTGGCCCAGCAGGCCAGCGAATCGGTCGCCGTGTCAGACGAGGGCACCGAGGCGGTCGCGGCGATCGCCGTGGCCATGGAGGAGATTCGCGCCCGGGTCGACGGGATCGCCGAGGAGATCCTCACCCTGTCCGAGCGCACCCAGCAGATCGGGGCGATCACGGCCACCGTCAACGAGCTGGCGGATCAGTCCAACCTGCTCGCGCTCAATGCGAGCATCGAGGCAGCGCGCGCCGGCGAGCACGGCCGAGGCTTCGCCGTGGTCGCGGAGCAGGTCCGCAGGCTGTCCGAGCAGTCAAAGGCCGCCACCGCCCAGGTCGAGACGATCCTCAACGACGTGCGGGACGCGACGGCGGCAGCGGTCGCCGCCAGCGGGCAGGGCACCCAGGTCGTGGACGACGGGCTGAGCCTCACCGGGCGCGCCGGGGAGGGGATCCGGAGCCTGGCGGACACCATTCGCGAGGCCTCGGCCGCGGCCGAGCAGATCGCCGCCTCCGCTCATCAGCAGAGCGTGGGCATGGATCAGATCGCCGAGGCGATGACCAACATCGACGACGGGACGGCTCAGTTCCTGGAGGGCGCCCAGCAGTCCCAGCGGGTTGCCGGGGACCTCAACGAGCTGTCGGGCAAGCTCGCCGCGCTCACCGATCGCTACCGGGTCTGAGGGTCACCCGGAGAGCACCTCGCCCGGCGGGACCCGGATCGCCCGCATCCGGACCTTGACTCGGGTCAGCGTCACCATGAGGTGAGGCACGATCCGCACCCGGTAGCCGTCGTCGTGTGCGATCGAGCCCGTGGTCACCATGATCTGGGCGGTCCGTCCATCCAGCGAGGCGAGCGGCGCGGCGCTGCTTCCGATCGCCTGCATGGACGGGACCGGGCCCGGGCAACGGGTGGCGGTCCCCGGAGAGCCGATCACGCCGCCGAAGAAGGAGGAGAGGGTCCAGTGGCCTGCGCCCGTCGCGATGATCAGCCCGAGGTTCCCGGCCGGTGCGGTGTCGACGCAGTGCTCGGACCCCTGGCGCAGATCGGCCGCGACCGTCCCGCCGGCGCGCCAGCTCAGAGCGCCGAACCCGCCCACGCGTCCCGGGCTGCCAGGGCCCAGGCCGGCGGCGGCGAGCAACTCCCGGCGGGGCGTGGTGGCGTGTGCGTCGACGGTCAGGTGGGCGGTGGTGGCCGCCGCTGGAGGCGTCATGGTGATCGTGCCCGTCACACCGCACGACCCCAGCGCCTCGCACGCGAGCGGATTGGCTGCGCCGCGGATCTCCTCGACGACGGTTCCACGAAGCCTCGCCCGGTAGGTCACCACGATCTCCCGCCCCGGCGTCCCTCGGCGTCCTGAAGTGTGGTTTGTCTCGGTGCGCGGCTTGCCCGGCCGGCCGACGTGCACCGCGAGCGTCGAGGTGATCGACCCGGCGAAGCCGTGGGAATGCAGCAGGCCGGAGGCAGCCAGGGAGATGGTCCTGTGCCCGCGCTCCAACGTCGTCAGGGGAATGGTGGGTGCGGGGACCTGGGGCAGGACGTCGGCGTCGCGCGGGCCGGCGCAGCGGGTCAGGAGCAGAGAGGGTGATTCCCGTGACAGCGAGAACGTCACGCGGCCGCCGCGGAGCTGGAATGAGGCCGCCTCGCCCGACTGGCCGGCATCGAGGCAGCGGGAGGCCGGCTCCGACGGGCCGCCCGCCAGCGTGACGCTGGCGGTGGTCACTCCGTTCGGGGTCTGCGGCCTGGCATTGAAATCCGGGAAGAGCTGCACAGCCGTCCGAGAGTGCCGCCCCGAGGTACGCTCGATCTGGACTGACGCGGTCGGCGGAGGCCGCCACGAGACCGTGCCGCTGTATCCGCACAGGCCCCACCGCGCGCAACCGGCTGAGGGATCGCCGTGGAACTGCACGAAGAGCAGTCCGGTGATGCGCACCGGAATCGAGGTCGTCGTGAACGCCGGTCCGCTGGTCACGGTCACGATTGGCTGCGCCATCGCCGCCGTCGGAGCGATGATGGCCACGGCCCAGGCCACGAGGATGCGGCGACACCGTCTCATGGGTTGAGCGGCTCCCCGGTTAACAGGCTCACGCGACGGGTGCCGCCGGCGCTGCGTACGAGCACGAGTCCCAACACCACCGCTCCGCTGCGCCGGCCGCTGTACGCCGGGGCGTCAAAGCGGTCGCGGCCGCGGAAGATGATCGACAGGTGCCTGGCGCCCAGCCGCCCCGCCGCGATCGTCGCGGTGGCCATCGTCGCGCTGCCGGGGCCGAGGATGTCCTGCGCCGAGGGCCCCGGACACGGCGTCCGGAACGCATCGGGTGGACCGTCGCCGAAGCCGTCAACAGGGTCCGACAGCAGCAGCTTGTCGCTGCCGCGACGCGACCTGCCGGCGAGCCCACCGGCCAGCGCGATCGAGCTGGTGGCCGTGCAGGGCAGGCCGCCCTTCTGCGCGCTCGTCTCATCGACCGACTCACGCACGGCTTGCTCGGCAAACGTGTCCGACAGCACCATGTCCCCATGGCGCAGGTCCGCCAGCGCGCGGTCGCGTCCGACGTGCCGGGTCGCGACGCGCGCGCCCGTGAAGCTGAGGCTCCCGTGGGCGGTAAACGCCTGCACGAGCCGGCCGGTGGCGCCGCAGGCGCCCAGAGCGTCGCACTGGGGCGGGGCCTGTCCAGCGAAGTCGGTGGTGAGCGCACCGGAGAAGCCGGTGACGCGGTAGGTGAAGCTCGCGCGCTCGACGAGAGCGGAGTGCGGCTTGACCGGCACGGTCGTGCCGCTGCCGCTGACGATCTCCATGCCGCCCCCGTTCCCTCCCTGATTGCCGAACGTGACGCGGGCCCGTACCCCGGAGATGACGGTGACCGCGAAGGGTCCGGTGGTGATCGAGCTGTGGCCGGAGAAGTCATAGCCGGATGCGACCCGGCGGGCGGGAAGCACCAGCGCGGCGAGTTCGCCCGCGGTCGGGCCGGCGCAGCGCCCGGAGCTCGGGGTCTGGCCCGGGCCGAAGGCGGTCGAGATCTCCGCCGCCAGACGCCCCCCGGGTCGGTGCAGTCCGAAGCTGAACTGGATCGGGACCAGATCGGCGCAGGTGGTCACCGACCCGTCGGGCTGAGTGGTCTGCACCCGGGCCACCGCCCCATCGTCGTTGGCGATCAGCTGTGGCGGGCCGCCGCTGCTCGAGGCCGAGGCGCCTCCGAGGTGGATCTGCACCGTGCCGGTGACGCCGCACAGGCCCGCGGCGGCGCAGCCGTGCGCGGGATCGCCGCTCCAGGCGATCAGGAGCGGGCCGGTCACCTCCGAGTTGACCACGCGCTGCCGCGGAGGCCGGTGGGAGGCAGACGAGGCGGGCCCGGGCAGGCCCAACCCAAGCGCTCCGAGCACGACGCAGGCGGCGATGATCGCCGTTCCCCGTGACCCCCGCATGTCGATGGGGATCATCCCCTGATCGGTGAGGGTCTGTCAACCGGTGGACACCGGCCGGTCGACCATTCGTCCACGCCGGTCAACCCTTCGTCCAGGGCGACCGATGCGATCGCGTGAACGTGGTCCGTGATCTGCGGTCGTCAGCACGCGCCTTCGCGCCCTTCAGCGCAGCGGCCGTCCTCGCGTGGACGGTCGTGCTGATCGGCTCCCACGTGCACTGGGGCCAGTACGCGCTCTCCAGCCTGCTCGCCGTGGTCGCCGCGGCGCTGGCCATCGGGGCCACGCGCGAGCGCGACGGGTCGCTGCTCGGCCTGGTCCCCGCCGCCCTGCTGTTCCTCGCCGGCGTCGCCTTCCTGCGCAACTCCGTGGGCGGCTCGAGCTCGGGCACCAGCGCGCTGGCGATGATCCCGGTGTTCCACACCGCGCTCTACAGCCGCTCGCGCCGTCACCTCGGCGTGGTGGTCGCCGGCGTGGGGCTCTTCTACCTGCTTCCGATCCTCATCGTCGGGCCGCCGGCCTACCCGCACAGCCAGTACCGCTCCGCCGTGCTGTCGGTGACCGTGTCGGCGATCATCGGCTTTGCCACCCAGCAGCTCGTCGCCAGCGTGCGCCGGAGGGCCAGCGAGGCCCGTGACCGGGAGCGGATGCTCGAGCAGCTCGTCGACGTGGTCCACCGCCTCTTCGACAGCCCCCACCCCCGGATCGATGTCTGCCAGGCCGCCAAGTCGATCTCCAACGCCACGATCGCACTCCTCTACGAGCCCACCGCCGACGGCGAAGGCCTCGTCTGCACGGCGGTGACCCAGCGCGAAGGCGCGGCGCTGCGCAAGCCCGCCGAGGCCGGCAGTGCCGTCCAGGAGGCATTTGACACCCGGCGCCCGGTGCTCGTCACCGGCGACGTCGAGGCGCGCGTGGGCAACCGCGCGTCGTGGATCGCGACCGGACGGCCGCGCTCGGTGCTCTACCAGCCCCTGACCCGCCACGGCGTCGCCCAGGGCGTGCTGGTAGTGGGCTGGGCCGACGAGATCCAGGCGGGCGGGACGCACACCACGATCGCGTCCCTGCTGGCCCATGAGGCCGCGGCCGTGATCGCTCGTGCCGACGTGCTGGACAACCTCGCCGACGAGGCCCAGACCGATCCGCTCACCGGGCTGCCCAACCGCCGCGCCTGGGACGCCCAGGTCAAGCGCGTGCACAGCGAGGGCAGCCAGCTTGTCATCGCGATGATGGACTTCGATCACTTCAAGCGCTTCAACGACACCTACGGCCACCCGGCCGGCGACCGCCTGCTCAAGGAGACCGCCGCCGAGTGGCGCGACCAGCTGCGCACCGGCGACCTGCTCGCACGGCTGGGCGGCGAGGAGTTCGGGCTGCTGCTGCGCGACTGCGACCCGGACATCGCCAGCGAGGTCACCGAGCGCCTGCGCGCCAGCGTCTCGGACAACTGGACGTGCTCGGCGGGCATCGCCGTCGGCGAGCCCGGCGAGAGCGCCGAGGACATCATCGCCCGCGCCGACGTGGCGCTCTACGAGGCTAAGGCCGCCGGGCGCGACCGGACGCACTTCGCCTCCGTCGGCTGAGGCTCGCGCGCTCGGCTGCGTTGTCGGTGAGGGCGATCGCGGCGTCGTAGGCCGCGGCGGCGCCCCCGTCGTCACCGGTCCGCGCGAGCAGCTCGGCGCGAATCGCGTGGTAGAGGTGGTAGCCGGCGAGGTCCAGCTCGTGGATGGCGGCCAAGGCGGCCTCGGGGCTGTCGACCTCCGCGAGCGCGACCGCACGGTTCAGTGCGACCACGGGCGTCGGTGCCATCACCATGAGCTGGTCATAGAGGGCGAGGATCTGGCCCCAATCGGTATCCGCCGCCGTCGCGGCGTCGCTGTGGACCGCGTTGATGGCCGCCTGGAACTGGTAGGGGCCCGGCTGGCGGCGCGCCAGGCACCGGCGCACGATTGCCTGCCCCTCGTCGATGAGGGCGCGATCCCAGAGCGCGCGGTCCTGGTCGCCCAGACGCACGAGCTCTCCGGCGGCGTCGGTGCGCGCCGCGCGCCGGGAGTGGGTGAGCAGCATCAGGGCGAGCAGCCCGGCGGCCTCGGGCTCGTCGGGCATCAGCGCGACGAGCAGGCGACCCAGGCGGACAGCCTCGGCGCAGAGGTCGTCGCGCACCAGCTCAGGACCGGCGCTGGCGGTGTAGCCCTCGTTGAAGATGAGATAGACGACGCGCAGCACGCCGCCCAGGCGGTCGGGCAGGTCCTCGTCGCGGGGCACCCGGTAGGGGATGCCGGCATCCCGGATCTTCCCCTTGGCGCGGACCAGCCGCTGCGCCATCGTCGGCTCTGAGATCAGGAAGGCGTGGGCGATCTCGGGCGTCGTGAGGCCGCCGAGCAGGCGCAGGGTGAGCGCCACCTGCGCCGCGGACGACAGGGCCGGATGGCAGCAGGTGAAGATCAGGCGCAGGCGATCGTCGGGCACGGTGTCCTCCTCAACCTCGCCGCTGAACGGTGCCGGCTCGTCCCCGTCGCCGCGCAGCAGGGCGGCCTGGGCGTGGCGATCGGCGCGGCCGGATTCGCGGCGCAGGCGGTCGATCGCGCGGTTGCGCGCGGTGGTGATGATCCAGCCGGCGGGGCTGGGCGGCAGGCCCCGCGCGGGCCAACGGCGAACCGCCTCGGCGAAGGCGTCCTGGACCGCCTCCTCGGCGAGGTCGATGTCGCCGAAGCTGCGGACCAGGACCGCCACGGCGCGCCCGTGCTCCTGGCGGAACACACGCTCGATGTTCTCAGATCCCAGGGCCGGCATCTGCGCGTCCGCGTGGTGAGTCAGCGCTCGGCCTCGTCCTGGAACGGCCGGACCTCGATGGTCAGCGTCGTCGCCCGGGCCAGGCGCCGGCCCCACTCGAGCGCGCCGTCCAGATCGTCGGCGCGGACGATCGAGAGTCCGCCGATCTGCTCCTTGCCCTCGGCGAAGGGACCGTCGGTCATGAGGACGTCGTCGCCGCTGGCGCGCAGGACGGTGGCCGTGCTGGGCGCGTGCAGGCCTCCGGAGAACACCCAGGCGCCGGCGGCGCGCATCTCGTCGTTCAGCGCACGGAGGTTGCTCATGATCTTCTCCAGCTCCGCCGGGGGAGGCGTGGGGCCGTCGGGCTGCACGACGCTGAGCAGGTAGGTCTTCATGGTGGGCTCCTTCCGGCGCCGGTCTGGGGCGGCGCCGTCGTGGTCATTGTCACCCCCTATACGAACGGCTCGGGCCCGAATCGACATCGCCGCGCTGCGCGGCGGGACGCCGGCGGCGGCTCCTTCTCCTTGGGCGGCAGCTACTTCTCCTTGGGCGGCAGCTACTTCTCCTTGGGCGGCAGCGACCGCGCGTAGGCGACGCCACGCTGCACCCAGCGCTCCAGCTGGCGCTTGGTCTTGACCCCCTCGGTCTCGACCCGGAGCCAGCCGTCCATCGTCTTGCCGCGCATCTCGAACGGGCCGGCATGAGGCTTGGCCAGCAGCGACTCGGTCTCCTCGGGTGGCACGCGGAGCAGGAGCCCGCCTCGGCCACTGGCGCTCACGGTCATGTGCCCGCCGATGAGGAAGGCCAGCCCCCCGAACATCTTCTGCTCCACGACGCCGGGCTCGGCGGCGATCAGCTCACGGATGCGGTTGGCCAGGTCCTCGTCGTAGGACATCGCCGCGCATTATCCGCCTCCGCTGACGCCGCGCGCCACCGCACGCGTGAGATTTCCTGACCTTGAGTCGTTCCTCACAAAAGGGGCACCAACGGATTTGCTGTCCCCCGAGGCAGCCGGCGGCGGAAAGGGCATTCGCGCGCGGGCATCAGACCCGGGGGGCCACGAGCTGCGCGTCCCGGTGGGGCAGGAACGCCCATCGGGACGACGCCACTTGGCGGGTCTCGTGCGACGCACACCGCCGCGCGTGCCCGCACACCGGTCTTTTGCGCAACCTCACCGGCGGGTAGCGGGTCGAGAACGGACCCGAGCGGTGGAGGCACCGATGAGCCACGACGAGCCAGATGTCCCGCCCAGCGAGCAGCGCGGAGGCAGGACCCCGTCCGACGAGCCCGCCACCGACACCGGCGTCGACCGCTCCGGCGGCGGGCACGCCGACGCCGTGACCGACGGTGGCTCGACCCCGCCGCCGGCCGGAGCCGAGCCCGATCTCAGGATGCGGCCGCCGGTCCACGTGAGCCCGACCGCGAGTCGGCCGGCGGCTGAACGCGAGTCCGACCGCGGGTCGGCCGGCGGCTGCACTTCGTCTGGGCGGGTATGTTGCGCGACCGTGGTCAGGCCCCCACTCATCCCTCGCGGACCGGCTCCGCGCGCCTCTGTCGCGCTGAGCATCCTGCCTGCGCTGGGGGCTGCGCTGACGCTTGCCGTGGCCGGGTGCGGCGGCTCGACCCGTAGCTCGCCCCGCGAGCGACACCACGGTGTCGTCGGTGAGCCCGACCTCCACCACGACCGCGACGGCGACAACCAGCGCGCGGCCGGCTCGTCGCCGGCGCCCCCGGCCCCACGGTGCGCCGGTCGGCGCCGCCCTGCGTGTCCACGCCGGGGGCTCGACGCTGCTGGTCACCGTCTCCAAGGTGCTCGACCCCCTCACCGGCACCGGATCAGCGCTCCTGCCCGGCCACCGCGCCACCGGGGTCCAGGTGACGATTCGTGCGATGGCCGGCGCGACCTACGACAGCACCGCGTCCGGAGACTGGTCGATCCTCACCACCGCGGGGCTGACGTCGCCGCTGTTCGTCAAGCAGGGCGTGTGTGAGACGCCGCTGACCGACTTCGAGAGCCTGATCGGAGTGGGCGAGTCACGCGAGGGCTGCGTCGCCTTCAGCGTGCCCCGTGACGCGCGGATCCTGTCGGTGCGCTTCTCGCCTCATTCGCGGGCAGGGGGAGCGTGGCCTGGCGCTGACCGGTGCCGCCCGCCGCGGCCAGCACCCCGGCCGTCAGGCGGTGCAGCGAGGGCTCACCGGGATCTTCTGTGATGGGGTCGGCGGCACGTCGCGCTTGCAGTAGGTGAGCTGGCGCGCGGTGGTGTCGACGACGCCGACGAAGTTGTAGTTCTCGTTGTTGGCGGTGGCCACGCAGCTGAAGGCGAGCCGGCCCGCTGCACCACCGTGGCGCGTGCAGCGGGTGCGCTGCAGCGGACCGTCGACGACGCCCTTGTTGATGAGGCTGGACATCGCGGTGCGCACCGTCCGCACAAAGCCCGCCCGAGGGCTCTCCGCACCGGTCAGTGCGACGACGCGCGGCGCCTGATCGGCGGCGACCACGAGCGCGGCCTCCCGGTTGACCTTGGCCTGCTCGGACGGTGACAGGGTCGTGTTGGAGTCGGTGTTGTTGTGGTTGACGAAAATGACCAGCGCCACCAGCAGGATCGCACCGACCCCGAGCGATACCGCGAACTTCGCCCACATCGGGAACCGCTGGCGAAGCGATGGGAGCGCGGGCTGGGGCACGGCGGCCGGTGGCGTTCAGACGGCGTGGGCCGAGAGCACGTCGCGCAGGGCCGCCAGATCGTCCTCGGTGGGGGACCAGCGGCCGGCGGCGGCGTTGGCGCGCACCTGGTCGGGCCTGGTGGCGCCGGCGATCACCGAGGACACGACGTCGTGGACCAGCAGAGCGCCGATGGCGACGTCGATCATCGGCGCGCCGCGCTCGTCGGCAAACCCCTGGAGGGCCTCCAGCAGGTCGAACTGCTCGGCGCTGGCGACCTCGTCGCGCTCGGCCAGCCGGGTGCCTGACGGCGCGGGCTCGCCACGGCGGTACTTCCCGGTGAGCAACCCCGAGGCCAGCGGGAAGAAGGGGACGAAGCCGATGCCGAGCTCCTCGCAGGCCGGGAGGACGTCGCGCTCGGCGTCGCGCACGAGCAGGCTGTACTCGTTCTGGACCGCCGTGAACGGGGTGAGCCCATGTTCCTCGGCCACCGCGGCCGCCTCCCGGAGCTGATCGGCGTCGAAGTTGGACGCGCCGATCGCCCGCACCTTCCCGGCCTGGACGAGCTCGTGCAGGACCTGGAGGGTCTCGAGGATCGGTGTGACCCCGTCGGGCTGGTGGTACCAGTAGTAGTCGACGGTGTCGGTGCGCAGGCGCTGCAGCGATGCGTCGATGCAGTGCAGGACGTTCCCGCGTGACCCCCGGGGGCCGCGCCCGTCGCCCATGTCCATCCCGAACTTGGTGGCCAGGATCACCTCGTCGCGGCGACCCTGGAGGACCTCGCCGAGGTACTCCTCGCTCATGCCCCGCCCGTAGATGTCGGCGGTGTCGAGGAACGTGACTCCCTCTTCGAGGGCGGCGTCGACGACCTTGCGGGTCGTGGCGATGTCGGCACGGCGGCCGAAGTTGTTGCACCCCAGGCCGACGATGGACGTCTGGAGGCCGGAGGCGCCGAGGGGGCGCGTGGTGAGGGAGGGCATGTCGGTCAGCCTAGATGGTTGATCTGCGAGGCTGCCTGCGTCAGCGGAGCCGGTGGTCGTCGCGGCGCAGGGCGTCGGTGAAGCGGCGGGGCACGGCGGCGCCCTCACCCTCCTCCCACAGCGTGGTCACCACCAGCTCGTCGCCCTCGGGACGGCAGACGTAGACGAGATCGCGCCGGTCGAGGTCGCGCACCAGCACCGCGCCGCGCTCGCCCGTTTGGACCCGCCCGGCGGCGTGGGCGCGGGCCACGCGGCCGGCGATCTCGATCTTCTCGTCCAGGGAGCCCCGCACGCGCTGGCGAAAGCGCTCGGCGGCGTGGTCGGTCACGGCGATGAGCATCGCGGCGGTACCGGCGGGCTCGCCCGCTTAGGACGCGGCCTTCGACTTCGTGCGCACGTACAGCGTGCCGCCGGGGCCTCGCGCTTTGATGCGCAGCTTGGGCGCGCCGGGCACCGGCGCCGCCGTGTGCGGCTGGATCACCTGGCTGGCGAACATGCCCCCGCCGCTCAGGCTCACGTCCACGCTCTCGGGGACGATCACCGTCACGGTGCCGAACAGGTTGAAGATCTCCAGATTCACCTCTGAGCCTGGCAGTCGAGCCTGCGAGAGGTCGAGGGTGATCGTGCCGAAGATGGAGCGGAACTCCGACCGGGCGGGCAGCTCCCAGGGCCCTGAGCGCACGAGCCGGCTGCAGAAGGCCACGTGGCGCTCCTGGGCGGGGACGATCTCGGTCGATGACGCGGGCGCGGGCGGCGCGGGCGGCGCGGCGGGCAGATCCTGGGTGAGCGTGGCCAGCTCCCCGCGTGTGCGCGCCGCCTGGGCGCGCTCGACCCGGTCTGAGAACTCCTCGAGCGTGAGCCGCCCCTCCACCACGGCACGGCTGAGCAGCTCGGTGCTGTGCTCGCGCTCGGCGTCCCCCGCGAGGATCGCCGGTGGCTGTGGGCTGTGCTCCTCCATCCGTCTTTTACGGTACCGCTCGCGGCGTGTGCGGTTGTCCCCAGCGGCCTCCGCGTTCGTGACGATGGTGAATGGCCTCATAGTGGTGCCAAACACCATCGGGGAGTTCAGCCGGGCAACGCCGACGGCAGCTTGCGCGCCTGGCGCGCGATCCCCTTCCACTGGTCCCCCTCGCTGCGCAGCCGGTGCGCGGCGGTGGCCACGGTCCACTTGTCGGGCGCCAACCGCGCGTCGGACAGCTCCTCCCACGCGATCGGCATCGCCACCGGGCCTCCGGGTCGCGGCCTGACCCCGTAAGGGGCGACGGCGTGCTGGGCGTAGTTGATGCGGTTGACGTCGACGTAGATGCGCGCGCCGCGCTCCTCGCGGTGCCACTCGAGCGTCAGGTGGTCCGGGTTGTCGGCCACCATGGCCTCGGCCAGCGCGCGGGCGAACTTGTGGACGTCGCCGAACGACGGGCCTCGCCGCAGCGGGGACACGACGTGGATCCCGCGCGAGCCGGTGACCATCGCGAACGTGGCCAGCCCGGCGTCACGGAGCCGTTCACCCGCGTCGCGGGCGCCGGCCCGCACCTCGGCGAAGGTCACGCCGGGGGAGGGGTCGAAGTCGATGATGAGCCGGTCGGGCTGGCGCAGCTCGTCGGCGCGCGAGAGCCAGATGTGGGGGGTGACGACGTTCTGTCCCACCAGGTACACGAGCGTCGCCGCCTCGCTGGCCACGACCTGGGTGAGCGTCCCGCCCTTCTTGGGCACAGTGACGGTCGCAACCCAGTCGGGGAAGTGGCGGGGGACGGATTTCAGGAAGAACCCGTCCGCATCGATCCCCTTGGGGAAGGCCTGGAGCGCCAGCGGGCGCTCGCGAACGTGGGGGAGCATCGCCTCGGCGACGCTCTCGTAGTGCTCGGCCAGAGCGCGCTTGGTGATCTCCGGGTCGGTGAAGAGCGCCTTGTCGGGGTGGCTGAAGGGCACCTGCCGGCGCCCGACGGTGATCGTGTCGGTCATCGCTCGCGCACCACCTCGGTCGCCGCCTTGTCCTCGCGCAGCCCGAGAAAGCGGGGGTGGCGCAGGCGCCCCGCGGAGGTCCACTCGGTGAAGCCGACCTGGGCCACCAGCTTCGGGGTCACCCAGGTGACGCCGCGCTCGCGAATCGCCGACGGGTCGGCGAAGGCCGACGTCTCGCGGCTCAGCGCGCGCAGGTCCCGCCCCATCGAGCCGAGGGTGTCCTGGTCAAAGCCGGTGCCGACCTTGCCGGCGTAGTGGAGCTCGCCGTCGCGGAAGTAACCCAGCAGCAGCGCGCCGAAGTCCGTGCGCGACCCCTGGGGTGCGGTGAAGCCGCCGATGACGAGCTCCTGGCCCGCCTCGCACTTGAGCTTGAGCCAGTCGCGGGAGCGCTTGGCCTGATACGGGCTGTCGGCGCGCTTGGCCACTACGCCCTCCCAGCCCTTACGGCACGCCTCGCTGAACATCGCCTCGCCCTCGCCGTTGCGGTGCGAGGTCCAGCGCAGGGGGTCTTTGAACTCCAGCGCGGCGCGCAGCAGGCGCTTCCGGGTGCGCAGGCCCAGCGCGCGGACGTCATGGCCGTCGACCCAGAGCAGATCGAAGATGTAGAAGAACACGGGGACCCGGGTGTGACCACGCTGGGCCAGCCTGGCAAAGCTCGTCTGCTGGCCGTCGAAGGCGACGATCTCGCCGTCGACGGCGAATCGCCGGTGCCCCTGCGCGGCCACCGCATCGCGCACCTCGGGATATCGGCCGCCCAGGTCGAGGTCATTGCGTGACAGCATGAGTACCTCGTCATGCTCGCGCACGGCCAGACAACGAATCCCATCGAGCTTGCGCTCGAAGACCCAGGCAGGGTCGCTGAAGCCCTCGCGCTCCAGCACGGCCTTCATCAGCTCGGCGTGGCGCGGCGCCGGGGCCTGGACCGCAAGCGGGCGCTCCTGCGCGCTGACGCCCGTGAGCTGGGGTTCGGTCATGCCCGAAGCTATACCCGACCGAGCGACCCGCCGTCCGCCCGGGCTCAAGGGGCGCCGGGTTGGGGCCGACAACTCGGGGCGTGATGTCAGGCCAGCTCAAGGTCCTCATCGCCGACGATCACCCGCTGATCATCGCCGGCATTCGCCGGACGATCGAGCACGTGGACGACATGCATGTCGTCGGTGAGGCTCAGTCCGGCGCCGAGCTCGTGCAGCTCATCGAGCGCCGCCGTCCCGACGTCGTGCTCATGGACCTCCGCATGCCGGGCGTGACCGGCACCGAGATGGTCGAGCTCATCCGCAAGCGCTGGCCCGAGACCAAGACCGTCATCTTGTCGGCGTGCGACGACGCGCCGGTGATCGAGGCGACGCTCCGGGCGGGCGCCAGCGCCTACGTGCTGAAGACCGCCGGCTCGCTGGATATCACGTCGATCCTGCGTCAGGCCGCCAACGGCGAGGTCCTACCCGCCCCGGTGATCATGCCGGCGCGGCCGGCCAACCCCGAGGAGCCCGATGCGCCGTCGTTGACCGACCGCGAGCGCGACATCCTGTCCCGGGTGGCCGCCGGCATGACCACCGCGGCGATCAGCCGCGAGCTCTGGGTCTCAGAGCACACGATCAAGTTCCACCTGACCAACATCTATCGCAAGCTCGGTGTGCCCAACCGCGCCGGCGCGGTGCGCTACGCGCTGGACCACGGGCTGGTCTGAGCCCCCCGTGGCGGTCGCGGGCCCGGCTCTAGTCGTCCTCGCCGCCCCAGCGCGGCAGTACCGCCGAGACCACCGTCGGGCCGCCCGGCTTGGAGGCGATCTGCGTCTGGCCGCCCAGCATCCGCACGCGCTCGTACATACCCACCAGGCCCAGACGGCCCGCGCGTGCGGCCCGCGCCACCGTCGCCTCGGGATCAAAGCCCCGGCCGTCGTCTGACACCTGGGCCCTGATCCCATCGGCGTCGGGGACGATCGAGATCCGCACCGCCGTGGCCTCGCCGTGCTTGCGGACGTTGGAGAGGGCCTCCTGGACCAGCGCCAGCAGGGCGATCTCCTGTGACTCCGAGAGCTGGGTGAGATCGGCGCTGAACTCGGTCTCGGGGAGGATCCCCGTGCGCTTGGCGAAGGCGTCGGCGACACGTTGCAGGGACTCGATCAGCGACCCCGGCGAGAGGAACGGCGACTGGACCGACGTCGACAGCCGGCGCAGGTCGCCGTCCAGGGCCAGCAGCTGCGCCTCGAGATCGTCGAGCCGACCCAGGGCGCGCCCCTGATCGGGATCGCCGTCCAGCAGCGGGCGCAGCTGGTCGCGGAACAGCCGCACGTCCTGGGCCAGGAGGATGACGTCCTGCTGTGGTCCGTCGTGCAGGTCAAAGCGCAGACGCGCGAGCCGCCGTTCGACGGCGCCGGCGACGATCTCGCGCCAGTGCTCGCGGTCAAGCAGGGTCTCGCGCTCGATCAGCGAGGCCAGGCCCGGGGTCGCGGCGGCCAGCAGCGGGGCCAGCTCCGGCGCGCGAGGGTCCACGCCGTGCACGCGCAGCGCGCCGGTCACGGGCCGAGCGGGGATGGGCAGGCTCACCGTCTCCTCATCTGCTGAGGGGCCGGCCTCGGGCTCGCCGGCCTGTGCGACGAGCCGGTGGTCGCCATCGGACTGCTCGGCCCACAGCGCCACGGCGCGGGCGCCGGTGAGAGCGCGCAGCAGGGCGAGCTGGGCGTGGACGGCGTCGGCGACCGAGAGCTCGGCCGGTCGCCGCTGACGGAGCAGTTCGCGCCCCAGGGCCACACGGGGCACCCCGGCGCTCGCCTGGAGGGCATCGGAGACGCGGCGAACCTCGTCGGGGTAGGCAGCCGGATCATCGGCGAGGACGCCGACCAGTTCGGCGGCGTAGGCGACGACCGCCAGCGCGATGCCGTCCGCGCCTCCCCCGTAGGCGTCCAGCAGCGCCTGTGCGCTCTCCTGCGCGCGGACGCGCGTGGCGGCGGCAACCGATTCGCTCAGGCCGAGGTCGTCGAGCGCCGTCACGACGCGCTGGAGCGCGCCGGACAGCGATTGTCCGTCTTCGGGTGTGTGGGGCACCCGCTCATTCTGCTACGAGGCGCCGACCGCTTCACGCAGCGAGGCGCCGGCCTCCGTGCGCAGCGAGGCGCCGGCCGCATGGTGCAGCGACGCTAGGCGCGGGGAAAGGGTCCCAGCGTCGAGAGCTGCATCGACACCGGGATCTTCAGCGTCGAGGAGGTGCGCTTGGGCTTGAGCAGGTTGAGCGGGAGGTAGTTCTCACCCGGCGCGAAGGAGTTGACGCCGAGGTCGGGCACGTGGACCACGCTGAACTTGGCGAGGTAGTCCGCCGGGAGCTTGGCCACGTCGAACCAGCCGGCGCCGCCGCCGGGACGGGCGAAGCCGCTGGTCCCGAAGTAGCGGTTGCCGATCCGCATGAAGGTGTGCCACGAGTTGTAGAAGATGGTGACCTTGCCCGGGCCGGCGGGGAACTTCCACATCGGGATGTCCCCGGAGACCGTGGTCGGCACGCTGTAGCCGGCCTGCTGCATGACGTAGGAGACCGAGCCCGAGCAGTCGAACGGCGCAAAGATCGAGGGCTGCTCGTGACCGCCGCCGTAGAGGTAGGGGAAGTTGGCGGCGCTCACCATGTTGGCGGCGGCGATGAGGCGGTCGACGTGGGAGAGGACCCCGCTGGAGTAGCGGACGACGGGGGTCTTCTTGATCCCGGTGGCGAAGTCGACCGAGAAGGTCCCGTGCTTGACGGCCATGTGCTGGTACTGGGCGTGGGTGGCGATGGCGTGGGCCCGTGCCAGCACCTCGTCCACGTACCAGCTCGCGTGGTTGTAGGCGTAGACGGCCTTGGAGATGTCCTGCTGGCCGCCGGCCGCCGCGAGGTACTTGGCGGCGGCGAAGATGGCGTCGCGCGGGTCATACGGGTTGGGCACGCTGTGGCCGTCGACCGCCTCGCCGTACTTGGCCCAGGTGGAGGGCTCGAACTGCATCCAGCCGACGGCGCCCGCGCTGGAGGTGTTGAGGTTCTGGCCGTAGTCGGTCTCGATGGCGTTGATCGCGGCCAGCACCTCCCACGGCACGCCGTACTTGTGACCGGCCTCCATGTAGATGGGGATGAGGAACGACGGCGGTCGGTTGCCGTTGGAGAGCAGGCCCGAGAGGTTGTTGACGGCGCCGGTGAGCGTCGGGTCCGCATTGACGGTGCCGGTCCAGCCCTTGGGGACCGAGAGGCCCGGCGCGGTGGGGGAGAGGGTGGTCACCGGGTGCGTGGGCGTCGTGGTGGTCGGCGCGGGCGCAGGCACCGGGCTCGGCTGGGCGACCGGGGCGCCGCCACTGACGCGGGAGTGGGTCGGGCGGTGGTGGGCCGCCTTGGTGTGCTTCTTGTGGCGGTGCGTCCTGGTCGAGGTGCCGCTCGTGGGCGCGTCCCCGATCGTGAGCGTGCCGGAGGCGGGCGTGCTGGTCGTGGACGTGCTCGAGGTCGCGGTCCCCGTCTTGGCGGTCCCGGTCTTCGCGGTGCCCGTCTTGGCCGCGCCCGTCGAGGCCGTGCTGCCGGCGCCCTTGGGGGCGACGCCCAGGGTCATGGTGCCTCCCTGCGGGCCGCTCCCCTTGACGACCGAGTGCGTCGCGGTGGGCTTGTGGCCGGCGGGCACCGGGCAGTGCAGTGTCACCGACGGCGCGCTGTGTCCGGCGACCTTGTCGGCGGCGTAGGCGATCGCGCCCCGGCCGGTCGGCGTGGCGCAGGAGGCCGTGGCGTGAGCCCGCGCGGCCTTGCTCTGGGTGCTGTGCGAGGGGGTGGAGAAGAGGTGGGTGAGCTTGAGCGGATGGGGCAGCGCGTGGGGCGTGGCCACCGTGCTGACGGACCCGGTGGCGGGAGCGATGGCCGTGCCGTGATGGGCGGGGGCACTGGTGGGGGTGGTGGTGCTGAGCGAGCCGCCGGCGCCGCCGGCGGCCAGCGCGACGGCGGGGGTCGCCGAGCCCGCGGTGACGGCGACCGCAGTGGCCAGGGCCACCGCCTTCTGACGGGCGCGGGCGCTCGTGGTCGGGCGGACCTGCGGCGTGCGCAGGGCGAGCTGCGTGCGCGCGGCGAGCTGATCGAGCGTGAGCTGCCGGCCCGGAGTGGGGAGCTTCAGCGAGAAGCCGTCCACCGCGATGACCTGGAACAGCGCGTCCGGGAACTCGATGACCTCGATGGGAAGGGCGAAGACCGCCCGCCACAGCAGCTGGCTGCTGTGCGTGCGCATGTGGGTCAGCAGGCGGCGCTCCAGCGAAGACATCCGCGCGGGGGCGTAGTAGACGTCGAGGCTGCCGGGTCCGGGCTCGACCATCAGATGCGCGCCGGACGGCCCGACGCTGGTCTCGGCTTCGCCGAGGCTGGCCAGCAGGCGCAACACGCCCCACTCGGCGCTCACGCGCGAGTAGTGGAAGGACTCGGCAGATGGACCCATACTGATGTAGTCGTCCGGTCAGCCGTGCGTCAAGACTCGACGAAGGTCTAGGTCCCTCCGGCGCGGAACTGGGTACCGCGCGCGCCTAGACCGACAGGGGCCGAGAAGCCTGCCGACGCCTCACTTGATGGCGTCGTAGACGTGGAACATCGGCAGGTACATCGCGAGGATCATGAATCCGACGATGCCGCCGACGATGACGATCATGATCGGCTCCAGGATCGAGGTCAGGCCCTTGACGGCCGCCTCGACCTGCTCCTCGTAGAAGTCAGCCACCTTGGCCAGCGTGGAGTCCAGCGCGCCGGTCTCCTCGCCGACGCGGACCATGTTGGTGACCAACGTGGGGAAGATGGGCTCACCGGCAATGGCGCTGGCGATGGTGCCACCCCCCTGGACCGAGGTGTGCACGGCGGCCATCGCGTTCTCGACCACCGTGTTGCCGGCGGTGCGGCCGGTGACGTCGATCGCCTCGAGCATCGGCACGCCGGCCGAGGTGAGCGAGGACAGGGTGCGGGCCCACCGGGCCAGGGCGATCTTCTGGACGATCGTGCCGATCTTGGCCGGAGCCTTGAGGCGGAACCGGTCCCAGACCGGGCGCCCGTTCTTGGATGCCTTCGCCTTACGGAAGCCGAAGACCAGCGCGGGCCCGCCGACGACGAAGAGATACCAGTGGTGCCGCATCGCGTTGGAGAGCGCGATCGTGTGCAGGGTGAGCGACGGCATCTTGCCGTTGAAGGACTTGAACACCCCCGCGAACACGGGAATGATGAAGATGAGCATCGCGGCCACGACGCAGAGCGCGATGGAGCTCACCACCGCGGGGTAGACCATGGCGGACTTGACCTGGCGCCGCAGCTTGTTCTGCGCCTCGAGCTGATCGGCGACGCGCAGCATCGCGTCCTCCAGGAACCCGCCGGTCTCGCCGGCGCGGATCATGGCCACGTAGAGCTCAGAGAAGATCTTGGGGTGCTTGCTCAGGGCGCCTGACAGCGACGCGCCGCTCTCGATGTCCTGGCGGATGGCCATCACGGTCGCCTTCAGACGCTTGCTCTGCGTCTGGCTCTCGAGCACCATGAGGGCGCGCATGAGCGACAGGCCGGACGAGATCATCGTCGACAGCTGGCGGGTGAGGAGGGCGAGATCCTCCAGGCCGACTCGGGAGAACATCTCGAACGACACGTCCATCGACTGCTGCTTGACCTTCACCTCGAGGGCGAGCAGGCCGCGGCCCTTCAGCAGCTCCCGGACGCCCTCGGCGGAGTCAGACTCGACCTCACCCTTGACCTTGACGCCGAGGGTGTCGACCGCCCGGAACGTGTAGCTGTCGCTCATTGCAGGTAGCCGTTCCCGCCGGCGGCCTGCAGGACGGCGCCGCCGCCGAGCAGGCGCGCCAGCTCGGCGGGGACCGAGGCACGGCGCTGGGCGACGTCACGGGTGATCCGGCCTGAGCGGACGAGCTCGGCCAACGCGGCATCCATCGTCTGCATGCCGTATTCGGCGCCCGTCTGGATCGCCGAGTAGATCTGGTGGGTCTTGCCCTCGCGGATGAGATTGCGCACGGCCGGGGTGGGGACGAGCACCTCGACGGCGGGAACGCGGCCGGCGCCATCGGCGGTCGGCAGGAGCTGCTGGGCCACGACCCCCTGCAGCGCGACCGAGAGCATGACGCGCACGTGCTGCTGCTGGTGGGGTGGGAAGACATCGATGATGCGGTCGACGGTCTGCGGGGCGTCCTGCGTGTGCAGGGTGGCCAGCACCAGGTGACCGGTCTCGGCGGCGGTCAGGGCGGTGGAGATCGTCTCCAGGTCGCGCATCTCGCCGACGAGGATCACGTCGGGGTCCTCGCGCAACGCGGCGCGCAGGCCCTCGGAGAAGCTGGTGGCGTCGCTGCCCAGCTCGCGCTGGTTCACGAGGCAGCGCTTGTGGCTGTGCAGGAACTCGATCGGGTCCTCGATGGTGAGGATGTGGTCCTCGCGCGTGCTGTTGATCTGGTCGATGACCGCGGCCAGGGTCGTGGACTTGCCCGAGCCCGTAGGTCCGGTGACGAGCACCATCCCGCGCGGCAGCGAGGCGAGATCGTGGATGACGGACGGCATGCCGAGCGCCTCGAGTGACAGGATGGTGCTCGGGATGACGCGGAACGCCGCGCTCACCGCGCCGCGCTGCAGGTAGGCGTTGACGCGCATGCGCGCCGTACGCGGCACCGAGTAGCTGAAGTCGACCTGGCGGGCGTTCTCAAACTGCTGGCGCTGGACGTCGCTCATGATCGAGTAGACGATCTCGCGCGTGTCGGAGACGCCCAGGATCGGGAAGCCCTCGAGGGCGAAGAGGCGGCCGCGCACGCGGATGCTGGGCGCGGCGCCGGCGGTGAGATGGATATCGGAGGCGCGGCGCTCGAGCGCCGCCAGGACGATGTCCGCGAAGTCGACTACTGACATGTGAATCTGAGTCGGCAGTCGGGGGCCGGTACTTGAGCGCGGACTGCTATCCGCCTAGAACGCGGAGCACTTCGTCGATGGCCGTCACGCCCTGCTTGACCTTCTCCAGGGCGTCCTCGCGCAGGGTGCGCATGCCCTCGGCGCGCGCGGTGTCCATGATGCGGTCCGCCGACGCGCTGTGCAGCGCGAGCTCGCGAATCGCGTCGGAGACGGGCATGATCTCGTAGACCCCGATCCGCCCGCGGTAGCCGCTGCCGCTGCAGCGCGGACAGCCCGATGCCTCGTAGGTCTCGATGTCGTGATCGGTCATGAATCCCGACTGCCGCAGGAGGTCGGCCCGCAGGGTGACGGGCTTCTTGCAGTACGTGCAGAGGACGCGCGCCAGGCGCTGAGCCACCACCGCCCGGACGGACGAGGCGACCAGGAAGGACTCGATGCCCATCTCCACCAGTCGGGTGATCGAGCTCGGCGCGTCGTTGGTGTGCAGCGTCGACAGGAGGAGGTGGCCGGTGAGCGCCGCCTCGATGCTGATCTGAGCGGTCTCCCGGTCGCGGATCTCGCCGACCATGATGATGTCCGGATCGGCTCGCATCATCGCCCGCAGACCGGTGGCGAAGGTGAGACCGGAGCGCGCGTTGACAGCCACCTGGGTGACGCCCTCCAGCTGGTACTCCACCGGGTCCTCGATGGTGACGATGTTCTTGTCCGGGGTGTTGAGCGAGTTGAGGACGGCGTAGAGCGTCGTGGACTTGCCCGATCCGGTCGGCCCGGTCACCAGCAGCGAGCCGTGGGCATGCCGGGTCGCCGTTTGCAGCCGGCGCAGGGAGTAGTCGTCGAGGCCCAGCTTGGGGATCTCGATGAGGACGTTGGACCGGTCCAGGATGCGCATCACCACGGACTCGCCGTGGACCGTCGGCAGGGTCACCACGCGGATGTCGATCGCCTTGCCGTCCACGTTGAGGCCGACGCGGCCATCCTGGGGGACGCGGCGCTCGGAGATGTCGAGCTCGCACATGATCTTGATGCGCGAGACCACGCCGGGCACCATGCGCCCGGGAATGCGCGCGATCTCCTCTAGGACGCCGTCCACGCGGATGCGGACTCGCATCTCCCGCGGCTCAGCCTCGAAGTGGACATCCGAGGCGCCGTGCGTGACCGCCTGCGACAGCAGCGTGTTGACGAGCTTGACGATCGGGGTCTCGGTGGCCTGCTCCTGGAGCCCGAGGAGCTCGACAGGCTCCTGGCCGTCCTCGTCCGAGACGGCCTCGGCGACCACGTTGTCCAGCCGGGTCATCTGCGCGATCACCGCCATGATGTCCTCGCGCGTCGCCACCGCCACCTGGACGTTCATACCGGTCTGGATCTCGACGTCATCGATGGCCACGACGTTGGCGGGGTCCGCCATGGCGATCACCAGCGTGTCGCCCTCGCGGGCGACCGGGACGAGCTCGCAGCGCCGGGCGACGTCGGCAGGCAGCAGGTTGACCGCCGCCATGTCCAGGCGGTACTGAGTGAGGTCCAGGAAGTCCAGCCCGAGGCGCTCGGCGATGGCTCGGGCGCGCTGCTCGGCGGTGATCACGCCCTGGTCGACCAGCAGCTGATCGGGGGTGATGCCCGCGTCGCGCGCGGTCAGCATGGCCGCCTCGACACGCTCGCGGGGAGCGAAGCCGAGGTCGACGATGACCTCGGTGAGGAAGCGCATCGCGCCGCCCGCGGTGCCGCGCGCCGGCCCCAGCGCAGCCGCGGACGGGCCTCCCGCAGGGGGCATCATCGCAGGGGCAACGACCGGCGCGGTCGCGGCGAACTCTTCGCGCATGTCTCTAGTTATCGGCGGTTTAGCGCGCAGATCAAGTCCCGGTAGCGCGGCTCTTCATCGATCCATCGCAACGGACGGTCGCGCCCTTGCCGACGGGGCGCGTAAAGCCCGCCTAAGCGTCCAAGCGTCGTGGACAGGCTCAAGCCGTCGTCTCAGATGCCGATGACCGGTGCGGAACGACGCACGACGAAGCTTGGAATCACTGACCGGAGTGTGGGTTCCGAAACGCCATATCCATCTACACAAGGAGTGACATAGATGCTGACGCGTCTTCGTCATCGCGCCCACGGTCAGGAGGGCTTCACCCTCATCGAGCTGTTGGTCGTGATTCTCATCATCGGCATCCTCGCCGCCGTCGCCATTCCGGCCTTCCTGGGCCAGAAGAGCAAGGCCTCTGATGCCAACGTGAAGTCGGACATCAACACCGCGCAAAACGCGGAGGAGACGTACGCGACTTCCTCGGCCGGCAACGGCTATGCCTCGACCTCTGCTCAGCTGACCGCCGTGGAGCCCGTGCTCACCAACGCGTTCAAGACGGGCACCGGCAACGAGAACATGGCCCTCTCGGGCGTCTCGACCAATGGCTACACCATCACCGCGACTGACCCCAACAGCGTGTCCTTCACGCTGATCCGTGGCACTGACGGCTCTATCACCCGCCAGTGCAACGTCCCCGCGAGCACCAATGCGGGCGGCTGCAACCTGTCCGGCGGCGCCACCAGCGGCACGGGCACCTGGTAGTCACGAAGTATTCGCAGCACGCAGCACGCAGCACGCAGGACGCAGTGGGCATCGGCCGCCGGGTGTGACATCACCGTCACACCCGGCGGGCGCGCCTCACCTCATCTCACCCTCTTTCCACCTGAATCCATTCCATGCCCCCCATCGCCTTCGACATCGCGCTTGCGGCCATCGGCGGCCTGTGCCTCGGCTCGTTCCTGAACGTCGTGGCCTACCGGCTGCCTGCGGGCCTCTCGCTGGTCACGCCGCCCTCGGCGTGCCCCGGCTGTGGCGTCGCGATCCGGCCGTACGACAACGTGCCGGTCGTCTCGTGGCTGATGCTGGGCGGGCACTGCCGCGCGTGTGACACCAAGATCTCGTCGCGCTACCCGCTGACCGAGGCATTGACCGGCGCGCTGTTCGCTGCCGTCGTGATCTCCCAGCACGCGAGCCGCGGCCTCTGGCTCGATCTCATCTTCATCGCCGCGCTCGTCGCGATCACGCTCATCGATCTCGAGCATCGGATCATCCCGAACAAGATCGTCGCCGCGGTCGCGCTGGCCGCGATCGTGCTCACGGCGGTACTGCAGCCTCACCTGCTCTCCGAGCGGCTCATCGCCGGCGCTGCGGCCGGTGGCTTCCTGCTCGCCGTCGTCCTCGTGTACCCGGCGGGGATGGGAATGGGCGACGTCAAGCTGGCCGCCGTCATGGGCCTCGTCCTTGGTCGGGCGGTGGCTCCCGCGTTGATGATCGCGCTGATCGCGGGCACGGTCGTCGGCATCGGCGTGATCGCACGCCGTGGCGTCGCGGCCGGTCGCAAGACCGCCATCCCCTTTGGTCCCTTCCTGGCGCTCGGCTCCGTCGCAGCGGTGTTCGCGGGCGACGCCATCGTCAACGCCTACCTCCATGGAGTCGGACTGTGAGCATTCTCACCAAGCAGGTGTCCCTGCCCCGCCTCCCGTCGCTGAAGGTGCGCAAGCCGACCCGTTCGCGGCGTTCGGCGACCGTCACCGGACTCGAGATCGGCGCCACCCAGGCGATCGCCGCACAGGCCCGCCTGCAGGGAGGTCAGATCGTGGCCGAGCGCGTCGCCGCCCGGGCCCTTCCCGCCGGCCTCATGCGCGACGGGCTGGTGACCGACGTCGAGCGGCTCGCCGCCGAGCTCAAGAGCATGTTCGCCGAGCACAAGATGTCCAAGCGCGTGCGCGTCGGCCTGGCCACACCGCGCACCGTCCTGCGCGTCATCGACCTGCCGCCGCTGGATGAGAAGGACATCCGCACCGCACTGCTGATGCAGGCGCAGGAGCGCATCCCGATGCCGCTCGACCGCGCCGTCATGGACTTCCAGTCCGTCGGCATCGTCGACACCCCGGAGGGTCAGCGGATGCGCGTGATCGTCGTCGCCACCGAACGCGAGGGCATCGACCAGCTTCTCGAGACGCTCCACCGCGCGGGCCTCAAGCCCGAGGGGATCGACCTGTCCGTCTTCTCGGTCATCCGCTCGCTCAGCCACCTCGAGCAGAGCGAGGGCCCCGTGCTCTACGCCCAGCTCGGTGACCTCGTCAACATCGCCATCGCCGAGTCGGGCGTGTGCCGGTTCACCCGGCAGGCGCCGCAGGGGCTGGCCATGGTGCTCGGTCGCCTGGCCGAGAGCCGCGGCATCCCGGTCGATGACGCCCGCGCACTGCTGCTCGGCGACGTCGCCGATCAGGTGGTGCAGGAGGGTGACCTGACGGTGTCGGACCTGCTCAAGCGGACCGCGGCCGAGCTCGGCTCAGAGCTGCGGGCCGCCTCGGAGTTCTACGCGACCCAGTTCGGCGCGGCCGTGACCGCCGGCATCGTCGCCGGGCCGCTGGCCCCGCTGCCGGGCTTCGTCGAGGCCCTGGCCGCGGCGTCAGGGCTCGAGCTCATCTGCGGCGAGGTCATCGTGGCCGGCGAGGACGCTCTGGGTGACGTCGACCGCCGCCTCGCACCCGTCGCCACCGGACTTGCGGTGGGGGCGCTGAGCTGATGAACGCCGTCAACCTCATTCCGGCCGACGCGCGCAAGCGACGCACCAGCGTCTCGGCCAGCCCCATCACGCTCGCGCTCATCGGGGTGCTTGCGGCCGCGCTGGGTGCCGCCGTGCTCTACGTCTCCACCGTCAACAAGGCGACCTCGCGCACGGCCGAGCTCGCCAGCGTCAACTCGAGCGTGGCCAGCTGGCAGGCCGCCGCCAACAGCTTCAGCTCGCTGGAGGCGGCCGCGGCGCAGCGCCAGGCCCAGCTCGCGCAGGTCCGGACTCTCGCCGATGGCCGCTACGCCTGGGCGCAGCTGCTCAGCCAGATCGGCGGCCTGATGCCCGCCAAGGCCGCGCTCACCTCGCTGCAGGCCACCACGGCCTCGAGCAGCACGGCGACGTCCTCCAGCACGCCCGCCACCACGGCGACGTCTGCCACGCCGTCGGCGCCATTGCCGAGCATCCAGCTCTCAGGTTGTGCCTCCTCGCAGCCGATGGTTGCCAAGACCATGGAGCAGCTGCACAAGATCACGGACGTCACCGAGGTGAGCCTCGCGTCCTCCACGGACAGCGGCGCGGCGAGCGGCAGCGCGAGCGCCGGCTCGGGCACCTGCCCGTTCCCGATCACGTTCCAGGTGTCGCTCACCTTCTCCGCCCCGTCGGCGGGGGCCACGGCCGCGGCGTCGGGGACCACCGGTGCGACGCCCGCAGCGGCAACGTCGACGGCTACGCCGGCGACGACGCCCGGGACCACCACCGCGACCGGAGCCGCGCAATGAAACTTCGTGGACGTGACCGCATTCTGCTCGGCGTGGTCGCCGTCATCGCCCTCTTCGGTGCGTTCTACATGCTGGCGCTCAAGCCCGAGCGTCAGAAGGTCTCCTCGCTGGATGCCCAGATCGCTACCGCACGCGCAAGCCTGGTCGCCGCCCAGCAGAGCTACGCCGCGGGCAAGGCCTCGCAGGCGGCGCTGAAGGCCGACGACCAGGAGTGGGCGGCCATCCACCTCGCCGTGCCCGCCCAGTCCGACATCCCGGCGCTGCTGCGCACGCTGCAGAGCACCGCCGATTCCGTGCACGTTCACATGCAGTCGATCACGCTCTCCGGTGCATCTGCCTCGAGCACCGCCGCAGCCGCCGCCCCCGCCCCCGCAGCGACGACGCCGGCCACGCCGGGAGCGGCGACCGCACCGGCGGTGCCCACGGCGACCCCGGTGCCCGTCCAGCTCACCTTCGCCGGTGGGTACGTCGCGCTCGACAAGCTGGTGCGCCGCCTCAACTCGCTGGTGGTTGTCTCCCACGGCAAGCTGCACGCGACCGGCCCGCTCATGAGTATCAGCACCGTCTCGCTGACCGGCTCCGGGAAGCTGAGCGTGCAGATCAGCGCCTCGCTCTATCAGCTCTCGACCACCGGAGGCCAGGGATGAGCTCACTACGCCGAGATCTACTCGAGCGCAAGCTGTGGATCGTCGTCGCCGTCCTCATCGCGGCCGTCGTTGCAGTCCCCGTGCTCCTGCTCAAGAGCGCGTCAGCCAGCAGCGCTCCGACGTTGCCGGCTCCGCCCGCGGCCGCCACCGGCGCGACGACCCCGACCACTTCCACGACGAGCCAGACCTCCACCACCACGTCGGCTGAGCCGGCCAAGGTGGAGCTCGCCCGGATCGCCCGTAACCCGTTTGCCACCAGCGTTCCGAAGCTGAGCGTCAAGCCGAGCACCACGACGGGTGCGACCGGTTCCTCGGCGTCCGCGTCGACGGGCAGTACCGCATCGTCGGGCTCCTCGACGGTGTCGATGGTGTCTCCTACGCCCGCAACGGGCAGCGCGACCGTGGGCTCCACGGGAAGCTCGAGCGCCGGTGGCTCGTCGTCGAGCTCCGCGAGCACCCCCACCACGACGACGCCTACCACCCCGACGTCCACGATCGCATCCACTTCGCCGACCCCCCTGGCGGGCAACCCGGTCCAGGCCCCGTCCTGGACGATCTACTCCATCTCGGTCCGCTTCGGCAACGACTGGAAGACGCCCGTGCACAACGACATCCCCCGGCTCACCGCGCTGCCCTCCGCGGGCAACCCGCAGCTGATGTTCTTCGGCGTGATGTCCGGTGGCCGTCAGGCGGTCTTCGGCCTCGGCGCCGGCGTCGCCCACGCCGGCCGGGGCCTGTGCCGTCCGAGCCGTTCGAGCTGCTCGGCGATCGTGCTCTCCGCCGGTCAGAGCGAAGCGGTCGCGTGGCCCACCGCCACCGGCGGCATGGCCCAGGCGGTGCTGCAGGTGGTCAAGATCACCAGCAGGATCACCCATTCCCGCAAGGAGGCGCTCAAGGCCTACAACCGGGTCTCGGAGGCGGGGATCTGTGACCTCTCGCTCGCCCAGCCCGTGAATTACAACCCCGACACCGGGACCGTGCAGAACTTCCCCAAGGACGCCTGCAAGGCGCAGGCCTCCTCGGCGCCCTTCGCGTTCCTGAAGACGACGCCGTGAGCTTCTCTCTCCAGCAGGCGCTGCAGTACCTCTGCGATCAGGAGGGATCCGACCTGCACGTCAAGGCGGGATCGCCGCCGATGATCCGCATCTCCGGCGAGCTGACGCCGCTGCCGATGGCAGATCCCCTCACCCCTGAGGACACCGCGCAGGCGGTGCGCGAGATGCTGCGCGATCAGGCGCGTTTTCAGGAGATGGAGACTGAGGGCGAGGCCGACTTCGCCTACGCCGTGCCGGGGCTGGCCCGCTTCCGTGTCAACGCCTTTCGCCAGCGCGGCTCGATCTCGATCGTCTGCCGGCGGATCCCCTATGGCGTGACCACCATCACCGAGCTCGGGCTTCCCGAGGCGGTACGGCAGATGGCCGAGGAGCCCCGGGGGATCGTGCTCGTGACCGGGACCACCGGCTCCGGTAAGTCCACCACGCTCGCCGCGATGGTGGACCACGTCAACACCACCGCCGCCCGGCACATCGTGACCATCGAGGACCCGATCGAGTTCCTGCACGCCGACAAGCGCTCCGTGATCAATCAGCGCGAGATCGGGTCCGACACGGGGTCGTTCGGACGGGCTCTGCGCCGCGTCCTGCGCCAGGACCCGGACATCATCCTCATCGGCGAGATGCGCGACGAGGAGACGGTGCGGACCGCCCTCTCCGCCGCCGAGACGGGCCACCTGGTCCTGTCGACGCTGCATACCGCGGACGCCGCCGAGACCATCAACCGCGTCATCGACTTCTTCCCGCCCCACCAGCACCGTCAGGTGCGCGCGATGCTCTCCGCGTCGCTGCGCGGGGTCATCTCACAGCGCCTCATTCCGTCCCTCGACGGTGGTCGCGTCGCGGCGCTGGAGATCCTGCGCACCACGGGCCGCGTCAGGGACGCGGTCATGAACCCCGAGGAGACGCAGATGCTGCCCAGCATCATCGCCGAGGGCTCCTTCTACGGGATGCAGAGCTTCGACCAGGCTCTGTTCACGCACGTGCAGGGCGGTCGGATCTCCCGCGAAAACGCCCTTGCCGCCGCCACGAGCCCCCAGGACTTCAAGCTGCTTCTCGCCGCCGAGGGCCGTCTGGGCACGTCGATGGCCGACGTGTTGCCCGCCGTCCCGGACGCTCCGGCTGCTCCGGGCGCCCCCGCGGCTCCAGCCGCGCCGGCGATGCCGGCTCCGGCCACCGGGTTCGCGACCGATCCGGGCGCGCCCGGATCGCCGTTCGCGCCGCTCGCCGGTCGCTGAGCCCCTCTCCTTCTCCCGCGCTCGCAGTCGCTGGCCGCATCGGCGGTCTGGTGAGCGGTCGTCGCACCGTGACGCCCCAGAGCGCGCGGTCACGCTGGCGGGGCGGCGCGCTCTAGGACGTCCGTATGACTCGGCTTTCAGAGCGAGCACCTCGGAATCCTGAGGCGCGCGCTCTGTCGCGTCAGACGCGCGGTCGCTCAGGCGACGCGCAGCGCGAGATCGTCGGCCAGCGGCTCGTTGAGCACGCGCCGGTCGATCGTGTGGAAGGCCTCGACGATGCGCGGATCGAAGTGTGCGCCCGCCTGGGCGTCGATCTCGGAAAGCGCACGCTGCTCGTCCCATGCCGGCTTGTAGGGCCGCTCGTGGGTGAGTGTGTCCCACACGTCAGCGAGGGCGGTGATGCGCCCGCAAAGAGGGATCTCGGCGCCGACGAGGCCGGCGACATAGCCGTTGCCGTCCCAGCGCTCGTGGTGGGTCCCGGCGATCTCGGACGCCATCCGCAGCACCGGCGAGCGGGCCGGCGCGAGGATTCGCGCGCCAATCTCGACGTGGCGCATCATGTGCATCCACTCGGCTGGGGTCAGCTTGTCGGGCTTGAGCAGGATCCGGCGCGAGATGCCGACCTTGCCAATGTCATGCAAGGGTGCCGCGTCGCGGATGGTGGCGACGAACTGCTCGTCGAGGCCCAGTGCCTGCGCGATGAGCGCTGCGCCGACCCCGACACGCTTGGCGTGCTGGTCGGTGTCGTCGTCGTGGAAGTCGGCGATGGCGGCGAGGATGGAGAGACTCTCCCGCGCGGTGTCGAACTCGCCGGTGCGCTCACGGACGGCTTCGCGCAGGACGGCGTTGCGGTCGCGCAGCTCGAGCTGGAGCTGGCGGACCTGCAGCGCGTTCTGCACGCGCGCCAGCAGCTCGCCGTGGTCGACGGGCCTGGCGACGAGGTCGCGGGCGCCGGCCGAGAACGCCCAGCGGCGGACCTCGGGAGCGGCGTCGGAAGTCAGGGCCAGGACGGGAAGGCTGTCCGCGCCCTCGGTGAGATGGCGGATCGCGTCGAGGGCGTGCGAGGCACCCGGCGCGTCGAGATCGAGCAGCACCAGGTCGGGGCGCTCGGTGACGCACAGCTCCAGGGTGCGACCCGGGTCGGGAGTGGTGACGACGTCGCGGTATCCGGCGCGGGCCAGAATGGCCTCGACCGTCTCACGGTCCTCGCCGGAGCCGTGGACGAGGAGCAAGCGCATGTGGGCGAAGTCGGTCATCTGCAAAGTGGGGGGACGGCGGCCCTCGGGCGGGCGCGCCTCACAGTGCGTTATCGGCAGACCGGCCGGGCCGCTTGACCATTTCCGCCCGTTCGATGTGTATCCGCGGCCCCGACGATGTTGGCGCTGCGTGAACAACGGTCCACGCCGGGCCGGTGGGACTCAAGCACGGCCCGCAGCCGCCGACTAGATCCAGTGATCCACGTGCGCGCGCCTTCCCCATCAGCGAGCAGGACCCCGACCCCGCCCCGGCGGGCCCGGCGGCGTGCCGCCGCGAACGCCGGCTTCTCGATCATCGAGGTGATGGCGAGCGCGCTCATCGTCATCCTCCTGTCGGCTGCCGCAGCCAAGGCGCTGATCGCCACGACCCACGCGAGTGGCACTCAACGCGTCCGTGACCAGGCCGACGGCGTCGCCACCCAGGATCAGGAACGACTCCGCGGCCTGTCCGACGAGCAGCTCAACCAGCTCGGGGGCACGGGCCAGACCCGCTCAGAGAGCTTCAACGGTCAGACCTTCTCCGTCACGTCGAGCGCCACCGCCGTTGCCTCGACCGGCGGCTCCAGCTGTGCCTCCGGCGCTGCCGCCTACTACAAGATCATCTCCACGGCCAGCTGGACCGACGCCTACGACCAGCAGACGCCGTCGGTGACCGAGGAATCGATCCTGGCCCGTCCGGTGTCCGGCGATCTGCTGGCCGACGTCAAGGACCAGACCGGCGCCTGGCTGCAGAACGTCAACGTGACTGCGTCGACCAGCGGCCAGCCGAACCAGCTCGGCGCCACGGATGCCAGCGGATGCGTCGTGTTCGCCGGCTTGACTCCGGCCTCCTGGACGGTGGCCCTCACCAAGACCGGGTTCGTGGACCCCAACGGCAACGCGTCTCCGGGCGGGACCGCCGCGGTGAGCACGTCAGGCATGGCCTCGATCCCGTCGCTGCCGATCTACCTCGGCCAGGCCGGATCGGTCCAGGCGACGTTCACCACCGCGACGGGTGCCGGCGCCGAAGCGGACGGCCTGTCGTCGCTGGGCGCCGGCAGCAGCGGTCCTACGATGTCCACCCCGTCGCTCGCCCCGGCGGCCGACACCAACGCGCCGACGCGCGCCCAGGCCAGCGGATCGCTGTTCCCGTTTGCGAACATGAACAGCGGGAGCGCCTCCTACACCGCCAACTATCAGGAGTGGGCTGGCCGCTGTCAGGGGCAGGAGCCGCCGGCGGGCACGACACCCGTCACCACGCCGACCACGGCGACCATCATGCCCAGCGCGCTCAACGTTGCCGCCACCGTCTACGAGCCCCTGCTCAAGCTGCCTGCCGCAAACGTCAAGTTCAGCGGCTCGGCTGTCACGCCGAAGGACATCGAGATGAAGTACACCTCGCCGGCGGGGGTCACCCCGGCGTGCAGCGACACGTGGTGGGCAAGCATCGCCTCCACCTCGACGGGCACGGGCGGTTGGCTCGCGTACCCGGGCCAGCCCTACGCCCCCACGGGAACGTTGAAGGTGTGCGCTGACTACAAGAGTGGGTCGACGTACTACAACGCCACCTCCGCGGTCACCCAGAACATCAACTTCAGCTCGGCAGCGACCGTGCCGGCGATCTCCATCACCACCGGCACCTCGGGGCAATGCAACCTCTGACCCGTCTCCGGTCCGGACTCACGCGTGAGGACTCCGGCTTCACCCTCGTCGAGCTCGTGGTGGCCATGGCCATGGGCATCGTCGTGATGTTCGCTCTCAGCGACATCATGATCGTGATGCTGCACCAGTCGCAGCGCACCTTCACTCGTGTGGATGCGACCCGGCAGGCGCGTGTGGCGCTCAACAACGTCGACAACGAGCTCCACTCCGCATGCGTCGATGGGTCGCCTCCCATCCAGGCGACCAGCACCGGAACCAGCCTGATCTTCCTCAGCTACTCTGGTAACTCGGGGAACCCGACGCCGGTGTGGCATCAGCTGACCTTCAGCGGCGGCACGCTCAAGGACTCCCGCTGGACCGCCGCCCCGAACCCGACCTACACCACGACCGGAACCGGTCCCGAGTGGCAGGCGGGCACCGCGTTCACGCCGCTGTCCGTGACGCTGCTCAGCAACGCCTCGCAGCAGATCAAGCTCGGCTCGCCGGTCCCTGTCTTCCAGTACTTCCGCTACACGGCGGTGACCCCCACCGACTCCAGCGGCGACACCTACTACACGGTCCCCGACGGGACCTCGGTGAACCCGCTCACGCAGGCGGCGGTCACGGCTGCGCCGCTGAGCGTGACGGGCACCGGCCTGTCGCAGGACGATGCCGCCAACACGGTCGAGGTCCTCATCAGCCTGGTGGCCGGCGCGACCTCGGAGAACATCAACAAGGCGAGCATCGAGACCGATTCCGTCACCGACGCGATCTCGTTGCGACTGACCACTCCGCCCGACTACCTGCCGCCGGGCAAAGCCATCTCGGGGTACGGCCCATGCGAATGACACGACGCACATCAGCGCCCACCTGGCTGCGTGCCCTGCAGGCGCGGCTGCGGTCCGAATCTGGCTTCACGATGCTGCTGGCGCTCGGTGTGCTGATGGTCACGGCGCTGCTGTCGGCGGCGGTGTTCGAGGCGGTCGGCGGCGACACGCAGCTCAGCCGGGCCAACCTGGACGGCAAGCGCGCCTACGCCGCGGCCCAGGCCGGCCTGCAGGCCTACCTCTTCCAGCTCAACTCGCACGCCACCACGTCGCAATGGTGGGAGACCTGCTCCAACGACACGCAGACCGCCGTCACCGTGCCGGGGTCGACCACCGGCGTGTACTACTCCTACACGCCGGTCAACACGTGCGTCTCGACCGACCCCGTCGGCTCGCTCATCAACAGCGCCACCGGGACGCTGGGCATAGAGTTCACCGGCTACTCGGGATCTGGATGCCCCACCGCGGGAGGCCAGTGCCAGACCCGCACGATCGTCGCCAGCCTCCGCACGCTGAGCCCGCTGTCCTTCCTCTGGTACACGGTCTATGAGACGAAGGACTCGACCCTCTCGGGCACCAACTGCGAGCAGATGTACTACAACAACGCGAGCATGGTCACCAACAGCGACTGCACGATCTACTGGGTCACGGGCGACCAGATGAACGGGCCGATGTATACGCAGGATCAGTACCTCATCTATCCCAACAACGCCCCGACCTTCGGGCGCAGCCGGGCCGACGACATCGCCAGCGAGGCGGACGTCGCCCACACGTCGTCCACGAACAGCGGCGCCGACATCTGTGCGGGCACCAGCAAGTGCTACAGCGACCCGAACATCTTGGGTACCGCGGACCCGAGTCCCAACCCGACCGTGAAGCTCCCGTCGGACAACTCGAACCTCCTGACGGATGCGCAGACGCATGGGGTGGTCCTCAACGGCACGACGACGCTCACGATCAGCGGGACTCAGGCCGTGGGGGAGACGTGCACGGCCGGCTCGCCGAGCAATTGCACCCCGGTCTCGATCGACCTGACGGCCACGCCGATCATCTACGCCACCAATCAGACGGGCTGCAACACCACCTATACACCGGACAACGTCAACTACCAGTCTTTCAACTACACCAACCCCACCACCCACGTCACCTCCACGGCCTATTACGGGGCCTGTGGCGACATCTACGTCCAGGGGTCCTACAGCACGCCGATGACACTCGCCGCCGCCAACGACATCGTGCTCACCAACAACCTCGAGAACTCGACCGACACCAATGGCCAGACCTCGCCCACGGGGTCGGCGACGGCCGGCTTGGTCGCCGACCAGTACGTGCGGGTGATGCACGGCAACAGCAGCAACCCCGACCGCACCATCGACGCGGCGATCCTCACCCTCTCGCACTCGTTCTTCGTCGACAACTACGACGGCGGCGGGATGCCCCAGGGGAGTCTGACCGTCCACGGCGCGATCGCGCAGTACTTCCGCGGAGTGGTCGGCACAGTGGGCGCAAGCGGCTACCTCAAGGACTACAACTACGACAACCGCCTCCAGGTGGTGCTGCCGCCCTACCTGTTCGACCTCCAGGTCACCGAGTGGCAGGTCTTCCGCGAGTCGGTCTGCCAGGGCTCACGCTGCTGACCCGGCCTGAGGCCGTGGCTACCCGCTGATCGGCACGCCGGGGGTCCCGGCCAGGCGCTCGGCGAGACGCCCGTATCGCCGTGCGGTGTCAGGGGTGCGGGCGGCTCGGGCGACCACGTCACGGCTGCCGACGATGACCGTGGCCAGGCGGGCCCGCGTGATCGCGGTGTAGAGCATCTCGCGGCGCAGGAAGAAGGCGCCGGAGGCGGGGTGGGCGACGATCACCGAGACCGGGAGCTCGATCCCCTGGCCGCGGTGTACGGAGCAGGCGTAGGCGAGCTGGAGCCGGTCGGCGTCCTCGTGGGCGAGGCGGAAGACGGCGTCCTCGGCGCCGAGGATGAGAGCGGGATCCTCGTCGTCGGTGCCGCGGGTCGAGTCGACCTCGTCGAGCAGGCGCAGCACGGTCCCGTTCATGAGGCCGAGCTCGTGCAGGTTGCGCCCGGTCATCATGAGCTTGTCCCCGATGCGCAGGCGCCCGCCGCGCACCGGCTGACCGTCGGGGTTCAGCGCGGCGCGCAGCGCCCGGTTCAGCGCGTCGATGCCCAGGTCGCCGCGGTACACGGGCGCGAACACCTGGATGTCGCGGACCGGGTCCACCTCGTAGTGGGCGGGCAGGCGCTCGGCCACCAGCGAGACGATCTCCTCCAACGCCGCCTGCGGGGACGCGCGCTCGATGAGGAAGAGGTCGCGGCGCATGCCCTCGCCGGCGCTGAACGACGGTGCCTGGCCGACGCGGATGGCGTGGGCCCCCTGGACGATCATGCTGTCGGCGGCCTGGCGGAAGATGTGGGTCAGGCGTGCCACCGGCACGCCTTCTGAGCCCACGAGCTCGGCGAACGGCTTGCCGGCGCCCACCGGAGCGAGCTGGTCAGCGTCGCCGACGAGCACGACGTGGGTGCCGTCACCGACGGCGCGCAGCAGCATCACCAGCAGCTCGAGGTTCGCCATCGAGGTCTCGTCGACGATGAGCAGGTCGCAGCTCAGCGGGTCCTGCTCGTCGTGGGTGGGGCCCTCGCCGGGGATCCAGCCCAGCGCGGAGTGCACGGTGCGGGCGCGCAGGCCGCTGGCCTCGGTCATGCGGACCGCGGCGCGGCCGGTGGGGGCCACCAGCATCACGCGCGCGCCTCTCTGCGTGGCACGCGCGGCGATCGTCTTGATCGACGCGGTCTTGCCCGTGCCCGGGCCGCCGGTGATGACCGACAGCCGGTGCTCGAACGCGGCCTCCAGCGCGGCCTGCTGCTCGGCGGTCAGGTTGTCCGGCGCGTCGGAGCCGCTGGGCGCGGGCCGGCGCTTTCCGTCGCCCAGTCGGGCGCTGGGCGCTCCACGCAGAAGGTCATCGACGCGCGCGGCGAGCTCGGCCTCGAGCTCGGCGGTGGCCCGCCGGTAGACCCACTGCCCCTCGCGGACCACGTGGCCCTCGGCGACGAGCGTGTCGATCCGGTCCTCCACCACCTCGCCGCTCAGCAGCTGGGCGGCCTCGGACAGCAGCGCTGGGGCGGGCAGGCACGTCGAGCCGCCGCGCTCGGCCTCGGCCAGGACGTGCATCACGGCCGCGCGCTCGCGCTTGGCCGGGTCTGGGGGAGTCCCCGAGGCGCGGGCGATCCGGTCGGCGATGGCGAAGCCGACTCCGAACAGGCTGGTCAGCTGGTAGGGGTCGTCGGTGAGGATCTGGTGCGCGGCGGTGCCGTAGTGCTCGTGGATCCGGGGCGCCAGGTAGGCCAGCCCGTGCGGGGCCAGGAGCAGGTGCAGTCGCCGGGTGACCCGCAGCTTCTGCCATGACTCGGCCGCCTCCTGGGCCCTCACCGCGCGCACGCCGATCTGGGCGAAGGCATGCTCGGGATCGGCGTCGATGACATCGAGGACCTGCTCGGGACCGAAACGGGCGACGAGTTCCTCGGCCCGGCGCGCGCCGACGTGCTTGATCCGCCGCAGGTAGCCGGTGAGCGCCACGGGATCCAGGGGTGGCAGCGGCCGCGCCTCGGACACCTTGATCTGACGTCCGTAGCGGCTGTCGGTGACCCAGTCGCCGACGATCCGGACGCGCTCACCCTGCTCGAGGTGGACGAGCGGGCCGACCAGCGCCACCGGGGTGCCGTCCGGCGCGGCGGCATCGAGCACGGCCCAGCCCGTCTGCTCGTTGGCGTAGCGGACGTAGCGGACCGTCACCTCGTCGTCGAAGCTCACGCCCTCACGTTAGACGCGAGGGCGGGCGCGGGGTGCGGGTGTGCCGGTCTTGGCACACCCGCACCCCCGAGATCCGTCAGCGGCCCTTGGTGCTGGTGACCGTGCCGCCGGCCGGGGCCTGGCCCGCGCCGCTGGTGCTGGTCACGGTCCCGCCCCCGGCGGTCGGCTGTCCTCCGGCGGTGTTCATCATCGACATCGAACCCGCCATCCGACCGTTGCCCTCGCCGCCGAACCCCGCGGACGTGCAGGCCACGTCCTTGGCCGTGATCGCGGGGGCCGGAGGCTGCGGGCAGTGCCCGACCGGCTGGGTATCGAAGTGCTGGGTCGTCGTGCCGGACGCCGTCGTCACCTGTGCCGAGGTGACCTGGGCCGAGCCAGGCCACCAGGCCACCAGCCACCCGTTCTGGAGCGTGGTCTGCACCTGCGAGCCATCGCTCAGGATGAGCGTCGCCGCGGTCACCCCGGCGCCGGCGTGGCCCTCGATGAAGGAGTAGGCGTCTGCTCCGTGTGCGGTGTGGGCCTCGAACGAACCGACTATCTTGCCGGCCGGCGGTCCGGCGGCCCCGCCTGAGCGCGTCGACACGGAGGTGAAGCTCGGACCCGAGATGCACGTCCCGTTGGCGCCCTTTGGCCCGCTGTAGATCACGAAGGTGAACGGACCGCGGGTGTCGGTGAGCACGGGGCTCATCTGGCCGATCGTCGGCAGGTCCTTGATCTTGGCGAATCTCATCGCCTTCGCCGCCCCGGTGGAGAAGTCGTGCAGCCTCGACGTGCAGTTCGCCTGGGCGCCATCCACCTGCGCCGCCGAGGCATGGGTGGGCGTGGCCGACCAGCCGGCGAACGCCGCCGTGGCCTGGGGCCCGAGATCGACCAGCAGCACGGCGGCGGCGGCCGCGGCCGCGGTGGTCAGCACGCCCGCGGCCACCGGCGGGCGCCGGTCGCGGGTGCGCGGGCTGTACTCGTGGGCGCGAATGCGGGCGCGGGCCCCCGCGGGCAGTTCCTCGGCGCGGGCTCTCAACGCCGAGCGCAGCTCTGACTCCAGTTGCTCGATCATTGCGATTGCTCCTTTGTGCTCAGTGAGAACTCGACGGTGAGGGCGGTCTGGAGGCGGGTCAGGCCACGTGACGCGGTGCTCTTGACCGTCCCCAGCGAGCACCCCAGAAGGTCAGCGACCTGGGCCTCGCTCAGGTCCTCGAAGTAGCGCAGGACGAGCACCGCCCGCTGGCGCGGCGGGAGCGTTCCCAGGGCCTCGATCAGCTCGGCGCGCAGACCGACGGCGTCCAGCCGGCGCGCCGAGGACTCGTCGGGCACCGCCGCCAGCCCTGCGGCTTCGTCGCCGACGAGCTCCTGGCGGCGCCGCGTGCGCCGCGGGGCGCCGTCGAGGGCCAGGTTGACGAGCACGCGGCGAGCGTAGGCGTGCGGGTGGTCCATCCTGCGAACGCGCGGCCACCGGCGCGCCACCGCCAGCAGGCATTCCTGGACCATATCCTCGGCCTCGACCGGGTCCCAGGCCACCAGATAGGCGGTGCGCAGCAGGGCGTCGCTGGAGGCGGTGACGAACTGCTCGAAGTCTGCCTTGGCGCGCTGGGCCGGGCGCGACCGGTTGGGGCCGGTTCTGATCCTCACATCTCCCTCAACCCCCTGCCATGGGGAAAAGGTTGACTCAGAGTGTGGCGGGTGGCCCCGCGCGGCCCGGCGGGCGGGTACGGACGCTCACGCCCGCGTGGCGTGGCCTAACGGCCCTCGGCCCGGCGCACGGCGGCGTTGATCCCGTCGGTGCCGACGAGATTCTGGAAGGCGCGCACCACCGGGCGCACGGCCGCGACGCCGAGGCGGCCCTGGGCTCCGACCGGCTCCACGCGCGCCTCGGCGGCCAGCGCAGAGCCACCGCCGGCACGCTCGATTGCCCAGTTGGCGATCACCACCCGGGCCGTTCCCCCCTTGCTCCACTCCGCGAACTCCTGGGCCGAGCCGAGCTGCGGATAGTCGCGGCGCAGGGTCCAGATCTTGCCCACCAGCCCGGAGACGAGTGCGTGCTCGCCCTCCTCCAGGACGGTGAACGGAGGCTGGCGGAACAGGTCGTCGTAGCCCAGGCTGCGGGCCAGGCCGGGGATCCGCCAGCGGACGAGCCGGCCCAGCACCGCCGTGTCCGAGAGGCGCACCTCGCGGGCCGCCTGCCACAGCTCGGCCGCCGACACCGAGCTCTCGCGTCGGTGGGTGACGCGCAGAGCTGGATCGGCCAGCCACTTGTCCAGGTCGGGGGCAGCGCTCACCGCCGGCTCGTTTCTAGCGCACTTTGAGCGATGATCGGTGGGTGTTTCGCTACGTACTGGCACCGGTCAATGCAGACGCCGCGCGGACCCTTTCCCTTCCGCGGACCCTCCCCGGCACTGCGGGCGTGGCGCTGACCTTCGACGACGGGCCGCACCCGGAGGGGACCCCGGCGGTGCTCGAGGCGCTCGCCGACGCGGGTGCATGCGCCACGTTCTTCATGATCGGCGAGCAGGTGGAGCGCCGCCCCGAGCTGGCAGCGCGGATCCTCGCCGAGGGCCACGCCGTGGCGCTGCACGGGTACCGCCACCGCCTCCAGTTGCGCCTCAGCCCCGCGGCGGTGTCCGAGGACCTCCGGCGCGGCGCGGCCGTGCTGCAGGACGCCACCGGGACGGCGCCGGCCTGGCACCGGCCCCCGTTCGGGATCTACAGCCCGGCGGGCCTGCGTGCCGCCCGCCAGGCCGGGCTTTCGCCCCTGCTGTGGTCACGCTGGGGCAAGGACTGGCGCCGGTTCACGACCCCCGGGCGCATCGTCCGCCGGGCCACCCGGGGGGTCATCGGCGGCGACGTGATCCTCCTGCACGATGCGGATTTCTACAGCTCCCGGCACTCTCACCGCAGGACCGTGGCGGCCCTTGAACCGCTGCTGGCTGAGCTGAAGCGGCGCAAACTCGATACCGTCCTCCCTGTCTGACAGGCTTGCGGCCCGTCGACAGGTCAGTTAGGAATGCGCGCGGGTCGATGCCGCCCACGCGCGGCGCCCTCGTTCGACCAGGCGCATCGGCGCCCCCACACCATGACTACTGCTCCAGCTTCCGCTTCGCATCAGGATGCCCCTGACTTCGCGCGTTTCGCCATCGGTTTCGACCATCGCGACCGCGCGCGCCTGCATGCGCTGATCGACGAGGTCCTGGACTCCAACCGCTGGTCCGAGGCCGATCTCAACGCCCGCTTCGAGGCGGCCTGGGAGACGTACCACCAGGTGCCCGCCGTCGCGGTCTCCAGCTGGGCCGGCGGCGCCCTGGCGGCGCTGCACTTCGCGGGGGTCCAGGGCGAGACGGTTCTGTGCCCGTCCAACACCTTCATGGCCACTCCGCTCGCCGCGATCCGCGCCGGCGCCGAGGTGCAGTTCGTCGACTGCAATCGCGACGATCTCTGCATGTCCTTCGCCGACTTTGAGCGAGCGGCGGAGCAGCACAAGCCCAGGGCCGCGTTCCTGGTCCACATCGGGGGCCACATCGCCTTCGAGGTCGAGGAGATCGCCCGCTACTGCACTGAGAACGGCATCTTCCTCATCGAGGACTGCGCCCATGCCCACGGCGCCGGCTGGCACGGCCGCCGCGCCGGGACGTGGGGAGACGCCGGGGTGTACTCGCTGTACGCCACCAAGACGATCTCCACCGGCGAGGGCGGCGTGCTCGTCTCGCGGCGGCCCGAGGTCGTCGCCCACGCGCGCGACTTCCGCAACTACGGCAAGCCCTCCTACGACGTGCCCGGGCTCAACTTCCGGATGAGCGAGTTCACGGCGGCGCTGGGGCTGGTGCAGATCGAGCGGCTGCCCGAGATCGTCGCCTGGAAGAACGACGTCGCCCGGGAATGGCTGGACCCGCAGTACAACGGCCGGCTGGAGCTGCCCGAGGGCATGGTGTCCGGGTTCTACAAGTACATCGTCTTCGACTGGCTGGAGCGATCGACCGGCCGGGTCTACGATGAGCCCTGCCATCGGATCATGGGCCACGACGTCGATCTGCCCAATTCCGACTGGGTGGCGCGAAACCACTCCTGCGTCCCGCTGTATTACAGACCGGTTGAGTGACCTTTGATGCGGTTGATTGAGCTTCGATGAGGGTTCTCGTCACAGGCGGGTCGGGTTTCATCGGCTCACACGTGGTCGACAAGCTCCGCGCGCGCGGGCACACGCCGGTCATCTATGACCTGCGGCCCTCGCCGTGGCATCTGGACCCCGACGAGCCGGTGGACACGGTGCTGGGGTCGATCACCGACCGCGAGGCCCTGGAGCGGGCCCTGCACTCATGCGACGCGGTGGCGCACCTGGCGGCCGTGGCCGACGTCAACGACGTCCACGCCTCGCCCGAGGACGCCGAGCGCATCAATGCCCGCGGGACGGTGGCGGTGCTCGAAGCGGCTCGCCGGGCCGGGGTCAAGCGGATCGTCTACGCCTCGACGATCTGGGTCTACTCCGACTGCGAGCCCGACGACGTCGACGAGGACACCCTGCTGCCCCCGCCCAGCCACCTCTACACCTCCACCAAGCTCGCCGGCGAGCTGTACTGCAAGGCCTACCAGGAGCTCTACGGGATCGACTACACGATCATGCGCTTCGGCATCCCGTACGGCCCGCGCGCCCGCGAGGCGGCGGTCATCCCCGCGTTCGTCAACAAGGCGCTCGCCGGCGACCCGCTGACGCTCGCCGGCGACGGCATGCAGAGCCGCAAGTTCGTCTACGTCGAGGATCTCGCCGACGGTGTCGCACGCGGCCTGGACGACGTCGCGGTCAACCGGGTGTACAACCTGGCCAGCGACGAGACCGTGACGATCAAGCAGATCGCGGAGACCGTCCGCGACCTGATGGGCGACGTGGAGATCACCTACACGCCCGCGCGGCCCGGGGACTTCGGCGGCAAGACCGTCTCGTCCGAGCGCGCCCGGCGTGAGCTGGGCTGGACGGCGGCCACGCCGTTCGGCGAGGGCGTGCGCAGGTACATCGACTGGCGCATGGAGCAGGCGCAGGCGGCCAAGGAGAAGGAACAGGCGGTGATCCCCGCCGGCGAGCCCGACGCCGAGGCCAAGCCACGCCAGGTGCTGATTATCTCCGCCGACATCGGCGAGGGGCACGATCTCCCCGCGCGCGCGGTGGCGCGCGAATTCAAGGACGAGGACCCCGACGCCCAGGTGTCGATCGTCAACGGCCTGCCCGCCATGGGGCCGATCCTCACCAAGCTGCTGCGCGAGAACTCAGCCTTCATGTTCACCTTCGTGCCGTGGCTGTTCGACTTCCAGTACCGGCTGTTCATGTACTTCGGGCCGACGCGATGGCTGTCGCGCAAGCTGTTGACCATGTTCGGCCGACGCGGACTGATGCGCCTCATCCGCGCCCACGATCCCGACGTGATCGTGTCCACCTATCCAGGGGTCACGGCGGTCCTCGGTGAGCTGCGGCGAAAACGGCGCCTCGACGTCCCCTGCTACTCCTCGATCACCGACCTCGCCGGGCTTCAATTCTGGGCGCATCCCGGGATCGACCTGCACTTCATCACGCACCCGGAGTCCACCGAGGAGGTGGAGAAGATCGCCGGTGCCGGCAGCGTGCGCTGGGCCAAGCCGCCCACGGCGCCCGCCTTCCTGGCCGCGCGCTCGCGCGAGGACGCGCGCAAGGCGCTGGGCTTGCCTGTCAACGGCCGTGTGATCGCCATCTCGGGCGGCGGTTGGGGGGTCGGCGATCTCCTCGGGGCCACGCGCGCCGCACTGGAGTTCAAGGACGCCACGGTCCTGTGCCTGTGTGGCCGCAATGACTCCCTGCGCGCGAAGGTGGTCGGGCGTTTCGGCGACGAGCCGCGGCTGCGCGTGATGGGCTTCACCGACCGCATGGGCGATGTGCTGGCCGCCGCCGACGCGCTCGTGCACTCCAGCGCCGGCCTCACCGTCCTGGAGGCGATCATCCGCGGCTGCCCCGTGGTCTCCTACGGGTTCGGCTACGGCCACGTGCGTGCGTCCAACGCCGCGCTTCAGCGCTTCAAGCTCGCCCAGGTGGCCCACCGCGAGTCCGACCTGGTGCCGGCGATCACCCGCGCGCTCGAGCAGCGGCCCGAGCCCGACCCGCGCTTCGCCCGTCGCCCGTCGACGGCGTCGCTGATCCTGTCCGACGAGCGGCGCACGGTGCCGCTGCCGCGCTGGCGAGTGCGGTCGGTCCGCGCGGCCACGAGCCTCATGGCGATGCTGGCCTTCGCCGGCTTTGCCCTGAGCACCGGCGTCTCCTACACGGTCGTCTCGCACATCACCCACATGCGACCGGTGACCGTTGTCACCACCGACCAGCCCGAGGTCGGCGTGCTCATCGACGCGCCCGCGGGCCAGGTCCCGGCGGTGGCGCGGACGCTCTCGGCGTACGGCGTGCACGCCTCGTTTGCCGTCGGACAGGCGTCGTGGCCCGCGGTCACGACCGTGTCGAGCAACCACGACCAGGTGATGCCGCGCCTGCCCACCAGCGGCCTGGTCCGGTGGCTGGGCGCCCGCGGCGAGCTGCACAAGCTGCTGCAGCTGATGGGCTACCAGCGCCACTTCCTCTATGCCTCCAGCGGTCCGAGCATCGGTCAGTGGCTGGTCGCCAACGGCGCCGGCGGGAGGCTGGTGCAGGGCGCCGTCCGTCTCCAGGACGCCGACGACGCGTTGGGGTCGCTGCGCCCCGGAGAGGTCGTGGAGTTCAAGGTCGCCAACGCCCGCGCGCTCGGGCCCATGCTGATCAAGCTGCTCGAGGGGTTGCGTGAGGAGCACCTGACGGCGGTGCCGGTCGGCCGGCTGATGCAGGACGCCGGCAAGACCAACAAGGCTGCCTGATCCCGTCTGACCTCGCCATCGCGGTCGACGACGTCCAGCGCGCCGCCGAGCGCTTGACGGGTGTCGCGCACCGCACGCCGGTGCTCACCTCGTCCACGCTGGATGCGCGCGTAGCCGCCCGGGTCTACCTCAAGAGCGAGACGTTTCAGCGCATGGGCGCGTTCAAGTTCCGCGGCGCCTACAACGCGGTGTCGTCGCTGTCGCCCGCCGAGCTTGAGCGGGGCGTGTGCGCGGTCTCCTCGGGCAACCACGCCCAGGCGGTCACGCTGGCCGCGCGCCTGTGTGGCACGCGCGCGGTCATCCTCATGCCCAGTGACGCCCCCGCGCTCAAGCGCGCGGCCACCGAGGGCTACGGCGCCGAGGTCGTCGAGTATGAGCGCTACGGCGAGGACCGCGAGGAGCTCGTTCACCAGCTCGCCGCCGAGCGCGGCATGGTGCTCGTGCACCCGTTCGACAACCCGCTGGTGATGGCGGGGCAGGGCACCCTCGCGCTCGAGCTGCTTCGTGACGTCGACGGGCTCGACGTCCTCATGGTCCCGGTGGGCGGCGGCGGCCTCATCTCGGGCTGCGCCACCGTCTGCGCCGCCCTGTCGCCCCGGACGCGCGTCATCGGCGTCGAGCCCGAGGCCGGCGACGATGTGGCCCGCTCGTTGGCCAGCGGCGAGCGCGTGCGCATCCATGTCGGACAGACGATCGCCGACGGTCAGCAGACGGCCACCCCCGGTGAGCTGACCTGGCCCATCATCAAGGCCCTTGCCGCCGATGTCGTGACCGTGACCGACGCTCAGATCGTCGACGCGATGCGCTTCCTGTTCGAGCGCACCAAGCTCGTGGTGGAGCCCAGCGGGGCCTGCGCCTTCGCCGCCCTGCTGGCGGGCCAGCTGGATGTGCAGGGCCAACGCGTCGGCGTGGTGCTGTCGGGAGGCAACATCGGCGCTGACGCGTTCGGCGCGCTGCTCGCTCCCCCGGCTTAGGCCCAAGCCTAGGCCTAGGCCGCGAAGGCGATCTCGGTCGTGCCGTCAGCGGAGGCGGCGTGCCGGCGCGCCTACCAGTGCACGCCGCGCGTCGCCTGCGCGAACGCGCGCTGCTCGGCCTCGGTGCGCCGGTCGATCGGCTTGCCGTCCTCGGGGAACAGCTGGTACGCGCGATTGACGACCATGTCCTGTGCGCCGGGGGCGATCGCGTAGGTGAGCTGACCGAGGTTGCCCAGCGTGGTGGCGATCTTCTTCGGGCGCTTGCGGATGGCCTCGCAGATCATCCCGGCGGCCTGCTCGGGGTTGAGGGTCGGCAGCCGGTCATAGATCTTGGTGGGCGCGATCATCGGGGTGCGGACGAGCGGCATGTAGACCGTGGTGATGTGCACGCCGTCGCCGATGACCTCGGGACCGATGGAGCGGCTGAAGGCGTCGAGGGCCGCCTTGGACGCGAGGTAGGCCGCGAAGCGCGGTGTATTGATCTGCAGCCCGATCGTCGAGATGTTGATGATGTGGCCGTTGCCGCGCTCGCGCATCACCGGCAGCAGATCGAGCATCAGCTTGACCGGCGCGAAGTAGTTGAGCGCCATCGTGCGCTGGTAGTCGTGGAACCGGTCGTAGGAGCGGTCCACCGAGCGCCGGATCGACTTCCCGGCGTTGTTGACCAGGATGTCGACGTGCCCATGCTGGGCCAGGACCTCCCGGGCCATGCGCTCCACGTCGTCGGAGTCCGACAGGTCGCACGTGTGCACGAACCCGGTGCCACCGACGTCCTGCACCTGATCGGCCACCGCGTCGAGCTTCTCCTTGGTGCGGGCGACGAGCAGCAGCTTGCCGCCCGCCTTGCCGATCTGCAGCGACGCCGCCTCGCCGATCCCCGACGAGGCGCCGGTGATCATGATCGTCTTGCCCTTGACGGCGTCGTGCAGCGAGTCGGCGAGGATGCCACCGCCGAACGGGATCCGCTGCGTCAGCTCCCGCAGCGTGCGGATGCTGCCGACGGCCAGGTCTGTGAGGTCGGAGCGGTCGCTCGGCAGCTACAAACTTCCGAACCGGCGGCGGCAAGATGAACCTTAGATTGCCTGGTGACGCGGCGTTTCGTCTGGATGCAAAGACCGGCGGCGGCACTATACACAATGAATTTGGCGGCAATGAAGGAGACAATGGGCCACATGCACGCCTCAAACTCAGAACCGGCGGCGGCGGAATTCACATCCATCGAGCGTAGTCCGTGTAGCGAGGTTATGCATTCCCTGAAAGTGGATAGCAATAAAACAGCCTGGGAAGGGCGCTGGAGAGGGTATCGGAGAAACGCGAAGCCGACGCGACATTACCAAACCCGTGCAGAGGGGAGGTTAAATCAGCGGGTGATTTACTGCGCCGTCTGTTGGTGGTCAAGGCTCCACGGATTCTGGTCTGATAATAGCGTCTGCTGTTGGCCGATCAATGGACAGGCCACGCCAGGCCACATGCTGGTCAGGGCGTACGAGTAGCTGCGAGGCACCGTAGCGCTCTTCGTGTGCCGCGCCGCGCAGTTCAAGCACTGTCAGTGGTACCTTGCGGGCGGCTGCGGACTCGATGAAGGGCGCAATATCGGCGTCGTCGCGGAGCCGAAGGAGTGACAGTCCATTTCCTAGCCGATCGTAGAGGGACGCTCCATCTGGCAGCCAGCGGTGCGGCAGCCGCGCTCCCGGCCGGGCGGTCGGCACATAGTCCTGGCTTTCGGGAAGAGGAGGCGTGCCGTCGGCCATGATCACCGGCGAGGCTTCGTACTGGTAGCCGAGAACGAGTCCCAGGCTATGGAATTCGCGGTCTTTGGCGACGCGGATCGTTTGCGCGGCAGCCCGCCGCGCCTGCTCTCCGACAGTCCCGGTTCTGTCATCTCTTGATTACCCAGTTCAGGGGCCAGTACGCTCATATTCGCCGCCGCCTCCCGGATGGTACGCTCAGCGACTGGTCGCCGCTCAGCCTCATAGCTTGCGAGTAGGCGCATCGCCCCAACCTTTAAGCACTGCCGCGAACTTCCAACCGAGATTCACCGCATCGCCAATGCCGGTGTTAAAGCCGTGTCCACCCCATGGGGGATTGAGGTGCGCGGCATCGCCCACCAGGAAGATCCGACCGCGCGGTAGCGGTCCGCCAGTAACATGCGCGCTATCCAGGGATCGGTTCCCAAGACCTCGGCCTCGATCTCCGTCCAACCAGGCCAGAGATCAGGGCGTGGATCGGCCTGGCCGATCCGACAGACACGCCATTGACGATGAGCCACCATTGATCCTCCAGATCCATCCGGCCCAACAGTCCAGGACAAGCCGGATTGAGCACCCAGTAGTGAACTGCGGGGCCATGTGGTTGCCGTTCGGCCAGGCCCGGCGCGCGAAAGACGATGCCGAAGTTCGGGCGCGAATCCGAGGTTCCTACGTAGTGCGCTCCGATGGCCGCGCGAACCACGCTACGAGATCCGTCGCAGCCCAGACATAGGACGCCTCGACCTGTCGCTGTTCACCCCGTTCATTGACGATGGTTGCCCGTACACCGTCGTCGCCTGCCGCAGGAGTGCAAGGACCAGCCCAGGCGGAGCTGGCACGACTCCAGATCGGCGACCGCCTCGCGCAACACCTCCTCGACCAGTGGCTGAGCGATCTGTTGCCCCGACTCCGCGAACAGATCGGTGCGCTGTGGAGATAGCCCTAAGCAATCGGTGAAGCGCATCACCTCGTAACCGAGCAACGTGGTACAGTAGACGACATCCTGCGACCACGCCACCTTGAGCGGCGCCACCTCGCGGATGCGCTCGGCCAGTCCCCAACGGCGAAAATGTTCCATCGTGCGCACATTGGTCGTCTTGGCGCGTGGTCGGAGCTGCGAGACAGCAGCCGTGGTTCAAGACCAGGCACTGCACACCTCGTCGTCCCAGTTCAACGGCTGCGCTGAGTCCAACTGGTCCTCCCCCGACGATGAGGACGTCCGTCTCTTGGGGAATATCTCGGCTTCTGACTGAGGTATCTCCCGCTCTCATGCTCCCCTTGCCTTTCTTCTTGGGACACGAAAAATACACAAAAACACGATGCAGACACTGGTGCCTTACGATTGCGATCCCTGAGAGCTTGTTTTACTGCGATGGCTCTCTTTCGCTCACTTGATGACAGTTTGAGGACCCTTTCGGCATTCCCATGCGCGATTTTTGCTCTGTCCGTAGGGCTGATTGGTGCCTGCTCCAAAAATGTCCTGGCCTGCTTTTTTACATAGGGATAATCGACCGAATACATGATACGATCTGCCCCCATAATTTGCATGGTGAGCAAGAACGGGGCAAGGTAAACATCCCACTGGGCGTGACATACATCTGCTGCAAGAAGTACTCCGCGACCGAGCGTTGCAGGTGTTTGGTGACTGGGTTAACATCTCAGCAAAGCGATCCAGATAAAAGGGGATCATCTCACCCCAATGACCGAGAATAAGTTGTAAACCGGGATAGCGGTCGAAAACCCCAGACAGGATCATGTGCAGCGCGTGGGTCCCTGTCTCCAGATGCCATCCCCAACCAGCGGTCGCAAATCGCGCGCTGACGGCTGGATCAAGACCAGCATAGCAGGCATCCTGCACCGCTTTGGGCGGGTACGACGGATGCAGATAGATGGTAACCTCCAGGGCCGCTGCCGTTTCTAGAATGGGCTGAAACAGAGGATCGTCCAGGAAAAGGCCATTGGTTCGGCCACCAATCATCGCGCCTTTGAGGCCAAGCTTCTGCACCGCGCGTTCTAACTCGGCGGCGGCAGCCTGCGGGTCAGCTGTTGGTAACGTCGCAAATCCGGCAAAGCGGTCAGGATGGGTCTGGATAGTAGCCGCAAGCCGGTTATTGATTTCCCTGGCCAGCGGTACCGCCTCCGCTGCGGGGATGGCCGGGAGCCCTGCTGGCGTGTAGGAGAGGACCTGGACATCAATGCCCATCGCATCCATGCGCTGCAAGCGGCCAGCTCCTAGATCTTCCAGTGGGGCGTCAGGGGGATTGTACCCCAACAGGTGAGAGGCACTTTGACCAGGAAAGTATTTTGCTACCGCCTTTTTGATCTCAGCGATCTGGAAGTGTTCTTCAAGGGCAATAATTTTCATGGACGTACCTTTCACTGGCGTTGACTCCGGCTTCCTGCTTTTCAATAACCACCATCAACAACCCACTGATCAAGCCGAGGATTCTTGAGAAACTGGAGCAATTGCTTTTCGCGCTCCGGTCCAGCCTCTTCTTTCCAGAAGGTATGTCCCACAAGCGTCGTCGGAATCAGGCTGCTGACCAGAAGGGCCCAGCCATTTTGGCTTCGATGCCGAGGCTGAGGAGGAGGCCAGCAAGGATCATCACCGCACCGTTGAGCACCACGGCCTGCTCTGGCCGTGGGATACCTGCTGCCGCAACCAATTTAGGACGTCCACCCGGTTTACTAAATGCCCCCCACCCCCCATAGATGAAGATACCTGAGAGGAGCAGGCGAATTCCT
>CAWHOH010000003.1:0-79228 GCA_963830945.1 uncultured Actinomycetota bacterium | reverse complement strand
GCGGCGGGCCATCGCCGCGGAGGTGTTCGCGGCGGGACGCGACTACGACGCGGCGCAGCCTGACCGGCTCAACCGGCTGCGCAACGTCGAGCCCGAGACCGGCGAGCTGCTCGGCGTCCTCGTGCGCGCCACCCGCTCGCGCCGCATCCTGGAGGTGGGAACGTCCAACGGCCATTCCACGCTGTGGCTCGCCGACGCCGCCGAGGCGGTCGGCGGCCGGGTCGAGACGCTCGACATCGACCCGCGCCGCACCGAGCTGGCGCGCGCCAACCTGGAGCGCGCCGAGCTGGCCGAGCTGGTGAGCTGCCGCACGATCGGGGCCGCCCAGGCGCTGGCCGAGTACCCCGACGCGGCCTGGGACTTCGTGTTCCTCGACGCCGAGCGGCCCGAGTACACGGGCTACTGGCCCAACCTGCGGCGCGCGCTGGCCCCCGGGGCGACGCTGGCCATCGACAACGCCATCTCCCACGAGTCAGAGCTTCAGAGCTTCAACCGCCTGCTCGGCGACGACCCGCGCCTGACCAGCGCGCTGGTGCCGATCGGCGCCGGGCTCATCGTCGCGGCGCTCGGCGCCTAACGTTTTCTGAGCGTAAGCGGACCCCTCGGTCCGCTACGATGTCGAGATGCCCGACGGAGCCGCCACCGCCCGCCCCGAGATGGAGCCGCTTGATCGGCAGACATGGATCGTCGCCGGGGTCGTGATGCTGGGCGCGGTCATGTCGATCCTCGACACGACCGTCGTCAACGTCGCCATCGACCACCTCTCGGTCGCCTTCCACGCCTCGCTGCCCACGATCCAGTGGGTCATCACCGGCTACACGCTGGCGCTGGCGACGGTGATCCCCATCACCGGCTGGGCCGCGGACCGGTTCGGCACCAAGCGCATCTACCTGACCTCGCTCGTGCTGTTCACGGCGGGCTCGGTGCTGTCGGGCCTGGCGTGGAGCGCGGGCACGCTCATCTTCTTCCGCGTGCTCCAGGGCATCGGCGGCGGCATGATCATGCCGGCCGTCATGACGATCATGACCAGGAAGGCCGGCCCGCATCGCATGGGCCGGGTCATGGGCGTCCTCGGCGTCCCCATGCTGATCGCGCCGATCATGGGCCCGATTCTCGGCGGCTGGCTCGTCGATGACGCCTCCTGGCGCTGGATCTTCTTCATCAACGTGCCGATCGGGATCGTCGCCTTCATCCTCGCGTTCATCGTGCTGGAGCCCGACGAGCCCCAGCACGCGCACAGGCTGGACTGGCTGGGCATGGCACTGCTCTCGCCGGGGCTGGCGGTGTTCATCTTCGGGCTGGCCGAGTCCTCCACCTACGGCTTCGGCGCGGTGCGCTCGTGGGGCCCGACCCTGGCCGGCGTCCTGCTCATCGCCGCCTGGTTCGTCCACAGCTGGCGCGCGCCCAACCCGCTCATCGACCTGCGGACGTTCACCCACACGCGCGCGGGTGCCGCGGCGGCACCTTCCTGCTCTTCGCCATCTCGGTGTTCGGCTCGATGCTGCTCGTGCCGCTGTACTACCAGGCGGTGCGCGGCCAGTCGGCGTTGCACGCCGGCCTGCTCCTGGCGCCCGGCGGGTTCGGAGCCATGCTCCTGATGCCCGTTGCGGGCAAGCTCACCGACCGCTACGGGCCGACGTGGCTGCCCGCCACGGGCCTGCCGCTGGTGGCGATCGGGCTCATCCCGTTCGCGTTCGTCGGCGCCCACACCTCCTACGTGCTCCTGTGCGCCGGCAACTTCGTCCAGGGTCTGGGCATGGGCCTGGCGATGATGCCCAACATGACCGCCGCGATGCAGGCAGTCCCACCGTCGGCCATCGCCCGCACGAGCACGGCGATGAACATCATCCGCCAGGCCGGCGCCTCGATCGGCACCGCGATCTTGTCGGTGCTGCTGGCGTCGGCGATCGCAAGCAACCTGGGCGCGATCATCAGCAGCCACGGGGGCTCGAGCTCGGGCGGACTGGCGACGCTCCAGCATCTGCCGGCGGGCGCGCACGCGCAGATCGCCGTGCCACTGGCGCACGCCTTCGCCTCGACGTTCGTGTGGGCGCTGGTGCTCATCGTCGTCGCCTTCATCCCGGCGGCGGGGATGGCGCTGTCGGGTTTCCGCCGCCCGCTGCGCGCGCCGGTCGGCGAGCGCCCACTCGTTGTGGAATAGGCTCCCTGCGCCCTGCCGCAGATCGCCTACACCCGCGGACTCCATGAGCTCGGCGACGGGCTCTACGCCTACCTGCAGCCCGACGGCGGCTGGGGCTGGAGCAACGCGGGCCTGGTCACCGCCGAGGGGACGTCGCTGCTCGTCGACACGCTCTATGACCTCACCCTCACACGGGCGATGCTCGAGGCGATGGCGCCCGTGGTGGAGCGCGCGCCGATCGACGCGGCGCTCAACACGCACGCCAACCCCGACCACTGCTTCGGCAACGAGCTGCTGCCGACCGCCACCGAGATCTACGCCTCGGTGGCCAGCACCGAGGAGATGGGCCAGCTCTCGCCCGAGGTCCTGCAGGGTCTGAAGTCCACGCCCGACATGCCGCCCGACCTCGCCGACTTCGTGGCGCACGCCTTCGGCCCGTTCGACTTCTCCAACATCACCTTCCGCGCCCCGTCGCAGACCTTCACCGACAGGATGGAGCTCAGCGTGGGCGACCGCAGCGTCACCTTCCTGGAGCTGGGCCCCGCCCACACCGGCGGCGACACGATCGTCCACGTCCCCGACGCCGCCACCATCTTCACCGGCGACCTGCTGTTCATCGACGGGACGCCGATCGTGTGGGCGAGCCTGCGCAACTGGATCACCGCGTGTGACCGGATCCTCGAGCTGCGGGCGACGACACTCGTCCCCGGACACGGACCGGTCACCGACGCGGCGGGCGTGCGCGACGTGCGCCGCTACCTGAGCTACATCGCCGACCAGGCGGGCGAGCGCTTCCGGGCGGGCATGGACCCGGCGCAGGCGGCCAACGACATCGACATCTCCGACTTCGCCGATTGGGGCGACCCGGAGCGGATCGCCGCGAACGTGATGGCGGCCTACCGGGAGCTGGACCCTTCTCTCCCCCGGGCCACCCCGCCGGAGCTGTTCATGCGGATGGCCGCCTGGCGCGCCGCCCACTGATCGCACACCACGACCGAAAGGAACTCGAGATGGCCACCAAGCAGACGGTCGCCGTGCTCGGCGCCGGCGGGATCATGGGCTTCGCCATGGCGCGCAACCTCGCCGGGGACGGCTACGCGATCCGCGCGTGGAACCGCTCGCGCGACAAGGCCGAGCCGCTGGCGCAGGACGGCGCCGAGATCTGTGACAGCCCCGGGCAGGCGGCGCAGGGAGCCGAGGTCATCATCACCATGGTCGCTGACACCGACGCCGTGATCGCCGCGATGGCCGGGGACGACGGCGCGCTGGCCGCCTCCGCCGCCGGTGACGCGATCTGGCTGCAGATGAGCACCATCGGGGTCGACGGCACCGACCGCTGCGCCGCCCTCGCCGCCGAGCGCGGGCTCGCGTTCTTCGACGCGCCGGTGCTCGGGACCAAGGCGCCCGCCGAGCAGGGCAACCTCGTCGTGCTGGCCTCGGGTCCGAGCGAGCTGCGCGACCGCCTGCAGCCGATCTTTGACTGCGTCGGCGCGCGCACCATGTGGGTGGGCGACGCCGGCGCCGCGTCGCGGCTCAAGCTCGCGGTCAACGCGTGGATCCTCACCGTGCTGGAGGGGACCGCCGAGACGCTGGCCCTCGCCGAGGGCCTCGGCCTCGATCCGCAGCTCGTGCTCGACGCCGTCAAGGACGGGCCGCTTGACCTCGGCTATCTCCAGATGAAGGGCAGGGCGATGATGGCGCGCGAGTTCGAGCCCTCGTTCCGGCTGCGCCTGGCGGCCAAGGACGCCGGCCTGGTGGTGGACGCCATCGAGAGCCACGGGCTCGACCTGCCGCTGGTGGGCGCGATCCGGCGGCGCCTGGACGAGGGCGTGCCCGAGCACGGCGACAAGGACATGAGCGCGACCTACCTGACCAGCGCACGGGCCAAGTAAACTAATGAGTTTACTGGCAGCAGCACCTGGTTAGACGCCGATCAGCACCAGGAGGTTCCGGGGGCCGTGCACGCCCTCGACGCGGGAGAGCTCGATGTCCGAGCTCGCCGACGGCCCCGAGACGAGCGTGATCGGCCGGCCGCCGTCGCGCACCGCGGGGGCCACGGCGGCGATCGCCTCGGGGACGAGCTCGACGATCTGGCCGGCGAGCACGACGCAGATGTGGTGGTCGGGGACGAGCGTGAGCACGCGCCGTCCGCAGATGGGCGAGCCGTCGAGCACGATCGTGCCGGTCTCGGCGATCGCCACCGCGCATCCGGTCACGGCGCCGTCGATGGCGTCGAGCTCGGTGGCCGAGAGGCCGGCGTCCTCGGTCAGCTCGACGTCGCGCGGACGCCATCCCGCGGGCAGGCCGGCGGGCACCGCCACGCGGCGCAGGCCCATCTCGGCGCACGCCGTCGTGACCGCGCCGGCCAGCTCTCCGGCGGCCACGAGGCGCACCCGGGCCGCGTAGTCGGCCACCCGCTCGGCCAGGTGATCGACGAGCTGCTCGCGGGTGCGGCTCCCGGCGCGCCGGTAGTCGCGCGCCACGGCGACGTCCTGTGGACGCTCGGCGTCGGGGACGTCATCGAGGGCGCCGCGGATGCGACGGAGGATCTCCTGGCGAGCTCCGCTCACGTGCGCGCCTGCCCCGGGGAAGCGCTCATGACCGTTCGCGCCACCAGTCGCGGAAGCTCTGCGACGGGACGGCGGGCAGGTCGCGCGCCGAGGTCCACCCCGACAGCGGACCGGGCAGCCGCCGGATCGAGCCGTCGCGCACCAGCGGCCACTGCGTCAGCCGCCCCGCGCGCTGGGCCGCCTCATACAGCCGGCGGTTGGCGAAGACGCGCGCCATCGCCCGCATGACGACGTGCTCTGGCGCGAGGCGCTCGCGCACCGTGGGCGCCCGGGCCGCCTGGACCACCTCCCGGTGGCGCAGGTGCACGAGCACCTCGGGGATGTTGATCTTCACCGGGCACACCTCGTAGCAGGCGCCGCACAGGCTCGAGGCGTAGGGCAGCGAGCCCGCCTCGGTCATCCCGCTCAGCATCGGGGTGAGGATGGCGCCGATCGGCCCGGGGTAGGTCGAGCCGTAGGCGTGACCGCCGGTGCGCTCGTACACCGGGCAGACGTTGAGGCAGGCCGAGCAGCGGATGCAGTTGAGCGCCTGGCGACCGATCTCGTCGGCGAGCACGTTGGTGCGGCCGTTGTCGACGAGCACGAGATGGAACTCCCGCGGCCCGTCGGGCGGGCGGACTGGCTCACGCCGGTCCACAGCGAGGTGTACGGGTTCATCCGCTCCGCCGTGGACGACCGCGGCAGCAGCTGGAGGTAGACCTCGAGGTCCTCCCACGTCGGGACCACCTTCTCGATCCCCATCACGCTGATGAGCACCTCAGGCAGCGTCGTGCACATCCGACCGTTGCCCTCGGACTCGACCACCGAGACCGTGCCGGTGTCGGCGACGGCGAAGTTGACCCCGCTGATGCCCACGCGCGCGCTGAGGAACAGCTTTCGCAGGTGCGTGCGCGCCGTCTCGGCCAGCTCGCGTGGGTCGTCGGAGAGGTCGGCCGGCGCGTCGGGCAGGGTCCGGGCGAACAGGGCGCGGATCTGCTCGCGGTTCTTGTGGATCGCCGGCACCAGGATGTGCGACGGCGTGTCGTGGCCGAGCTGGATGATGAGCTCCGCCAGGTCGGTCTCCCAAGCGCGGATGCCGCGCTGCTCAAGCGCATCGTTGAGCCCGGTCTCCTCGGTCGTCAGCGACTTGGCCTTGACCACCTCGTCCACCCCGTGGGCGGCGACGATGTCACCGACGATCCGGTTGCACTCCTCGCCGTCGCGCGCCCAGTGCACCACGCCCCCAGCGCGCTGCACGGACTCCTCCAGCGCGACGAGGTGGGTGTCGAGATGGCGCAGGACGCGCTCCTTGAGCGCGCGGCCGGCCTCGCGCAGGCCCTCCCAGTCGGGGACCTCAGCCACCACCGTCTCGCGCTTGGCGCGGATGGCATGGGTGGCGTGACCGAGGTTGTGGCGCAGCTGGGTGTCGGCCAGGGCCAGGCGCGCCGCGTCGGGAAAGGCCGGCGCCTTGGGGATGTCGGTCACCCGGGGGCCCCGCTCTTGGTCTGGGCCAGGATCTCGGCCAGGTGCATGGTGCGCACCCCGGCCCGCTGGCGCGACAGCGCGCCGCCGATGTGCATGAGGCACGAGTTGTCTGCGCTCGCGCACACCTCGGCGCCGGTGTCGAGGATGGTTCGCACCTTGTCGGAGACCATCGCGATCGAGGTGTCGGCGTTCTTGACCGCGAAGGTGCCCCCGAAGCCGCAGCACTGGGTGGCCTCGGGCAGCTCGACGAGGTCGATGCCCCCCACTGCCCGCAGCAGCCGCAGCGGCCGGTCGCCCACGTGCAGCATGCGCAGGCTGTGACAGGTCGGGTGGTAGGTGACCCGCCTCGGGAAATACGCGCCCACGTCCTCGACCCCGACGCGGTCCACGAGCAGCTCAGACAGCTCCAGCACGCGCGGGGTGATGGCCGCGACCTCGCGGGCGAGCCCGGGGTCGCCGGAGAGGTCGGCCACGCGCGCGTAGTAGTCGCGGACCATCCCGACGCACGACGCCGACGGCGAGACCACTAGCTCGGCGTCGGCGAACACGTCGACGAACCGCCGCACCAGCGGGATCGTCTCGTCCGCGTAGCCGGTGTTGAAGTGCATCTGACCACAGCACGTCTGCTCCAGCGGGAAGTCGACGGCGACCCCCAGGCGCTCGAGCACCGTGACCACGGCCCGCCCCGTCTGCGGGAACATCGTGTCGTTGAAGCACGTGATGAACAGCGAGACGCGGCTGGGCGGGGCGGCGGCGGGCAAGCGCACATCATCGACCATCGCCGACCATGATCGCGGATCGCACGGATACTTGCGCCCGCAAGCATTCTCTGTTATAGTTGCTCTAGCAAGCTAATCCACCCATCACCGGCAACCCCGCACCCACGGGGGGCGCCAGGGAGGAGCACCGAACCCATGAACCCGATCGAAGGCATCCACCACATCACCCTCATCACCGGCGACGCGCCCGGTAACGTGGACTTCTACGCCCGCGTGCTGGGCCTGCGGCTGGTCAAGAAGACCGTCAACCAGGACGACCCCGGCGTGTACCACCTCTTCTACGCCGACGAGAACGGCTCCCCGGGCGCCGACATCACCTTCTTCGAGTACCCGGGCGCCGCTCCCGGCCGTGCCGGCGCGGGCATGATCTCGCGCATCGTCCACCGCGTCGCCGGCGAGGCGGCCCTGGACTTCTGGCAGGAGCGCCTCGGTGGCGAGGGCATCGCCACCGAGCGCGAGCCCGGCCGGCTGCTCTTCGCAGACCCCGAGGGCATGGGCCACGAGCTCGCCGTCGTCAGCACCGGCGACGCGCCGCTCACCGCGGCCAGCCTCGAGGTCCCGGCCGAGTTCGCCCTCCGGGGCTTCGAGGCCGTGCGGGCCAAGGTGGTCAACCCCGCCCGCAGTGAGGCGCTGCTGGCCGAGGTGCTCGGCTTCTCCGAGCTTGAGGCCGATGACTGGGAGGCGCGCGGCTCACAGCGCGGCGGCCGGATCATCTTCGAGCAGTCCAGCGAGCGCGGCGTCCCCGGCGCGGGTACCGTGCACCACGTCGCGTGGGCGGTCCTCAGCTCCGAGATCGCCGAATGGCAGCGCCACCTCACCGCCGCCGGCGCCCACGCCACCCCGGTGATCGACCGCTTCTACTTCCAGTCGGTCTACTTCCGCGAGCCCGGCGGCATCCTCTACGAGCTGGCCACGCTCGACGGCGCCGGCTTCGCCTCTGACGAGGCGCCCGAGGACATGGGCCAGGGCCTGTCCCTGCCGCCCTTCCTCGAGCAGCATCGCGCCCAGATCGAGCCGCGGCTGACCCCGCTGCCCGACACGCGCGCCTGGCGTCCCGCGCCGGCTCGCGCCGGGAGCTGACGATGAACGCGACCACTCAGCTGGGCTTTCAGCACGTGTATGACCCGCCCCCAACTACCGCCAGCGACTGGACCCTCCTGCTGCTGCACGGGACGGGCGGCGACGAGCATGACCTCGTCGGGCTCGGCCGCCAGCTCGCCCCATCGGCAGCGCTGCTGTCGCCGCGGGGCCAGGTGCTGGAGGCCGGGATGCCGAGGTTCTTCCGCCGCCTCGCGGTCGGCCGGCTCGACATCCCCGACCTGCTCGTGCGCACCGACGAGATGGCGGCGTTCGTCAGCGCCGCTGCGCAGGCCTACGGGCGTGACCCACGCAAGATCGCCGTGCTCGGGTTCTCCAACGGGGCCAACATCGCGGTCAGCCTGCTCCTGCGCCACCCCGCCTTGCTCGGCGCGGCCGCCCTGCTGCGCCCGATGCTGCCCTACGAGCCCGAGGGCTCGCTCCGCCTCGACGGCACCGGCGTTCTCATCGCCGCCGGCGAGGGCGACCCGTACTCCTCGCCCGAGCAGACCCGGCGGCTGGCCGAGGTACTGGACACCGCGGGCGCCGCGGTGACCGTGCACGTCGAGCCGGGTGTGGGCCACAGCCTCGGGACCGGGGACCTGCGCGCCCTGGAGCGGTGGGCGGCAGATCTCACCGGCGGAGCCGGCGGCGCCGCCGGGGCCGGCGCGTCAGTGGCCGGAGGCGATCGCGGCGCTCGAGACGCGTGAGATGTCGTAGGTGACGGTGACAGTGGGCGCCTGGCCGTCGACGCCGCCCGTGAACCCGATCGGGATCCCGGTGACCGCGTCGATGGTCAGGTGCTCCGCGTAGCCGGGGGGCACGAACAACGCCGCGCTCAGGGCGAGGGCCGCCCGCGTCGGAGGGCTCGGGCTCGGGCCGCCGCACGGGCGAGGCGGGCTCGGTGATCTGCGCGTCGGTCGCCATGTTCATAGACCGATATGCCGCAGGCCCCCGAGAAGTTCGCGCCGTCGTGGGCCCGGCGCCGGCCATGGGCGTCCCCGGGCTACGCGGCCGCGTCGTCGCCGGGCACGGTGCAGGTCTCGGCGGCACGCGGCGAGAAGCGGCCGAACACGGCCGCGAGCGTGTCGAGCTCGCCCGCGCGCAGTTCGTCGAAGAAGCGCTGCTGCACCGAGGCGAAGTGCGTCTCCTGGGCCTCGCGCATGAGCGTGAGGCCCGCCGGCGTGAGATGTGCCTCCACCGCGCGCGCGTCCTCGTCGCATGGCGTGCGCTCGATCAGGCCCCGCGTCTCGAGCGTCACCGCGATGCGCGACACCCGGCTGAGGCTGAGGCCGGCCTGGGCGGCCAGCGCCGAGAGCCGCAGGCAGCGGTCGGGCGCGGCAGCGAGCCGGGCCAGCAGCTCCAGGCCCGAGAGGCTGAGGCCGTAGCGCGACTCGAGCTGGGCATCGAGCATGCGGGTGAGCTGCTTGTGGGTCTCCAGCAGGCCGATCCAGGCGTCGGCGTGGCGCTCTGACCACTCGGTGACGCCGTTGGTGGACACGCGGTACGGGGCTGAGGGTGTGGTGGCCATCATCTTTATTGTAGCGCGTTACTTGTTAGCGCAAGCAGTCCCGGACCCCGCGCGTGTGCTGAAGTAGGCGGTGGGTACCCGACTGACAAGGAGGCCCCATGGACTCGCATCCCAATCCCGGACCACGCCACGAGCCCGAGCGGCTGTACGAGCGGGCGTCTGACCCCGCGGAGGCCGCCGACCGCCCGCTGGAGCCCAAGTCGTCGGGCGAGGAGCTGGCGGCCCGCGACGAACCCCGCCCGCAGTCCGAGCACGACCCCCATCACGCGCTCAACACCCCGGTGGGGACGCCGGACCCTGACGCCGACTCCGATCCGTATCGCGCCGCGACGCCCGACGACGAGGCCGACCGGGCCTCAGGCGTGAGGGGCAGCGGGGAGCGCCCCGACAACTGACGCAATCCGCCGACCGCCGATTGCGCGGCGGTGCGGCAATACTGAGGGCATGCGAGCAGTCGATCCAACCGGCGGGATGCCCTTCGAGTCCCCCTACGCCCACGGCTTCGTCCGCGTGGCGGCAGCGGTGCCGCGTGTCCGCGTGGGCGACCCCCGGTTCAACGGCGCGCAGACGGTGCGGCTCGCGCGGCGCGCCCACGACGAGCATGCCGCGCTGGTGATCTTCCCCGAGCTGGGCCTGGCGGCCTACTCCAGCGAGGACCTCTTTCACCAGGGCGCCCTGCTGGACGCCGTCAGCGGCGCGATCCATGAGATCGTCCGGGCCAGCGAGTCACTGCGCCCCGTGATCGTGGTGGGCGCGCCGGTCCAGGCCGAGGGCGGCCTGTTCAATGCGGCCGTCGTCATCCACCGCGGCCAGATCCTGGGCGCGGTCCCCAAAAGCTACATCCCCGAGTACCACGAGTACTACGAGAAGCGCCAGTTCCGCGCGGCGCGCGACCTGGTGGGCGACGAGCTGCGCCTGCTCGGCGAGACCGTCCCGTTCAGCCCGGAGATGATCTTCGCCTGCCGTGACCTGCCGGGGTTCGTGCTCGGCGTCGAGATCTGCGAGGACCTGTGGACGCCGGTCCCCCCAGCACCTACCACGCCCTGGCCGGCGCCACGGTGCTGGCCAACCTCTCGGCGTCGAACATCACCATCGGCAAGGACGGCTACCGGCGCATGCTGTGCGAGGCCCAATCGGGGCGCACCATCTCCGGCTACGTCTACACCGCGGCGGGGCTGGGCGAGTCCACCACCGACATGGCCTGGGACGGCCAGGCGCTCATCTACGAGAACGGCCAGCTGCTGCACGAGTCAGAGCGCTTCTCCGACGAGCCGGAGCTGATCATCGGCGACCTCGACCTCGACCGGATCCTCTCTGACCGGATGATGACCTCGAGCTACGGCGACTCGATCCACGACCTGCGCGACCGCGCGCGCCAGATCCGGCGCATCGAATTCGACCTCGGCGTTCCCACCGACACCTTCGCGCTGGAGCGGCGCATCGAGCGCTTCCCCTATGTCCCGGCCGATCCGGTGAGCCGCAACGAGCGCTGCGAGGAGGTCTACAACATCCAGGTCCGCGGCCTGCAGACGCGGCTGATGGCGACGGGCATCCAGAAGATCGTCATCGGCGTCTCGGGCGGGCTGGACAGCACCCACGCGCTGATCGTCGCTGCGCGGGCGATGGACCGGCTCGGCCTCCCGCGCGCCAACGTGCTCGGCTACACGCTGCCGGGCTTTGCCACCAGCGCGCGCACGCTGCGCAACGCCCACGCGCTCATGCAGGCGCTCGGCGTGAGTGCGGCCGAGATGGACATCAAGCCCTCGGCGAATCAGATGCTGCGCGACATCGGGCACCCCGCCGCCGACGAGGCCGCGCCCCAGTACGACGTCACCTACGAGAACGTCCAGGCCGGCGAGCGCACGTCGCACCTCTTCCGCCTGGCCAACTACCACAGCGCGCTCGTGCTGGGAACGGGCGACCTCTCAGAGCTGGCGCTCGGCTGGTCGACCTACGGCGTCGGGGACCAGATGTCTCACTACAACGTCAACGCCTCCGTGCCCAAGTCCCTCATCCGCTTCCTCATCCGCTGGGCGATCGACACCGGCCAGTTCTCTGACGAGGCCAACGCCGTCCTGGCCGACGTCGTCGAGACCGCGATCTCCCCGGAGCTCATCCCGGTCAGCGCTGACGCCGACCACGACGGACCCGAGCAGAACTCCGAGGACACCGTCGGCCCCTACGAGCTCCAGGACTTCTTCCTCTACTACGTGCTGCGCTTCGGCTACCGCCCCAGCAAGGTCGCCTATCTCGCCCAGCACGCCTGGGGCGACCGCGGCCGCGGCGACTGGCCCGACCTCATCCCGGCCGAGCGCCACAACGAGTACTCGCTGGAGCAGATCCGCCACTGGCTGGAGGTGTTCGTGTACCGCTTCTTCCAGACCAGTCAGTTCAAGCGCTCCGCCCTGCCCAACGCGCCCAAGGTCGGCTCCGGCGGCTCGCTGTCGCCGCGCTCGGACTGGCGCGCGCCGTCTGACAGCCAGGCTACGGCGTGGCTGCAGGAGCTGCGGGCCCGGGTGCCCGAGCGCTGAACTGCAATAGTTGCGCCATGGATCCGCGGCCGATTTCTCTGTTCGACGTGGTCAAGCGTGCCGCCGACATCGTCGACCCCGACGACGAAGACGCTGTCGTCGGCGACTTTGAGCGGGCCTTCGAGGACGACGACGAACCGGTCGCCGGAATCGACGTCGAGGAGCGCGTCGGCGAGGTGCTCTCCGAGCTCGACCCCGCCGTCAACAACGGCTCGCTCGCCGTCGCCGGCGCGATGACCGTCTATCTGAGCTTTCGCCGCGACGAGCTCCACCAAGATCCCCGAGAGCTCATCCGGCTCGCGGTGCGTTCCGAGTGGCAGGGTGAGCCTCCGGCGGCCGTCGCCGACTGGCTGGACGATCACAACGTGAAGCTGTAGCCGCACCGCCGGGTCGCTCCCGGCGGATCGCGTGTCGTGGGTTTCTCGTTGTCACACACGCGTTGGGTGGGCCGTCAACCCACCGTGAACGTGACTCCCCGAAAGGAGAAACCATGAGAGTCCTGGTTGCCGGTGCCAGCGGCGCCATCGGTCGTCAGCTGCTGCCCCTGCTCGACGCGGTCGGTCACGAGACGATCGCGCTGATGCACCGCACACCCGTCGAGGTCGAGCACGGCCATGTCGTCAGTGCCGACGCGCTGGACCGCGACGCGCTCGTCACCGCGGTGTCGGAGTTCGAGCCCGAGGTGGTCGTCAACCTGCTCACCGCCATCCCGCACAGCCCCAACCCCCGGAAGTGCGAGCGGGAGTTCGCGAAGACCAATCGCCTGCGGACCGAGGGCACGGTCAACCTCGTGGTGGCGACCGGAGGCGTGCGGATGATCTCGGAGTCGGTGGCCTTCGCCTACGCGCCGGCGCCCGGGCTGATCGCCGACGAGAGCAAGCCGCTCTGGGAGCACGGGCCCAAGCCCTTTCGTCCCGCCGTGGAGGCGCTCAAGGAGCTCGAGCGGATCACCGAGGAGACCCGCGGCGTGACCCTGCGCTTCGGCAGCCTCGTCGGGCCGGGCACCGCCTTTGCCCCCGACGGGGTGGTCATCGCCGCGGTGCGCGCCGGCAAGGTGCCGATCGTCGGCGACGGCTCGGGCACGTTCTCATTCGTCCACACCCACGACGCGGCGACCGCGATCGTCGCGGCGCTGGAGCGGCCCGAGGTACGCGGCGCGGTGAACATCGTCGACGACGAACCCACCGTCGCGCGTGACTGGCTGCCCGCGCTGGCCAGGCTCATCGGAGCCCCGAGGCCCAAACGGATCCCCGTGTGGCTGGCCCGGCTGACGGCCGGGAGCTGGGGCGCGGCCTTCCTGAACGGGATGGCCGGGGCCACCAACGCCCGGGCCCGGGCCGAGCTGCACTGGCGTCCGCGCTACGCGCGTGTGCAGGAGGCGTGGACGGCCGACCTGGGCGCCGTGATGGCACCATCGGTCGCGGTGTGACTCGCGACGACCCCACAGCGCGCGCGGCCGACGTTGCCGCCGAGGACGATGGGAGCGCAGCCTTCATCGCGCTGCGCCCCCGCCTGCTCGGCATCGCCTACCGGCTGCTGGGCAGCATGTGGGACGCCGAGGACGTCGTCGCCGACGCGATGGTCCGGTGGCTGCGCACCGATCGCAGCCAGGTCCGGGAGCCGGCCGCCTTCCTCACCACGGTGGTGAGCCGGCTGGCTCTGGATCAGCTGCGCTCGGCGCGGGTCACGCGCGAGACCTACACCGGCCCATGGCTGCCCGAGCCGGTCATCGCCGACGAGACCCTCGATCCGCTCGACAGCCTGATCAAGCGCGACACCCTCTCATTGGCGACGCTGCGGCTGATGGAGGAGCTCACCCCGCCCGAGCGCGCGGTGTTCGTGCTGCGCGAGGCCTTCGACATCCCCTACGCCCAGATCGCCGACATCCTCGACGTGTCCGAGAGCAACGCCCGGCAGCTTCTGCACCGGGCCCAGACCCGCCTGGGCGAGCGCCACCGCCGCACCGAGGCCGACGAGATCCAGGCCGCCGAGCTGCTGGAGCGGCTGCTGTGGGCCGCGGGCGAGGGCAGGCTGCAGGAGCTCGAGGAGATGCTGGCCGCCGACGTGGTCTCCTACAACGACGGCGGGGGCCGGGCCCGGGCCGCGTTGGTGCCGGTCGTGGGGCGCAAGAAGATCATGGCCTTCCTGGGCGGGCTGCGCCGTCGCTTCGGGCCCATGTCCTCCGCCCGGATCCTCCGTGTCAACGGTCAACCGGCCGCCCAGTTCTCACTGGGCGGCCAGGATGCGCTGGCCACGCTCGAGGTCCGCGACGGCAAGATCGTCTCGATCTTCACCGTGCTCAACCCGGACAAGCTGTCCTACCTGTACCGGCAGACCGGCGGGCCGCCGGTGGCCGAGGCCGGGTAGCCGCCCCCGCCGGGTCGCCGGTGGCCGGGGGCGGGTCGCCAGGGGCCGAGGGCGGGTAGCCGCCCCCGGCCCGCAGCGATCCGTCAGGCGGCCTCGGAGTAGAGCTCCTCGCTGAGCCGCGGCGCCTGATCCTGCTCGATGGCCTCGGCCTGGGCCTGTCCCAGCGCCCGCGCCGGGGCCAGGACGACCGCGGCGACGATGACCGCGGAGATGACCAGACCGGCTCCGATGGCCAGGGCCAGGTGCAGCCCGCTGGAGATCGCGTCCGCCGAGCCCGCGCCGGAGGCCAGGACGTCCTTGGCCCGGCTCGCCGACAGCGTCGCCAGCACCGCCAGACCCAGCGCGCCGCCCACCTGCATCGAGGTGTTCACCAGCCCGGAGGCCAGTCCCGCCTCGTGGGGCTCGGCGCCCGACATGGCGATCGTCATCATCGACGGGAAGCTGAGTCCCGCGCCGACGCCCAACAGCAGCATCACCGGCAGCAGGCGCGTGACGTAGTCGGCGTGCACGGGCGCCGAGGCGAAGATCAGCAGGCCTGCGGCCATCAGGACCAGGCCCGGCAGCAGCGTCGCCCGCGGCCCGATCTTCAGGTTGAGCTGCGGCGTGACGAACAGGGACAGGATCCCGATCCCCAGCGCCACCGGCAGGTAGGCCAGACCCACCTGGAGCGGGTCGTAGCCGAGCACCCGCTGCATGTACACGGCGCCCAGGAAGAACATCCCGAACATGCCGGCGATCATCAGCATCTGCACCAGGTTGGCGCCCGACACATTGCGGCTGCGGAAGATCCGCAGGGGGATGAGCGGCGTGCGGGCGGTCGCCTCGCGGACCACGAAGGCCGCGAGGACGGCCACGGCGACCGCGCCCAGGATGAGCGTGTGCGCCGAGCCCCAGCCGTAGTCGCTGGTCTTGACGATGGTGTAGACGGCGAGCATCAGCGCCGCGGTGACCAGGGTCGCACCGGGCAGGTCGGCGCCGGCACGGATGCCGATGCCCTGATCGGCGGTGACGACCCGGACGGCGGCGAGGCTGGCCAGCACGCCGATGGGCAGGTTGACGAAGAAGATCCAGTGCCAGTTCAGCGCCTGGGTGAGAACGCCGCCGGCCAGGAGGCCGATCGAGGCGCCCCCGGCGGCCACGAAGCTGAACACCCCCATCGCCTTGGCCTGCTCACGCGGCTGGGGGAACATGGTCACGATCATGCCCAGGATGACCGAGGAGGTCAGCGCGCCGCCGGCGCCCTGGACGAACCGCGCGCCGACGAGCAGCGCCTGGCTGTCCGCCAGCCCGCACAGCGCCGAGGCCACGGTGAAGATGGCCAGGCCGGTGAGGAACACGCGCTTGCGCCCCACCAGGTCGCCCAGCCGGCCGGCCAGCAGCAGCAGCCCGCCGAACGCGATCAGGTAGGCGTTGACGACCCACGCCAGGCTTGAGGTGGAGAACTTCAGGTCGCGCTGGATCGAGGGCAGCGCCACGTTCACGATCGTCTGATCCAGAACGATCATCAGCATCCCGACGCACAGCACGACCAGCGCGATCCAACGCGACCGGTCGCTCTCTGGCGCCTCTGCTTGCTTGAGCTCCATCACTGACATCCCAGACTCCTCTCGCTACCGAAATTCGTTTGATGTGGGATCACACCGTATCAGATAGTTCCGTACAAGATCATCTTGGTGTGATCTTTGCCTCGGAGACCCTCGATCAGGTGCGGTTGTCAGTGCGACGAACGAGGGGGTGCGAAATGGACACCGCTTTCGCGGCGCTCTGGGCGATCCACCCCGGCGCGCCCCGGGCCCGCCGCCACGCTCACTAATGAGAAGTGCGCGATCTTTCCAACATATGCATAAAAAGTGCGCAAATCACGTCCGAACCGCCGTTCGACAGCCCCCGGTTGACGTTCGCCGATACCGCGCGAAACGCCAGCGGCAACCTGGAGCGCGAGTGCGACGGCCCGGCTGCGCTACGCGCGCTGCTCGCGCCGCCGCAGCGGCGGCACGCACTGCGGCGCACTGGAGAGGCGCCCGCTCACGAGCGAGGTGAGCGCGTCCATGAACGCCGCGCGCTCGGACTCCGGCAGGGCTCCCAGAACCTCGTTCTGGACCCCCAGCATGATCTCCTGGCCTTCTGCGACCTTCGCCCGCCCGGCGTCGGTGACCTTGATCACGCGCGCGCGGCGGTCCGTCGGAGACGGGATGCGTTCGGCGAGGCCCTTGCGCTCGAGCTCGTCGACGGTGACCACCATCGTGGTCTTGTCCAGGCCGATCATGCCCGCCAGCTCGGTCTGCGTGAGCTCGGCGTCGATCGCCGCCGACAGGACGCAGAAACCACGCTGCCCGAGCCCGAGCGGAGCGAGCGCGCCCGCAACCTCGGAGCCCAGGGCGTGGTTGGCCTGGTCCAGCATCCAGCCCAGGTTGCCCATGAGGCAGTTGCCGGCGGGCTCTGAGGCCTCGCCGGGTCCCTGGGGGGTCTGGACGGCTGTGGCCATGCACATCACGATAACACGCGATGTGACTGACACGGAATTATCTGCTACGAGAACTTCCGCATGCCAAAGGTGTCGGCAGCGCCCCTCGCGGCGTCGGCCGGGATCTTGGCCGGGTCCAGGATCAGCTCGATCGAGGCGATCCGCCCGCCCGAGACGGTCATCCCCGCCACCCCGATCGGCCGGCGCGGCGCGATGACCACGCAGCCCCACTGGCCGTTGACCAGCGCCGGGTAACACCACCGGGCCCAGCGCGAGCCGTTGAGCACGGCATTGCGCGCCACCGCCTCGGCGCCCTCGATGTGGGCGTCCACCATCCCGGGCCGCCCGCCGGTGTCGGCACGGAAGACGACGTCGGGATCCAGCACCTTCATCAGCGCGCCGAAATCGCCGGCCCGTGACGCGGCCAGGAACGCGTCGACCACCCGGCGCTGGGTGTCCAGGTCGGCGTCGGGCTCGGGCGCGCCGCGGACCCGGCGGCGTGCCCGGCTGGCGAGCTGGCGCGCCGTCTCGGGCGTGCGCCCCACGATCGGCGCGATCTCGGAAAAGGGCACCGCGAACATGTCGTGCAGCACGAAGGCCAGCCGCTCGGCGGGGCTGAGCATCTCGAGCACCACGAGCAGCGCCAGACCCACCGAGTCCGCGAGCAGCGCCTGCTGCTCGGGATCGTCGGCGCCGTCCGACGCACCCACGACCGGCTCGGGCAGCCACTCGCCCGCGAACTGCTCGCGGCGGGACTTGCGCGCCCGCAGCATGTCGATGCAGACCCGCCCCACGACCGTGGTCAGCCAGCCACGGATGTTCTCGATCCCGTCCTCGCCCACGCGATCCATGCGCAGCCACGCCTCCTGGACCGCGTCGTCGGCCTCGGTGACCGACCCGAGCATCCGGTAGGCGACCGCGCGCAGGTGCGGGCGATGCTCCTCGAACTGCCGGGCTTCCCAGGTGTGGTTGCCGCCGGGCCTCACACCCGTATGACGCGTGCCGGGCGACAAACGTGACGAGCGGGCTGCGCACGTCAGCGCGCGCAGCGCTCGTCACGTTCTCCCGCCGGCATGCGTCATCCCCGTGACAGCTCACTTCGCGGAGGACCGCATGACCACCGAACCATCATTTCTGGCGACGCGCACCGGCAAGCTGACTCTGGCCCTGCTGTGCGCGGTCGCATTCATCGACTTCGTCGACGCATCGATCGTCAACGTCGCGCTCCCGTCGATCCGGCGGGCGCTCGGCTTCTCCGTCCAGGACCTGCAGTGGGTGCCCAGCGGCTACCTGCTCACCTATGGCGGCTTCATGCTGCTGGGCGGGCGGGCCGCCGACCTGCTCGGCCGCCGCCGCGTGCTGGTGGCCGGCACGATCATCATCGGCGTCTCCTCGCTCATCGGCGGCCTGGCCCAGGCCTCGGGGCTGATGATCGGCGCCCGGCTGGCTCAGGGCGCCGGGGCGGCGATGATGCTGCCGGCCGCACTCTCGATCCTCACCACCACCTTCAGGGAGGGCAAGGACCGCCACACCGCGCTGGGCGTCTGGGGCGGTGTCGGCGGGCTCGCCTCGGCCGCCGGCGTGCTCCTGGGCGGACTGCTCACCGACGGCCCGGGCTGGCGCTGGGTGTTCTTCGTCAACCCGGTCGCCGCGGTGCTCGTCCTGGCGGCGATCTTCCGGATGATCGCCCCCGACGGTCCCCGCGCCCGGCTGGAGAACTTCGACCTGCCCGGCGCCGTCCTGGCCACCGGCGGCATGCTGGCGCTCGTCTACTCGCTGGTGGAGGCGCCGATCGTCGGCTGGGATCGCGCCCGGACGATCGGCGGACTGGCCCTGGCCGCCGTCATGCTCGTCGCCTTCATCGTCAACGAGCGCCGCCAGCGCAACCCGCTCGCCCCGCTGCAGATCTTCCGCATCAACGGGCTGGGGTTCGCCGACGTCACCCAACTCATCGCGTTCGCCGGCTTCGTCGCGATGTTCTTCTTCCTCACCCTCTACATGCAGAACGTCCTCGGCTACACGCCGATCCAGACCGGCCTGGCCTACCTGCCGCTCTGCTTCGTGATCGGGATCTGCGCCGGGATCGCATCGCAGATGCTCACCCGCGTCGGCACCCGGCCGGTGATCGTGGTCGGCGCGGTGGTCTCGGCGGCCGGGCTCTACTGGCTGTCGCGGATCCCCGTCCACGGGTCCTACCTCAAGGATCTGCTCCCCGGCCTGCTCGTGATCTCGATCGGCTTCGGCCCGGTGTTCGTCGGGGTGACCACGGCGGCCAACGCGGGCGTGCCGCCGGAGACGGCCGGTCTGGCCGCTTCGCTGCTCAACGCCTCCCAGCAGCTCGGGGCCGCGCTGGGGCTGGCGATCTTCTCGGCGGTGGCCACCAGCCACACCAACGGCCTGCTCGCCCATCACGCCGGCGTGCGCGAGGCCCTCACCTCGGGCTTCCAGCGGGCGCTGCTCATCGGGAGCCTGTTCATCCTGGCCGCGGCGGTGCTCGGGCTCAAGGCGACCAACACGCGTGGCGAGCCCGCCCCGGCGACCCCGGTTGCCTCCACGCCCGGACTCGGGGGCGCCACCGCCTAGCGGCATGCGCCGATGACCGCGGCCGCGGCCCAAGGCGGGTCGCGGCCGTGGCCAAGGCGGCTCGCGGGCGGCGGCCCACGGCGGGTTCCGGCTGCGGCCCAAGCCGAGCCGCAGCGCGAGTCTCGGCAGCACCCGGAATGGTTAGGCTTAGCCCTCTGAGCCGAACGCTGATACCTCGTCTGATCACGACCAGCTCGGTGGTGGGGGCCACGACCGCCTTCCGCGTGGGCGCCGGGTGCGCCCAGCTGCTGCGGCGGCGATCCGGGCCGATCGTCAGCCTGGCCGTCCAGGCGTCGTTCGGGTCAGACACCCACGCCGCCGAGGCCACGCTGCGCGACGAGGTCGTCGCGCTCGCCCGCGAGTCGGCGGAGCTGTCCTGGCGCGAGCTGCGGCGCGGCGTCGATGCCCTGGACAGCTACACCCGTCCCATCGACCCGCCGCGCAGCGACGAGCCGCGCCGCCCCTACCGGGTGAAGTCGTGACGACGAGCCAGGTGTCCAGCGACGACGTCATCGCCCAGCTGGACGCCACGGCGGACATCACCGAGCTCCGGCGGCGGATCGACCGGTGGCTGGAGCAGGTCGACCCCGAGCTGCGCGAGTCCCTCACCTGGGCGTTCTCGGGTACCCCCAAGCACTTCCGGCCGCTCACCCTGTTCGCCTGCGACCGCGCGATCCACCTCACGCCCTCGGGCGACGCGGTGGAGCTGGCGTTCGCCATGGAGCTGATGCACAACATGTCGCTGATCGTCGACGACGTGCTCGACGGCTCGCCCGAGCGCCGCGGCATCGCCACCGTGCAGGAGCGCTTCGGCGAGCTGCCGGCGCTCATGGCCTCCGGCTATCTCGTGGCCGACGCCTTTGCGGCGTTCGCCGGCGACGCCTTCGCGATCCAGCATCTCGCCGAGCTGTTGCGTCGTCTCGGGGCCGCCGAGTGCCTGCAGTGGCGGCTGCGGCGCCAGCCCCTCGGCGTCGAGGACTGGCAGCGCATCGCGGGCGAGGACACCGGCTCGATGTTCGAGATCTGCGCGGTGCTGGGCGCGCGCTCGGAGCGGCTGCGCCAGTACGGGCACTTCCTGGGCGTCCTGTACCACGGCTGTGACGACGTGGGCGACCAACGTGGGCTCGAGGCTCTGGGCGGCGGCGGCGAGGAGGACGTCCGCGATGGCATTCTCACCCTGCCGGCCGCGCTGGCGATCCGCGACCCGCGGATGCGCGACCTGTTCGGGATCGACGACGACGACCCCGAACGCCTGGCCACGCTCGCCGAGGCGTGCCGGGCCCAGCTCGACGAGGCCGAGGCGGTGCTGGACCGTATCGCCGACTCCGCGCGGACCGAGGCCACCGAGTTCGCGGCCGAGCCCGAGCCGCTCCTGGCCCTCGTCGATCACGTCCGCACGCTCTCGCGGCGCTGAACCGCCTGGCCGGCACCACGACGCGGCGGGCCCAGCCGGGCACCGTCAGCTGACCCAGCGCCGGCCCTCAGCGGGATCCTCGGGCGGGCTCTTCTTCCACTTCAGGCCGGGCGCAGACCTCCGGGACCCGGCGAGCCACGGCAGCCCGCTGCGCCCCCGGTGCCGGCACCCGTGCTCCACGAACGACACGGTGCGCGACCACAGGCTGGCGGCAGCCACGTACGGAGCCCAGGCATAGCGCAGCCACACGTAGGTGAGGTCGAAGAGGATGTTCTTCTGCGGCGGGATGATCCTCACCGCATCGCCGTACCCGTTGCGGCGCACGATCACCTTCGCCGCCCGCAGTCCCGTGGTGACAGCCGACTCGATGGTCGTCATCCCGATGTTGTTGTTGCAGAAATCGCCCGCGAGGTAGATGTTGGAGATGTGACTGCTCGACGCGTCCGGGCGCCACGCGTCGGTGCCGGTCTGGTTGATGAACAGCTGGGAGTCGACGTTGGACTCGTACTTCGTGTACTTCCAGTCGATGTCCGGCGACTCACCCCATCGCGTCCCAGCGCGGAACGGGAGGTACTCGGACAGCTCCTGCAGGATGGCCTGAGCGTCGGCGAACGTGGTAGTGCCGGGCAGCGCGCTCGTGTCTGACGAGGACACCGCCAGGACGGTCCGGCCCTTGAACTCGGGCACCTTGCGCCACGTCTGGGAGATGTCGGTGAAGGCCAGCGAGAGACCGGATCCGTACAGCCCGACGGGCTCCTTGGGCATCGAGTTCAGCTTGTGCTTGAAGAACAGGTAGATGATCGGCACCTGGGTCGCCCGCAGCCGCACGATCCCGGCGATGTCGGGCGCCTCCTCCACGACGCTCTGTTGGCCGGCCTGCACCGGCGTGCGCACCAGCTTCGACAGCGTGCCGGCGGGGACCGCCAACAGGAGATTGTCGACCGTCTCGGTCCGGTCGCTGCCGGGCACCGCGTTCCAGGTTCCCGTGTCCTCCTCGAATACGGTGCCACGCAATCCGATCTCGGTCACCCGCTTGTCCGCGCACGACACTCCGGTGATCTCGGTGTTGGTGACGATGTTGACTCCGAGAGCCTCGAGCGCCTTCACCAGCGGGTCGACGACCTGCTTGAACCCCGACCCGGTGGGCAGCCAGAACGCGGGGTTGGGGCTCATGACGCTGTAGGCGAGATAGCGACGGAAATCCGTCGCCGAGGCGAGGTAGCTCGGGATCGCCCACACCCGCGTGATGAAGCTGTCAAACGCATCCGAGGCCGCCTTGGTCATGTAGGGCCGAGTGTTGAGGAACGCGTTGACGTCGACGTTGTCCAGGGTGATCGTCGGGTTGAACCTCTCGGCGAGGAGATCGACGCTGGCGTAGCCGAACACGAACATGTCGGCCGGAGACCCGACGCCCGAGAACATGTTCTGGAGCATGTGCCACGGTGAGTACATGTCCGTGAGGGAGGCGAAGTTGGGGAACTGCTTCTTGGACAGCTGCCTCACCGTGGAGAACGGCTCGAAGCGCGCCTCCTTGCGCTGCTGGGTCACATCCTCCAACAGGGCCCAGAAGTTGGCGTACCACTCGAGGTACATGTGGGGGTACACGTCCAGGTGCTCGCCATCGGGCATGAGCCGAGACCCCAGGTTGCCCCCCATCCACGACTTCTGCTCATACAACGTGATCCGGTAGCCGCGCTCGGCCAGCCTCAGCGCGGCAGTCAGACCCGACAGGCCTCCACCCGCGATCGTGACGGCCGGCCCCTGGTTGCTCATGAGGGTGTCTGCTGGACGCTGAGGAGACGGCGGGCCCGCACGATGTCGGGAAGCTCTGAGGCCGACCCGAACCAGTCACACAGCTCGGCCACGCGGTCCAGCGCGGTGGCCTCCCCGCCGGTGCGGCCCTGATGGACGGCAAGGCCGGTGACCGCGCGCAGCTCGAGCAGCTTGGCGTTCTGATCGGCGGCGGCCGCGATCGCCTGCTCGTAGGCGGCGGTGGCCGCCTCGGGATCCGGGGAGTCGCCGGTCATCAGCGCGCGGCCCATGAAGCGGAAGAGCTCGGACTCGGAGAAGCGCTCGCCGGTGTCGATGATGTGCGCCCGGCCGGCGCGCAGGGCCTCGAGTGCCTGTGGCTGGTCGCCGGCGGCGAGCCGCAGGTCGGCGAGCAGGATGTAGAAATGCGGCAGGCTGAGGCGCGAGCCGGAGGCCAGGTAGGCGTCGATCTGCTCCTCCAGGACGGCGACGCTCGAGCGCAGCTGACCTCCCCGGCCGTGCTGCCAGCCGGCGTGCAGCAGCGCCACGGTGTGCCAGTAGCCGATGCTGAGGTCGGCCGAGTGCGCGCGCGTCTTCTCGGTCCAGTGGCGCAGCTCCACCGGCTCTCCGCGGGCGAGGTGCAGGATGCTGCGCATGCCCCAGGCCTGGGCCTTGGTCACGGGGCCGCCGACCTCCTCGGCCAGCTCCAGGCTGAGATCCGAGCGATCGCGCGACTCCTCGGCGTGCCCCAGGTTCCACAGGATCAGCGCCAGGTAGGCCAGGGCGGCAGAGCCCATGTCGCCCTGCGCCTCGTAGATCTGGACGAACTGGTCAGACCGGTGGTATCGGGTGAACGCCTGCTCCAGATGGCCGCGGGCGACCTCGAAGTTGGCCAGGTACATGTGCACGAGGCCGCGGTACAGATGGCCCTCGGCCAGGCGGACCTCGTCGCCCGCCTGCTCGCCGAGCGCCAGCATCTCATCCCCCAGGGCCAGCGCCTGGCCGTACTCGGCGCGCAGCAGGTAGTAGCTCCACTCGCCGCGGTTGACGGAGACCAGCTGCTCCTCGGCCCCGGTGCTCTCGCACACCCGGCGCGCCGCCGCGTAGGCCTCCTGCACCCCGGCCGCCGCGTAGCCGTGCGCCGCCTGGAGCGACGCCGCCCGGTAGGTGAGCAGGTCCACCCGCTCCAGGTCGCCGGCCTCGTCGACGCCGGCGGCGTCGAGCGCCTCGAGTCCGCGGCGGAAGTGCTCGGCGCACTCCAGGAAGGCCGCGCGCTCCAGCGCCCGCATCCCGGCGGTGTGCCAGTACCGGACTGCCTTCTCGGGCTCGGCCGCGTAGTCCCAGTGGCGCGCGACGATCTCGGGCTCGCGCTGGACCAGGGTGGAGAAGCGATCGGTGAGGACGCCGGCGACCTGGCCGTGCAGAGCCTGCCGGCGACGGCGCAGGATCCGGTCATAGGCCGCCTCCTGGAGCAGGGCGTGCGAGAACTCGCACCGGGCCCGTTCGCCGGCGACCGGTCGCAGCACGTCCTGGACGGCGAGCTGTGCCATCGCAGGCTCCAGCTCCGGGCCGTCGGACGGCCACAGGGCCACCAGCAGCTCGCGGTCGAACTCCCGGCCCAGGACGGCGGCCACGTCGACCACGCCGCCCAGGGCGGGGAGGCGGTCCAACCGTTCGGTGAGCAGGCCCTGCAGGGTTGACGGCACGTGGGTCAGGCTCTCGCGGCCGTTGCCGGGGCTGAGCTGATCGGCGTGCTCGAGCATCTTCAGCGTCTCCTCCACGAACAGCGGCACCCCGTCGGCGGTGGAGTCCACCCACTCCAGCACGGCCGGATCCAGCGGCTCGACGCTCGCCCAGGCAGCCAGCGCGCGGACGTTCTCGGAGGTCAGCGGGCCGAGGCCGAGCTCCAGGACCGGGCTGGACTGGGTCCAGGGCGGGGCGAACTCGGGCCGGAAGGTGAGCACGCACAGGACCGGGAGATGGGTCAGGTCGGCGACGACCCGCTGCAGGAGCTCCACGGTCGAGGGATCGGCCCAGTGCACGTCCTCCACCACCAGCAGGAGCGGGTGGCGCGCCGGGTTGGCGATCAGCAGCGCCTCGAGGGTGTGCAGGGTCGCGTTGCGGACGTCGCGCGGGGTCAGCCCCGTCGCCGGCTCATCATGCCCACCCTGGATGGCCAGCAGCCCGGCCAGGATCGGAACCGCCTCGGTGGGCTGGAGCCCCGCGGCCTGCACCGCCTCGGAGAGGATCGCCATCTTCTCGGCGGCGGGCCGTCCGGCATCGAGCGCCAGGACGCGCTCCAGGTAGCGGATGACGGGGTGAAGGGAGGTGCCCCGGTGATGCGGCGAGCAGCGCCAGATCTGTGCCTCCCCGGCCTGCGGGCTGAGCCGGTCCAGAAGCTCGCGGACGATGCGGCTCTTGCCAATCCCGGCCTCACCGGTGAGGTGGACGATGGCGCCGTGGCCCCGCTTGACCTGCTGCCATGCCTGGGCCAGGCGCGCCAGCTCGTGATCGCGGCCCACCAGTGGCGTCAGCCGGCGCTCCCCGGCGACCTCGAGGCGGCCGATGGCCCCGGTCGCGCGCAGGGCACGGTGCACGCCGATGAGCCGGGAGACGCCCTTGAGCTGCTGCGCGCCGAGCGACTCGGTGACGAAGTAGCCCTCCACCAGGTCCTTGGTCGCGTCGCTGATGACCACCGTCTGGGGCGCGGCGATCGACTCCAGGCGCGCGGCGATGTGTGGGGTCTCGCCGACGATGGCCATCCGCTCCCGGGTCTCGCCCACGCCCATCTCGCCGGCGACCACGATCCCGGTGTGGATGCCGATGCGCACCCGCAGCGAGAGGCCGTGCTGATCGCGGAGCCCGACGTTGAGCTCGTCCAGCTCCTCCAGCATCGCCAGCCCGGCGTGGACCGCGCACTCGGCGCTGTCCTCGCGGGCCTGCGGGTACCCGAAATAGACGACGATGCCGTCGCCGGCATAGCGGGCTATGTAACCGTGGAAGCGATCGGTGGCCCGGGCGCACGCCTCCTGGTAGCCGGTGAGGATCTCCCGGAAGTCCTCGGGATCGAGCGTCTCCGCCAGCGGCGTGGAGCCGACGATGTCGCAGAACATCACGGTCATGTGGCGGCGGTGAGCCGCGCTGGGGCCGTTCCCCGGGGTCGCGCCCGATTCCTGCAACGGGGTGCCGCAACCACCGCAGAACCGCATCCCGTCTGGGTTCTCCAGGCGGCAGTTAGCGCAGATCATCCTGCTCGCGACCCCACAAGCAGCTGGAATTCACGTCCCAAGGATATGAGAAAAGCCTCCGGCCGACCCGAGCAGGCCCAGAGCGCCCTCCGGCGGGCGGGAAGGGAACCCCCAGACCGAGCGTCCTCACGTGCGTAGGCGGTTCTGGCCATGACCAGGTCCCACGACCCTCAGCCCACCCAGGAACAGCGCGCGCAGGAGCGCTGGCTGCGCTCCCTCATGGATGAGGTTGAACGCGAGGTGCATGCGCCGCGCCGGCTGCGGCTGAAGATCGAGGCGGCGGCACGTGCCTCCCGGCGCCGCACGCGGTGGATGCGGTTCCGCGGCCTCGCCCGGCCCGTCGTGGTGATGAGCCCCGGGGGCCGTGGCGCGCTGGCCGGGCTGCCCGGCGCCATGGCCGGCGCTCTCGCGATCGCGCTCCTCGCCGTCGCGCTGGTTCCCGGCGGCCCCGCGGCGCCGTCGCTGTCGCGGGCCGCCGCGCTGTCGGCCCGGGGCGCCGCCGATCCTCCGCCGACACCCGACCCCGACGACCCCGGCGTCAAGCTCTCCGAGAACGTGAACGACGTGTACTTCCCCAACTGGTCCTCCACGCAGGGCTGGCGCCCGACCGGCATGCGGCGCGACCTGCTCAAGCTGCATCGCGCGGTCACCGTCTACTACGCCAAGGGCGACCGGCGCGTGGCCTACACGATCCTCAGTGCCCCGGCGCTGGGCCAGCCGGCCGCGCCGGTGACGGTCGGGAACGGCATCACCGTGCGCACGGTGAGCCTGCACGGCCGGATCCTCGTCACCTGGCGGCGCGACGGGAGCACGTGCATCCTGACCGGGATGAACGTCTCGGCCGCTCAGCTGCGCCGCCTGGCCCTCACGGACCCGCCGCCCGGCGACGACTGACCGCGTCGGCCGGTGCCAGCTCGCGCACCAGGCGCTGACGACCGCGGTGCAGCCGCGTGGTGATCGTCGCCTCCCGCACGTCCAGGGCCCGGGCGGCCTCGCGGTAGGACAGTCCGAGGACGTCGATCGCCACCACCGCGTCGCGGAACTCGGCCGCCAGGGCGGAGATCGCGCCGAACAGCTCGGAGGCCTCCAACCGGGACTCGGCCCTCACGGCCCGGCGGTCCTCGACGAGGTCCAGATCGTCGGGGAGGGCTGTGGTCTGCGCGCGGCGCGCCGCCGCGCGCCGGTCTGAGAAGAACGTGTTGCGCAGGACCCGCAGCAGGTAGCCGAGGTCGTCATCGGAGCGCAGCCGCCGCGGCTTGCGCAGTACCGCCGCGTACGTCTCCTGCACGAGGTCCTCGGCGTCCTCGCGCGAGCCGCACAGCGCCCAGGCGGCCCGGTAGAGGCGGTCGAGATGGTCGCCCAGACGCTCCGGATCGAGCTGGCGCTCGAGTGTCACGAGCGGCTCCGGCAATCCGCAGGTTTGGGGAAGGATCGCGATGCAGACGCGTCCTTTGAGCCATGTGAGCCTTGACGCGCCTGGCGTACACCCCCGCGCCACCAGGGAAGGCGTGTCAGAGGGGGGCGCCCGTCTTGTACGGGCGCCCCCGTTTTACCGACGGCGCGAGGCTGTCTCACATCTCGGCGATCGGTCCGGGCTCTAGTAGCCGGGGTAGGGCGACGTGGGCGTGGTGGTCGGCGTGCTCATCGTCGGCGTCGAGCTGGAGCTCGAGCTGCTGCTGGCGCCCGGGTCCTTGACGACGTGCCAGATGCCGTTGAAGCCGTTGACGCCCTCGCCGGTGGCGTTGTTCTTCTTGTGGTCGTTGGCGAACGTGTAGAGCGGGTGGCCGCCCAGCGTCACCTGGATGATGCCGCTGCGCTTGAACGTGCCGAGCTTGCCCTTCACGCCGGCTGCCTTGCTGAGATTCTTGGCCGACGACACGGTGACGGGGGGCCAGAACGCAAAGCAGCCGTTGGCCCTGGTGCACTTCTGGTGCGTCGTGGTATCGCCGCTCAGCGTGTACACGGCGCGACCCTTGGTGTTGATGACGATGCTCTCGGTCTTGGTCGAGCCGGACTGGTTGGTGACCGAGGCTCCCTTGGCGACCTGGAGCGTCAGCGTCTTGGCCACCGCCATGCCCACCAGGGCGGCGCTGGCAATGCCCGCGAGCGCGGCGACGACAACCGCGATGTGAACGCGACGTAGCCGGCGGTGGTGGATGAGTCGAGCCATGTAGCCCCCTTTGGGGTCGTGGACGTTTCCCAAGGTCCTGACGCCGGTCTCGGCAAAACCTTCCCGGGAGACTCGTCGTGTGCGCATGCGCACGCGAGACCGGCTGAGGTCGACGCTGCGTCACAATGCGGGCATGGCTGAGGACCGACCCGCCCCACCCCCCGATCGCTCCGGCGGCGCCCAGAAATCGGTGCCACCGGCGCCGATGCCGCGCGACAAGCAGGGCTGGCGCGTGGCCCCCGCGCCCGACGGCCGCGGACTGCCTGACCAGCACAAGCCCACCCCGCCGCACCGGCTGCGCGGGTTCTGGATCTTCGTCATCGTGCTGCTGGCGGTCAACTGGCTCTCGGTGCTGCTCTTCCAGCCGGGCGAGCAGCCGCGCGTGCGCGTCCCGTTCAGCCCGTACTTCCTGCAGCAGGTGCAGGCCAAGAAGGTCAAGTCGATCACCACCCAGGGGCTGACGGTCGACGGCACGTTCACGGCGAAGGTGCGGTACCCGGCGACCGACAAGAACGCGGTCCCCACCACGCTGTTCGTCACCGAGATCCCGGCGTTCTGGAACCGCGATCAGCTGTCACAGCTCGTCAAGGAGGACGTCGGGACGGTCAACGCGAAGTCCACCGGGCAGCACACCTCGGTGCTCGCCGAGATCCTGCTGGGCTTCGGGCCGACGCTGCTGCTGGTCGGGCTGTTCGTGCTGCTCGCCCGCCGCGCCCAGGCTGGCGCCGGCGGCGGCCTGGGCGGGCTGGGGAACTTCGGGCGCTCGCAGGCCCGCCGCGTTGACCCGGAGAAGATCCGGGTCACGTTCGACGACGTCGCCGGCATCGACGAGGCCAAGGCGGAGCTGACCGAGATCGTCGATTTCCTCAAGACCCCGGAGCGCTATCAGAAGCTGGGTGGGCGCATGCCGCACGGCGTGCTGCTGTTCGGGCCTCCCGGGACCGGCAAGACGCTGCTGGCCCGCGCGGTCGCCGGTGAGGCCCACGCGGCGTTCTTCTCGATCGCCGCCTCGGAGTTCATCGAGGCGATCGTCGGCGTTGGCGCCGCCCGCGTCCGCGACCTGTTCGCCAAGGCCAAGGAGGCCGCACCGTCGATCATCTTCATCGACGAGCTGGACGCCATCGGCCGCTCGCGCCAGGGATCGGCGGGGATCACCGGGGCCAACGACGAGCGCGAGCAGACGCTGGACCAGATCCTCACCGAGATGGACGGCTTTGAGGGCAACGACGCCGTCATCGTGCTGGGCGCCACCAACCGGCCCGAGATCCTGGACCAGGCGCTGCTGCGCCCCGGCCGCTTCGATCGCCGGGTGGGGGTCTCGCCCCCGGATCGCGACGGGCGGCGCAAGATCCTGGAGGTCCACACCCGCTCACTGCCGCTCGCCGACGACGTCGACCTCGGCGTGCTGGCCTCCACCACTCCGGGGATGGTCGGCGCCGATCTGGCCAACCTCGCCAACGAGGCGGCGCTGCTGGCCGCGCGCCGCGGCCATGAGAAGGTGTCCTTCGCCGATTTCACCGACTCGCTGGAGAAGATCCTGCTCGGCGCGCCCCGGGGGATCATCCTCTCCGCCACTGACCGTGAGCGCACCGCCTACCACGAGTCCGGTCACGCGCTGGTGGGGATGCTCAGCCCCGACGCGGATCCGGTGCGCAAGGTCTCGATCGTCCCGCGCGGCCAGGCGCTCGGCGTCACCCTCTCCACCCCCGACGCCGACCGCGTCTCCTACTCGCGCGAGGAGCTGGACGCCAAGATCAGGGTGGCGCTCGGCGGCCGGGTCGCCGAGGAGGTCGTCTACGGCAAGATCACCACCGGCGCCGAGTCAGACATCCAGCAGCTGACCAACATCGCCCGCCAGATGGTGGGACGGTGGGGCATGAGCGAGAAGCTCGGGCCCGTGACGCTGCTGCCCTCCGAGGGGCAGAGCCCGTTTTTGCCGGGCGCCTCCGAGACCTCGTCCCAGACCCAGTGGCTGGTCGACCAGGAGGTCCAGGCGCTGATCGAGAGCTGTCACGGCCAGGTGACGCAGTTGCTCACCGAGCACCGGGCCCAGCTCGAGGACCTCACCCACGCGCTGCTCGCGGCCGAGACGCTCGACGCCGAAGACGCCTACGCCGCCGCCGGAGTGCCCATGCGCCCCCGCCAGCTCGAACCCGAACCCGAACGCGAACCCGAGCCCGCGCCCCAGCCGTGAGCCACCGTGTCGTGGTCATCGGCGGCGGCTTCGGCGGGCTCAACGCGATCCAGGGGCTGCGCCGCGCCGACGTCGAGGTCACGCTGATCGACCGGCGCAACTTCCACCTGTTCCAGCCGCTCACCTATCAGGTCGCCACCGGTGCCCTGTCCCCGGGCGAGGTGGCCTATCCGCTGCGCGCGATCTTCAAGTCAGAGCAGAAGGTGAGGGTCCTGCTCGCCGAGGTGGCTCGGTTTGACCTCGAGGCACGGGAGGTGCACCTTCACGACGCGCTGGGCATGGACACGGCGCCCGAGCCGGTCGGCTACGACACGCTGATCGTCGCGGCGGGCTCCAGCTACTCGTATTTTGGGCACGAGGACTGGCGTGAGTTCGCCGCCGAGGTCAAGACGCTGGAGAGCGCGATCGCCGTGCGGGCGGAGATCCTCCGGGCATTCGAGGCCGCGGAGATGACCGGCGACCCCGAGACACGGCAGGCACAGCTCACCTTCGTCGTGGTGGGAGCAGGGCCGACCGGCGTGGAGATGTCGGGTCAGATCGCCGAGATGGCCCGCGACACGCTGCGACGCAACTTCCGCGCCATCGACCCCGGCAGCGCCCGGGTGATCATGGTCGATGCACTGGACCGGGTGCTCACGAGCTTCCCGCATTCACTGTCGCGCAAGGCGCAGCGATCGCTGGAGGGCCTCGGCGTGACGGTCATGCTCAAGCGCACCGTCGTCGACATCGACAGCGAGTCGGTCACGGTCTCAGACCCCGACGGCGCGACCGAGCGCATCCCCACCGAGACGGTCATCTGGGCCGCCGGCGTGACCGCGTCGCCACTGGCGGGGCAACTGGGGGAGCTCTCGGGCGCGGAGGTCGACCGCGCCGGCCGCCTCACCGTGGAGGCCGACCTCACGCTCCCCGGCCACCCCGAGGTGATCGCCCTCGGCGACATGGTGCGCGTCCGCGGCGCGGACGGCTCGCCGGTGACCTACCCGGGCGTGGCGCCCGTGGCCATCCAGCAGGGCCACTATGCGGGCAAGCTGGTGGCCGACCGGCTCAAGGGCCGCACCCCCTCGCCCTTCCACTACTTCGACAAGGGCAACCTGGCCACCATCGGGCGCGGCCGCGCCGTCGCGCAGATCAGGTTCCTCAAGCTGAGCGCCCTGCCGGCCTGGCTGGTGTGGCTCGTGGTCCACCTCTGGTACCTGATCGGCTTCCAGAACCGGCTGCTGGTGATGATCAAATGGTCGATCAGCTTCATCACCCACGGGCGCAGCGCGCGCATCATCACCAACCAGCCGGCCGACGACGTGCCCGCCCGGGCCCCTGGCGCCCAGGACCGGGCGCCCTCACCCTGACGCCGCCCTCACCCTGACGCCGCGCGGGGGCGCTTGCGTCCCCACTGCCTGCGCAGCACGCGCAGGGCATTGCCGCCGGCGATCTGCTCGCCCACCACGTCCCCGTAGCGCTCGCGCAGCGCCCGCTGGAGATCGGCCATCCGCCCCTGGTGCTCGAGCCCGGGCAGCGCCGGCTTGATGTAGCCGTCGAGGTCGGAGCCGATTCCGATGTGGTCATAGCTGCCGGTGAGCTCGTGGATCTTGTCGATGTGATGGCACAGGGCCTTGACCGACCCCTCGAATGTCGCCGCGATGTCGGGCAGCCCGCTGGTGATGTAGTGCTGGCAGAGGATGAGGCCCAGCAGACCGCCCCGCGCGGCGACCCGCTTGACGGTGTCGTCCTCGAACGAGTACTCCAGACCGCCGAACCGGTAGGCCATGTGCGTGGCGATCACCGGGACCTCGTGGCCGGGATCGCGCGCGTCCAGCAGCGAGAACACGTCGCGGATCGACTGCGCCCGCATGTGCGTGATGTCCACGAGGATCCCCTCGTCCACCATCGCCTCGACCAACTCTCGCCCGAGCGCCGTCAGGCCCTCGGAGCGGGCCTGGCGGAACATGAGGTTGTACATCCGGTCGGGTAGGAACGGCAATGCCGGGGCGTTTGTGGCCACCTGGCGGAAGAACAGGTGGGCCACCGTGATGTAGGCCACCCCGAGGTCGGCCAGCCTGCGGACGTTGGCCTGCACCTCGCCGTGCCCGTCGCCGATGTGAAACCCGCCCTCGATGGCGTGGATGAGGATCGGCCTGTCACCGGCGGCGAGATGCGTGTCGAGCTCCGTCGCGGAGTGGGCGATCACCACGCGCTCGCTGTGCGCGGTCGAGTAGTCCTCCACCGCCTGCGCCTGATCGACGATGTCGGGGAAGTAGCTGCGCAGCGGCGGCGCGCCGTAGTCCTGGGTGAGATCGATCTCGTCGAAGGGCTGGTAGAGAACGGACAGGGTGACCCCAACGTTGCCCTCGCGCATGAGCGTCTCGGTGACACTCGGTGTGTCACCTGGGCCCTGATAGTTGGCAAAGTGACTGATGAGCTGCACCACCCCGCCCTGCCATCGGTGACGCCACCACGTGGTCAGGCGCTCCTGCGTGCGCTGCTGCTCTGACTCGAGCAGGTGCATCGGGAAATGCGCATGCACGTCGACCAGCTTGGTCATGCCCTGTCCATCCAGGTCGGAATCCCCACCCAATGACATCGCCCCCCGGCGATCGTGATCAGCGCAGTCAGTCATACCACCCGGGCTCCCGGTGCTCAAGGCGGGCCGCGGTGGCGGTAGCGTGAGGGGCATGCCCGCCGCTCACCGGCCCGCCCCCGGCGACAAGCTCGCCCCCGAAGACAAGCTCGCCCCCGGCGACGAGCTGGTCCCCGACGCCAACATGGTGTTCGACCGCGTCTCGGTCATCGACGCGGGCCCGGCGGAGATCTGGCCGTGGCTCATCCAGCTGGGCAAGCGGCGCGCCGGCTGGTACCTGCCCCGTGGCGTCGAGCGCCTCCTCCCGCCCGGACGGCGCGCCTCGCGCCGTGTCGACCCGCGATGGCAGGTGCTCAGCGTCGGGGACCGCATCCCTGACTACGGCGGCCGTGACGAGTACCTGGAGGTCGTCCGGATCGAGCCCGGGCGTGCTCTGGTCTACCGCTCCGAGCGCAAGGGCGCGCCGTTCAGCTGGGCGCTGCTGCTGGAGCCCCAGGGCACCGCTGCCACGCTGCTGCGGCTGCGCTTTCGCGGTCGGCTGCGCAGCACGGGCTGGCAGCGGCGCGCCATCGTCGTCGGGGGCGACTTCTTCGATTGGGCCACCGGCGCGCTGATGCTGGCAGGCCTACGGGAACGGCTGGCCGCCTATCAGCGGGCGGCCTGACCCGCGGACGGTGCCGCTTACCGGGAAGCCGGCGGACGCTGGCGCTCGTTGAGCGGCGGGCACTCGATGATGCCCTGGCGCTCTACTCTGTTGGCGTCCTCGTTGCCTGCCGCGTTGCGCGCCCGCACGACGAAGTACTCGGTCCCGCCTCGGGCCACGCCCGGCGTCACGTACGAGGTCACGCCAGGCGAGGTCTGATAGGTCGGCGCGGCATAGTCCTCCGCGCCCGGCGCGTTGGCGACGAAGATCTCATAGACGATCTGCGAGCTCGGCGTCACGGGGTCAGTCGCCGCGCTCCACGTCAGCGTGTAGCTGGTGGCCTGAGGAGCGATCAATGACGGGACCGGCCGTGGCGATGGGCAGGTGATGGCGCTGATGAGCCCCGTGAACTTCGGCACGTCGCCGGCGGGAGGCGTCGGCGGGCTGTACGTGGTCGCCGGCTTGACGCGGAAGCGGAAGCTCGCGATCGTACGCGGGGCCACGACGAGATCCGGGCACACGCGGACCGGCCCGGGTCTGCAGCGGATGACCTCGCTCTGCACCACGGTGCCGTGCCACTGTCCCGAGCACCAGCCGTCGCTGCTCTTCGCCGGTCGCAGCGTGAGCTTGACCCGCATGCCCGTCTTGGCCGGACTCAGCGTCCGCGTCATGCGCGATTGGCAGTGGGTGCCCCGGGGGCCGCTCGCCGAGAACGTGTCGGTCCGGACCAGCGACCCGGAGGTCCCGGTGGCCACCGGCACGCGGAAGCTGAAGGCGAAGTGCGTCTGCGGCGTGCCCGACCCGGGCTTGACCGTCACCCGCGTCGTCGGGCCCAGCCCCGCGGCCGTCGCCGACGCCGCAACCATCGCAAGTGCCAGAAGCGCTGTCGCCAGCGCCCCGCGGATTCTCCGTCCCGGCATCACGTCACCGCCGATTATGGCGGATGGGACCGCGAGCCGCCGGGCGACCGCGCGGCGTCATAGAGTGCCGGGCGATGCGGCTTCACATTTCGTTCACCAGCCGCGCGCGCATGTGGAGCTCGGGCGTAGCGGCGGCACGGGGGCGCGCGTGAGCGGCCAGCGCGCGGACGCCGGGGGCGCCCGCGGCCTCCTGACGACCCTGGGAGGATTGCTCCGCCCCAGGGATCGCGAGTTCTTCGATCTGTTCGAGCGCGCGGCGACAAACGTCGTCCGGGCGGCGGAGCTGCTGGAGGAGATGCTCGTGGGATTCCCTGAGAGCCGCGGGCTGGCCCGGGACATCCTCATCTGCGAGCAGGACGGCGACCACATCACCCACGAGGTGATCCGGCGGATCAACGAGACGTTCGTGACGCCGATCGACCGCGACGACATCCTGCGGCTCACCTCGGCGCTGGACGACATCGTCGACTTCATCGAGGAGGTCGCCGACTACCTGGGCCTCTACCAGGCCGAGGCGCCGATGATGCAGGCCCAGGGCCTTGCCCACGTGCTGGTCGACGCCACCCGCGAGCTCGCGGCGGCGTTCCCGCTGGTGCGACAGTTCAAGGATGTCAGCGGGCACATCGTCGAGGTCCACCGCCTCGAGAACGAGGGCGACCGGATCGTGCGCAGCGCGATCGCCTCGCTGTTCGAGGAGGGGATCGATCCGATGGTCGTCATCCGCTGGAAGGACATCTTCGAACGGCTCGAAGACGCGATCGATGCCACCGAGCGCACGGCCTACGTGCTCGAGGGCATCGTCATCAAGAACGCCTGAGTCATGAGCAGCGGAGACGTCATCCTCGTCATCGTGGTGGGCACGGCGGTCGTGTTCGACTTCACCAACGGCTTCCATGACACCGCCAACGTGGTCGCCACCTCCATCTCGACCCGGGCGATCGGGCCCCGGCGCGCGGTGGCCCTGGCCTCGCTGCTCAACTTCGTCGGCGCGTTCGTCTCGCTCAAGGTCGCGGCGACGATCGGCAAGGGGTTCGTGGCCTCGGGCGCGGTGACGACGACGGTGGTCTTCGCCGCGCTCGTCGGGGCGACCGGCTGGAACCTGATCACGTGGTTCTATGGCCTGCCCTCGAGCTCGTCGCACGCGCTCATCGGCGGGCTCGTCGGGGCAGTGATCGCGGCACACGGCTGGAGCGCGGTCAACGGCCACGGGCTCCTGGACAAGCTCATCGTGCCCGCGGTGGTCGCACCGCTCATCGCCTTCGTCGTCGCCGGCGTGTCGATCCTCATCATCTACCGAATCGTCGGGCGGCTGCGGCCCGGCGCGGTCGGCCGCGGGTTCCGATTGGGGCAGATCGTCTCCAGTGGGCTGCTCGCGCTGTCGCACGGCACCAACGACGCGCAGAAGACCATGGGCGTGATCACGCTCGCGCTGATCGCCAACGGCAACATCCCCGCGGCGGGGTTCCACGTCCCTGACTGGGTCATCGTCACCGCCGCGAGCGCCATCGCCCTGGGCACGTTCACTGGAGGCTGGCGGATCATCAAGACCGTCGGGACCCGGATCATCAGCATGGATCCCGCCCAGGGCTTCGCGGCGCAGACCGCCGGATCCGTGGTCATCCTCGCCGCGTCGAGCGTCGGCTACCCGCTGTCCACCACGCACGTCATCTCCGGGGGGATCACCGGCGCGGGCGCCGCCAAGAGCGTCTCGGCGGTGCGCTGGGGGGTGGCCGGCGACATCGTCAGGGCGTGGGTGCTGACCCTGCCCGCGGCCGCCGCGCTGGCCGCCCTCGTCTACGGGATCACACGGCTGTTCGGCAGCGGCGCCGTGGGACCGGTCGTGGTGGCCGCGGCACTGCTGGTCGGCGGGGCCACGCTGTTCGCGCGCCGCGCGCTGCCCCGCGTCGCACCCCCGGTGACGCAATGATCGTGTTCGGCGCCGCGCCGCTGCTGAAGATGATCTACTCCTCGCTCATCGCCGGGGTCAGCGTGGCGCTCGTCTTTGCCATCGCGGTGTTCGGCGTCATCCGCTCCAGCGACATGCGCCGCGCCAACCGGGCCGGCGCGTCAGCCCGCTACGCCGCGCTCGGGGTGCTGGCGCTGCTCGCCTCGGCGGCGATCGCGATCATCGGGCTCATCATCGTCGTGCACAAGAGCTAGGCGCGCGCGAGCGCAGCCCGCGTGGCCGCGGGGTCAGCCGCCGAACACGACCTCGCCGTCGACGACGGTGAGCGTCACCGGCGTCGTGATGAGCTCGTCCGGGTCGGTGTCGACAGGGTCCTGCGTCATCACGGTCACGTCCGCGAGACAGCCGGGCGCCAGCCGCCCCAGCCGCGTGCCGTCTCCGCCGGTGAGGGCGGCGCCGGTCGTGTAGCCGTGGAGCGCCTGCAGGCCGTCGAGCGCCTGGTCGTCGTAGGCCGCTCGCTCGGGGTGGCCCGGCGGCCGGCGCAGGCGCGCCGCGGCCATGCCCTCCCGCGGGTCATAGCGCGCCACGGGCCAGTCGGATCCCAGGGCGATGGTGGCGCCGGACTCCAGCAACGAGCGGGTGAGGAACGCGCGGTCACAACGGTCGTCGCCGAGCCGCCGTGACCAGTTGTCGCGCCGCTCGGGGTCCAGCCACATCATGTGCTGAGCCTGCATCGACGCAACCACCCCCTGGGCGGCAAACCGCGGCAGGTCATCGGGCTGCAGCGTCTCGATGTGCTCGATGCGGTGCCGGATCCCAGGGGCGGCGCCGGCCTGGGCGTAGGTGTCCAGCGCCTCGCGCACGCCGCGGTCGCCGGTCGCGTGGGTGACGCACTGAAAGCCCCGCGAGGCGAAGAAAGCCACCGCTCGGCGGTAGCGCTCCACATCGGGCCAGAACGACGCCTGGCCGCCGCCCGCGGTGTCGGGCTCGACGAGCCATCCCGTCCCCGAGTCGATCACCCCGTCGATGAAGAACTTGGCCACACCGGCGCGCCAGCGGCGCCCGTGCTCGCCCCCGGCGCTCGCGTAGGCCTCCCACAGCTCCTCGGGGGTGTCGGGCTCGATCGTGAACGGCGTGAGGATCCGCGTGACGAGGTCGCCGCGGGACTCCAGCTCGCGCAGCAGGTCCAGCGTCTCGAGCGTCCCGTCCATCGCGTGGGTCCCGGTGAGCCCGACGGCGGCAAGCCGGCGCAGGTGGTCGGCGCACAGCTGGAGCTCCTCCTCGCGCGTCGCGACGGGCATGGCCTCACGGACGAGGTCCATCGCGGCGTTCTCACGTAGCTCACCCGTCGGGCGGCCGTCGGCGCAGACCACCTCGGCATGCTCGGCGAACTCACGCGGGCCGCGGACGCCGGCGAGCTCAAGCGCGCTGGAGGAGACGAGCAGCGTGTGGAAGTCCATGAAGGTCAGCGCCGCCGGCGCGCCGCCCACAGCGTCGTCGATGACGGCCGAGCTGATCCCGGTCTGCTCGAACACGTTGTAGTCAAGGCCCCACCCCTGCACCCATTCCCCCGGTTGGCACTTGGCGCGTTCGGCGGCCAGCGCCCCGAGCACGTCGTCAAGCGTGTGCGCGTCGAGCAGGTCGGCCCCGCGGGCGCCGACCGCACCCTTGAACGGGTGCATGTGGCTGTCGATCAACCCGGGGACGGCGGTGGCGCCCTGAAGGTCGATCACCTCGGTCCGGGAACCGCATAGCTCGCTGATCTCGCGGTCGTCACCGACAGCGGTGATCGTCGCCCCGGCGATCGCCATCGCGGTGGCCTGCGGGCTCTGTGGGTCCAGTGTGCGCACGCGCCCGTTGACGAGCGCGAGGTCGACCTCGGTCATGTGACTCCTTTACGTGGTGACTGTCCCCGCCGCCGTCCGCCCCCGGCGGCGCACCGGCTTCCACCCCGCGTGCGGGACCGATGCCCGCAGCAGCTGGGTGTAGGGATCCTGGGGGTCGTCGAGCACCCCGAGCGTGGCGCCGCGCTCGACGACGCGCCCGCGCTGCATGACGATCGCCTCGTCGGTGATCTGGCGGACCACCGCGAGGTCGTGGCTGATGACGATGTACGAGACGCCCGTGGCCTGCCGGATGTCGGCGAGCAGGTTGAGGATCTGGGCCTGGATGGAGACGTCGAGCGCCGCCACCGACTCGTCGAGGATGACGAGCCGCGGCTCGGCGGCAAGGGCGCGCGCAATCGCGATCCGCTGGCGCTGGCCGCCCGACAGCGCGCTCGGCAGGGCCCGCATCATGCGGTCATCGAGCCCGACGAGCTCGGCCAGCTCGGCCACCCGCGCGCGGCGCGCCGCACCGTCGGCGCCATGACGGTGCAGTCGCAGGACCTCGTCGAGCGCGTGCTCGGCGTTATGGCGCGGGTTGAGGCTCGAATACGGATCCTGGAAGACGATCTGGACCTCGGCTCCGCGGCGCCGGCGCTCGGAGGCCGATCGCGCCGGCACCGAGCGGTCGCGCCCGCAGGCGGCGATCGTCCCGGCGGTCGGCCTGGTCAGGCCCACGAGCATGCGCGCCACCGTCGTCTTGCCCGAGCCGGACTCCCCGACGATCGCCAGCGAGCCACCGGGGGCGACGGCGAGGTCGATCCCGTCGACCGCGACCACGTCGCCGTAGACCTTGCGCAGGCCGGTGGCCTGGAGAATCGGCTCGCTCACGGCGGTCACCGCGCTCCCGTCGCTCCCGGCGCCCACGGCGCTCATGGCGCACCCGCCGGGGTCATCGACTCGCGCAGCTCGCGCGCCCGCAGGCAGCGCACCGTGGTGCCGTCGATCGTCTCGGGGGCGGGCTCCTCCTGGGTGCACCGCTCCTGGGCGAAGTCACATCGCGGGGCGAACGCGCAGCCCGCCGGCGCCTCGAACGCGGACACTGGTCGCCCGCGGATCGCCGCGAGGCGCTGCGCCGGACCGGTGACGGCGGGGCGCGCCGCCTCCAGGGACCGCGTATAGGGATGCAGCGGCGCCTGGGCCAGCGCGGCCGAGGCCTGGTCTTCGACGATCTGGCCCGCGTACATCACGCAGGTGCGATCGCACACGGCATCGGCCAGGTCGAGGTCGTGGGTGATGAAGAGCAGCGCGAGGCCGCGATCGCGCCGCAGCTCATCGAGGATGGCCATCACCTCCGCCTGCGTGGTGACGTCAAGCGCGGTCGTGGGCTCGTCGGCCAGCAGGAGCTGAGGCTCGGTGAGGAGCGCCGCGGCGATCATCACCCGCTGCAGCAGGCCGCCCGACAGCTCGTGCGGGTACTGCTGCAGTCGCCGCGCCCCGTCGTCGATGCCGACGTCGTCGAGTGCGGCGATGGCTCGCTTGCGGGCCTCGCCGCGCGACACCCGCGGTTGGTGCACAGCGCCTCGCTGATGAAGTCGCCGATCGTACGGACCGGGTTGATGTGGGCCCGGGGGTCCTGGAAGACCATCGCCACGCGGCCGCGGTAGTCGCGCAGAGCGCCGCCGCGCAGCTCGGCGATGTCGGCGCCGTCGTAATGCAGCCCGCCGGTGACCCGCGCGCCCCGGGGCAGCAGCCGCGCGACCGCGCGGGCGGTCATGGACTTGCCCGACCCCGACTCGCCCACCAGCCCGACCGCCTCCCCGGTGGCGATGGACACCGACACGTCGCGCAGGACCGTCTGCATCCGGCCCTCGACGGGGAGCTCGACGACAAGGTGCTCGACCTGCAGCAGCGCGCTCATACCGCCCGCCTCACGCCACTCGCCTCATGCCACTGGCCTCATGCCGCGACCGCTTCGAGCTCGGGGCGGACGTGCCACGGGAGGACCGCCTCCAACGCCGCACCGACGCGGAACACGGTCTCGTCGTCATAGGTCCGCCCGGCGATCTGGACCCCGGTGGGGCCGCCCCGGGTACCGAAGCCCGACGGCACCGCCAGCACCGGGCAGCGGCTCATGATGTTGAACACCGGGGTGAGGAAGTTCTCCAGGTGGTCCGCGACTGCCGCCGTGCCGGCGCCGGCGTCGTTCGCGGTCATGTAGCTCTCCCCCGCGATGAGGCTGGCCGCGCACGACGTCGGGATGACCAGCGCGTCGTAGCGCTCCAGCAGCGCGCCCACCGGCCGGTACAGGCGGGCTTCGATCTCCAGGCCGGCGGCGACGCTCAGGCCCGCGCTGTACTGGGCAGAGAAGGCGATCATCCCGTGGACGTAGTCGCAGACGAGGTCGGGGTGGGCGCTGATGTCGGCCTCGATCTGGGCGGCGAAGCCGTGGTGGAAGTGGATCGCCGTCGCGCGCATGACCTCGTCGCGCGGGAGGTCGAGGTCGACCTCGTCGACGACGGCCCCGGCGCTGCGAAGCGCCTCGGCGACGGCGAGGGTGTTCGCGCGGACGTCGTCGTGCACCGGCCAGCCGCCGAGATCGACGGACACCGCGATGCGCATGCCGTCGATGCCGGTGAACGCGGCCGGCAGCAGCATGGGGTCGCGCAGCGTGGTGATGTCGCCGGGGTCGACGCCCGCCACGACGTTCTCATACAGCGCACAGTCGGCGACCGTGCGCGCCAGCGGCCCGCTGTGGCAGTACGTGTCGAGATTGAACGGCGGATCCACCGGCACCCGTCCGTAGGGAGGCTTGAACCCGACGACGCCGCAGGCCGCCGCCGGGATGCGAATCGAGCCACCGATGTCCGAGCCGCTGGCCAGCGTCGAGGTGCCCGACGCCAGTGAGGCCGCGGACCCGCCCGACGAGCCGCCGACCGCGAGCTCGGGGTTGAACGGGTTGCGCGTCACGCCCCACAGACGGGAGTGGGTGAACCCCGCGCAGGAGAACTCCGGGTTGGTGGTGCGCGCGTGCACGATCGCTCCGGCATCGAGATGGCGGCGGGCGAACTCCGATGTGTAGGGCGCGACGAGGTCGCGGTGGATCTCAGAGCCCTGCGACCACGGGTGGCCGGCGATCGCCTCCTCGGCCTTGATCGCCACGGGCAGGCCCTCGAGCGCCCGCGGCGCGTCCCCCCGACCGGCGTAGCGGGCCTCGGCGGCCCGCGCCTGGTCTCGCGCCTCGTCGAAGAAGGTGTGACAGAGCGCATTGACGGTTGGCTCCACCGCCTCGGCCCGGGCGATCACCGCGTCCAGCAGCTCGACCGGGGAGAGCTCGCGGGCCCTGAAGGCGGCCAGCGCCTCGGTCGCCGGCAGGTAGTGCAACGGCTCGCTCACCGTCATCCGCGTCCCTCGTCGCGCGCGGCGATCCGCTCGCCCAGCAGGTTGATGGCCACGACCACCAGGACGATGCAGATGCCGGCCGACAGCGACTCCATCGGATAGCCCTGGAGCACGCCGGTCTCCCCGGTGGACACCATCACCCCCCAGTCGGCCGTCGGCGCCTGGACGCCGAGACCGAGGAACGAGATCGCCGCCAGGTCCACCATCGCCCAGGCGAACACGAGGGTGGCCTGGGCCACGACCAGCTCGGCCAGGTTGGGGATGAGGTGGCGGGCGCAGATCGTCAGGGAGGACAGGCCCTGGACCTCGGCCGCCGAGATGTAGTCACGGGCACGCTCGCGGACGGCCGCCGATCGCAGGACGCGGGCGATGTACGGCGTGTAGGCGATCGCCAGCGCGATCGTCGGCGCGGGCAGACCGGCACCGAACACCGCCGCGGTGAGTACCGCCAGCAGGATCCCCGGGAACGCGAACAGGATGTCCATCACCGTCCCGAGCACCGAGTCCACCCAGCCGCCGCGCCACGCGGCCAGGACTGAGATCAGCGTCCCCAGCGACATCGACATGACCACGACCAGCGCGGGGCCGAGCATCGAGGTCCGCGCCCCCACCATCAGTCGCGACAGCAGGTCGCGCCCCTGACTGTCGAAGCCCAGCAGATAGCCCTTGGCCTGGAACGGCCCCACGAACTGGAACTCGAGCGCCGAGGAGTTCGGGTCGTGGGGCGCGAGCAGCCCACCGAAGATGGCGAGGAAGACCGCGATCGCGACGATCAGCCAGCACACCCCGTACACCACGGAGCTGGCCGCGAGGCGGCGGCGCGTGCGCGGGAGGACGATGCTCCGCCCGACGGTGACGGTGCTCATGCGGCCCGGCTTCCGATGGCGACGCGAGGATCGAGCACGGCGTAGAGCAGGTCGACGAGCGCGTTGGCGACCACGAACGCGGCCACCAGCAGCAGCGAGATCCCCTGGACCACGGCGAAGTCCTTGGATTGCGCCGCCTGGACGAGCGCCGCGCCGATCCCGTTGAGGGTGAACGCCTGCTCGACCACGGAGGACAGGGCGAAGAGCGAGGTGATGGTGATGCCCACGACCGTGGTGATCGGGATCGAGGCGTTGCGCAGCACGTGCCGGCGAATGACCAGGCGCCGCGGGATGCCACGGCTCGTCGCCGTCTGGACGTGCTCGCGTTCCAGCTCGGAGCGCACGGTCACGCGCGTCACCCGGACGACCACCGCGAACGCCGACGCCGCCAGGGCGATCGCCGGCAGCGTCAGATGCTCGATCGTGCCGCCGAAGCCCGATCCGTTGCCCAGCGCGGGTAGCCAGCCCAGCTTGACCGCGAAGATCGCCAGCAGCACGATGGCGGCGACGAACGAGGGGATCGCCGCCAGCAGCGTCGAGACCGCGATGATGGTGTTGTCGGCGAAGCCGCGCCGCAGCCCGGCCAGCACGCCGAGACCCACGCCGAAGACCACGATGAGCAGCGCGGCGTAGAGGACGAGCTCGGCGGTGACGCCGATCCGCTGCGAGATGAGCGCGGAGACCGGCTCGCGGAAGGCGATCGACGTGCCCAGGTTGCCGTGCAGCACGACCCCGGTGATGTAGTCCCAGTAGCGGGTGAGCAGCGGGTCATTGAGGTGGTACTGGTGGCGCAGCGCGTTCAGCGCCGCCGGCGGCAGGCTGCGGCCGCCGGTGAGGACCGACAGCGGATCGCCCGGCGCCAGGTCCAGTGAGATGAAGATGACGAAGCTCGAGACGATCAGCGCCACCACGAGCATGGCCAGCCGCCGGGCGATGAACCGCAGCATCACCGCCCGCCCATCATGTTGGCCCACGGCCCGCCCATGTAGACGAACGAGGCGGGCTGCCCGGTGAGCGCGCGCTGGGTGATGACCAGCGAGTCGGGGGCGGCCAGCGGGATCCACGGGAGCTGCTGCATGATGCGGTCACCCGCCTTGGCCACCAACGCCGCCCGCAGGTCGGGGTCGGCGGTGGACCGCGCGCCGTCCAGGTCCCTGGTGATCTGCGGGTCCGAGAAGCTGTCGTAGTTCTGGGTGCCGCCCGGGACCGCGAAGGTGTTGTAGAGGCCGGCGGGATCCGCGTAGTCGGGGTAGTTGGACGTCGGGAACATGTCGACGCCCTTGCGCGCCCCGGCGTTGGTGAAGAAGTTGATGAAGTTGGCGGCCGAGACGGAGTCGATCGTCACCTTCAGACCGATCTCGGTCGCCGCCTGGCGCACGAGGTTGGCGGCGGTGGCCAGAGACTGGATCTGGCCGGTGGTGCCGATCGTGATCGACTTGCCCTCGGCGCCGGCGGCCTTGACCAGGGCGCGCGCCTTGGTCAGGTTCACCGTCGGCACGGGCAGGCTGTTCCAGTCGCGCTGGAACACCGTCTTGCCGTAGCCCCAGGCGCCGGGGTTCTCCAGGGCGCGCGGCAGCTGGCCGAAGCCGTGGTAGATCGTGGAGATGTACGCGGAGCGGTCGATCGCCATCGACAGGGCCTGGCGGACCCGGACGTCCTTCAGCGTGCCCTTGAGGTTGGAGATCACCATCGCGTCCTCGGCGAAGGACGGTCCCTCGGTGACGGTGAGGTTCTTTGCCCGCTTGAGCTGGTCCAGCGTGGACAGCTCCTGCGGGTAGGTCCCGCCGATCGCGCCGGTGAGCAGCCCCGAGGTGAGGCTGGCGTCGTCGCCGATCCCCTTGAAGACGATCTCGTGGGCCCGCGGGGACAGGGTGGAATCCCAGTAGTGCGGGTTGGCCACTGCGGTGAGGCCCTGGCCGGGCACCCACTTCTGCACCCGGTAGGGACCGCTGCACATCGTCAGGCCCTGGGGGGTGCCGAGCTTCTTGCCCTGCTTCTCGCCGAAGGCCTTCTCCACCACGATCCCCGCCATCTGCGAGAGCTCACCGGTGAGCCAGTAGTCCGGCTGGGAGAGCGTCAGCGTCACCTCGGTGGGACTGGTGGCGACGATCGACTTGACCCGGTTGAGCACCTGCGCGTAGAAGCTGCCGTTCGTGGTCGAGGCGGCGCGCGTGAGCGACCACACGACGTCGGCCGAGGTGACGGGCTTGCCGTCCCAGAAGTGCGCCCCGGAGCGGAGGTCGAAGACGAGCTTGGTCGGGGTCGGATAGGTGGCCACGGCCAGGCCCGGCCCGATCGAGCCGTCAGGGTTCTGGCGCAGCAGCGAGTCGCACAGCGCAGTGTCCACCGTGTCCTCGGGGTAGTCGAACGCCTGGATCGGGTCCAGCGTCTGCACCTCGCGGTAGGTCGCCCACACGATCGGCTTGCTGTAGTCACGGGTGGGGGCATCGGTGGTCGGCGCGAGCGTGCTGACCGCGCCGGCCCCCGACGCGCCGACGAGCTCGGCGGCGGTGGGCAGGGCCCGGCCGCAACCGGCAAGGGCGAACGTGACCGCGGCGATCGCGGCCAGAGTGGCAAGGGTGGGCAGGGTCGGCCGGCTCATCACGAGGCCTCCACGGTCGGCGATGACCCGGCGCGCTCGATCGCCTCGACGAGGAGGTCAGTCATGCGCTCGAACATGGTGTCGGGGTCGGGGAACAGGAACGGGGCCGCCGCCGACGCCCGCGGGAACTCCGCGGCCGGCAGCACGGCATAGGCACGGCGCATCGCGTCCCGATCGGTGATGACCGGATCGCGGTAGTCGGAGATGGCGAAGAACAGGCCGCAGCCGACGACGTGGTTCTCGATCAGATGGCTGAACTCCGAGGCCCGCTCCAGGCTCAGGCCGGCGCCGTCGACCAGGAGGTCCAGCGTCTGCTCGCAGATGCGCACGAGCGGCCCGAGATCATCGGGCTGACGGGCGAGGAGGATGCCGAGGTCCGGGTGCGCGCGGTAGCGCTCGAAGGCGTGGCGGATGTGCACCCGCAGCTGCTCCTGCCACGGGTCGCCTGGGTCGAGCTCGGGCTCAGTGGCGAACAGCCGCTCCGCCAGGCAGGTGAGGAGCGCCTCCTTGTTGCGGAAGTGCCGGTAGACCGCGGTCGGATCGGCCCCCAGCTCGGTGCCGATCCGGCGCATCGTCAGTGCGCCCAGCCCCTCTGAGCCCACGATCCGCTCGGCCGCCTCAAGGATGCGGCCACGGTCCAGGCGAACCGTCTGAGTCCCTTCCTCCAACCTCACGGCGCGGCATCGTACGCCCCTCCCACTCTGTTGTCAACACCGTTGACATCGGCGATGCGGGCGCGCGCGCAGCGCGTGGACTGGGGAGGGGTGATTTGCTGCGGGAATGCACCTGGAGCACTCCGCGCTGATCGTCGAGGACTACGACGCCGCGATCGCGTTCTTCGTGGACGGCCTCGGCTTTGAGCTCGTGGAGGACTCGCCTGCGGTCACCACCGTCGGCGGTCGCCCCAAGCGCTGGGTCGTCGTGCGCCCGCCGGGCGCGCGCACCGGACTGCTGCTCGCCCAGGCCGACGGCGAGCGGCAGGCGGGCGCCGTCGGCGACCAGTTCGCCGGCCGCGTCGGGCTGTTCCTGCGCGTCGACGACTTTCAGGCGCAGTACGACCGCATGCGTGCTGCCGGCGTCGAGTTCCTCGGCGAGCCCCGCGACGAGCCGTACGGGCGGGTCGTGGTGTTCCTCGATGTCGCCGGCAACCGCTGGGACCTCCTGGGCCCCTGACGCCGTCTATGCCGCCGCGGCGCTGCCGGGATTGCCGGCGCCCTCGGCGGGCCACAGCTCGCCGGCGATCGCGCCGAGGGAGACGATCCGCCCGACGATCGGGCTGACGGCGCGGTCCACCTCGAAGGCACAGCCTCCGCGGCGGGCTTCCGCCATCGCGTCGAGGATGGCGCGGATGCCGGCGCAGTCGATGAACTCCAGCTCCGATAGGTCCAGCCGGACCCGCCGCTTGGAGCGCTGGATCTCGCCGAGCCGGGCCTTGAGCCCTTCGGCGGCGGAGAGATCGAGCTCGCCCGTCAGCGTCATGCGCATCGCGCCGTCGGCGTCGTGGCGTTGGAGGACGTCAAACAATGGATGACCCGGTCCGGTCCCCCGGGGACCGTCCATGGCGAACAGCGGTGAATCGACCACGCTCTACCTCCGAACGTGTGGACACTCGTGGTGAGGCCCATAACGACCGCGGTTGCGGAAACTTGCGCAAACTGCGGTCGCGGTCTCGCGGGCACGCCGCCAGGGCTGTCGGGTAAGAAACCGCCGTCGCCCGCCCCTAATGGCGCAGCACTTCCCCACGATCAGGAGATGACGCCATGCCACTGACCCGCATCGCCATCCGAGACGGCAGGAGCTCGGAGTACAAGCAGGCCCTGATGGACGAGATCTATGAGGCGATGCGCGAGACCGTCGCCATCAAGGACGGGGACCGCTTCATGGCGATCACCGAGCACCCGTCCGACGCGTTCGCCTACGGGCCGTTCCTGGGCATCGACCGCAGCGATGACCTCGTGCAGATCCAGGTGTTCTGGGCGCCGGGCAAGTCGACCGAGGCCAAGCTGGCGATGTACAAGCGGATCGTCGAGCGCCTCGGCGAGAACCCGGGCGTCCGGCCGCAGGACGTGCTGATCTCGGTCGCGGAGACGGCCGCGGAGAACTGGTCCTTCGGCCACGGCGAGACCCAGTTCTTCCAGCCGGCCGAGGGCGTGTCCACGGCCGCCTAGGGCCCGCGCGGGGTGACGCGCAAGAGGTCACGCCGTTGACGTCCGAGACCGACGGCCACGCGCCGGCCGCGCGCGCCGGACCACACCCGCCGCGAGGACGGCGAGTGCCGCCAGCAGCCCGGCGTAGAGCTCCCACGGAGCGCCGCCCCCGGAGCGGTGCGAGGAGGCCTTGTGCGCGGGCGGCCGCGTCTGCGCCGGTGAGGACGACGAGCGCGACGCCGTGGCGACGTGGGTGATGACCGCGAGCCTGCGTGTGTCGACTAGGACGAGTGTCGCGCCGCCGACGTCGACGTGAAGCAGCGCACCGCCCGACGTGAGCCGAAGATGCCCGTTCCCGATGTCGGCACCGGGGAGCGACGGCAGGTCGATGCAGACCGCTCGGTGTCGAACGGTGTCCAGCGCATGGATGAACGGGGCCCCCGACGGACGCATGTAGAGCGTGTAGGCCCAGCGAGAGCCGCCGCTCATCACGCGTGCGAGCGGGAAGCCCGTCATCGCCTCGCCGCGATCCGCGGGGTCCACGATCGGCTTGGTGAGCATCCGGCCCCGACGCAGGTCATAGGCTCGGACCTCGTACTTGCTGATGTTCGACGAGGGGTAGTGGATGAGGTAGAGCCAACGCCCATCGGGCGAGATCGCGTCCACCGTCGACCACCCCGGCAGGGTGATCCGGGTCCGGACGCTGAGGCGCGGGGTGTTCACGACGAGCAGGCGCGTCACCCGGGGGACTCCCCCGATCCGGGTCATCCCAGCGAGGACGAGGGTGCGGCCGTTCGCCGACAGGCCGGTCGTCGCCCCGGTGTAGTCGACGCCGGGGATCCCGTAGCGGCCCGGCACGCGAAGCTGGGGCCCGGTGGGGACTCCGCCGGCCCCGAGTCGTTTGACGATCGTGCTGCCGCGGGCGCCGAACGCGCCGTAGCTCGACGATCCGCCCGGGGTGCCGATGGCGATGCCCTGGCTCGGTGGGACGGGTCCGCCGGCCGCGAGAGCGGCGGACGGCACCACGATGACGGTCAGGAGCGCGAGCGCCGCGCTTCGGGAAATCCACTGCATCGCCGGCCTCCTCTGCTGAGGGTTGCTCTGCCCCTCATACGTCTGTGAGGCCCGAAGCGTTCCCTCAGTGCAGCGATCGGGCGAGTGCGACGGCCTGCCCGAGGGTGTGGGTGCCCTCGATCCGGATGGTCAGCCCGTGGTGGTCGAGCAGCAGGACGTTGCCGGCGAGGCGGACGCGATCGCTCATGACCTGGCCGTTACGGCCCTGGAAGAGCACCTCGTGGGGGGCGCGGTACACGTAGATGCCGGGGCCTCTGTCCACGCGCACGTGGGAGACCTTGGTCCGTGGGCCGATCAGCTTGAAGATGAACGGCGTCGCGGTGCCGCGGAACTCGATGACGAGCACCCGTCCGATCAGAAACGAGACGCGCCCGCCGGGGACGTCGTCCTTGAAGTAGGCCGCGGGCGATCCCGGAGGGACCAGGGCGGTGAAGGCGGCGGCGTGACGCGCGGCGCCGAGCGGGATCCGGCGACCCAGGCCGAGTGTCGGGCCCCCGCTCGCCGGTGGTGGCGGAAGGCGCGGGACCCGCTCGATCTGCACGCCACGCAGGCCGAGGACCCGCAGGATGAAGTGGCGCGTCGGCGAGGCGGCCATCGCGCCCCCCGCCACCAGCAGCGTCGTGGCCAGGGCCACAGCCAGCGTGCGCCGCGCCGGCCGGCGTCGGCGCCAGCGCCGGCGTGCCGGCAGCCGTGCCAGCACCGCGGGCGTCAGGTCGGGCGCCGGCGGGATCTCCAGCGCCGCGCCCAGCGCGCTCAGCCGCTGTTCGAGCTCGGTCATGCGCCGGCCTCCTCCAGCTGGGCGTGGAGGCGGCCGAGCGCCCGGGACAGCCGTGACTTCACGGTGCCGCGGCGCAGCCCCAACGCGATGGCCGTCTCGGCCTCGGTCAGGCCGAGGAAGTAGCGCGCGGCGATCACCAGCTGGTCGTCCTCACGCAGGCGCCCGACCGCGGAGGAGAGACGCGCGCGGTCATCGGCCGCCACCGCCTCGGCCTCGGCCGACGGCGCCGAGCCCGGCTCGGCAGGGTGGGCGGGCCCCTCTCCCAGCCGCAGCAGCAGCGTCGCCCGGCGACCTGCGCCGCGCCGGCGGTTGCGCGCCTCATTCATGGCGATGCGCACCAGCCAGGGGCGAAACGGCGCCTCCGGCCGGAACCGCGCCAACGCCAGCCATGCCTTCATACATGCATCCTGAACCGCGTCCTCCGCATCCGCCGCCGATCCTGTGATGAGGTAGGCGGCGCGGAACGCCACCGCCTGATGGCGCTGAAGCAGTTGCCCATACGCCCGTTGATCGCCGGCCTTGGCGGCCTCGATCAGCAGATGCTCGTCGGGTTGGGCCGAGATGTCCCTGGTCTGGGTCACCTGTGCATGCACAGCCTCCCCCCTGATACACCGCAGGCGGCCCGTCGGTTCCCTGAGATGGCGAGACCGGGACTTGAACCCTCCGGACGACGTCCCGGGTCACGGCATGGATGCCAACACTGCGGCGATGGCGAGACCGGGACTTGAACCCTCCGGACGACGTCCCGGGTCACGGCATGGATGCCAACACTGCGGCGATGGCGAGACCGGGACTTGAACCCTCCGGACGACGTCCCGGGTCACGGCATGGATGCCAACACTGCGGCGATGGCGAGACCGGGACTTGAACCCTCCGGACGACGTCCCGGGTCACGGCATGGATGCCAACACTGCTGCGATGGCGAGACCGGGACTTGAACCCGGGACACCACGATTTTCAGTCGTGTGCTCTACCAGCTGAGCTATCTCGCCCTGGCCGGGCGATGCTAGCGAGTGGAGGGCGGTGTGCGGCCCTGACATCCGTCCGGAAGTGGCGATCGCGGCGCCCACTCCAGGTACTCTGACCGCTGTGCGTCGCCTGAGCGCCCTTGTCATGACCGGATTGGCGGTCCTCGTGGTCGCCGGCTGCGGCAGCTCCAGCCGGGGCAGCGGCGGCGCGGCCAGCCCGACGATCCACGCGCTGTCCTACTTCCCCACCACCTCGCCGTTCGTCATCACGGCCGCGACCAACCCCAAGGCGGGCGCGGTCAAGCAGCTCCAGCGCCAGAACCCGAGCTACGCGCTTGCGGCCACAGCCGTCTTCGCCCAGCTGAGCAAGCTGGGCATCGACTACAACAAGGACATCCGGCCGCTGTTCGGCAACCCCGTGACCGCGGGGCTGGTTTCGGCCGATGGGCTCAGCGGCTCCGGATCGGGCGCGCAGTTCCTGGTGGTCTGGGTGACCAAGAGCGCGAGCAAGCTCACGTCGCTGCTCGGCAAGCTCCACCTCTCGCGCAACGGCACGCATGACGGCGCGACGCTGTACTCCGTGGGCGATGCCGGGCTGGCCACCTCCGGCGCCACCGTCATCCTGGCCCGCTCCACCGCGGTGCTCGACGCGGCCCTCGATCGCCACGCACACCACCAGGGCTTTGACGCCGCCAGCCTACGCGAAGGCGACCGCGGGGGTCCCGACCGACGGGCTCATCACCGCCTTTGGCGACCTCACCCCCGTGCTGTCCGCCCCCAGCGCGGCCAAGGCGCGACTGGTTCCGTGGGTGGCGGCGATCACCGGCTATGCCGCGTCGGTGACCGACCGACCAGAACGCGACCACGATGCGCTTCCACATCGCCACCACCGGCAAGCCGCTGTCGGTCAGCCAGCTGCCGATCGCCAGCGGCACCGCGCCCGCCGGGCACCGTCGGGCACGCTGCCGATCGGCCTCGGGATCCGGGATCCCGCAGCAGATCATCAGCTTCGTCCTCGACGCGATCCGGCGGACCGAGCCCGCCGAAGTACGCCAAATATCTGCCGTCAGGCAGCGGCGTTCAAGAAGCGCTCCGGCGTCGACGCCACCCCGGTGACCGAAGCTGATGACGGGCCAGCTCGTCCTCTCGAGCGACACCCACACCACCCTGGCCCGCGTCGGGCTGACCAACCCGGCGGTGTTGCGATCGACCCTGGCCGCGCTGGCCAGGACCCAGGGGCCCGACAACGCCCACGTGACGGCGCTCGGCGGCGGCTTCTACGCATCCGCAACGCCAAGACGCCCGTGACCGTGGGCGTGGTCGGCGACCAGCTCGTGCTCGGCCGGGCCACGCCGGCTCAGCTGCGCGCGTTCGCCACCGCCCCGATCAGCGCTGCGCCGGGCGGGCCGGCACCGGCTCGGTGACCTTCCGCATCGCGCTGCCCGACCTGCTGCGCACCGCGCTCAAGCACGGCGCCGTCGCCCATCGCCCAGCAGCTCCTCGGCATGCTCGGCGTCATGACCGGCTCGGCCGAGGCCGACACCAACGGCCTCACCGGCACGGTCTCCATCCCGCTCAAGTAAGCCGCTCGCGGGGCGAATCCGGAACGAGTCGAAGTGGCGCGCCAGCTCCGTCTGAGACGGTGCTGTAGACGACCTCGGCGCCGGTGCGCCGCGCGCTGACGGTCATGAAGCCGTGCTCGCTGCACTGAAAGGACTCGAGCGTCACGCCCTCCAGCCCGGGGAACGACGCCGGCAGATCCGGCACGCCCGTCCCCACGCCGTGGCGCTCGTGAAAGCCGCCGCTCCCGGCCACCAGTACGGGATCTGCGCGCCCGTTCAGCCTGCGGGCAAACCGCTGGTAGTTGTGGGCGTGGCCGGTGAACACGGCGTCGGGGACGCGGCCGGCGAGCGCGAAGCACTCCTCCAGCAGCTCCCCGAGCTCGAGGTTGGAGCCGTGCACCACGTCGGCGGAGTAGACCGGCTGGTGCATGGCGAGGATGAGCGTCGCCTCCGGCGGGCGCGGCGCGCAGCTCGCCGACGAGCCAGGTGAGCTGGTCGGTGGCCAGCTGGCCGCCCTCGGGGACGTTGGTGTACAGGCCGACGATCCACAGCCAGTCGTGGGTGAGCGTCCAGTAGACGTTGGGCTGGGCGACGATCGGTCGCGGCAGCCGCAGCGCAGCGTCGCGCAGGGGCAGCGAGGCGCGAGCAGAACGTCTTGAGGAACCCGGCCAGCGTCCCGGCGCGCGAGCCGGGCGTCAGCTCGCCGTCGTGATTGCCGGGCACCGCGAAGATCGGCGCCGAGTAGGCCGCGTAGGGCGCAAAGAACTGCGAGCGGTACCCGGCCTCCTCCCCGTGGGGGTAGACGACGTCACCCAGGTGGTAGAAGAAGTCGACCGGCGCGCTGTCCGTGCAGCTCGTCGACCATCGCCTCGGCCACCCCGCGCTGCGGGCGCCAGTCGCGCCAGCCGCCGGTGTCGCCGACGCAGTGAAACCGGACCAGGCCGGCGCGGTCGATCGCCGCCATCCGGTCGGGCTCCAGGACGTCGGCGAGCCGGACGCGGTAGGGCGGCGGGCCCGACGGCTGGGGCAGCGGCACGAACGCCTGGCTCGGCGTCGCCTGCCGGCGGCGGCGTCACCTGCTCGGCGGCGGTGGGCAGGGCACGGGCCGGGCCCGGCCATGCGGGGGCCAGTCGCTCCCTGCCACGAGTCGCTGCGCAGGCGGATGAGCCCCATTCTCAGACCGCGCGGGGCCAGGGTCGTTTAGATCCTGTGATCGCTACGCGCTCATGCGCCGCAGCAGCTCCAGCGCCCCCGCCTTGTGCAGCGGCTCGTTGAGGTTGCCGCACTTGGGCGACTGCACGCACGAGGGGCAGCCCGACTGGCACGGGCACTCGCCGATGAGTCGCTGCGCGTCGGCCACCAGCCGGTCGAACTCGTCATAGCCGCGCCGCGTGATCCCGACGCCGCCGGGGTGGCCGTCGTAGATGAAGATCGTCGGGCCGCCGGTCTGCGGATGGGCATCGATCGACAGACCGCCGATGTCCCAGCGATCGCACATCGCGATGAGCGGCAGCACCGCGATCTGGCCGTGCTCGAGGGCGTGCAGCGATCCCAGCAGCGCCGCCCGGGGGAATTCCTCGGAGGCGATGAGCTCGTCGAGCTCGTACCAGAGCGCCCGCGTGTCGAACTCGGTCGTCGGCAGGTCCAGCGACTCGAAGTCGATGACCTCGTGATCCTGGAGCGACTTGCGCTGGTAGCCGATCACGGTCTCGGTGTAGACGACCGAGCCGTAGGAGAGCGTCACCCCGCGGGTCTGCGCGCCGCTCGGACAGGCGCTCGATGTAGAGCATGATCTCGCGCTTTGCCTGGGTGAAGTAGTCACCGTCGAAGGGCTCGAGCACGACGCGGCGCGAAGCCAGGTCGAGCTCGCGCACGTGGTAGGAGCGGCCGAGGTGCAGGTACACCGCGCCCTCGTGGACCGTCGAGTAGGCCCGCCCGGCCTCGATCGTGCCCAGCACCTCGCCGGAGCTCGCGTCGAGCAGGACGAAGCTGTCGGGCGACGCCGAGCGCAGCGCGACCCGGGCCGCCGGGTAGTCGTCGGCGCGCTTGGGGACGAAGCCGGTGGCCCGCTCGCGCAGGAGGCCGGCCTCGGTGAGCTGCCGCGCGCAGTCGCGCCACTCGGGCCCGAGGAACGGCTCGTCGGCCTCGGTCAGCGGCGCCTCGTGCGCGGCGCAGAGCAGGTGCTCGGCGTAGATCTCGGGGCTGTGCGGGATCGAGGATCGCGGCCTCGACGGGCCGGCCCAGGAACTCGTCGGGGTGGCGGCAGAAGAACTGATCCAGCGCGTCCTCGCCGGCGATGTAGACGGCCAGGCCGCGGCCGCGCCGGCCCGCGCGGCCCCACATCTGCCGCAGGCTGGCCACCGTGCCGGGGAAGGTGACGCACACCGCCGCGTCGAGCTCGCCGATGTCGATCCCGAGCTCCAGCGCGTCGGTGGCCACGACGCCGACCAGCTCGCCGGTCGTCAGCCGGCGCTCGATCTCGTGGCGCTGGGCCGGGGTGTAGCCGGCGCGGTAGGGCGCGATCCGCTCGCCCAGCTCGGCCGGGAGGCGGTCGACCGCGTGCTTGAGGATGAGCTCCACGCCCTTGCGCGACTTCATGAAGCAGATCGTCCGGGCGCCGCTCTGGACGAGCTCGGAGAAGACCTCGGCGGCCTCATAGAGCGCGGAGGCCCGGATCCCGAGCTTCTCGTCGAGCAGCGGCGGGTTCCACATGGCCACCCGGCGTTGGGCCCGGGGCGCGCCGTCGTGCTCGACCAGGTTGAACGGGCGCAGGCCCGGTCAGGGTCTCGGCGAGGTCGACGGGGTTGGCGATCGTGGCCGAGGCCAGCAGGAAGCGGGGCTCGGTGCCGTGGATGGCGGCGGCCCGGCGCAGGCGGCGCAGCACGTTGCCGACGTGGGAGCCGAACACCCCGCGATACACGTGCGCCTCGTCGACCACGACGAAGGCCAGGTTGGCGAACAGGTCGCCCCAGGCGGCGTGGTGGGGCAGGATCCCGACGTGCAGCATGTCGGGGTTGGTGATGATCAGATTGCTGCGCTTGCGGATCGCCGAGCGGTCCTGGCGGGGGTGTCACCGTCGTAGATCGCCGGTCGGATCTGCTTGGCCAGGCCGAAGCGGTGCAGCGACCGGGCCTGGTCCTGGGCCAGCGCCTTGGTCGGGTAGAGGTAGAGCGCGCGGGCCGTCGGGTCGGTGGTCAGCACCTCGAGGGTGGGGAGCTGGAAGCACAGCGACTTGCCCGACGCGGTGCCCGTGGTGACCACCGTCGGTCCGTCGAACGCCTTGAGCAGCGCCTCGGCCTGGTGGGCATAGAGGTGCTCGATCCCGGCCTGGTCAAGCGCCTGGGTGACGCGCCAGTTGAGCTGCTCGGGGATGGAGACCAGCCGTCCCGGTCGCCCTTCGTAGACGTCGTCGTGCACCAGGCGCTCGTCCGAGCGTCCGGTGGTGAGCAGCGCCTCCCAGGGCTCGGTTTCACGGAGTGCCGACACGCGTGAGTCTCAGTATGGCGGTCGGCTCCGACCCGCCCGGGACGCCGGCGCTGACCCGGTGCGGCGGGTGCGGCGACCCGACGCGTGCGGCTGCGATGACCCGGCCCGGGCGGGCGCGGTGCTAGCGTCGCGCCGCCGTGCGCTGCCTCTACGTCGACCTGGACGGGACCCTGCTGGGGCCCGAACGCCTCCCTGCTCACCGGAGCCGACGGGCGCTTCAGCGCGCTCGGCGTCCGCGCGCTGGAGGCCTGCGCTCGCGCCGACGTGGAGGTCGTCATCTACTCGGGCCGACGTCAGACGCAGCGTATTCGAGAGCTGCGCGACTGATCGGCTCCACGCGCCTACATCTTCGAGCTGGGCTGCGGCGTGGTCGTCGACGGCGAGCTCGAGTGGCTGACCGACGGCGTCGAGCCCTCCGAGGAGGGCGGCACGATCTACGAGCAGATCGAGGCCTCAGGGGCGCCCGCGCTGCTGCTGGACCGGTACGCCGGGACAGCTCGAGTACCACACGCCGTGGTCGCGCGGGCGCGAGGTGTCGCACCTGTTCCGCGGCAACGTGGACCTCGACGAGGTCGCGGCGCTACTGGACGCCGAGGGGCTGGGGTGGCTGCGACTCGTCGACAACGGCGTCATCCGCGCGGCGTCTGAGCAGATGGCGGGCATGCCGGTGATCCACGCCTACCACCTCATCCCGAGCGGCGCGTCGAAGGCGCGCGGCGTCGCCCGCCACATGCAGATCCGCGGCTACGCGCCGGAGGACTGCATCGCGGCCGGGGACTCGCGCGAGGACATGGAGGCTGCGTCGGTGGTCGGCACCTTCTGGCTGGTGGCCAACGCGCTGGAGCGTGACCTCACGCTCGGGGACGAGGTCACGCGGCCGGCGCGGCGTCCGGATCGCGTCGGAGAGCTACGGCGCGGGCGTCTACGAGGCGGTGGTGACGACGCTCGCCGAAGCGACGCGCCCGCTGATTGCGCGCCATCTCGCGCTGGGCGGCGTCGATCACCCTCTGGCGCGCCCGGCGCTGCTCGGCCTTGAGCCGGGACCGCTGGTTGATCTCCTCGGCGTCGCCCACCGCCCAGCCCAGCCTCTCCACGAGCTGCGCAGCGAAATGCTCTGACTCGAAGTCGCTCACGCTTACCCGCTCTCGGAACATGATCGGCGGCTCGGCGTCCTCCGCCAACTTGTCAGCGGTCACGATGATCTGAGGCATCTATCCCTTCCGTCGACATCGGTTCCAGCCCAGCTTGCCACGCTCAGTTTCAGGCACAGTAAACATCTTGTAGCCGTAGCTACATTCTGTTTTCTATTTAGTGGCGCATCGGCGCCGGTTACGTGCGTAAACGTGAGTCGGCCCGTTGCGTCGCGTTGGACACGGCGGCGCCCGGCGCGAGCATTGGGTAGCGCTTAGCGACGATTCTCGCGGCGTCGTGCGCCCGCGATCGCGGCGGTCGTGGCGACGATTCAGGCGGCGCCGTGGGCCCGGGACCGCGGCGGCCGCGCCGCCGCATCCTCAGCCGCCACCGCATCCGCCAGCGCCCCCGCCGCCTCCGCGAACTCACCGAACGCGTCGGCCACCGTCGGCGGCGCTCGACCCGGTGATCGCGTGGTTGAGCGTGGCGACCGCGGCATCGAACCGCCCCCACAGCGGCGCGGGCCCGCGCCGCCCCGTGCCGGGGCGAAGCTCGTACGGCGGCGCCGCGTTCTCGGCGCCCGGGACCGGACGCCACAGCAGGCCCGCGGCGTGCGCGTGCTCCCACGCCACCTGCTCGTTGGACGCCGCCTCCGCGAGATCGCGCAGCCGGCCGCGAACCCGGGGTCGGGCGGCGCCAGCTTGTGCGCCCGCATCGCCGCGGCCCAGTCGTCGCTGGCATGACGCACCGCGCGCATGATCTGGGCCCGTTGTCGATCGAGATCGTCCCCGAAGCTCATCCCCCTCCTTCGTCCTGCCGCTGGGGCACGGTGCGCGCTGGCGCTGGTGCGACTCGCTCGGCGGTGGCGGCGCGGTCCGGCTCGCGCGCATCGGCCGCCACGCGGCTCGCCGCCCCAGAAGTCGTCGGCGCTGGGACTGGCTCTCCGGCTCGGCGCCGCCGCGCCCGCGCTGTAGCTCTCCTCGCAGGACGCGCTCGAAGTCCGAGCGCTTGATCCGGACCCTGCCGCCCCACCCGCAGCGCCGGCAACGACCCCTGATCGATCCAGTTGCGGACCGTCTGCTGGTTGAGCTTCAACGTCTCCGCCACCTCGGCGACGGTCAGATACGTCTCTTCAGACTCGCTCGGGCTCATAATTTGTTTACTAATTGAGACAAACTGGGTCTAATACAGAGTTTATACTGTACCGCGCCACGGAGACGGACCGGCACCCGGACGGAAGAAAGGTCTGCAAACCCCGTGGAAACGGGCGATGGGCGAAACGAAGACACTGGCGGGCTGACTCGGAACGAGGAGAACGTCATACGGCTTCCGCGCGACTGGCTGGGTCCGCCGGAGGAGCTGGTCCCGATCGGACCGGCCGCGAGGGCCCGCGCCGCCCAGCGCGAACTCGAGGCGGCATGCCGACCGCGGCCGACGCGTTCTGGAGCGAGGACTCGGCGGCCCTGCACGACGCGGTCCAGGCGCCACCCGGCGCAGCCGCGAGCACGCCACGGCCCGCCGGCCGGCCTGGTCCCCCCGGTGGCGGGGCAACGGCCCGGACGCTGAACCGCCGCCCGGCTCGGCTCGGCTGCGCTCGGCCATCGCGGTCTCATCCGTGGTGGCCGTGCCGTCGTGGCGCTGGTGGTAGCCGCGCTCATCGGTTCCCGTCGCGGCATGGCCTCGTCGTCCGGCCTGATCGGCATCATGGCAGAGCCCGGCGTCCCATCCGGCGGCGTCGCAGTCCACCGATATCTCACCTGGCGCGCGGCACACGCCGAGCGACTCCGTCGGACTCGACCGCCATCGCTGCCGCAGCGGCGGGCCCAGGCGCAGATCAACGCAGCGTCGGGAGCCGCGCGGCCGGTCCGCGGCGCTCACGCGCGCACGCGCGCGAGGACGCGGCACGCCAAGCCGCGGCACCGGGCCGCGGCGCATCACTCGCACGGGTCGCCGGCCCCGACCGTCACCGAGGCGGCCGCGGCGCCCCCCAACCCAGGCAGCGCACTCCACCCCACCCTCGAGTTCGACGCCCAGCCACCCCGAGCGCGCTCGACCGCATCGACGCGCAGCGTCCGGGGGTTCTAAGCCTGCCACCGGTCCCGCAGGCCCGAGCGGCATCGGCTCAGTTCACCGGCGGATGCAACCCCAAGTGCTCATGAGACTTTCACCCGTGTCGTCGTCCGAAAGGCAGGTGCGCGTGCAGCGACTGATCGCCCACCTTCGCAGCAACCTCGTCGGCTGGATCGCGCTGTTCGTGGCGCTGGGAGGCACCGGCTACGCGGCGATCAGCATCCCGCGTAACTCGGTGGGGCCGCGCAGATCCGCAACCACTCGATCACCCCGGTGAAGTTCAACCCGAGCTCGATCGGCGGGAGTGTGCGGGCGTGGGCGATCGTCCGGGCGAACGCGACGGTGCGCGCCGAGCAGTGGCAAGCCGCACGTCGTCTGTCGCCGGCGTCATCCCGGCCTGTACGTGATCCAGTGGGGGGTGCGGCTTCCCAGCGCACGTGCGCGACGGTCGCCAACGTCGACGAGCGACTCGCCGCCGACTAGACCCCGATCCCGACGACTGTCGGCGGCGGTACTCGAACCAGAGCGCTGGCATCGGCTACGTCAGCAACGTCGACACGCGAGACCGTCCGCGGGCGGTCGGCAAAGATTCGGAGACGAGCCTGACACGTTCAACCAGGCCGGGCAGCCGACGCCGCTGGGTTTCGACGTCGCGGTCATCTGCTGACGTGGCGGGGCGATGCGCGCAGGCGTGATACTCGGCTTGGTCGCGGCGATCGCTCCTTGGCCGGTTTGGGGTTGGGCGGCATCGGCGGCGAGCGCCGGTGCAGCACACCGATGAGCGCTACCAGGACGTCGTACTCGATCGTCAACGGGGGCGCGAGTGGCGCGGAATCTTCTCGCCGACGATCGTCTACAAATGGCGGCGCTGCGCCTGTCCGTCGAGCTCGACATCGACGCTTCCACCGGCGCATCAGGGCGCCGCGGCGCAGTGGTCGACCATCACCCCCGTCCCGGCGATCAGGATCGTCGGGGTCAACATCGACCGGACGTGGCGGACTGCAACCTGCACGCCGACGGGTTCTCCGCCGGCTACTTCTGGGGCGACAACGGCGTGAACTTCGGCGTCCCGCAGATCACGTCGACTGCCACGGCGCCACGCACCAAAACGGGCACGCCGGCAGTCTCAGTTCAGCACATCCAGCCGTCGCGTTACTTCGGGTGGCAGGCCACTGCAACCAGAGCGCCTGCACACCCAGCGGCGCCGGGATCATCGTCTTCTCCGTGCTCGCATCAACCTCGAGGCCCAGGAGAACCATCGGGTCCGGCGCCCGGCCGGCCCGAACTGCCCCGAACAACCTCTGGTTACCAGAGCGGCTGGGTGAGGGGCGCTTCCCCGCCGGCGTCGCTGCATCTGACCCGTCGGGCGTCTGCTCGATGCAGACGACCGTCAACGGGCATGCCATCAACTCGTACGCGGACCCCAGCCCGGACACGTCCCAGTGGACGCAATGCCACGGCAACGCGCTCGACGCGAGCGTCGACACGACGGCCTATCCCAACGGCGCGGGGGCCATCACCTTGCACTACTCGGCCACCAACGCCGCCGGCGCGCCCAGCGCCGACGTAAAGGCGTTCAACGTCGACAACGTCACGCCGTCGGTCAGCCTCTCGGCCCCGGCCGACACCGCCTCGGCCGCCGGGCGACCCAGACGGTGACCGCCGTCGCCTCGGGCGGGCCGAGCGGCATCGCCGCGATCTACTGCTCGGTCGACGGCGGGGCAACGCAGACATATCAGGGTCCACCGCCGCGATCCCGGTCGCCGGGATCGGCGGCCACCAGGTGCACTGCTACGCCCGCAACAACGCGCCGAACTGCGAGCGGGGTCGACCGCCGTCTCGCCGACCTCGACGCTCGACCTCTCGATCAGGCAGCCCACCGCCTCGGCGATCACCTTCGCCCGGATCGCTGACGCGTTCCAGTGCCGCACGGCGACCGAGCGCGTCAAGGTCGCGGGCCGGGTGCACACCGTGCGGCGGCACGGCAAGCGCGTCCCCGTGCGCGGACCGGCCAGGACCGTGCGCAAGCCGGGTGCGCAAATGCCACGCGCGGACGGTCGTGCGGACCGTCCGAGTGGTCCTCAAGCGCCACGGCAAGCCGGTGCTGCGCCACGGCAAGCCGCGTCTACGTCAAGCGCAGGGTCCGGCGGGTGCTCCTCCCCCACGCCGTCAACAAGCCGACTCGCCGAATCGGCCACGGCAAGGCGACGACCGTCAATGGCTTCGTGGGGCTCGCGGACGGGACCGCCCTGGCGGGCCAGACCGTCGACGTCTACTCCTCGCCCGATGACAACGCCCCGCGCTTCAGACTGATGAGGACGGTCACGACCGACGCCTCCGGGGAGTGGACGGCCAAGGTCCCGGCCGGCCCATCGCGCCTGATCGAGGCGGTCTATCCCGGCAACGGCACAACCGAGCCTGCGACCTCCTCGACGGTCAAGCTCGTCGTGCCCGCACGAATCGCGATGTCGATCTCGCCGCGAGTGGTGCCGTGGTCGAAGAGGATCACCATCAGCGGCCGATTGGTCGGCGGATGGGTGCCACGCGACGGCGTCGCGCTGCGGCTGCGGGTCCCGTATCCGGGAGGACGCTCGCTCCAGGAGCCGTTCCGGACGAACTCGCACGGCGAGTTCAGCTTCCAATGGACCTACGGGTCCGGGCGGGGCGTCGTGTCCTACCGGTTCGTCGTCGCCACCACCGCAACGGAGTCCGACTATCCCTGGGCCGCGGCCGTCAGCCGGGCGGTCCGGGTCACGTTCGGGCGGCCGACGCCGCGCACGCACGGCGGCCACGGCCACCGGCACGGCTGAGGCGCCCGCCGCCCGTCGCGGCCGGCTTTGTGACGAATGTGTGACGCCGTGTGAAAAGAGTGTGCCGATCCGGGGTCCGCGCCCACACTCGCTCGGCTCCGTGCTGTGCTGGGGCCATGGACAGCGAAATCGGGCGCCCGACCTCCCGTTCAAGAAATTCGTCGCCACGACGGACCGAAGCCGGTACTCTGGTGATCCATGGTCGGAGACATCCTCCAGCCCACCCATCTGCTTTTCGTGCTCGTCGTGGCGCTGCTGGTCCTCGGGCCCAAGAAGCTTCCCGAGGTCGGCCGCCAGCTCGGCAACGGACTGCGGGACTTCAGAGCGGCCATCAACGGGGAGCGCACGGAGCCCGAAGAGGTCGAGGCGCCATACGAGCAGACACCCGACACCTCCTGCCGAGCACGAGTTCGCGCACGCAGCCGACAGCCGACGCCACCTCGGACGGGCACGAGTTCGCGCACGAGGCCACAACCGAGGCCACATCGAACGGGCACGAGTTCGCCCACGAGGCCACAACCGAGGCCACATCGAACGGCCACGAGTTCGCGCACGAGCCTGAGACGGCGGCGAGCGACGACACGCAGCACGGCGAGAAGCCGGACAGCGGGCACGAGTTCGCCTACGAGACGTCCGAGCCCTCGGACAAGCGGACCGACCCGCTCGCCTGAGCACGAGCCCCGGCGCGGCCATGAGCTCGGCGCAGGAGCGCGCCGCGCTGATCGCTCTGCTGCGCCTGGGTCGCCGTCCGTGGCGTGAATACGCCGAGGCGGTGGAGCAGCGCCGGCAGCGCGCCTGCAGTCCTTGAGACGAGCTGGCGCACGGCCGAGGGCAGGCGAGCCTCCTGCCCGAGGACCCAGAGCCGCTCCTCACCCAGGCCGCGGCCGAGATCGTGCGCCTGGCAGCCGGCCGCGGCTTCCAGCTCATCACGGTGCTCGACGGCGGCTACCCGGAGAACCTGCGCACGGTTCATGACCGCCCCCCGATCCTCTTCGTCGCCGGGAGGCTCGCGCCCGCGGACGCGCGGTCGGTCGCGGTCATCGGCTCGCGGCGCGCCGGCGCCGCCGGCCTCGCCGCAGCCGCCGGCATCGCCGATGCGCTGGCCCGCGCGGGATATCGTCGTGGTCTCGGGGCTGGCTGCCGGCATCGACACCGCCGCGCACGAGGCCGCGCTCGGCCGCGCATGGGCCGAACGGTCGCGGTGATCGGCACGGGGCTGCGCCACAGCTATCCGCCGGAGAACGCGGCGCTGCAACGGCGGATCGCCGCCGAGGGGGCGGTCGTCTCGCAGTTCTGGCCCGACGCGCCGCCCTCCCGCAAGAGCTTTCCACTGCGCAACGCCGTGATGTCCGGCCTGGCGCTGGGGACGGTGGTGGTCGAGGCGTCCTATCGCAGCGGGGCACGGCTGCAGGCGCGGCTGGCGCTGGCGCACGGCCGCCCGGTCTTCCTGTGGAGGGCGCTGCTCGACGAGCCGTGGGCCCGCGAGGCCGCGCAACGTCCCGGGGTGCACGTGATCGACGAGCCGGCGCAGGTCATACACACGCTCGAGCGGCTCGACGCGACGGATGCGCTCGTTGAGTAGCCGCCGTGCCTCCCTTCGTCGAGCTGAGCGCGTCCTACGCGAACTTCATGCTGCGCCCGTGGCCTGGGCCCGAGGTGTGCCCCTGCTGCTTCGACCTGACCGCGGGGGCGACGCGATGCCACCACTGCGCGCACGACGCCGCCTTCATCGACGCGATGGCGGCGATCTCGTACTCGATCGGCGGGGAGCAGCTCCATCACGCGCTGGCGGGCTACAAGCGCTACACGGGAATGCCCGCCCGGTACTTCACCGCCGGACTGGCGGCGGTTCTCTGGCGCCACCTGGCCGACCACGAGGCGTGCCTGGCGCGGGCCGCAGTCGTCGACGGATTCGACCTGGTCACCACCGTGCCCTCCAGCGATGCCGGCCGCGACGAGACCCATCCGCTGCACCGGCTGGTCGGCGAGCTCGTCAAGCCGCTCCACCCGCGGTACGAGCGCCTCCTGCGCCGGACCGATGTGGCCGTCACCGCCCACCGGTTCAACGCTGACCGATACCGGGCGGCCGCCGGCCTGGGCGGGCGAACGGTCCTGCTGATCGACGACACGTGGACAACCGGCGCCAACGCGCAGAGCGCCGCCGCCGCGCTGAAGGCAGCGGGCGCAGGGCGGGTGGCCGCGCTGGTGATCGGCCGCTACATCAACCGCGAATGGGGCCACAACGACCGGCAGCTGCGCCGCCTGACCCAGCCGTTTGACTGGGCACGCTGCGCGCTGTGCGACCAATCCGCGCCGGGAACCAACGGCGACGCGGGTGGCGGCCGCTAGGCTCACATCGCCATGTGGTGGGAGCAGGCGGTCATCTACCAGGTCTACGTCCGCTCATTCCAGGACACCGATGGCGACGGCGTGGGCGATCTGCCGGGCGTGACCCAGCGGCTGGCGCACATCGCGGAGCTGGGCGCCCAGGCCGTGTGGCTCTCGCCGATCTACCCGTCGCCCGACGCGGACTTCGGCTACGACGTCAGCGACTTCCGCGATGTCGAGCCGGCATTCGGGACGCTCGCGACCTCGACGCCCTGATCGGCCGCGCCCACGAGCTCGGCCTCAAGGTGGTCCTGGACTTCGTCCCCTGCCACACGTCGACCCAGCACTCCTGGTTCCGCGAGCACCCCGACTACTACGTGTGGGCCGACGCTCCGGTCAACAACTGGCGCGCGGCGTTCGGCGGCTCCTCCTGGGGCCACGACGAGAAGACCGGCCGGTACTTCCTGCATTCGTTCTTTCCAGAGCAGGCCGACCTCAACTGGCGCAACCCCGAGGTCCGAGAGCAGATGACCGGCGCGATGCGCTTCTGGGTGGACCGCGGCGTCGACGGCTTCCGGCTCGACGCGCTGGATCGCCTGATGAAGGACCCCGAGCTGCGCGACGACCCACCGGCCACGCGCCAGTTCGAGCTGCCCGGGGACCCACAGGATCTCGAGCTCGATCACGTGCACTCGCGCAACGCGCCCGATCTCGGCGACGCGCTCCAGGCCATCCGCCGCGCCGTCGGTGACGTCCTCCTGGTCGGCGAGGTCTACCTCCCGATCGAAGAAGCGGCCTCCTACCTGGAGACGCTCGACGTGGTCTTCAACTTCGAGGAGCTGTTCGCGGTCGGCGACGCAGCCAAGCTGCGGGCAGCGGTCGAGGCGGGCATGCGCACCGGCGGCCAGGGCTGGGTGCTGTCCAACCACGACTTCAGCCGCCTCGTCACCCGCGCCGGAGCGGCGAACGCGAGGGCCGTCGCCCTGTTGTTGCTCAGCCTCCCCGGCCCCGTCTTCCTCTTCCAGGGCGACGAGTTGGGGTTCGCGGACGCGCCGATGTCCGGTCCGGAGCAGGACCGCAACCATCGCGACCCCTTCCGCAGCCCCATGGTCTGGGACAGCGCCGCCGAGCACGGCGGCTTCAGCGCCGGACAGCCGTGGCTGACGCCGATCGACGCGCCAGCCCCCGGCGCCGTCCAGCAGCAGAGCGATCCGACGTCCCCGCTCTCACTCACCCGCGGGGCCATTGCACTACGCACCCGTTTGCGCGACGGTGACTCCGGCTCCTGCCCTCTGCAGCGGGCACCATCGTGCTGCAACGCGGTGGGCACGTTGTCGCCGTCAACCTGGGCGACGAGGTGCAGGACGCGCCGCCGGCCGGCGAGCTCGCCCTCGAGGCCCGCCCCGGAGACGGCGCCGACCTCAGCGTCATCCCGGCCCACGGCGGCTGGGTCGCCAGCCCCGCCTGAGGCAGCGCCACACGCCGCCACAAGCAGGCGCCCCTCGCGGCCTGAACGCCTGCCGCTCACCTCAAGCGCGCACAAAAACTTGTGCCGAGGTTTGTGTTTTTGGAATCAAGGGGTAGGCTGCCGACGAGGAAGGAGAACGTTCGGAGGTGCCGTGAGAGCGCTTGGTAAGGGAGGGCTCCAGGCCTTTCCGCTGCCCTGGTAGCGGGGGTCATCGCTGGGTGTGGAGGCTCGAGTGGGCCGCCGACGCTCAACTGGTACATCTTCCCCGAGCCATCGGGATCGTTTGCGCACGCCGCGCAGGTCTGCTCGCAGGCCTCGGGGGGCAAGTACTCGATCTCGATCAACACGCTGCCCACCGACGCCGACGGTCAGCGTCAGGAACTGGTGCGCCGTCTCGCCGCGAAGGACAGCTCCATCGACATCATCGGCATGGACGTCACCTACACGCCCGAGTTCGCGGACGCGGGGTGGCTGCAGCCGTGGACCGGCGCCAACCGTGACTCGCTCAAGGGCGACCTGCCGGGCCCGCTGGCCACCGCCAGCTGGAAGGGCAAGATCTACGGCGCCCCGGACAACTCCAACACCCAGCTGCTCTGGTATCGCAAGGACCTCGTGCCCAACCCGCCCAAGACATGGGCGGAGATGATCGCCGACGCCAAGAAGCTGGCCCAGGAGGGCAAGCCGCACTACATCGAGATCCAGGGCAAGCAATACGAGGGGCTGACCGTGTGGTTCAACTGCCTGGTCGACTCGGCCGGGGGATCGATCCTCAAGGGCCCGCGCACCGTGTCCCTGGGTCAGTCCGCCCAGAAGGCGGCGGAGATCATCCATGACCTCGCGACGTCCGTCGCAGCCGATCCCGCGCTGTCCAACTCCGACGAGGGCACGGCGCGCCTCGCCTTCGAGGGCGGCACGGCGGCGTTCGAGCTGAACTATCCGTTCGTGTATCCGTCGATCCAGGCCGACAACCCCAAGCTGGCCAAGCAGTTCGGCTGGACCTACTACCCATCGGTCACCGCCGGCCAGCCCGCCAAGGTGACGATCGGCGGCTCGAACCTGGGCGTCTCGACCTACTCGAAGTATCCCCAGTTCGACTTCGAGGCGATCAAGTGCCTGACTAACGCCGCCAACCAGAAGGTGGACGCGATCAAGGGCGGCCTGCCGCCGACGCTCGCGTCGGTCTACAACGACCCCGCACTGGCCAAGCCGTACCCGTTCAAGGCCCTCATCGCCAAGCAGCTCGCCAACGCGGGGATCCGTCCCCAGACGCCGGCCTACGCCGACGTGACGATCGCCATCGAGAAGGCGCTCTCGCCGCCTGGATCGATCAACCCGAATTCCGTTCTGAGCACCTTGCGCAGTGAGCTCAAGGATGCTCTGAGTTCAGGAGCCCTGATTTGAGCGCGATACCAGCCACCAGCGGGCCGGCCACCGCGACCGGTCGATCAAAGAAGCCGGTTCTAAGCGACCGCACCAAGGCCGAGCGCCGGCTCGGCCTGATGCTCGTCGCCCCGGCGATCATCGTGATGATCGCGGTGACGGTCTATCCGATCGTCAACGCGTTCATCCTGTCGCTGCAACGGGCGGACCTGCGCTTCCCGCAGGCCAACCAGTTCGTCGGGTTTGACAACTACGGCTCGGTCCTGAGCTCTCCGCTGTGGTGGCAGGACGTTTTCCACACGGCGATCATCACCTTCTTCTCGGTCTCGATCGAGCTCGTGATCGGGATGCTCGTGGCGCTGGCGATGCACCGGGTGATCTTCGCTCGTGGAGCGGTCCGCGCCATCGCGCTCATCCCCTACGGGATCGTGACGGTGGTCGCCGCGTACTCGTGGCGCTACGCCTTCGAGCTTGACTCGGGCTGGATCCCGGGGCTGCTGGGGCTAAAAAGCGACCCGCTGGCCAGCACGACCGGAAGCTACGTCGCGGTGATCATCTCCGAGATCTGGAAGACGACGCCGTTCATGGCGTTGCTGCTGCTCGGCGGCCTGGCCCTCGTGCCCGACGAGATCCATGAGGCGGCCAAGGTCGACGGAGCGTCCACGTGGCAGCGCTTCTGGAAGATCACGATCCCGCTGATGAAACCGGCGATCCTGGTGGCGCTGCTGTTCCGCACCCTGGACGCCTTCCGCATCTACGACACGGTGGTGATCTTCAACAACGGGGCCCACAACACCGAGACGCTCTCGGTGCTGGCGTCCAACCAGCTCCTCAACCGTCTCAATCTGGGACTCGGGTCGACCGTCTCCGTGCTGCTGTTCGTGATGGTGGCGATCATCGCCTTCGTCTTCATCAAGGTGTTCGGGGCCAACGCCAGCCCGACGGGAGGTGACTGAACGTGGAGACGACCCTCCAGAAGAGGCTGGGTTGGTCGGGTGCGATCACCCTGATCGCGCTCTTCGCGCTGGTGCCGATCATCTGGATCGTGTCGCTGTCGTTCAAGGACCCGACCACGATCGGCGACGGCAACTTCTTCCCCAGCAAGTTCACCTGGGACAACTACAACAGCATCTTCAAGCAGTCGATCTTCACCGACGCATTGCGCAACTCGATCGGGATCGCACTCATCGCGACGGTCCTCGCCGTGTTCATCGCGTGCTTCGCCGCCTATGCCATCGCGCGCCTGGACTTCCCGGGCAAGACCGTCATCCTGGCGGCCTCGCTGGGCATCGCGATGTTCCCGCCGATCTCGATCGTCGGCCCGCTCTACAACCTGTGGCGCAACATCGGCCTCTATGACACCTGGCCCGGCCTGATCATCCCGTACATGACGTTCGCGCTGCCCCTGTCGATCTTCACCCTCTCGACGTTCTTCAGAGAGATCCCGTGGGAGCTCGAGCAGGCGGCACAGGTCGACGGGGCGACGCCGTACCAGGCCTTTATCAAGGTGATCGCACCGCTGGCCGCGCCGGGGATCTTCACCACCGGGATCCTGGTCTTCCTGATCTGCTGGAACGACTTCGTCTTCGCGTCGACGCTGACCTCGACCAACGCTGCCGAGACCGTGCCCGCTGCGATCGCCGCGTTCCCGGGCGCCTCGCAGTTCACCGAGCCAATCGGGACGATCGCGGCGGCCGCTGTCGTCGTGACGATCCCGGTCATCATCATTGTGCTCCTGTTCCAGCGCCGGATCGTCGCCGGCCTGACTGCGGGCGCCGTCAAGGGATAAGGAGAGCTCTCATGGCTGAGATCGCACTGGAGCACATCACCAAGCGCTACGGCGACGGCTTCGAGGCCGTCAAGGACCTCAACCTCGACGTCTCCGATGGCGAGTTCATGATCCTGGTCGGCCCGTCGGGCTGCGGGAAGTCGACCGCTCTGCGGATGGTGGCGGGGCTGGAGGACATCACCGACGGCGACCTGAAGATCGGCGGTCAGCGGGTCAACGACCGGGCCCCCAAGGACCGGGACATCGCGATGGTGTTCCAGAACTACGCCCTGTATCCGCACATGACCGTGCGCGAGAACATGGGCTTCGCCCTCAAGCTGGCCAAGACGTCCGACGACGAGATCAACCGAAGGTGACGGAAGCCGCCAAGATCCTCGACCTCGAGGCGCATCTGGACCGCAAGCCGGCCAACCTCTCCGGCGGCCAGCGCCAGCGCGTCGCCATGGGCCGGGCGATCGTCCGCAACCCGAGTGCCTTCCTCATGGACGAGCCGCTGTCCAACCTCGACGCCAAGCTCCGCGTCCAGATGCGCACGGAGATCGCGCGCATCCAGCAGCGCTTTGAGACGACGACGATCTACGTCACCCACGATCAGACCGAGGCGTTGACCCTGGGTGACCGGATCGCGGTCATGCGCGCGGGGCTCCTGCAGCAGGTCGGCGCACCAAACGAGCTCTACGGCGCCCCGAACAACCTGTTCGTGGCCGGCTTCATCGGCTCGCCATCCATGAACTTCCTCCCCGGCGAGATCGACGGCGACAACATCACGACGCCGATCGGCACCGTGAAGATCCCCGATGCCATCCGCAGCCGGCTGCAGTCGGGACCCGGCGGCGGCCGGGGCGGCGTCATCGTCGGTATGCGCCCAGAGGACTTCGAGGATCGCTCCGTCGTCGGTGAGCGGTCTGACGGCGTCACCTTCAAGGCCAAGATCGACGTCCTGGAGTCGATGGGGTCGGAGTTCTACGCCTACTTCGTCGTCGAGGCCGAGCGTGTATCGAGCCGTGAGCTCGAGGAGCTGGCCAGCGACGCCGGCGCGGCAGATCTCCCCACGCAGGAGGGAAGCCAGATCACCGCGCGGCTGGCCGCGGCGAGCACGGTGCGCCAGGGCCAGGAGACCGAGCTCTGGTTCAACTCCGACCACATCCACCTGTTCGACCCGGAGTCCGGCAAGAGCCTGCTGGGATCCAACGGCGGCGGCACCGCCGACGCCGCACCGCCCCGAGCAGCGACGCGCCGCCCGCGTAACCCGCGCGATCACAACCGATCGACAACGAGGCGGGGCCGAGGCCGCCGCTAGAGTCGGGTGCCCATGTCCGGTTCGCGCGCGATCCACGGGGATGCCCGGCCTCGACGCACAGACAGACTTCCTGCGTGCGCGACGGCGGGCCGCGCTCGGAGCGATGGTGGCGCGTCTGCGCGGCGAGCCCGACGATGTCCGCCACGTGCTGCCCTACGAGGAGGTGGTAGCGGCACTGGGCTACGTCAGCGAGCGCTCCGCCGGCAGCGCGGTGGTCCCCCTCGACGCGATCGTCGGCACCGTCGACCGCGGCCGCGATTTCGACCGCCGCTTCCGCCCCACCACCGGACGGGTGCGCTCACGCTGGGAGCACATCGCCACGGCGATGCGCCGCGGCGAGGCGATGCCGCCGGTCGACCTGGTCCGGATCGGCCAGATCTACTTCGTCCGCGACGGCCACCATCGGGTCTCGGTGGCTCGCGCGCTCGGCCATGACGACATCGATGCCATGGTCACCGAGGTCGTCACGCGGGTCGGCGCCGAGCGGGCGATCACGCTGGAAGCGCTGCCAGTCAAGAGTCATGAGCGGGTGTTCTTCGAGCGCGTCCCGCTCCCCGACGACGCGCGGGCAGAGATCGAGCTCACCGACCCATGGGACTATGGGCGGCTCGCCGAGGCGGTCGAGGCGTGGGGCTTTCGCACCAGCCAGGACCGCGGCGAACCGATCAGCCGGCGTGAAACCGCGTATCTGTGGCTGGAGAACGAGTATCGCCCGGTCGTCGAGATGCTGCGGGGCGCCGACCTGATCGGCACGACGACCGAGACCGAGGCCTACATGCGCGTGACCGCCGCGCGCTATCGGCTGCTGCGCACCCACGCGTGGGATGAGGAGGTGCTCGCTGCGGTGGTCGACGAGCTGTCGCGCAAGAACCGGCGGCGGCGCAAGACCGACGCGCCCGAACCCTGAGCGAGCGTCAGCGCCACCAGGCGTCGAGCACGCGGCGCCAGTTCTCCCAGGCGATCGCCTCCAGGTCGGCGTCGCTGAACCCGGCGTCGCGCAGCGCGTCCAGCAGCTTGGGCAGGCCGGCGACGTCGCCCAGCTCAGCCGGAATCCTGGTCCCGTCGAAGTCGGAGCCCGAGCGCCACGTGACGGACACCGATGCGCTCGGCCACGTACGCGGCGTGCTGGGCGATCGCCGAGAGCGGTGTGTCCGCGTCGTCCTTCAGGTCGGCGCGGATGAACTGGCAGCCGTAGATGATCCCGACGAGCCCGTCGGAGGCCCCGATCGCGTCGATTTGATCGTCGGTGAGGTTGCGGCTGCTGGCGGCGAGGGCGTGGACCCCGGAATGGCTGGCCACCAGCGGCCCGGGCTCGGCGCGCGCGACGTCCCAGAATCCCTTCTCGTTGAGGTGGCTGAGGTCGACCATGATCCCCAGCTCCGCGCAGCGCGCGACCAATGCCCGCCCGGCCGGGGTCAGTCCCGGGCCCGTGTCGGGGCTGGCCGGAAAGATGAACGGGACGCCGTGGCCGAACGCGTTGGAGCGGCTCCACACCGGCCCGAGCGATCGCAGGCCGGCCGCGTACCAATGTTCCAGCGCCTCGAGCTCGGCGTCGATGGCCTCGGCACCCTCGATGTGCAGAACCGCGGCCGGCGGCCCCTCGACGTCGCTGTGAACGGCATCCAGGTCAGAGACACGGCGCGCGATGCGGACGTGGCCGGCGCGCTCCATCGCGGCGAGCCGGCCGGCGGCGCGGGTGGCGGACGCCGCCGCCTCCAGTTGTGAGATCGGTTGCGGCGGGCGCGTACTCGAGGACCCCGTCGCCGCGCTCCACCTTGGTCCACTCGAAGCCCGGGGACTCGGTGAACACGGCGAAGATGGCGCCGCGCAGGCCGCCCGCGCGCATCCGCGGGAGATCCAGATGGCCCCCGTCGCGGCCGGAGACGAGCCCCGCATGGTCCTCCCGGGTGAGCGCGTCGTTGTGGCCGTCGAACACAGCAGTCATGCCAGCGACGCTATCGGTAACCTCCGCTTCGGGAAGCTACACGCGCGTAGCTCATGGCACGCCTCGATCGCCCCGGTATGAACCCGCAGCCGCCCACGGACGCCGCCAAGACCCGCCGACGCTACGCCCCGCGGATGGCGCCGGAGAAGCGGCGAGAGCAGTTGATCGACGCGGCGCTGAGCGTCATCGTCGAGCAGGGCTACGAAGGCGTCTCGATCGAGTCGATCGCGCGCATGGCCGGCGTCACCCGCCCGGTCATCTATGACCACTTCTCCAACCTGGGCCCGCTGCTGCAGGCGCTGATCGAGCGTGAGGAGGCCTACGCGCTGGCCCAGCTCGATGACGTGGTGCCGCCCACCCCACAGTTGGCGGGCGACCCGCCCGCGATGTTCGCCGCCGGCGTGCGCCGCTTCCTCGATGCGGTGGCCAGCCGGCCCGACACCTGGCGCATCATCCTGCTCCCGCCCGAGGGCACCCCGGCGATCGTGCGCGAGCACGTGGAGACCAACCGCGCCCGGTTGCTGGCGCGACTGACCGAGTTCGTGCGCTGGGCCGTGGGGCAGGCCGGCGTCAGTGCCGACCTCGACATCGAGATCTGCGCCCGGGCGATCCTCCGGTTGAGCGAGGAGGCGGGCCGCATGGTCCTCATCGATCCGGAGCGGTTCTCCCCCGAGCGCTACGAGCGGTTTGCCCGCACGGTCATGGAGCTCATCTGGTCAGGCCGCTGAGCGGGGCCCTTAACGCACGACGGGGACCCGCTTCCAGGATCCCCGTCGCCGCCGATCATCCTGCGCCCCGCCCACGGCCGGGTTGGGCGCGACCCAGGAAGATCACTTGCGATCGCTCAAACCCTGTCCGATCGAGCAAAGTTGCGACGATTCGTGCGTGGCCTCCACGACGCTCGGAACGAACTGGTCGGGCAACTACGCGTATCGCGCGCGCGCGCTGCACCGGCCACGCACGCTGGGGGAGCTGCAGGGCTTGTTGCCGATGCAGCGAGCGCTCCGGGTCGCTCGGCTCGCGGCACTCGTTCACGTCCATCGCCGACAGCGCGGAGCTGGTGGCGCTGGACGAGTTGCCCGGAGAGATCGAGGTCGATCGGACGGCCCAGACGGTGACGGTGCCGGGCGAGCACGACCTACGCGGCGCTGGCCGAGGCGCTCAACCGCGAGGGCCTCGCGCTGCACAACATGGCCTCGCTGCCGCACATCTCGGTGGCCGGCGCGATCGCCACCGGGACCCACGGCTCGGGTGATCGCGAAGGGCAACCTGGCTACGGCGGTCCGGGCGGTCGAGATGGTCGGCGCCACGGGTGAGCTTGTGCACCGTGGCCTCCGGCGATCCGGACTTCGAGGGCGTCGTCGTCGGTCTCGGGGCGCTGGGGATCGTGACCCGGGTCGACGCTGGCGGTCCAGCCGCTACTACGAGATGCGCCAGCGGGTGTTCCAGGGCGTGAGCTGGGACACGCTGTTCGCGCGCTTTGACGACATCTACGGCGCGGGCGAGAGCGTCAGCGTCTTTCACCTGTGCGGGGAGCGGACCGAGCAGGTCTGGGTCAAGCGGCTTGCCGACGGCTCCGGCGGCGAGGACGACCGCGACCGTCGACCTCGAGGAGCTCCTCGGCGTCCGGCCGGCGACGACCGAGCTTCACCCCGTGCTGGGCGGCGACCCCGTCAACTGCACCGAGCAGCAGGGCGTGCCCGGGCCGTGGTCTGAGCGCCTCCCCCACTTCCGCTCCGGGTTCACTGCCCAGCTCGGGCGAGGAGCTCCAATCCGAGTTCTTCGTGGCGCGCGAGGACGCGGTGGCGCGCAGTCGAGGCGGTCCGCGGGCCTGGCCGACGAGATCGTCCCCCTGCTGCTCGTCTCCGAGCTGCGCACCATCGCCGGCGACACGCTGTGGCTCAGCCCCCACGAGGGGCGCGACTCATTCGCGCTGCACTTCACCTGGCGCCGCCGGCCCGCCGAGGTCGAGGCGGTGGTGGCAAAGATCGAGGCCGCCCTGGCGCCCTATCGGCGCCCGGCCGCACTGGGGCAAGGTCTTCACGGCCCGGGCCGACGCGATCGCCCCGCTGTACCCGCGCATGGCCGACTTCCTGGCGCTGCGCGAGCGGCTCGATCCGGACGGAAGTTCGTCAACGACTGGCTGCGCGAGAAGGTCCTCCCGGCCGCATAGGCGTCATCCGCCGCGGGCTTGGCATACTGATCGTTCCCCCTCGGGGGCGTAGCTCAGTTGGTTAGAGCGCCGGCCTGTCACGCCGGAGGTCGCGGGTTCGAGTCCCGTCGCTCCCGTCAGTCACAGCGAGCCAAACCGCGTCACTAGCAGGAGTTTCCTGTGGTCGACGCGATTTGGCTTTCGCCACTGCGGGCCAGCGGAAGACTGGCCGCGACAGAAAAACGGTGACCAAAACGGTGACCAACTAGCGGCCGCAGCCCCGCCGCCCCGCCGCCGGGGCCACCTTCCATCACCGCTGTCCAACGTCAACAGCGCTGGGGAAGAGCAGCAACGATCCCAGCCTCGCGTCGCCCGCGCGACCGAGACCGCCGGCTTCGCCGGCTCTCGCTGGCGACCTCGCTGGCGCTCGGTCAAGGTCACGCGATGTCTGCAGCGACCCGTCGCTGGGCATGCAGACGGTCCGGCCAGCCACCGGCCGTGTCGGCGCTTCCTTGGACCCAGGGCACGGTTCGCCGATGACCGCTAGCCGCAGCTTTGCTCAACGCGCTCCCGTCGACCGCGCCGGTCGACGATGCCTCATCCCTTCTCTGCCCTGAAGTCTCATGACCACAAGGAGGGCCGTATGAGCATCACCACTCCCATCTCCCATGACGTACGTAAAGACAGGGAGATAGACAGACGTACAGACGTCGCGATAGCCGTCGGTAAAGACGCTGGTAAAGACCGGCGGGCCGCGGCAGGCGGGTTTGTGATCGTGTTGGCCAACCACAAGGGCGGGGTGACCAAGACGACCTCGACCGCGAACCTCGGCGCGATGCTCGCCGAGGCCGGCCGACGGGTGCTGATCGTGGACTGCGACCCGCAGGCGAACCTCAGCGAGGCGTTCGGGTGGACCGAGGAGCTGCCAGGAGAGAGGCTGGAGGATCTCCTCACCCATCCCGCGGCCGCCCACCGCTACCAGCCGCCGGTCGCGTTGCAGCCCGACGTGATGCCGGGGCTGGTGTGGCGTGAGAGGCTGCGGATCATCCCCGCGACTGACGCGCTCGCCGACGTCGCCGCTGACCTTCCCGGCACCGTCGGCGACGGGTACCAGCACCGGCTGCGGGTGGTGCTGGACGCGCTGCGCGACCAGTTCGATGTGATCCTGCTCGACACCCCGCCCGGCCGGGGGAACCTCTCGGGCATGGCGGTGCTGGCCGCGGACGGCCTGCTGATCCCGGCGCTGGCGGCCGACCTCGATGTCCGGGGTGCTGGGAAGCTGTATGACCTGGTCGAGGGTGAGGTCCCCGGACTGCGGATCCTTGGCGTCCTGATCGCGGCGAGCGAGCGGCGGTGGCGGATCACCCGCGACGCCACCAGCCGGATGACCGCCGACGCGATGAGGGTGCTGCCGGTGCACGTACCGCGGGCGGTCCGGGTGGCGTCAGCGCCTCGCTATCGAGCTCCGACCGCGGTGCTCGAGCCCGACTCGATGGTCAGTCACGCCTACCGCCAGCTGGCCCATCACCTGCTTCGGGAGGTGGGGCGATGAGCCAGACGCAGACGCCGCAGATGCCGCCAGCGCGCCGGCGCCCGGTCCCAGGCATGGCCGCGCACCCCTCCGCTCCCCCGCCGCCCGACCCCTCGACCGACGCTGACCCACCAGAGACGAAGCCAGCCCCGCGAGGCGGGGGTGCGGGCCACGCCGGCCCGGTCCTCGTCGGAGTCTGACCCGGCCGTCGAGATCGAGCCAGCTGCGGGGGAGCTGCGCCCGGCGGGGGCGGCGCGACGGGCGGCGGACTACGCCAGCACGCGGCTGGTGAACTTCCGGATCCCGGTCGACCTGCACGACCGCTACCGGCAGCTGGTCCGCGACGCCGAAGCAGCAGCACCCGCGGCTGCGACACCCGAGCCTCACCGAGCTGGTCATCGCGCTGCTGGAGGAAGGACCGCAAACGGCTGATGAGGTCGCTGCGGTGATCCGCCGCAAGCGCGCCGCCGAGCATGCCGAGGAGGCCTCGGCATGACCGCCTCACCGACGCCGAACGAGCCCGGCCGGCTCGTCGAGGGCGACCAGATCGGGCGCCTGTAGCTACGGACCAAACTACGGACTGAACTACGGACTGTGGGTCTGTAGCTGGGAGGGGCCCCGCCCCCGCCAGCACTGGGGTTTCACGCCTGCTCGAGTCCGACTACCCGCCCCCCACGTGGAAATGCTGATGGGGTGGGTGCGGGTAGTCGGACTCGAGCTGGTGGGTGTGTGAGGTGCAGGCGGGGGCGGGGCCAAACCGGATCAGAAGCACAAGCAGAAGAACAGAGTCAAACCAAGGAAAGTCAAAGACAAAAACGTCAAGGACAAGAACGTCAACGTCAACGGCAGAGATGGCGGTGTGAGAACGGAGAAAGGGACGGGCGGCGCAGGAGAGGTCGTGAGCTGAGGGCGGCGATCGCTGCGGCGCGGGGGGTGGTGGCGTGAGCCGTGAGGTGGGTCCGGGGCCGGCGTCGCTGGCGGGGTTGGCGTGGCTGGCGTCGGTCGGTCCGGCGCCGCTGGAGGCGTGGGGGGCAGCGATGGGATGGACGCGGTCGGTGACCTTCTCGCACGCCCGGCGGCTGATCGCCGCGGACCTGGCGGCCGGCTGCTGTGACGCGACGGGGCGCCGGGTCGCTGGTGTATGCGACACGCGCGGGGGTTGAGGCCAGCGGGGTGTTGGCCGCGCCGCTGGTCGGCGAGCCGGCGCCGACGACGTGGGAGCACTGGGTGGCGTGCGCGTGGACGGCGGCGTGGCTGACCGCGCGGGGACGGCACGTCGTGGGCGCGCGGGAGCTGCTGCTCGACGATGGCTGGAAGGGCGAGCTGGAGTGGTTAGAGCGCGATGGGTTGCGTCGCCGTGCGCACCGTCCCGATCTGGCCGCCGGGCTGACCGCGGATGGGCCGCTGCTTGCCGGTCGAGGTGGAGCTGGCCAGCAAGTCGCTGGCGCGGCTGCGGGCGATCCTGGCGCTGCACGCGTCGTGGATGGCGGCCGGGAAGTCGGGGGCGGTGATCTACGTGTGCGGACCGCAACGCCTCGCCGACCGGGTCCTCGCGCAGGCCGCGCAGCTCGGCCTGGCGCCCGACCGTAAAACCTTGCGCGTCGAGCTGCTGGACACCGTCCGCGCCACCGCGCGCACGGCCCACCGACACTCGCCATGGCGCAGGGCGCAGGTCGGCGCCGGGCAGGTGGTCGAGTGATGCTACGGCCTCAACTGGTGCTGATCGACCTGGCGTCACGGTGCTGTCGGGCGCGGGTGGGGTGGGTGGCGTGTGGTGGCTGCGGCGCCGCACCAGCCTCTAGGTCGCCAACCTCTACCCGCTCGCCGCGACCGCGGTGATCGCGGTCGCCGTGGCGGTCGCAGCTCGGTCGTGGCCGGCTGCGATGGTGTTGCTCCCGGTCGCGGCGCCGTGCCTGGCGGGCGTGGCGGCGGGGTGGCGGTGGCGTACCGCGGATCTGGGCGCCGGGGAGGAGCTGCGCAACCACGAGCTCGCGCGGCGGTGGATCTGGCAGCCCGCCCCAGTCAGATCAGACGGGGAGCGGGTGTACCTGCGCGGGCAGGGCGAGCTCGTCCGCGAACGCGCCTGGCCGCGGCGGCGTGAGGTTTGTGTCGATGACTGCGCGGCGCGAGCACGGACCGCGGCTCGCGGTCGGTGACGGGCAGCACGTGGTCGTGTTCGGCGCGACCGGCGCGGGCAAGACCACCACCGCCCGGCGGCTGATCGCCGCCCGGACCCTGGCTCAGCACGCCGCGCTGCTCGTCCTCGATCAGAAGGGCGATGAGGAGGATGTCGAGCAGATGAAACGGCTGGCCGCCGCGGCAGAAGTGCCGTTCATCCTGCTCGACTCCCAAGACCCCCGCACCGATCGCTGGCAGCCGTTGTGGGGCACCCCCGACGCTGTCGCTGCGCGGTGCGTGGAGCCGGTGCGCCAGTCAGAGCCCTACTACTACGACGCGCTGCGCCTGCCACCTCGACATCGTCTGCAAGGTCCTGCACGCCGCCGACCGCTGGCCGCCCTCGGTCCCGTTTCTGATCGACTGCTGCCAGCCGGTGCGCTACCCGTCGCTGCTGGCGATCGCCGCGCAGCTTCCCGCCGAGCATGCGCCGTTGAGCCGACGCGCGGTCGAGCACGGCCGCTACGTGCAAAGCCCCCAAGGAGCCAAGGATCTCGCTGGCGGCGCGAACCGCCTCGAGGTCGCGCTCGCGCTGGCCGGACGCCAGCTCGTCACCCCACGCGTCGCCAGCGACGGGCAGGCCGTCGCCGTGTCGTTGATCGAGGCGCTGCGGGAGCGGGCGGTGGTGATGTGGCGCACCCACGCTGACACCATGCCCGACGAAGCGGCCGCGCTGTCGGTCCTCGCCCTCGCGGACCTGCACGACGCCGCCGAACACGCCGGAGCGCCCTGGACGCTTCTGCTTGACGAGTTCGGGGCGGTGATCAAGATGGCCGCGCAGCGCGGCACAGCGATCCTGCAACGCGGCCGCTCGCACGGCGGGCAGGTGATCGTGATCACCCAGTCCGCCGCCGACATCGAAGCGCTCTCCGGCCAGCCCGGACTGCTCGCCATCGCTGACCGACAACTTCACCGGTGTCGTCGCGCACCGCCAGACCAGCCCCGAGTCGCGCGACTGGCTGGCCAAGCTGATGGGCACCCGCGCGCTCTGGCAGACCACCAACCAGACCAGCGGCCACGGCGCCCAACACTCCGGGCGCGGCAGCGCCCGGCGCGTCCGCGAATTCCGGATCGGCTCAGACACCTTCAGCGCCCTCGGCCGCGGCGAAGCCGTCATCTACACGCCACTGGCCGGCGATCCCGCCCGCGGGCACATCCTCCCCTTCGCACCTGCCCGACCAGCCACCCCCGCGCATCGCCCTCACCGGCCCTCGGCACCCCTGCGAGACCGCCGTGCACCCCGAAGACGCGCTCCCCGACCTCACCCCCCACGCCAGCCCCAACGCCGGCGAGCGCCCTGGCGGCGACAGTCAGGATCCCGATGTGCTCTAACCCCGCCGACCGGCGGACCGGCCAACCGCCGGCGGCCGGGCGGACATCCCCAGAGACCAACGGGATGACAGCCGATGACGAGAGCTACCGTCGATCACGGTCATGCGATCTCCTGATGACACATCACCCCACGCGGCCGGGCGCAGCGCGCACCGGGAATACGAACGGCGCCGCGCCGCGCGCCGCCAACGAGCCAAAGCCCGCTACGGCCCGCTCGGAGCCCTCTTCACCGCCGTCACCGCCGACCCCGCGACCATCCAGGCGTGGCGCCAAGGCGCCGGCGGTGAGCTCGCGGCCGCGCGACAGCTCGCGCGATTCCTGCGCCGCAGCGACGTGATCGTCATCCACGACCGGCGGATCCCCGGCCGCGGACGCGCGAACATCGACCACCTCGCCATCGGACCCGGCGGCATCACCGTCATCGACACCAAAAGCACCCACGGACGCGTCCAACTCGCCACCACCGGCATCATCCACCACCACGAGATCCTGCTCGTCAACGGCCGCGACCGCACCCGCCACCTCGACGCCCTCGAACGCCAAATCACCACCGTCGTCGCGAGGCTCGCGCATCACGGCATCGACGCGATCGACGTGCGCGGCGCGCTCTGCTACCCCAACATGCATCGCGGACTGCTGCACTCAAACCGCGCCCGCGACGGACTGATCATCGTCGACGACCCCCGCCACGTCGCCAAGCTCGCCAACCGCCGCGGCGACATGACCCCAAGCGAGATCGAGCAGCTCGCGGACACGCTCGCCACGGTCCTCCCGCCAGCCGCGT
>CAWHOH010000002.1:0-87073 GCA_963830945.1 uncultured Actinomycetota bacterium | reverse complement strand
TCGAGGTCGCGGGCGCCGGGACGTTCCTCAACACCAAGCACGCCGCCATCGCGATGATCGAGCGCGACATCCGCGGCAGCATCGTCAACGTCCTGTCCTCCAACGCGTGGCAGGGCGCGCCCGGGGTCATCGCCTACGCCTTTCACAAGGGCGGCCTGGCCAACTTCACCCGGGCCGCCGCGATGGACCTCGCCCCCTACGGCATCCGCGTCAACTCCTACTCGCCCACCGCGCCGCGGCCCGACAACCCCGAGCTGCTGGCCGAGCTTCCCGGGTCCGGCGGGTTGCGCCGCCATTTCCAGCCGCCCGGCGACCGCCCGGGCTGGTGGCGCGATGTGGGCAAGATCGACGTTCGCGCCAACATGCCGATGGCGCCCTCGACACCCACCGACATCGGTCACTGCGTCGCCTGGCTGTGCAGCGACTACGCGCGCCTGATCACCGGCTGTGACTTCGTCATCGACGGCGGCGCCCGCGCCAAGTACTGGGGCTATAACCCGCCGGACGACAAGGCCGAGCCCGCGCCGCTCATCCCGCTCTACGACGACGAGACCGCCCCGGGGGGGTTCTGACGCTATGACCGGCTCTGATCCTGTCCGCGCCGCGGTCCAGACCGGCCCTGAGGCCTACGAGATCCGCGAGCTCCCCCGTCCGCGGATCGGCGACGACGACGGGCTGCTGCGCATCGAGGCCTGCGGCGTCTGCGGCTCAGACGTCGAGCAGTACCGCGGCATTGGTCCGTCCCGGGATGTTCCCGCTGGTCCCCGGCCACGAGCCGCTGGGCGTGATCGAGGAGGTCGGCGACCGCGCGGCGCAGCGCTGGGGCGTGGAGCCCGGCGATCGGGTGGCGGTGGAGATCCTGCGGCCCTGTCGGGCCTGCGACTACTGCCTCACCGGGCGCTACATGTCCTGCCCGCACCGCTACGGGGCCTACGGGATGACCCCGCTCTCACGCGAGCCCGGCCTGTGGGGCGGCTTCGGCGAGCTGCTGTACCTGCACCCGTGGGCGATCCTGCATAAGGTCTCCAAGGACCTGCCGCCCCACCTGGCGGTGATGTTCAACCCGCTGGGCGCCGGTGTGCGCTGGGCGGCGTTCCTGGGCGAGGTGGGGCTGGGCGAGACCGTGCTCATCCTGGGGCCGGGCCAGCGGGGCCTGGCCTCGGTGATCGCGGCGCGCGCCCGCGGCGCGGGGACGATCATCGTCACCGGGCTGGGCAAGGACGCCGGCAAGCTGGCGCTGGCGCGCGAGCTGGGCGCCGACCACACGATCAACGTCGAGGAGGAGAGCGTCGTGCAGCGGGTGACCGAGATCACCGACGGGGCGATGGCCGACGTCGTCCTCGAGCTCACCCCGATGGCGGCCCAGCCGATCACCGACGCGATCGAGGCCGTGCGCCACTCGGGGCGAATCGTGCTGGCGGGGTTGAAGGGCAACAAGACGATCGAGCTGGTCACCGACCGCCTCATCAACAAGGGACTGACCGTCAAGGGCGCCTTTGGCGTCAACGCCGAGGCCTACATCGAGGCGATCCGGATCATCGAGTCCGGCCGCTTCCCCCTGGAGAAGCTGTCCTCGGGCACGTTCGAGCTGGCCGACACCGAGGCGGCGATCCAGTCGCTGGCCGACGGGGACGCGGTCCACGTCTGCGTCTGCCCCAATGGAAGGAGCGCCTGATGCTCGTCGACATGCACGCCCACGTCATCCCGGGAGCGCTTCAGGCGTGTGGCACCCGGGAGGGCCACCTGGGACCGCGGGTCGGGCCCTGCGACGACCCGCACGCCCGGCTGCTTCAGTCAGACCGCATGCAGTTCAAGGCCTCGGACGCCTTCTACTCGGCCGAGCGTCGCCTGGAGGAGCAGGCGCGCTCCGGCGTCGACGCCGAGGTGGTGTCCCCGATGCCGCCGCTGCTGGACTACAGCCTGCCTCAAGGTGAGGGCCTGGAGCTGTGCCGCCGCGTCAACGCCTTCATCGCCGAGCTGACCCAGGCCGACCGCAACCGGTTGCTGGGGATGGGCATGGTGCCGATGCAGGCGCCCGAGCTGGCCTGCGTCGAGCTCGCACGTGTCCGCCAGGCCGGCCTGGTCGCCATCGAGATCACCTCCAACGTGCTGGGCCGCTCACTGCACGAGCCGGAGTTCGCCGAGTTCTGGGCCGAGGTGGAGAGGCTGCAGATGCCGGTGTTCGTCCACGGGATGCCGGGCGATCTCGGCGGGCGCGTGCCCGGCGGGCTGGTCGGGGTGGCCGGGTTCGCCGTGGGCGCCGACTGCGCCCTGGCGGCGACCTCGATCATCGCCGGCGGCGTCGCCGAGAAGCATCCCCGGCTTCGGCTGGCCTTCAGCCACGGCGCCGGCGGCTTCCCGGCCATGCTCCCGCGCGCCAACTTCTTCTGGGGCAGGACCTGGAACGAGGAGCCCTCGTCAGACGGGGAGGGGATCTCGCCCGCCGAGCTGGCCAGGCGTTTCTACTACGACGGCCTGGTCATGGACCGCCGGACGCTGCGCCACCTCATCGAGATGATGGGCCATGGCCAGGTCCTCGTCGGCTCGGACTTCCCGGCGATGGCGCGCGAGGACCCGTGCGCGCGGACGCTGAGATCGCTCGACCTGCCGCCGGATCAGCTCGAGGACATCACCTGGCACAACACGTTCCGGTTCCTTGACGTGAACGCCCCGCAGCTGGTGCGCGAGGGCGCGGCGACCGCAAATGAAGGGGTGACACAGTGAAGACACGTGCAGCAGTGGTGAGAGGCGCGGGCGAGCAGTGGGAGGTGACACAGCTCGACCTCGACGAGCCCAAGGAGCACGAGGTGCTCGTGCGGGTGATGGTGTGCGGCCTGTGTCACTCAGACGAGCACGTCCGCGAGGGCGGCCCCTACCGCTATCCGATGATCGGCGGCCACGAGGGCGCGGGCATCGTGGAGAAGGTCGGTCCCAGCGTGACGCGGGTGCGCGAGGGCGACCACATCTGCACCTCGTGGATTCCCGTGTGCGGCCACTGCCGCTACTGCTCCACCGGCCGCCAGAACATGTGCAACGACGGGCTCAACGCGGGCACCGGGATGATGCTCGACGGCACCTTCCGCTTCCACGAGAACGGCACCGACATCGGCGGGATGTGCGTGCTGGGCACGTTCAGCCAGTGGATCGTCATCTCCGAGAACGCGTGCGTGCCCATCGACGAGGACATCCCCTTCGAGCTCGCCGCGCTGGTGGCCTGCGGGGTGACCACGGGCTGGGGCTCCTCGGTCTATGCCGCCGGGACCCGCGCTGGGGAGACCGTCGTCATCTACGGGACCGGTGGGGTGGGCATGAACGCCGTCCAGGGCGCCGCCTATGCCGGGGCCAAGCACGTCGTGGCGGTGGACCCCAATCCCTACAAGCAGGAGATGGCCGGCAAGTTCGGCGCCACCTTCACCACCGGCGACCCCGCGGAGGCGCTGGAGTACGTGCGCGACGTCACCCGCGGCGAGGGGGCCGATCACGCCGTCATCACCATCGGCGTGATGGACGCCGGGGTGCTCCGTCACGCCGTCGAGGCGATCGGCAAGGGCGGCAGCGTGGTCGTCACCGCCGTCGGCGGTGGGCCCGACAACCACACGATCGCCATCAACGGCTCGCCGGTCACCGGCTGGCACAAGAACATCCAGGGCTCGCTGTTCGGCGGCGCCAACCCGCTCTATGACATGCCGCGCCTGCTGGGCCTGTGGCGCGCCGGCCAGCTCAAGCTCGAGGAGCTCATCACCAACCGCTATCGCCTGGATGAGATCAACCAGGGCTACAAGGACATGCTGGAGGGGCGCAACATCCGCGGCGTCCTCATCCACGAGCACTAGTGAGAGGAGGACTGACATGACCAGCGCGATCATGGATCCCACCGGCCGGTCCGAAGCGGAGGCCTCGGCGGGTCTGGCGCTCGCCCCGCGGCGCGCCGACCTGTCGGGCGTCACCGTCGGCCTGCTGGAGAACGGCAAGCAGAACGCGGCGCTGTTCCTGGAGGAGGTGGCGGGCGTGCTGCGCGAGCGCTACGGCGTGGGCGAGGCCACCCTGCGGCGCAAGGAGGTGTTCTCGGCGCCGGCGCCGCCCGAGCTCGTCGAGGAGATGAGCCAGGGCTCGGACGTCGTGGTCATCGGCGTCGGCGACTGCGGCTCGTGCAGCGCGTCGGCGATCGCCGACGGCGTGCTCTTCGAGCGCCGCGGGACGCCGGCCGCGGTGATCTGCTCCGACGCGTTCATCGCCACCGCCGACGCGATGGCGCAGGTCCAGGAGGCCCCCGGCTACAGCTATGTGACCACGCCCCATCCGGTGGCCGGGCTGACCGCGGCGCAGGTCCACGAGCGCGCCGAGGACGTCGCCGCCCAGGTGGCCGAACTGCTCGCCGCGGCCCAGGGCGCCCAAGCCGCCTGATGGCCGCCGAGCCCGACCCCGACGTCGCCCGCGACGCGATCGAGTACTGCTACGAGCACGACTGGACCGACGGGCTCCCCGTCGTGCCCGCGTCGCGGGCCCTGGTCGACCAGTTCCTGGCCCACACGGCCCGGGCGCCCGACGAGGTCCTCTGGCGGATGGACCACCTGGGGACCGAGTGCACGGTGCAGACCGCGGCGATCAACGCCGCCATGGCGGGCTGCCGCCCGGAGTACTTCCCGGTGGTGCTGGCCGCCTGGGACGCCGTGATGCGCGACCGGGCCGCCAAGGGCGGCGGCTGGCAGAGCACGAGCGGCCCGGCGCCGCTGATCGTGGTCAACGGACCGATCCGCCACGAGCTCGGCCTCAACTGCACCGGCGGGATCTTCGCCGCCGGCTTCCGGCCCAACGCCACCATCCCGCGGGCGCTGGGGCTCATGCTGCGCAACGCCTTCGGCGTCGTCCCCCACGTGTTCGACCAGACCACGCAGGGGATCCCCGGACGCTTCGCGATCTGCTTCGGCGAGAACGAGGAGGAGAGCCCGTGGGAGCCGCTGGCCGCCGAGACCGGCCTCACCGACCCCGCGCGTCCCAACGCGGTGTCGGTGACGCTGACGCGGACCTATGAGTTCGTCGACAACCGTCACACCCAGGACGCCGAGCAGCTGCTGTGGGACTTCGCCGACACGATCTCGCGCACCGGCGTGATGATCTTCCGCTCCCAGTCGGCGGGGATCGTGTTCTGCCCTGAGCACGCCCAGATGCTGGCCGGCGCCGGCTTCTCCAAGACCGGCGTCAAGGACTGGCTGATCGAGCACTGCGGGCGCGTCGAGGCCGACCTGCGCCGCGCCGGCAAGGACGGTGTGGCCGAGAGCGGCCACGGGGTCCGCGCGGCCTCTGAGGCCGAGCGCGTTCCCGGCGACACCTTCTCGCCGTTCCTGCCCGGCCGCGAGTCGGTGCCGATTGTGGTGGCCGGTGCGCGCAACGCGGCGATCTCGATGGTGTTCCGCGTCTTCGGCGAGTGGTCGAACTCGTCGGTGGCGATCGAGCCGGCGCCGGGGGCGGTGTCCGGCGTGGCGGCCGCCGTCTCGGCGTCGGGGGGCGACTGATGTTCTCCGCAGAGGGGTTGACTGCGATGCGGGCGACGCTGGCCGCCGATGGGTATGCGCTGGACGCCCGCGAGGAGGACGAGCGCGTGGTGGTGACGATCACGGCGACGCCCGAGGCGTGCGAGGACTGCCTGGCGCCGCCCGACGTCATGCGGGCGATCCTCGGCAAGTCGCTGGCGGTGCCCGCCGAGGCCATCGACCTGCACTATCCCGCCGAGGGCGGCGCGTCGTGACCGGGCGGGTGGCCTTGGTCACCGGGTGTGGCAAGCCCGACGGGGCCGGGCAGGCGATCGCGCGCGTGCTGGCCCGCGACGGCGCGGCGGTGATCGTCGCCGACCGCCGGCCCACCGGTGTGCCCAACCGCCGCCAGGAAGTCGTGGGCTCCGAGCAGCCGGTGGCGTGGAGCGGCCTGGAGACGCTCGTCTCCGAGATCACAGCGGCGGGCGGGACGGCCACGGCGACTCTCGGCGACATCGGCGCGCCCGACGAGGCCGAGGCGATGGTGGGCGTCGCGCTGGAGCACCACGGGCGCCTGGACATCCTGGTCAACAACGCCGCCGCGCCGCAGGGACTGGACCGCGCCGTCATCGACGAGGTCCCGATCGACGCCTTCGACGAGGTGCTGCGCATCAACCTGCGCGGCACCTGGCTGATGTGCCGGGCCGCTGTAGCGGCGATGCGCCAGGGCCGGTGGGGGCGGATCGTCAACGTGGCCTCGATGGCCGGCGCCGTGCCCGCGCCGTTCTCCACCCCGTACTCGGCCTCCAAGGCCGGCGTCATCGGCCTCACGCGAGCGCTGGCGATGGACGTCGCCGCCTGGGGGATCACGGTCAACTCGATCAGTCCCGGCGCCCTGGGGACGAGCCGCTCGGTGCTCAGCACCGACCCCGACCTCGACGTCGCCGCGGAGCTCGCCCGCCGCGGCAGCCGCCTGCCGGTGGGCCGGGTCGGCACGCCGGAGGACGTCGCGGCGGCGGTGCGCTACCTCGCGTCCGACGACGCCGCGTACATGACCGGCCAGATGCTCGTCCTCGACGGCGGCGGGGCGTCGCCGTTCCCGCTCCCCCGACCCGAGGAGACCGCGTGAAGCTGCGTGTGCTGATGGAACCGCGCCACGGCGCCACCTATGACCGGATCCTGGCCATGGCCCGGGCCACGGAGAAGGCCGGCTTTGACGCCTTCTTCCGCTCCGACCACTACCTGGGGATCGACTCCGGCGATGCGGACTACCTGCCCACCGACTCGTGGACCACGCTGGGGGGGCTGGCGCGGGAGACATCGCACGTGAAGCTCGGCACGCTCATGACCGCCGGGACCTACCGGAACCCCGCGGTGCTGGCGATGGCCGTCGCCTCCGTGGACCAGATGTCGGGCGGGCGGATCATCCTCGGGATCGGGACGGGCTGGTATGAGCGCGAGCACCAGGCCTTCGGCATCCCCTTCCCGTCGATGGGGGAGCGCTTTGACCGGATGGAGGAGGCGCTGCAGATCATCACCGGTCTGTGGACGACGGCGCCGGGGGAGACGTTCAGCTTTGACGGGCGGTTCTGGCAGCTTGACCAGTGCGCGAACTTCCCGGAGCTCGTCCAGCGCCCGCGCCCAGAGATCGTCATCGGCGGCACCGGCCCGAGGCGCACGCCGCTGGCCGCGGCGCGTTTCGCCGACGAGTTCAACAGCGGCGCCGGCCACGGCGTGGCCGAGCGCTTTGCCAACGTGCGCCGGGTGTGCGAGGAGATCGGGCGCGATCCCGCCACCCTGCGGATGTCGGCGACCCATCAGGTCATCTGCGGCGAGACCCCCGAGGAGGCCCGGCAGCGTCTCGCGCGCCTGGGGCCGCCCGGCGAGCGGATGCTGGCCAACGGGATCGTCGGCACCCCGCGCGACCTCGTCGACGGCCTCCAGGGCCTGGCCGAGGAGGGCTGTGAGATCGTCTACCTGCACGTCTTTGACATCGACGACCTGGACCACATCGCGCTCATCGGCGCCGAGGTCGTCCCGCAGCTGGCCTGACGTGAGATCGAGTTCAAGCGAGCGAGGAGAGGGAGGGTCCTGCCCATGGCGACCATGACAACCCGCGCGGCGGTGCTGCATCAGCCCGGCACCGACTGGGAGATCACCGAGCTGGACCTGGACGAGCCCAAGGACTACGAGGTGCTCATCCGCTACAAGGCGGCCGGTCTGTGCCACTCCGATGAGCACATCCGCGCCGAGGGCGGCAGCCACATCCGCATGCCGCTGGTGGGTGGTCACGAGGGCGCCGGCATCGTCGAGGCGGTCGGTCCCGGCGTCACCCGCGTCACCCCCGGCGATCACGTCGTCACCTCCTACATCCCCGCGTGCGGGAAATGCCGCTACTGCTCCACCGGCCATCAGAACCTGTGCGACCGAGGCCTCTACGCGGGAGTGGGCTGCCTGCAGGACGAGACCTTCCGCTTTCACCGCGACGGCGAGGACTACGGCGGCTTCTGCGCGCTGGGCACGTTCTCTGACCACACCGTCGTCTCGGAGTTCTCCTGCGTGCGCATCGACGAGGACATCCCCTTCGAGGTGGCCTGCCTCGTCGGCTGCGGCGTCACCACCGGCTGGTGCTCGGCGGTCCGCGCCGGGGACACGCGGCCCGGTGAGACCGTGGTCATCATGGGCGTCGGCGGCGTCGGGATCAATGCGGTCCAGGGCGCGGCGTACGCCGGGGCGCGCGACGTGGTGGCGATCGACCCCAACCCGTTCAAGCTCGACGCGGCCAAGCGCCTGGGGGCGACCCATGCCTTCACCGATGTCGAGGAGGGACGCGAGGCGCTCATCGGGCTCACCCGCGGCCAGATGGCCGACCTGTGCGTGGTCACCGTCGGCGTGCTGGAGCCCGAGATCACCGAGGCGGCGGTGAGCCTCATCGGCAAGGCCGGGCGGGTCATCCTCACCTCGGTGAGCCGCGCCGACGTGCACACCGTGAGCCTCACCGGCTCCCCCCTGGTGGGGTGGCACAAGCGCATCCAGGGATCGCTGGCCGGCGGCGCCAACCCGATCTACGAGATGCCCAACCTGCTCAGCCTCTACCGCTCAGGCCACCTCAAGCTCGATGAGATCATCACCGCGCGCTACAGCCTGGAGCAGGTCAACGAGGGCTACCACGACCTGCTGGCGGGCAAGAACATCCGCGGCGTGATCGTGCACGACAGCTGACCGGTGTGATCCTCCACGAGAGCTGAGCTCGCTCAGCCGGCGGGGAGGAGCACCGCGCGGGGGGTCCAGGTGCGTCCGCCGTCGGTGGTGCGGTAGGTGACGAAGTCGGTGCGCCCGGCGTGGCCGTCCACGCGCCCGCGGGAGACCATGACGATCACGGTGGCGGTGGTTGGGCTCTGAACGGTGAGGAGCACGCTCCAGCTCCGGTTGAGCCCGGGCGGCACAGTGCCCGCCGGCGCCGCCGGCTCCGGCCGCCCTGCATACCACACGCTGGTCCAGGTGCCGCCGCCGTCGCCCGTCCGGAACACCTTGCCGGCGGGGGTCAACGCCCAGGCGACCTGCGCCGAGGCGGGCTGCAGCTGGACCTGGCCGGGAGTCGTAGGCAGGGTGGCCCAGTGCTCGCCGCCGTCGGTCGAGCGGCGCAGCTCGGCGGCGCCGTGCGGTGGCTCACACGCGGCCCACAACGCGTCCGGTCCACCGGCATACAGGCGGCCGAAGCGCAGGCGCGGGCACGGCGTCGGCATGCGGTGCCACGTGCGCCCACCGTCGCGGGTCGCGAATAGCCGGGTGTGGGTGATCGTGGCGACGTTGTCGACGGTGCCGTAGTCGTTGGCGAGCACGAAGGCCGCGTCGCGCCCGGCCGCGACGACGCTGACGTTCGTGGTGTCGCCCAGCGGCGGCCGGCCCGCCGTCGTGGCCAGATGGTCGCCAGAGGCCGGGGCGCGGAGCACGACGTCGATGGGTGGGTTGGAGGCGGTGCAGGTTCCGGCGCAGCGGCTGCCGAGCATCCATACCTCTCCGCCGGCGGTCGTGACGCCACCGGTGCCCGAGGCGAGGGCGTCACTCGAGGCCACGTGCCACGTTCGCCCGCCATCGTGGCTGGCGAAGAAGGCCACCATGCCGCCGCCGGTATGGCCGGCGGAGCGCAGGCCCTGGGCCCAGCCGTCCGCGCCCGCAAAGGCGAACGTGTCGAAGTTCGCCGATGTGCGCGCGACCCGCCATGTCATGCCGCCGTCGGCGGTCTCAGCTCGCCAGTCGTAGGTCGCCGAGCCGCGCCCGTCGCCGCCCCTGTAGCAGGGCTGGCACTGGCTGAAATCGATCTGAGCCCGGTCCGATGACGACGACGCCGCGCCCGCGATGGACAGCAGCCCGGGCATCCCTCCGCGCGGCATCAGCGAGCCGGGTGACGGAACCGAGCGCACCGCGGGCGTGGTCCGGGTGGCCGGCGGGATGTACCCCGGGGCCTGTCCGCGGTGGGTGAGCGCGAGCACGACGACGAGGGTGACCACGGCGAGCGTCGCGGCGACCGCGAGGGCAGGGATCAGCGCGCCCGATCGCGGCGCCGGCCGCCACCGGCGTCCGGGGGCATCCCGGTGGCCTCGAACCGGGCCAGCACCCACTCCATCGAGGGAGCGCTGCTGCCGTGCGGCACCGGATTCTCGCGCCGCAGGTACTCGAGAGCATCCGTCGTCACCGTTGCACCTCCATCTCGATCTCGACATCCTCGTCGGCCAGGGCTCTGGCGAGTCGCTGCCGGGCGCGGTGCAGCCGCACCGACAGCGTGTTGCTGCGCACGCCGAGCACCTGCGCGGCCTCGTTGACGCGCAAGCCCTCCCAGGCGATCAGGAGCAGGAGCTCGCGGTCGCGCTCGCCCAAGCCCGCCAGCGCCCGCTGCACGCGGTCATCGACCTCGGCGCTGACCGGCGACGCGTACAGGCGGGACCCCGGGTCAGACAGGCGCTCATTCAGCGCAGCGGCGCGGGTCTCGGACCTGCGCCGGTTGGCGAGCACCTTGCGGGCCACCCCGAGCATCCACGGCAGCGGCTCGTCCGGGACCCGCTGCAACCGGCGCCAGACGACGAGGAACACCTCGGCGACGACGTCGTCGGCCGCCGCCGGGGTCGTGCGCCGCAGCGCGTAGGCATGGACGCGGTCGGCGTAGGCGCGGTACAGCTGTTCGAACTGCGCGTGGGGTTCCACCACTCAGGAACTGTCCACCTTGGACAGATCCATTACACCCCCCTGGTGCAATCTAAGCACCGTATCCGGGCTTATTTTGCACGGCGCGCGCGGGATCGGTCAGGCGCGCTCGAGCACGGCGATCCCGTACTCGTCGAGCAGCTCGGCCAGCGCCACCGACGCGCCGAGCTCGCGCTCGTCGCCATACAGCACGTCGCGCCAGCTTCCCTCAGCGCCCTCCAGCATGCCCTCGGGCGGTCCGGGCCGCGTCGCCACTGCCACCAGCACCTCGCCGCCGCGGAGGTACGCCACGGCGGTGTCCGGCGCGGTCAGTGGCTCATAGGCACCCGCGAACGCGTCAGGGCGGCGGATGCGCAGGCCGAGCAGCCGGGTGGTCAGCCACAGCTTGCGGATGGGCGGCTCGGGCTGGGCGCCCCCGGCGAGGCGGCCGAGCATCGTCTGATTCCAATGCCAGTCGACGGGGCGCCGGTTATCGGGGTCCACGAGCGCGAACAGCGCCATCTCGTCGCCCTGGTAGATGTCGGGCACCCCCGGCGCGGTGAGCTTGAGCGCCACCGTGCGCAGCGCGATCGAGTCTCCGGCGAACTCGAGCTCGCGCGTGAAGCCGTCCAGCTCGCGGCGCAGCGTCTCGTCGGCGTAGACGCCGGCGATGAAGTCCATGACCGCCTGCTCCCACTCGGTGTTCTGATCGGTCCAGCTCGTGTGGCGCTTGGCCTCGCGCAGCGCCTTCTCCATGTAGGCGCGCATCCGCTCGGCCCCGATCGGCCACGCGCCGGCCAGCGTCTGAAACAGGAAGTAGCGCTCGGCGTCGTCGGGCGCGCCCGCTGTCCGCAGCGGCTCTGACCGTTTCAGCCAATGGCGGACGCGCTCCTCCCAGCGCTCGGGGAGCCATGTGAGCGCGGTGAGCCGCGCCCGCACGTCGGCCGAGCGCTTGGTGTCGTGGGTCATCGTCGTCAGCATCGCCTCCGGGAACCGCTGCGCCCGCTGCGCGTTGGCCTCGTGGAAGCGCTGCGCGCGCGATCCCGAAGCGCCCCGGGTCGCCGCCGACGTCGCACAGCGCCAGGAGCCGGCCGTAGCGGTAGAAGGCGGTGTCCTCGACGCCCTTGGCCACCACCGGCGGGGTCGTCTGCTGAAAGCGCGTGACGAACTCGGCCGGTGCGGGCCGATCCAGCAGGAGCATCTCGGCGACCTCGGCGGGCATGTCGGAGGCGGCGGCCACCGCCTCGCGGTCGGCCTCGTCAACGACGCCCGCGCCGGGCTCCACGTAGTTGCGGTAGACCGGGAACGACGCCACCGCCCGGGCCAGTGCCTCGGCGCCGCCCTCGACATCCGCGACCCCGGCCAGCCGCTCGATCTCGGGCGCGAACGCCCCGGTGGCCTGCTCATGCTTGGCCTCGGCGGCAACCTCGGCAAACGCCCGCGGGTCGCCCGAGAGCTCCTGCCAGAGCGCGGTGAAGACCGGCTCCGCCGCCGGGTCGACGAACAGCGCGCACACGTCGTTGAGGAACTCGTACCCCACGGTGCCGGTGACCGGCCAGTCGCGCAGGGGCTCGGAGGGCTCGAGAATCTTCTCGATCCACACCGTCTCGGCGCCGCCGTCACGCAGCCGCCGGAAGTACTGCGCCGGATCGGTCAGGCCGTCGGGGTGGTCGATGCGCAGCGCGTCCACCACTCCGTCACGCACCAGATTCAGGGCGAGCGCGTGGGTGGCCTCGAACACCGCGGGGTCCTCCTGGCGCACCCCTGCCAGGTGGTCGATGTCGAAGAAGCGGCGGTGGCGGCCGGTCGCCGGGTCGACGTCGAAGAACTGCGCGCGCAGCTCCGGATCGGCCCAGAAGCGGTTGGCCTCGTCGGTGGCCATGTGATTGGGCACGAGGTCGAGCACGATCCCCAGGCCGGCCGCGTGCGCGGCCTGCGCCAGCTGGCGAAACGCGGCCTCGCCCCCGAGGTCGTCGGAGATCCGCGTCGGGTCCACGACGTCATAGCCGTGCGTGGAGCCGGCCCGCGCCTGCAGCGACGGCGACAGGTACAGGTGACTGACGCCGAGGTCGCGCAGGTAGGGGATGCGCTCGCCTGCCGCGGCGAAGCCGAACTCGGGGGTGAGCTGCAGGCGATAGGTCGCCCGCAGCGAGATCCGCGCCGCTGTCACCTTCCCGGTCTTACCCGGACCTGCGGGCCGCCACCATCTGGTGACCCTCGGGGGCGGCCACTACCTCACCCGCCGCAGGATGGTGATCGAGTGCGCGATGACGTTGATGAGCTCCTGGGCGCCGTAGGAGGTGCTGCCGGGCTGGGCCGTCGGGTCCGCGGTGCACAGCTCGAGCTCCCACCGGGCGCCCATCCGCCGGCGGGGAAGCTTGAACTCCCGGTCCTCGGCATGGGCGTTGAACAGGAGCACGAACGAGTCGTCCTCGACCTCCTCGCCGTGCGGCCCGGGGCTGGCGATGGCCTGGCCGTTGAGGAACATCCCCAGGACGGCCTCGCCGTGCTCCCAGTCGCGGCTGGTCATGCGGCGCCCGTCGACGCGGAACCACCACACGTCGGGCAGCGGCGAGTCGTTGACGGGCTGGCCGCGCAGGAACGTCTCGCGCCTGAAGGTGCAGTGCTCGCGCCGCAGGCGGATGAGCCGCTGGGTGAACGCCCGCATCTGACGCGCGTCCGCGTCGCTGTCCCAGTCATACCAGCTGATCTCATTGTCCTGGCACCAGGCGTTGTTGTTACCTCCCTGGGTGCGGCTGAGCTCGTCGCCGCCCAGCAGCATCGGCGTCCCCTGGGAGACGAACAGCGTGGTGAGGAAGTTGCGCTGCTGGCGCCGGCGCAGCTCGTTGATGCCGGGATCCTCGGTCTCGCCCTCGGCGCCGCAGTTCCACGAGCGGTTGTCGTCGGTGCCGTCGCGGTTGTCCTCCTGGTTGTCATCGTTGTGCTTGGCGTTGTAGGAGACGAGGTCGCGCAGGGTGAAGCCGTCGTGGGCGGTGATGAAGTTGATCGAGGCGAACGGATCGCGGCCGTCTGACTCATAGAGGTCGGCCGAGCCCGACAGGCGCTCGGCGAACTGGCCCACGCTGGCCGACGCGCGCCAGAAGTCGCGCATGGCGTCGCGGTAGACGCCGTTCCATTCCGACCACAGGATCGGGAAGTTGCCCACCTGATAGCCGCCGGGGCCGACGTCCCACGGCTCGGCGATGAGCTTGACCTGGGACAGGACCGGGTCCTGGTGGATCGTGTCGAAGAACGCCGACAGGCGGTCGACGTCGTAGAACTCGCGCGCCAGCGCCGAGGCCAGGTCAAAGCGGAACCCGTCGACGTGGCACTCGATGACGAAGTAGCGCAGCGAGTCCATGATCATCCGCAGCACCGCCGGGTGCACGGGGTTGAGCGAGTTGCCCGTCCCCGTGAAGTCCATGTAGTGGCGCGGATCGTCGGGCATCAGCCGGTAGTAGGAGGCGTTGTCGGCGCCCTTGAAGGACAGCATCGGGCCCAGGTGGTTGCCCTCGGCGGTGTGGTTGTAGACGACGTCGAGGATCACCTCGATGCCGGCATGGTGCAGCGCCTTGACCATGCCCTTGAACTCGCGCACCTGCTCTCCGCGCCGGCCGGTGGCGGCGTACTCGGAGTGCGGCGCCAGATAGCCGATCGTGCTGTAGCCCCAGTAGTTGCGCAGCCCCCGCTCGTACAGGAACGACTCGTCGCAGATGTGGTGGATGGGCAGCAGCTCCACGGCGGTCACGCCCGAGGTCCTTGAGGTAGGCCAGCGCCGGCTCGGAGGCGAGCCCCGCGTAGGTCCCGCGCAGGTCATCGCGCACGTCGGGGTGGGTCATGGTGAAGCCCTTGACGTGGGTCTCGTAGATGATCGTGTCGGCGAACGGGGTCTGGGGCAGGCGGTCGCCCTGCCAGTCGAAGCTGTCGTCGATGACCACGGACTTGGGGACGGCGCCCGAGTCGTCCTCGTCGTCGAGCTCCAGGTCGGCATCCTCGGCGTTCTCGAGGCTGTCGGGCGGGACGTAGGGCAGCACGTTGGCGTCGTGGGCCCAGTCCACCACGCCGTCGATCGCCTTGGCGTAGGGGTCGATGAGGAGCTTGTTGGGGTTGAAGCGGTGGCCCTCCTTGGGCGCGTAGGGCCCGTGCACGCGGTAGCCGTAGCGCTGGCCGGGCCCGACCCCGGGCAGGTAGCAGTGCCAGTTGTGCGCCCGGCGGGTGGCGATCTCGATCGGCGTCTCGTTGCCCTCGTCGTCGAACAGGCACAGCGTCACGCGCTTGGCGTGCTCGGAGAACAGGCTGAAGTTCGTTCCCTGCCCGTCCCAGGTCGGCGCCGAGCGGGAAGGGCCGGCCCGGCCACACGTCGCTCACTGAACCAGCGCTCCCGCCATGGGCGGGAAGTTTGAGCGAACCGCCGCTGAGATGCGCGTCGCCTCCCGCGCTCAGCTCGATCGTCTCCCCCTGACAGGGGATGGTCACCGGGCCCGAGCCGAAGTTGCAGGCCAGCTCGAAGGGGCCGCGGCGCACGACCAGCCAGCGAAAGCGCTCGTCGTACTCGATCTCACGCGGGGTGCCGCGCGGCAGCTTCTTGCGGGCCACGATCAGCTCGCGGTACAGGCGGGCCAGCCCCTGGTCGGCACGGCGGGTGAGCTTGGAGCGCTCGAACGTCCGCGGGTCCTCCGGGTCGGGGACCTCGGCGGCGAACTGGGCGAAGGCGGCGAACTCGCCGCGCCGGCCCTTGCCGCGTCGCCTCGGCGATATCGGGGTCGATGTGGTTGGTGAAGTACTGAAACGGCGCCAGCTCGCCGTACTCCTCGCCCATGAACAGCATCGGGATGAACGGCGAGAGCAGCGTGCAGAACGCCGCCAGCGGCCGGGCGGTGGCGGGCATGCGGTCCCCGTAGGCCCGGTTGCCGACCTGGTCGTGGTTCTGGGAGAAGACGACGAAGCGCTCGGGCGGGAGGTCCTCCGCGGGCGCCCCGAACCGCCGGCGGCGAAACGGCGAGTACTCGCCGTCGTCGACGTGGGGGCGGTGGAAGGCCTTGGCCAGCTGGGCCACGGCGCCGAAGTCCGCGTAGTAGCCGTCGCGATCCTCGGTGATCAGCGTGCGCAGCGCGTGGTGGAAGTCATCGGCCCACGCGGCGTCGCAGTTCCAGCCGCCGCGCTCGGGTGGGCGCATGACGATCGGGTCGTTGAGCCCGGACTCGGCGATCACGTAGTGACGGGGGTTGACGGCGTGGACGCGACGCGCCACCGCGGCGACGATGTGCTCGGGGCTCTGGTCGAAGATGGCGTGGATGGCGTCCAGGCGCAGCCCGTCGATGCCGAAGTCGCGCACCCATCCTTCGGCGCTCTGGCACACCCACTCGCGGACCGGGTCACTGTCGGCGTCGTCGAAGTTCATCGCCTTGCCCCAGGGCGTCTCGTACTTGGCGGTGAAGTAGGGCCCGAAGGCCTCCATCGCCGCCGCGCCCGACGCGCCCAGATGGTTGTAGACGACGTCGAGGATCACCGCCAGGCCGTGGCGATGGGCCTCGGCGACGAACGCGGCCAGATCCAGCGGGCCGCCGTAGGAGGACTGGGCGGCCGAGATGTAGACGCCGTCATAGCCCCAGCCCCGCTCGCCGGGAAACTCGGCCACGGGCATGATCTCCAGCGCGGTGACGCCGAGGTCGGCCAACTCGGGCAGGCGCTCGGCCGCTGCTGTGAAGGTGCCCTCGGGGGTGAAGGTGCCGATGTGCAGCTCGTAGATGAGCAGGTCCTCGAGCGCCGGCGCCATGAACCCGCCGCGCCGGCCGGTGGCCAGGCGGCGGGTGTCGAGCACGCGCGAGGGACCGCGCAGGCCGTCGGGCTGCCAGCGCGAGGCCGGGTCGGGGAGGTCCTCGCCGTCGATCACGTAGACGTAGTCGCTGCCCGGGGCGGCGGGGACGATGGCGTCCCACACCCCGAGGCCGGCGTCGATCATGGCGTGGCGCGCGCCCTCGACCTTGACCATCGGGCCCGAGGCGTGCGGCGCCCACACCCGGAACTCGGCGCGCTCGTCGTCGATCTGACGCGCGCCGAGCGGGCGTTCCCAGGGGTAGGGCTCGTCGGGCTCCGCCGCGCTAGACATCGACATGGGGCATGAGCCTAGATGGTTGGTTGCGCCCAACCAGCCATCCGGCCCGCCGCCATGGGACGGCGGCCCCGGCAGTGGTCCGCGTCACTCCTCGGGGACGAGCCAGAGCGCGGCCAGCGGGGGCAGGGTGACCTCCGCCGAGAACTGCTGGTTGTGCCACGGGATCGGCTCCGGCTGCACGCCGCCCAGGTTGCCGACGTCGCTGCCGCCGTAGTAGGACGAGTCCGTGTTCAGCGCCTCGCGCCAGCGCCCCGAGCGGGGCAGGCCGAGGCGGTAGTTCTCGCGCGGGACCGGCGAGAGGTTGGCGATGAAGACCACGATGCGCTCGCCCTCGCGTGACTGGCGCGCGAAGGCCAGCACGTTGTTGTCGGCGTCGTTGGGCTCAAGCCACCAGAACCCGGCCGGGTCGGAGTCCAGCTCGTAGAGGGCGGGCTCTGAGCGATAGAGGCGATTGAGGTCACGCACCAGCGACTGCACGCCGGCGTGCTCCGCCTGCTCCAGCAGATGCCAGTCCAGCGAGCGCTCGTGGCTCCACTCGGCCTGCTGGGCCAGCTCGCAGCCCATGAACAGCAGCTTCTTGCCGGGGTGCGCCCACATGTAGGCGTACAGCGCGCGGAGGTTGGCCAGCTTCTGCCAGTGGTCTCCGCCGCCCATCTTGGAGTACAGCGAGCCCTTGCCGTGGACGACCTCGTCGTGGGACAGCGGCAGCACGAAGTTCTCACTGAACGCGTACATGAGGCTGAAGGTCAGCTCGTGATGGTGGTAGCGGCGGTAGATCGCGTCCTGCTGGAAGTAGCCGAGCGTGTCGTGCATCCAGCCCATGTTCCACTTGAAGCCGAAGCCCAGGCCGCCCAGGTACGTGGGCCGCGACACGCCGGGCCATGCCGTGGACTCCTCGGCGGCCGAGATGATGCCCGGCTCGCGGCCGTACATGACCTCGTTGAGCTCCTTGAGGAAGGCGACCGCATCCAGGTCCTCGCGCCCGCCGAACTGGTTGGGGACCCACTCGCCCTCGCGCCGCGAGTAGTCCAGGTAGAGCATCGAGGCGACGGCGTCGACCCGGATGCCGTCGACGTGGTACTCGCGCAGCCAGAACAGGGCGTTGGAGATGAGGAAGTTGCGGACCTCGTAGCGCCCGAAGTTGAAGACCAGCGTGCCCCAGTCCGGATGCGCGCCACGGCGCGGATCGGAGTGCTCATAGAGCGCGCTGCCGTCAAAGCGGGCCAGGGCGAACTCGTCGCGCGGGAAGTGCGCGGGGACCCAGTCCAGCAGGACGCCGATCCCCTTGGCGTGCATCTTGTCGATGAACGCGCGCAGGTCGTCGGGCGAGCCGTAGCGCGGGGTGGGGGCGTAGTAGCCGGTGACCTGGTAGCCCCACGAGCCGGTGAACGGGTGGGCCATCACGGGGAGCAGCTCGACGTGCGTGAACCCCATGTCCTCGCAATACGCCGACAACTCGTCGGCCAGCTCGGCGTAGGTGAGCGGCCGGTTGTCCTCCAAGGAGTTCAGCCGCCACGAACCGAGATGGACCTCGTAGATCGACACGGGCTCTGCCAGCGGCTGGTCCTTGGCGCGGTCTGAGAGGAACTTGGCGTCCTTCTTGCTCCAGGCGTGCCCGGGGGTGTGGATGACCGAGGCGGTCTTGGGCGGGACCTCGGTCTCCTGGGCGTAGGGATCGGCCTTGAGCAGGATCTCGCCGTCCTGGGTGAGGATCTCGTACTTGTAGCGCTGGCCGGCCCCCACGTCGGGCAGGAACAGCTCCCAGATGCCGCTCGTGCCCATCGAGCGCATCGCGTTGAGGCGACCGTCCCAGGAGTTGAAGTCGCCGACCACGCTCACCGCGCGCGCTGCCGGGGCCCACACCGCGAACGCAGTGCCCTTGGTGGGTGGGTCTCCCATCTCGACGACATGGGCGCCGAGGCGCTCGTAGAGCTCCTCGTGGCGGCCCTCGCCCATCAGATGCAGGTCGAGCTCGCCGATCGTCGGCAGGAACGCATAGGGGTCCTGGATCGTGAACTTGCCGCCCGAGCCGTAGTCGACCTTGAGCTTGTAGCTTCAACGGCAGCTCGGCGCCCTCGATCTCGGCCTCGAAGATGCCGCCGGGGTGGATCTCGGTCATGGGCACGCTCTTGCCGCGGCCGGGCTTGACCGCGACCGACTCCGCCGACGGGCGCAGCGCGCGGACGACGACGCCACCCTCGGAGGGGTGGGCGCCCAGGATGGCGTGGGGCTCGGGGTGCTCGCGGCGGACGAGCGCGTCGAGATCGCTTTTGGCGATGGTGGTCATGCTGACTTTGTGGCGATGGTCGTCATGCTGCCTCCAAGAGGCGGGCGATACCCGCGACGGGAATGGGCAACCAATCCGGCCGGTTGTCGAGCTCGTACCGGAGCTCGTAGATGGCCTTCTCGAGCTCGAAGATAGCCAGCATGTTCCCGATGGCCGCGTCGCCGCCGGGCAGCAGCGCCTGGTCGATGGTGGCGAAGTAGTTCTCCAGGAAGATCGCGCGCGCCTGTTCCTCGAACTGGGCGGGCGCCGCGATCCCGCGCATGATCTCCGCGGCGGAGGTGGCGTAGGCCAGCGAGCGCAGCATGCCGGCCACGTCGCGCAGCGGGCTGCGCTTCTGCCGGCGCTCGAACAGCGGCCGGGCCGGCTCGCCCTCGAAGTCGATGATCACCCAGCCCCCCGGCATATGCAGGGTCTGGCCGAGGTGATAGTCGCCGTGGGTGCGGATGGCGCGGCCGCCGGGTCCGGTCTGGGCCCGCATGGCGATCTGCTCGCGGACGTCCTGGCCGCGGCCGGCGATGGCGGCGACCCGCTCGTCGTCGGGCAGGCGCACGAAGACGCGCTCGATGTCCTCGTCGATCGTCGCGGTGAGCAGCGACATCGACTCGGCGCTGGGCTCCTCGGGGCTGAAGGCGGGGTCGCCCGAGTCCGAGGCCAGGGCGTTGTGCAACTGCGCGGTGACGGCGCCGAGGCTGCCCAGCTCGGGCAGGAATGCGGCCGGATCGGAGGCGATCTGGTCCAGGGCCAGCTCCCAGCCGCCGACGGCGTCGGGGAAGAACCGCTGGGCCACGCCCAGCGTCGCGCCGAAGGACTTGCCGTCGTACTCGTACCACCCCTGAAGGGGCGCGATGTTGGCGAACTCCCGCCGGGTCAGGAACTGGAGTACCTCGAGCTCGGGGTTGATCCCGGGCTCCAGGCGACGGAAGACCTTGAGCACCGTCTCGTCGCCGAACACGATCGAGGAGTTGGACTGCTCGACGCCCATCGGGCGCACCGGCGCGTCCAGCGGCAGCGGGCCGCTCAACTCCACGCGCTGGAAGCGGAAGGTGCCGCCCTCGCCCTCGAGCGTCTGCTCGGCGTCGATCTGGCGCAGCAGCTCGCGCACGAGCTCGGGGTCGGCCACGGCGTCGACCGCGGTCCAGTCCTCGGTGGTGCAGACGACCGGGCGATCGCCCACCTGGTTTGCGGCGAGCAGGGCGAACGGCAGCTGGTAGAGCTCATGGCTGCCCGAGGCAAAGCGCGCCTGAACGAGGTTGATGATCAGGGGCGGCGCGTCGGCGATGGCCACGCTCTCCTCCACCTGCAGGCCGGTGACGTGGCGCGACTTGGACGCGTACCAGCGCTGGCCCTCGAGCCACGCCGATACGTCGTCTGGGTCCAGGCGCTCGATCTCGGCCCGTGCGGGGTTGGTCACGTCGGTCATCCGATCGCGTCCTCCCCCTCCTGCACGAGCTGGAACCAGTAGAAGCCGCGCGGAGCGAGCGTCAACAGGTAGTTCAGGTCGCCGATGCGGGGGAAGCGACTGCGACCGAACAGCTCGACCGGGAAGCGGCCCACGTGGGCTGAGAGGTCGAGCTCCACCGCCTGGGCCGAGCGCGCGAGGTTGTGCACGCACAGCACGAGGTCGTCCTCGAAGCGCCGCAGCACCGCGAAGATCCGCGGGTTGGTCGTCTCGATGGGCTCATAGGTCCCCAGCCCGAACACCGGATGCTCCTTGCGCAGCGCGATGAACCGGTGCATCCAGCGCAGCAGCGAGGTGGGCGTGCGCAGCTGCGCCTCGACGTTGACCGCCTGGAAGCCGTACACCGGGTCCATGAGCGGCGGGGCGTAGAGCTGCGCGAAGTCAGCGCGGCTGAACCCCCCGTTGCGGTCCCCGGTCCACTGCATGGGCGTCCGCACGCCGTCACGGTCGCCGAGGAAGATGTTGTCTCCCATCGCGATCTCATCACCGTAGTAGAGAACCGGTGACCCCGGCAGGCTGAACAGGATCGCGGTCATGAGCTGGATCTCGTCACGGCCGTTGTCCAGCAGCGGCGCCAGTCGCCGGCGGATGCCCAGGTTGAGCTTCATCCGCGGATCCTTGGCGTACTCGGAGTACATGTAGTCGCGCTCCTCGTCGGTGACCATCTCCAGGGTCAGCTCGTCGTGGTTGCGCAGGAACAGTCCCCACTGGCAGTTGCCCGGGATGGCCGGGGTGCGCTCGAGGATCTCGTAGATGGGGGTGGCCTCCTCGCGGCGCACCGCCATGAACATGCGCGGCATCACCGGGAAGTGGAAGCACATCTGGCACTCGTCGCCGTCGCCGAAGTACTCGACGACGTCGCCGGGCCATTGGTTGGCCTCGGCGAGCAGGACGCGATCCGGGTAGTCCTCCTCGATCTCCTTGCGGACCTTCTTGAGGTAGGCGTGGGTCTCGGAGAGGTTCTCGCAGATCGTGCCCTCCCGCTCGTACAGGTAGGGCACGGCGTCCAGGCGGAAGCCGTCGAGGCCGATGTCCAGCCAGAAGCGCAGCACGCCGCTCATCGCCTCGTGGACCTCGGGGTTGTCGTAGTTGAGGTCGGGCTGGTGGGAGAAGAAGCGGTGCCAGTAGTAGGCGCCCGCCACCGGGTCATAGGTCCAGTTGGAGACCTCGGTGTCCGTGAAGATGATGCGCGCGTCCTGGTAGCGCTCGTCGGTGTCAGACCACACGTACCAGTCGCGCTTGGGGCCGTCGGGTCCGCCGGTGCGGCTCTCCTGGAACCACGGGTGGTCGCTGGAGGTGTGGTTCATGACCAGATCGGCGATGACGCGGATGCGCCGGGCGTGTGCGGCGTCGATCAGCGTCTGGACGTCGTCGACCGTCCCGTAGTCGGGGTGCACCCGCGTGAAGTCCGAGATGTCATAGCCGCCGTCGCGCAGTGGCGACTCGTAGAAGGGCAGCAGCCAGATGCAGTCGATCCCCAGCCACTGGAGGTACTCGAGCTTCTCGGTGAGCCCGCGGAAGTCGCCGGAGCCGTCACCGTTGCCGTCGAAGAAGCCGCGGATGTGGATCTCGTAGAAGATCGCGCGCTTGAACCACAGCGGCTCGGCCTCAAACCACTGGTAGGCCTGGTTGGGCGCACTGGTCGCCCCGGCGGCGGCTCCATTGCCGGCGCCGGGATGGGGTTCGCGCGCCAGCAGGTGGGTCAGCGTCTGCGGTCCGACACTCATCGCTCGACCCTGAGCACGTGCGCTTGGCGCACGCCGGGCGCCAGCGCGACGTAGTTGTGCCCGATCCGCCACTGGTAGCGCTCGCCCGAGAGCTCGTCGTGGACGGTGAACGTGGGCGGGAGCCCGAGGCTCGCCGGGATGACCGCCACGCCCTGCTGGCCCTGATGCGGGTCGAGGTTGACCACGCACACGATCGTCTCGCCGCGCGTCTGCTTGGCGTAGGCGATGAGCGCGTCGTTGTGGGTGTCGAGGAAGGTGAGGTTCGACAGCTCCTGCAGCGGCGCGTTCTCGCGGCGGATCTGGTTGAGCCTGGCGATCATTCCCAGAAGCGGCCCGTCCAGGGCGCGCTGCTTGATCTCGTACTTCTCGGAGTGCATGTACTCCTCGGATGGGACCCCACCCACCCGCGCCGGCTCGTTCTCGAAGTGCTCGTAGCCGGAGTAGAGGCCGTAGGTGGGGCTGAGCGTCGCCGCCAGCACCAGCCGGGACTCGAAGGCCGCCGGGCCGCCGTGCTGGAGGTACTCGTGCAGGATGTCCGGGGTGTTGGCGAAGAAGTTGGGGCGGAAGTACTCCTCCTCGCCGGACGAGGCCAGCTCGGTCATGTACTCGGTCAGCTCCCAGCGGGCGTTCTTCCAGGTGAAGTACGTGTAGGACTGGCTGAAGCCGAGCTTGCCGAGGTGGCGCATCACCGCGCGCTTGGTGAACGCCTCGGCCAGGAAGAGGATGTCGCGGTCGCGGGCATGGACCTCGTCGATCAGCCACGCCCAGAAGGCGAACGGCTTGGTGTGCGGGTTGTCGACGCGGAACACCTTGACCCCGAGGTCCACCCACTTGAGCATCGCGTCCAGCAGCGCCTGCCACAGGTTGCGCCAGTCCGGCGTGTCCCAGTTGACGTTGTAGATGTCCTGGTAGCGCTTGGGCGGGTTCTCGGCGTACTTCAGCGTGCCGTCGGGCCGGCGGTGAAACCACTCGGGGTGCTCGGTCAGCCACGGGTGGTCAGCGCTGCACTGCACCGCGAAGTCCAGCGCGATGTCGATGCCGAAGCCGGCCGCCGCGGCAGTGAGCGAGCGCAGGTCGTCCTCGGTGCCGAGCTCGGCGTGGATGGCGTCGTGGCCGCCGGTGGCATCGCCGATCGCCCACGGGGAGCCGGGATCGCCGGGGGCCGCGGTGAGGGAGTTGTCGCGGCCCTTGCGGTTGGTCAGCCCGATCGGATGGATCGGGGGCAGGTAGATGATGTCGAAGCCCAGCTCGGCCAGCCGGGGCAGCTGCGGTCTCGACGCCCCGCAGCCCGCCCCAGGAGCGGGGGAACATCTCATACCAGGCCCCGAACCGGGCGCGCAGGCGGTCGACCTCGATCGTCAGCGGCTGGTCGAGGGTGACGTTGCCGTGGCGCTCCTGCTCGTGCTCGACGGCAAGCGCGAGCTCCTCGCCGAGGGCGACGTCGTGCTGGGCGCTCTCGGGCACGCTCTGATCAGACGAGCTGCTGCACGGCGTGCTCGATGAGCTTGCGCCCGGCGGGGTTCTGGGCGCGCTCGGCCGCCGCCTGGAGCAGCACGCGGCCCTCGGACAGCTCGCCCGAGAGGTCGTGCTGGTGGGCGTTGACCTTGCGCTGGAGCTCGTCGCGCCAGGTGCCGAAGACGTCGGTCCACGCCTCGATCGTGTACTGCCAGGCGCCCGGCCGGTCCACGGTGAACTGGCCCGCCCAGCGCACGCCGCCCAGATGCGCGTCGATCCGGCGCAGCCCGACCTCCTGCCACCCCTCGTCGCCCGGGCCGCGAAAGCGGATGACGGCGCGGATGAGTTCGTGGCCGTCGCGGAACACGTCGGCCTCGACGTCGACGACGTCCCCGACGCACCGTTTGGCGGGGTAGCGGCCGCCGTCGACGGCGGGCTTGGGAAACTGGATGACGATCCGGCGCGGCGCCAGCTGCGCGGCGTCCGCCGCGGACGGCGGCGGTCCCGCTGCCGGACCTGCCTCAGTGGTGTCAGTCCGGATGCTCACTCGTCTGGAAGGTATCCATCCCACGCCATCGGGTAAACCTCCGCTCGTGAAACGCTCGTGAACGAATGGCCGCGATCGAGCGGGGTCCAGCTCCACATCACCTCGCTTCCCGGGGGGCGGCTCGGCACCGAGGCGTACCGGTTCGTGGACTGGCTGGCCGCCGCCGGGCAGTCGTGGTGGCAGGTGCTGCCCCTGGGCCCGCCCGACCGGTACCGATCGCCGTACAAGTCGGCCAGCGCGTTCGCCGCCTGGCGGGGCCTGCTGGCCGACCCGCGCGCGGCGGTGTCCGCGTCCGAGCTGGACGCGTTCCGCGAGCGGCACGCGTACTGGATCGGGGACTGGGAGCGGTTCGCCGGCCGCGGCGCCGTGGCCGACCAGGTGCGCTTTGACCGCGAATGGGGCGCGCTGCGGGCCTACGCCGCCGAGCGGGGGGTGCGGATCCTCGGCGACGTCGCCATCTATGTCTCCCCGGGCGGCTGCGACCACCGCTTCCATCCCGAGCTGTTCCAATCCGGATTCGTCGCCGGCGCCCCGCCCGACGGCTACTCCCGCACCGGCCAGCTCTGGGGCAATCCGCTGTATCACTGGCCGGCGCTCCAGCGCCGTGGCTACCGCTGGTGGGTCGAGCGCGTGCGCCGCACCCTGGACCTGTTCGACCTCGCGCGGATCGACCACTTCCGCGGCCTGGTCGCCTACTGGGCGGTTCCGGAGCGGGCGCGGACGGCCCGTGGAGGGTCGTGGAAGCGCGGGCCGGGGATCGCGCTGTTCCGGGCCCTGCGGCGCGAGCTCGACGCGCTGCCGCTCGTGGCCGAGGACCTCGGCGTCATCACCGAGCCCGTCGAGCGCCTGCGCCGGCAGGTCGGGCTGCCCGGGATGCTCGTCATCCAGTTCGGCATGGATCCCGACGAACCGCGCAGCACCCATCGGCTGGCCAACCACACCGCCGATCGGGTCGTCTACACCTCCACTCATGACCAGGACACCGCGCGGGGGTGGCTGGAGTCCCTGGATTCGCGGAGGCGCGCGTTCGTGGACTCCGAGGTGGCGCGGCTGGGCTTCACCGACCGCCGTCGCCCCTGGTGGGGCCTGATCCGGTACACGTTCTCCTCACCGGCCCAGATCGCCATGATCCAGGCCCAGGACGCGCTGGGGCTCGGTTCCGAGGCGCGGATGAATGCGCCGGGGAGCGCGGGGGGCAGCTGGCGCTGGGAGATGCGTCGGGGAGCGCTGACTCCGGCGCTGGCGGCGCGTCTGCGCGAGGCGAGCGAGGAGTCCGGGCGGATTCGTTTGGGCTGATGTCGCGGTGGGGTTGCGGGAGATTCTCCCTCTCTGAGCGGGACTATCTACCAGAACCCCCTGCAAACGGGGCATATACGCGTTCCGCGCCCCTTTCCCCAGAACGCTTCTAGCCATCGCGTCGGCGCCGCAGGCGCCCGTCCACCATCGCCGCCCGGCTGCGCAGCTTCAGCCCCCGGTAGACGTAGGTCATGTCGCCGCGCAGGCGCCCGACCCGGGTCGTCTCAAATCGGATCAGGGAGGACGGCGCCACCGCCGCGGCCAGGCCGTCGGCCTCCAGCACCGCCAGCGCCCTCTCGGCGATCGCGATCTGGCCGAACGCGGTGGGGTGGACGCGGTCGGCCATCACGTGGTTGCGCGCTCCGAACGCGCTGAGATCGACGACGAGCGCGCCCACCCGGCCGGCGGTCTCGCGGACGATCGCGTTGAGCTCGGCGACCTTGGGGCCGGCGGGCGGGAGCCCCAGCCCGAGCGGCGCGGTCAGGGTGAGGACCCGCTCACAGCGATCGCGCAGGAAGCGCAGCGCCGGCTCGAAGTCGGCGGCAAAGGCCTCGCCGTCCCAGTCGAGCCCCCGCACGTCGTTGACGCCGATGTACAGACAGCCCAGGTCATAGTGCGCGTCGGGATGGGCGGCGCGGGCCGCGAACGCCGGGATCTGCTCAACGAGCACGTCGCCGACGCGCGCTCCGTCGGTGGCATAGCCCGTGTAGGCCAGGCCGAGCGCGCGCGCCGTCCATTGCGCCCAGGATTGAAGCGCGACGCCCCACTGGAGCTCGCCCCCGCCGTTGGTGATCGAATCGCCGAAGGCCAGCACGCCGTGCCGCACCGGCACCATCCTATTGTCGGCCTGTCGCAGGGATGAGGTTTCGCCTCGGGATGGCGGGGGGACCTGTGCACTGCCCCATGTTCAACCGCCAAGGCCCCCAGGAGACCTGAACGCCGCCGATGCCAGATAATCGACTCTTGGATCACGCCACCACGCAATACGACGGCCAGATCGACATCCTCGCCGCTGCCGAGGACCTGGCCGAGCGCATCCCCGACGCTCTCGCGCCGCTGGCTCGCATCGCCTACAACTACCGCTGGGTGTGGACGCCGGGCGGCCCCGAGCTCTTCCGCGGAGTGGACGCTGAGCGCTTTGACCTGTGCATGCGCAACCCGGTCCGGCTGCTTCAGGAGTCGCCGGCCCGGGTTCTGAAGCGCGCCGCGCACGACCGCGACCTCGTGGCGCGGGCCCAGGCGCTCGAGAGCGAGATCGCCGCCGACCTGGAGCGGCCCTACGGCGGAGCGCCGCTGGACCCCGCCCATCCCGTCGGGTTCCTGTGCGCCGAGTACGGCGTGCACGTGTCGCTGCCGGTCTACTCCGGCGGCCTCGGGGCCCTCGCCGGTGACCTGCTCAAGGAGGCCTCAGACCGGGCGATCCCCTTGGTCGCCGTCGGACTGATGTACCGCAAGGGCTACTTCCGCCAGCGGATCGACGCCTCGGGGTGGCAGCACGAGTACTGGATCGACACCGACCCCGACCGCCTCCCTGCCGCGCTGGTCACCGGCCGCGACGCATCCCCGGTGACGGTGACCGTCCCCATCGGCGACAACGACGTGGTGGCGCGCATCTGGCGGGTCGACGTGGGGCGAATCCCGCTCTTCCTGCTCGACACCGACTGCGCCGACAACGGCCCGATGGATCGCTGGATCACCGGACGGCTCTACGACGGCGACCCGCAGACGCGCCTGGCCCAGTACTCGCTGCTGGGCGTCGGCGGCGTCCGGGCCCTGCGCGCGCTGGGCTATGAGCCCGGCGTCATCCATCTCAACGAGGGCCACGCCGCTCTCGCGCCGCTCGAGCTCGCCAGCGGCTATCGCGAGGACGACGGGCTGTCGCAGTCAGACGCCCTGGACCGTGCACGCAGCCGGACGGTGTTCACCACCCACACCCCGGTGCCCGCGGGCAACGACTCCTACCCGGCGGGGGAGATCGAGGACGCCGTCAGCCGCCTTGCGGGCGAGCTGGGGTTCTCCACCGAGGCGCTGCTCGCTCTCGGCCACGACGTCGGGGCCGACGCCCAGGCCCCCTTCGGCGTCACCCAGGCGGCGCTGAGGATGAGCCGCGGAGCCAACGCGGTGAGCCGCCGCCACGGCGAGGTGGCGCGCGAGATGTGGCAGGCGCTGTGGCCCGACCGCTCGCTGGAGGAGATCCCGATCGGCCACGTCACCAACGGGGTTCACGTCCCCAGCTGGATCGGCCGCCCGATGCGCGAGCTGCTGGACCGCCACCTGCCCAGCGACTGGTGCGAGCGCGCCATCGAGCCCGAGGTGTGGGCGGCGGTGGATGAGATCCCCGCTGAGGCGCTCTGGCAGACGCGGCGCCGCCAGCGCGCCGACCTGATCACCTTCGTGAGGGCGCGCAGCGTCGCCGACCGTCTCGTGCGCGGCGACCTGCGCGGCTACGTCGACGCCGCGGCACGCGCCTTTGACCCCGACGTGCTCACGATCGGCTTCGCCCGGCGCGTGGCCACCTACAAGCGGCTGGAGATCCTCACCCGCGACCCCGACTGGACGCTGCGCCTGCTCGACGGCGACCGGCCGGTCCAGGTGGTGCTCGCCGGCAAGGCCCACCCCCGCGACGAGGAGGCCAAGCGCACCCTGCAGGCGGTGTTCGGCCTCAAGGCCGCCAAGGTGGTGGGCGAGCGCGTCGTCTTCCTGGACGACTACGACCTCTCCTCGGGCCAGGCGCTGGTGCGCGGCTGCGACGTGTGGCTCAACCTGCCCCGCCCTCCCCTGGAGGCCAGCGGGACGAGCGGGATGAAGAGCGTGTTCAACGGCGGCCTCCAGCTCAGCGTGCTGGACGGGTGGTGGGCCGAGGCCTACGACGGCTCCAACGGCTGGGGGATCTCGGGCGAGGTCGACCACGACCATCACGCCCAGGACGAGCGCGACGCCGCCGCCTTCCACCACCTGGCCGACGAGGAAGTGCTGCCCGCCTTCTACGACCGCGACGAGGCCGGGATCCCGAGCCGCTGGATCGAGCTCATGCGCGCGTCGCTGCGTACGCTGGGGCCGATGTTCTGCGCCAGCCGGATGCTGGCCGAGTATGTCGAGGGCCCCTACCGCGGCTGAGCGGCCGGCGTAACGGTCTGGCACCGTGCGACTAAGAACGGTCGTATGGAGCAGCAGCAGTGGTTCACTGACCCGGACGCCTTTGAGGCGTTCTACCGGGAGCACGTCGAGGCTGTGCAGCGGTTCGTGGCGCGCCGCGTCGGTGACCGGGAGCTGGCCGCCGACCTGACCGCCGACGTGTTCGTGGCGGCGATCGAGTCGGCCGGGAACTACCGGTCGGCCAAGGGGGCGCCCACGGCGTGGCTGTTCGGGATCGCCCAGTTCGTGGTGGCGGGGCGGCTGCGGCGCGAGGGGCGCGAGCGGCGCGCCAATGCGCGGGTGCGCGGCCGGGAGCTGGTGCACGGCGACGACATCGCGCGCATCGACGACCGGCTCGCCGCCGCCGAACAGAGCCGGCGCCTCTTCGGCGCCATGGACCGCCTCCCGCCCAGCGAGCGCGCCGTCCTGGAGCTCGTCGCGCTCGACGAGCTGGCGGTGGCCGAGGTGGCGGTCGCCCTCGCCATCCGGCCCGTCACCGCCCGCGTCCGCCTCTATCGCGCCCGGCGGCGGATGGCCGCCGAGCTGGCCGGGCTGCAGTCCACCGACCTTTCCCTGATCCTCGGCCGAGCGAAGGAGACCCCATCATGAGCGCAGCCGGCAACGCCGAACTCGACGGCTTCGAACGGCGCCTGCTCACCGAGCTGCGCGCGGTCGTCGCCGAGCACGCCGCCGCGGGGGCGCTCGCCCACCAGCCCCGGGGATCGGGCTCCGCGTCTGCTCCTGCGCCGTCGCGCCGGCGGCACCTGCGCGCGCCGCGCTGGTCACTGGCCGCCGGATTGGCGGTCGGCGCCGCGGCGTGTGTCGCCGCCCTCATCGCCTTCTCGGCGGGCTCCACGCCGTCGCTCGCCCAGGCCTTCCCCATCCTCTCGCGGCCGGGCACCGAGATCCCGGCGACGCTGGCCGGCTTCCTGCGCAGCAGCGGCGCGACCCCCCGGCACGCGGACCTGGACGTCCGCCACGCCCGGGCCTTCCGCACTCCGCTGGGCACCGGCTACGTCATCACCGACCGCGAGGCGAACGTGATGTGCGTGGCCGCGCCCGGGTTCGACCACGACTGGGGTGCCGCATGCGGCAACGTCGCGAGGGCTCGGCGCCTGGGCGCCGGTGAGCTTGAGACCTGGGGGCCCAGGGGGGTGAGCTTCGTTGGCGTCCTGCCCCGGGGCGCGACCGCCACCGTCCGCCCCGCGGGTGGGGTCAGCCCGGCCCGCGGCCCTGCGCGACGGCGTGCTGGCGTTCGTGAGCGCGCGCTCGGTCACCGTGACCACCCGGATCGGCGGGCACGTGACCAAGCTGAACGTGCCGGCGCCGTCACGACCCGCGCGGATGCCGGTGCCGCCGCGGAGCCGGCTCGCGACGACGATGCGCCTGCGGACCGGCATCGCGCACGGCTTTCCGACGCTGACCGCCACCTTCCGCGCCCGCTATCCGGCACGCCGCGGGGTGAGCGAGTACGTGTTGGAGGTCGCTCCCCTGACCCGTCCCGCCGGCTGCACGACCGGCGACGCGATCGACGACTCGACGATCGGCGATGTCCGCGCCGGCCGGCTCGTCGCGCTGAGCGGTGGCGCACCGAACTGCGCGGGTCGGTGGCGGGTGACGGTGTTCTACGCGGTGCCGAACGGCGCGGTGCGCTACCCGGGCTCCTGGCCCCAGGGCATGGGCACCGCGACCACGGCGCCGAAGGGCAGCGGCGAGCAGATCGTCGCCACCCGCGTCGTCGCCGTGCCGCCTACCTCAGGTCCGACAGGGGGCGTGGGGCGTGGCCGACGTACTTCGCGGTCGGGCGGATGAGCCGGCCCTCGCGCTTCTGCTCCATGATGTGAGCCGACCATCCGGCGGTGCGGGCGCAGGTGAACATCGGCGTGAACAGCTCGGGCGGAACGTCGGCGAAGTCGAGCACGACCGCCGACCAGAACTCGACGTTGGTGGCGAGCACGCGGTCCGGGCGCCGCGCCTTGAGCTCGGCCAGCGCGGCCGTCTCCAGGGCCTCGGCGACCTCGACGCGCGGCGCGTCGATCTCGTGGGCGGTGCGGCGCAGCACCCGGGCGCGCGGGTCCTCGGCGCGGTACACGCGGTGGCCGAAGCCCATGAGGCGCTCACCGCGGTCGAGCATCTCCTTGACGTAGCGGTCCGCATCGCCCATCTCGGCGACGTCGTCGAGCATCTTCAGCACGCGCGAGGGCGCGCCGCCGTGCAGCGGACCTGACAGGGCGCCGACCGCCGCGCTCAGCGCCGCGGCCACGTCGGCGCCGGTGGAGGCGACCACGCGGGCGGTGAACGTGGAGGCGTTCATGCCGTGCTCCGCGGCGGAGTTCCAGTACGCGTCGATGGCCTTGACGTGCCGGGGATCGGCCTCGCCGCGCCAGCGGATGAGGAAGCGCTCCGGGATCGAGGTGGCCTTGTCGATCTCGCGCTGGGACACCGGCGGGCGGCCGATCCCGCGCGCCGACTGGGCCACGAAGGACAGCGCGATCACCGAGGCGCGGGCCAGGTCGTCGCGGGCCTCCTCGTCGGAGATGTCGATGAGCTGCCTGAAGCCCCAGTGCGGTCCGAGCATCGCCAGCGCCGACTGCACGTCGACGCGGGGATCGCCTGAGCGGACGCTGAGCGCGTTGGGCTCGGCCGGCGGCAGGCCCGGGAGCAGCGCGTCGTCCACGAGCAGCCCCCACACCTGCTCGAACGGCACGGTGCCCACCAGGTCCTCGATGTCGACGCCTCGGTAGCGCAGCGCGCCACCCTCCCGGTCTGGCTCGGCGATCTCGGTGGCGAATGCGACGACGCCCTCGAGTCCAGACTGAACTTCCGCTGTTGCGCTCATAAAAGGTGTGGCTCCTGGGGAGGGGGGCTCAGGTCGGCTACAGGCTAGTGGTCGCGGGCCTTTGCGGCCCCAGCCACGGGTCCGTGGAGACCGGCCGCCCGCCCGCCCGCGCGGGCTGCCGGGCGGGCGGCCGGTAGTCTGCCGCCCCGTGTCGGAACTGCTCACGCGCCCCGCGATCGAGCTCGCCGCGCTCGTCCGGTCCGGCGAGCTGGCCGCCGCCGAGCTCGTCCAGGCCTCGCTTGACCGGATCGACGCGCTCCAGCCCACGGTCAACGCCTTCACCCACGTCGCCCACGAGTCGGCTCTGGAGACGGCGCGGACGATCTCCGCCGGGGACCCGAGGCCGTTCGCAGGGGTGCCGATCGCCGTCAAGGACAACCGGGCCGTCGCCGGCATGCCGCTGACCATGTGCTCAGACCTCTTCGGCGACTACATCGCTCGGGGCGACGCGTACCTGGTGGCGCGGCTGCGCGATGCCGGGTTCGTGATCGTGGGCAAGACGACGCTGCCCGAGAACGGGATCCTTCCCACCACCGAGTCGCGCCGGTTCGGGCCCACGGCGAACCCGTGGGCGCTTGACCGCACGCCGGGCGGCTCGAGCGGAGGGTCGGCGGCGGCCGTGGCCGCGGGCATGGTCCCCATCGCCCACGGCAATGACGGCGGCGGATCGATCCGCATCCCCGCCGCCTGCTGCGGGCTGGTCGGACTCAAGCCGGCGCGGGGACGGGTGTCACTGGGACCCGACGCCGGTCACGGCTTCCTGGTCAGCGACGGCGTCCTGACCCGGACGGTGGCCGACACCGCCGCGGCGCTCGACGTGCTCGCCGGCTATGAGCCCGGCGACGCCACCTGGGCGGCGCCACCGTCCAGCCCGTACGCCGAGCTGATGGCCCGGCCTCCCGCCTCGCTGCGGATCGGGCTCGTGCTCAACCCGCCGCTGGACGACGCTGGGCTTGACCCCGTCAATGAGGCCGCCGCGCGGGATGCCGCGACCCTGCTCGAGTCCCTGGGTCACCACGTGGATGAGTACGAGGCGCCATGGTCGGGACGCGGGCTGCTCTCGGACTTCACCCGCGCCTTCGGGCCGGCGACGGCGATGACGACGTTCGTCGGGGGGCGGATCGCCGGCCGCGACCCCACCGAGGAAGACGTCGAGCCGCTCACCTGGGAGATCTGGGAGCACGCCCGCGACCAGGACACGATCACGTTGCTGGCCGCCCAGGGCAAGCTCGAGCGCATCGCCCGCGGCCTCGTCGCCGACCTGTCGAGGTTCGATGTCGTGGTCACGCCGGGGCTGGGACGGCGGCCGGTGCTGACCGGTGAGATCCACGGCCGTGGCCCCGACCCATGGGGCCACTACCGGCGCTCGGGCGCCTTCACCCCGTACACGGCGATCGTCAACGTGATGGGCCTGCCGGCGATCATGCTGCCGCTCTACCAGGGCGACGACGGCCTGCCCACGGGGGTCCAGCTGATCGGGCCCGCCGAGCGAGAGGAGCTGGTGCTGGCGCTCGCCGCGCAGCTCGAGCAGTCGCTGCCGTGGGCCCAGCGGACGCCGGATCGGGCGCTGTAGGCGGCCCCGGGGGCCCCTAGTGGCCTCGGCGGGCTCAGGCGACGCCGAGGACCTCGGCCATGCGGCGGGGCGTGACGCCCAGCGACCGGGCGTCGGCGGTCCCGCGCTCGGAGATGAGCGGCACCTCGAGCAGCTCGGCCTCGTCCCAGGTGGCAAACGCGGTCGGCCCCCCCAACAGCTCGACGGTGTTGAGGATCCGCCGGGTGAGCCACATCGGGATGCCCACGATGCGCCGGCGCCGGTGAAAGGAGCGCAGCGTCAGGGAGACGATCTCGCGGTGGGTGAGCGTCTCGGGGCCGGCGAGCTCGTAGCGGGCGTTGACGGCGGTATCCGCGGAAGGACCGCCGGGCAGCGCCGCCATCACGCAGGCGGCCACGTCGGTGGCGCTGATCGGCTGAAAGGGCGCGCGGCCCGAGCCGGGGATCGCCATCACCGGCAGCCACGACATGCGCCGCAGCAGCTGCAGATACGGGTCGCCCGGCGCATAGATGATCGAGGGCGCGAACACGGTGTGCTGCAGCGATGAGCCCTGGACCGCGCTCTCCGCGACCGCCTTGGCCCGCATCAGGCGCCCGCGGCTGCGCGTCGAGGCGCCCAGCGTCGAGAAGAAGACGAAGCGTCGCACCCCGGCGCGCTCGGCCGCCTGGACGAGGCGCCACGTGGCCACGCCCGACAGCTCCTCGATGGAGCCGTGGGGCTGGTCGCGGATGACCGAGGCCAGGTGCACGACGGTGTCCACGCCCCGCAGCGCATGGCGAAACGAGAGGTGGTCCCCCAGATCACCGAGCGCGATCTGCACCCGGACGCGATCGGGGCCCAGCCGTCGCGGATCGCGGACCAGGCAGCGCACCGGGGCGCCCGCGTCGATGAGCGGCGGCAGCAGCGCGCGCCCGACGGTTCCGGTGGCACCGGTGAGCAGCAGCACCGCCGGGAGGGTACCCGCCGTTCGGCAGGCGTGTCCCTAAAATGCGCACTCCCCGCCGCAACGATGGCGGCTGCGCACTGGCAACCGAGTAGAGGAATCCGACACACATGGCCTACGTAATCGCCGAGCCCTGCATTGGCACCAAGGACAACTCGTGCGTCGAGGTCTGCCCGGTCGACTGCATCCATCCCACGCCTGACGAGCCCGACTACGACAGCGTCGAGATGCTCTACATCGATCCCGAGGAGTGCATCGACTGCGACGCGTGCGTGGAGGCCTGCCCCGTCGACGCGTGCTTCGCCGAGGATCAGCTCCCCGACGAGTGGCAGAAGTACATCAAGATCAACACGGACTACTACAAGAACGGCGCCTGATCGCGAGGCCGCGGCGCCCCGCCGGGGCGCGAAGCCGCGTTGGGTTTGCCGGCTGGCGGCGCGCTGCGCGGGCGCTCAGAGCATCGGAAGCTGCCAGGGCGCTCAGGCCATCGGAAGCCGCGAGGGCGCTCAGGCCATGGGAAGCGACATACCGGCGGGCTTGGGGGCCGCGGCCGGGGATGGCGCCTGCATGACCGGGAGCTCGATCGGCGACAGCGCGATGAGCCCGCGCGCGCCGTGGCGCAGCGCCTGGGCGGCGGGGTCGTCGGGGTTGGCCATGACCAGCGGCAGGCCCGAATCCGACTGCTCGCGCAGCGGCATCGTCAGCGGGATCTTGGCCAGCAGCGGGACGTCGAGCTGCTCGGCCAGCAGCTGACCGCCGCCCTCGCCGAAGATCTGGAAGCGCTCGCCGCCGGGCGTGACGAACCCAGACATGTTCTCGATCACGCCGGCGATCTCCAGCTTGAGCTTGGCCGCCATCTCGGCGGAGCGGGCGGCCACCTTCTGGGCCACCGGCTGGGGCGTGGTCACGATCAGGAACTTGGCTTGGGGCAGGAGCTGAGCCAGGGTCATCGAGACGTCACCGGTGCCCGGCGGCAGATCGATGAGCAGGTAGTCAAGCTCGCCCCAGGCGACGTCCTCCAGGAACTGCTGAAGGGCCTTGTGGAGCATCGGGCCGCGCCACACGACGGCGGCGTCCTGCTCGACGAAGAAGCCGATCGACATCACCGAGATGCCCTCGTGCGCCGTGATCGGGATGAGCTTGTGCTCCTCGTTGACCTTGGGGCGCTCCGCGCCGACGCCGAGCATGCGCGGCTGCGAGTAGCCCCAGACGTCGGCGTCGAGCACGCCGACCTTCTTGCCGTCGGCGGCCAGGGCCGCGGCCAGGTTGGCGGTGACGCTGGACTTGCCGACCCCACCCTTGCCCGAGCCGATGCAGATGACGTTCTTGACCTGGGCCAGCGCCCCCTCGGGCAGGCCGCCGCGGCCGAGCTTGCGGCCCAGGGCCGTCTTCTCATCTCCGGACAGCACATCGAAGCTGACGTTGACGCCGGTGACGCCGTCGAGCTCGCGGATGGCCTGACTGACCCCGGTCTCGAAATGGCTGCGGATGGGGCAGCCGGGAGTGGTCAGGGACACCATCACGTCCACCACTCCGTTGTCGTGGATGTCGATCGAGCGCACCATCTCCAGCTCGACGATGTCGCGCCGCAGCTCGGGGTCGATGACCGATCGGAGGGCTTCTGTGACTTGTTCTGAGGTCGGCATACGATTCATTCAAGCAGGTCCGATCGGGGCGCTTTCCGGGGCCGTTCGTCAGGCGACTCCAGGCGCCAGCTCCGCGATGAGAGCCAGCACGTCAAGGTCGTCGTGGAGCAGGTTCTGGCACATCACGCGGTGCACGCCGGCGTCGTGCAGGGCGGCGAGCTGCTCGGCCGCGCGCTCGGTCGTGCCCACGATCCACGCCTCGGGCGGGTCGTTGAGCAGAGCGTCGGCGGTCGAGCCGATCCGCTCGCCCAGGCGCACGGCGCGGTCGTGCAGCTCGGCCTCATCGGCGCCGACGACGAAGCCGGTCATGATGCTGAACGGCAGAGGCTCGCGGCCGGCGGCCTCACAGGCGTTGGTCACCGCCGCCTTGCGGGTCGCGACGTCCTTCAGCGTGGCGAACGGCGTGTTGTACTCGTCGGCGTAGCGCGCCGCCAGGGCGGCGCTGCGCGGCCCCGCCGACCCGCCCATGATGAGCGGCGGACGCGGGCTCTGGAGGGGCTTGGGCTGGGCGTCGAGGTCCTTGAGCGTGTAGTGGGCGCCGGTGAAGGAGAACGGGGCCTGAGTCCAGGTGCCCAGCACGATCTGAAGCTGCTCCTCCAGGACGTCGACGCGGGTCCTGGTGTCGGCGAACGGGAAGCCGTGGGCCTCGTGCTCGCGCTCATGCCAGCCGGCGCCGAGGCCGAGCTCCACGCGCCCGCCGGAGACGTGGTCGGCGGTGGCCACCACCTTGGCCAGCTCGGAGGGGTGGCGGAAGGTGGCGGGGGAGACCATCGTGCCCAGCCGGACCTTGGTGGTCACCGCGGCCAGGGCGGTCAGCGTGGCCCACGCGTCCAGCGAGCCGCGGTCGGGGTGCTGGAGGTCGAGGTTCATGTAGTGGTCGGAGCGAAACAGCGTCGGGATGCCGTGCTCCTCGCAGCCCTGGGCCAGGGCCACCCACTGGGCCCAGCTGACGCCCTCCTGACCCTCGATCATCAGACACAGATCCATCGCCCAGACCCCTCTCGGTTGGTTCGTGCTGAGCCTAGTGGCGCGATCAGGTGACGCGGAAGCTCTTCTGGACGGCCGCTGAGCGCTTGTCGACGGTGGCGAAGAGCGTCAGCGTGTAGCGGCCGCGAGGGAGCGCTTTCAGCGTGATCGCGCGTGAACCGTGGCGGACGGCCGCAGTGCGCTTGACCACGTGGTGTGCGCCGCGCTGCACCTGGACGGTGACCGTGGCGTTCTCGTTGAGCGTGAAGTGCAGCGTGAGCCGCTTGCCGGCATGGGCGCCGGCGAGCCGGACGTGCATGAGCTTGGGCGGCTGCTGCGCGGCCGGGACGAGTGCCTGATCGGTGGCGGGCCACGCCATCGTCAGCGAATATCCGCCGGAGTGGGGGTCGAAGCGCACGCCCTCTCCAGCGGGGAAGTCAAATTCGGGCTTGCCCTTGGGCTTGATGAATCCGGTGCCCTGGATCACGTGGTAGACGATGTCGCCGTTGTGTTGCACGGACGCCGTGAACGCGCTGCCCCTGACCCCGGTGCCGGCGGGCGCGCCCGGTTGCTGGAACGCATGGTCGCCGCCGAGCGCCTCGGAGATGCCGGCCCACATGTTGCCGAGCAGCAGGTGGAACCTGTCGGTGATGCTGCGGTGGCCTTCGGTGGTGGTGGTCTGGCCGTCGCACTGCATCTTGCTGCTCGGCCCCACCCGGTAGAACCCGCCGTCCGGGAGCGTGATCTCGACTCGGCCCTTGGCGCCCGTCGACACCGTGTCGCCCTGTTTGATGACCGTGCCGACGGCCGGCGCGTCGCCCTCGCTGAACGTGACGACGCCGCACGGCACGGTGATCTTGATGGTCCCCGACCAGGACAGGCTCATCGGACATTGACCCTCCGGCTCCCCGAACTGATCCGCGCACGAGCTCGGGAGCTGGGCCACGGCGTCGGCATTGCTGACCGCCTGGGTGAAGGTGTTGCTGTCGAGCGCGCCGGGCGGCAGTGAGATGCGCGCACTCAATACGTCGGGGAGCGACGGCCCGAAGGTGCCCGACAGGTTGGCCGCATCCGGGCTGAGATCGGTCGAGTTGCCGAACTGGTCGGTCCCCGGGCAGTTGACCTGTCCCGTCTGGTTGTTCTGGTCAACGGCCGTGATCGATTGCACGGTGAGGGTGCCGCCCGCGGCGCTCGCCTGCGGCTCCGGTGCCTCGGCGGCCGCCGGGAGCGTGCCGGTGCAGTCGGCGGTGGTCAGGCCCGTGCTGGTGAAGTGGTAGGTGCCCGGGGGTGGCGCGGTCGTCTGGAAGACCTCCCCGCCAGGGCCGGGTCCCGTCGCCTGGAAGGTGATCGACCCGTCGGACTGCACCTTGCCGACATACGTCGTGGCCCACTTCAGCGCGACGTCGGTGTGCTCCGGGGTGTCGGTCCCGGCGCCGTTGGTCGCCGAGAACGTCCCGGTGCCGTCGAACTCCAGGAGCACCGTGAGCGGCCCCGGGGCCGCGGCCGTCGCTGACGCCGATGCAGTGAGCGCAGCGCCGATCAGCGCGGCTGCCAGCAAGGCCGCCACTGCAGGTCGTCCGGTCCGTCTCCCCGCAGCCGTCATCACTTTGATCCTCCTCCGCGTGCCGCCCGGTCGAGCGCGCGGAAACCTAACACAAGCGTGCCGCGCGATCGAGTCGACGGCCCGACTTAATGACCGACGGGGCGCCACTTCCGTGACGCCCCGGCGGTTGAGGGAGGAGAGGGTGCTTCGTTCGCCGGCGAGGATATGAGGCCGGCGAACCTGTCCCGCCCACGGCGCTCTCCTCAGCGCCCGGCGGGGGAAGGATGGCTCAGGCGATCGAGGTCAGGCGGTCCTGGGCCTCGGCGACGAGCTTCTCGACGCGCGAGGCGACGACGCCCGACTGCATCTCCACGTCGCGGCGGACCGAGCGCAGGTCGCGCTCGACGCGGCGGCGGTTCTGCTTGACCGTCTTCTCGACGCGGTTGCGACGCTGGCGCAGCTCGCGCTCGAACTTGGTCCGGGTGCGGCGCACCTGGCGCTCGAACCGGTTGCGGGCGCTGGCGCCGCGGCGCTCGTAGCGCTTGAGCTCGCGCTCGACCGAGGTGCGGGTCCCGTACTTGGCGGCCAAGCCCTTCACGGTCGAGACAAGGTTCTCCTGGGCCAGCAGGCTGGCTCCCACCGGAACGAGGACGACCCGCTCGGCGATCTGCTGCACCTGGGTGACACGGAGCCGTGACTCGGCGGCGGTGGCGCTGGACGCGCTTCCCGCGGTCGCCCGCGCGGTGTTGGCCGTCCGGCGGGCATTGCCCTTGGCGCCCGAAGAGGACCGGCGTGTCGTGGTCTTGGCGCTGCCGGCGGTGCGGCTCGCCGTGGTCTTGGCGCTGCTGGCGGTGCGGCGCGCGTTGGCGCGCGTCGCCGAGGCAGCACGGCGCGTCTCATTGCGCTTTCGGGTGGCTGCGGCCTTCTGGCCGCTGGTGTTGGGGGTGTCAGCCATAGGTTTCTGGTCTCTCTTCCGTCGTGATGAAGATGGTAGCTGGTTCGTTTGCGTTGATCGAACACATGTTTGTAAACCACCATAGCCGCTCGGTTACATTTCCTGTTGAAGAGATGTGACCTCGCCACCCACCCATTACGCGCACAGCGGCGACGCCAGCATCGCCTATCAGGTGACCGGTGAAGGCCCGTGCGACCTGGTGGTGATCAACGGCCCGGCGTCGCACCTGGAGCTGATCTGGGAGGAGCCGCGGACTGCGCGGACGTTCCGCACGATGGCGCAGTTCGCGCGGCTGATCATTTTCGACCGCCGCGGCACCGGCCTGTCTGACCCCGTCACCGAGCCGCCCACGCTCGAACAGCAGGTGGACGATCTCAGGGCCGTGCTGGCGGCCGTCGGCTCAGAGCGAGTCTCCATCATCGGCGGCTCGGACCTCGGCCTCTCGGCGCTGTTCACGGCCACCTATCCCGAGCAGGTCAGCGCGCTCGTTCTCAGCGGCGTGGCCGCCGACGGCGCCCACACGCTGGTGGGGCGCAGCCATGAGCAGATGCTCGACGCGATCGAGCACAGGTGGGGCGACGGCACGCTGGTATCGGTGTTCGCGCCCAGCCAGGCCGGCAATCCGGACTTCGTGGAGTGGTGGGGGCGAATGCAGCGCTCGGCGGTCAGCCCGGGCATGGCGCGCAAGCTGATGGAGATGACCGCCCAGACCAACCTGCGCGCCATCCTGCCGACGATCAGCGTGCCCACCCTGGTCGTGCATTGCACCGGCGACCGCGTGGTGCCGGTCGAGTGCGGGCGCGAGGTGGCCGGCCTCATCCCCGGAGCGCGCTTCGTCGAGTACGACGGCGCCGACGCCTACATGTGGTGCGAAGCGCCGGGCCTCCTGGATATCGAGGAGTTCCTCACCGGGCGGCGGTCCGCGGCGCCGCCGGATCGGGTGCTGGCCACGGTCATGTTCACCGACATCGTCGGCTCCACCGCGCACCTGTCCCGGCTGGGCGACCGGCGCTGGCGCGCCCAGCTCGAGGACCACGATCGGCTCATCCGCGACCAGCTGCGCCGCTGGCGGGGGCGGGAGATCAAGACCTCCGGTGACGGGTTCCTGGCGACCTTCGACGGTCCGGCGCGCGCGGTGAGCTGCGGCGGGGACATCGTCGAGGAGCTGCGCGAGCTGGGCCTGAAGGTCCGTGTCGGCCTGCACACCGGCGAGTGCGAGCTGCGCCCCGACGACGTCACCGGGATCGCCGTGCACATCGCCTCGCGGGTGATGCGCGCCGCGGGGCCAGGCGAGGTACTGGCCTCGAGCACGGTCAAGGAGCTCGTGGTGGGCTCGGGACTGCGCTTCGAGGACCGCGGCGCCCACGCCCTCCGCGGGGTGGACGGCGAGTGGCGCCTCTACGCGCTGGACCGCGAGCCGGTCGCGGTCGCCTAGGCCAGGCGCAGTCGCCAAGTAAACTTATAAGTTTACTTGTGGGCACGGGTGGTGGCACAGGGGTGGTGGGAGGGGTCGCGGGTGGCGATACGGGCGAGCGTCAACGGCATGGCTGGGGAGGAGCGGCTTCGGCGTGGCTGGCGGGCCTGTGAGTGGACCGCCCTACCACAGAGGGCGCCGAGCGGCCCACGGAGCGGCTCAGGCCGAAGGTCGTGGGAGATTCTCCCTCTCCCGCGAGGAGGATCTCCCACGACCCCTCTCTGCCATGCCGGCTCTGATAGGCGTTGCCTCTCACGGTCCCGAAGGAATCTCGCCGACCACGCTGATTCACACGCCACCCGTCCTCAGGCATGCCGTTGACGCTCGCCGGTGTGGCCGCTACACGGGACCCCTCCCACCAGCTCCCTCCCGACCGGGACCGCGGGCCGGCTACGCCCCGGAGCGCCGCGGCAGCTGCTGGGGGAAGCCGAGGCGCCGCAGCCAACGCGTGGGCTCGGTGAGCTCCTCGAGCGTCGGCAGCGCCTCGGGCCCTGAGAAGACCCGGGTCAGCGCCTCGGTGCCGGCGGCGCGGACGATCGCGTCACAGAAGAACTTCCCCTGCTCGTACTGGCGCAGCTTGAGCTCCAGCCCCAGCACCTTGGCCAGCAGGCGCGACAGGCCCGACTGCGACGTCCGCCGCTTGTCCAGCCCGGCGCGCAGCGAGGGCAGCGAGGGCAGCAGGTCGGGCGCGACGGCGTCCATCACGTGCTCGGCGTGGCCCTCGATCACCGCCATCACGGCCTGGACCCGGTTGAGGGTCTCGCGCTCCACATCGCTGGTGACAATCGAGATGAGGTCGCCCTGGCGCAGCGAGTCAAACGTCCGCCGGACCTGGGCCCAGGTCGGCATGCGCAGCTTGCGGTCGGCCTCCATGCGCAGCTCGGCGCTGCGCAACAGCTCCCGGACGAGCCCGGCGACGTGGGCGTGCAGCCACGGGACGCCCGCGAACTGGACGGCGTGGGTGACCTCGTGCAGCGCCACCCAGGTCATGAACTCGTCCTCCTTGGCCTCGAAGGACCGCACCGCCTGGCCGAGGTTGGGCATCACGAACAGCAGCCGCGGCGGGGATGTCGCCTCGGCCTCGTCGAGGAGGACGAGCTCGTACTGCCCCAGGACGCGCTGGGCCAGGTAGCCGAGCACCACCCCGACCTCGGTGGTGACCACGACGCCGAGCGCCAGCCTCGCCGCCGGCGTGAGCGGACCCAGGCCCTCGCCCGCGCGGTCGAGGACCGGGTCCAGCAGGCTGCGCATCGCCTTGATGTTGGTCTGCACCCACTCCCGCCGTCCGATCCCCTCGGGGGGCGGCAGCGGACGCGCGGGCGCCAGCCCGGTGTAGGCGGTCACCCGCCGCTCGGACTCCACGGCCAGCGCGGGGAGGTCGGCGCTGGGCGTGGTGGCGTCGCCGGTGCCGGCCAGGTAGCCGGCGATCTTCTCGGCCAGGATCCAGTCGATCACCGTCATCGCCGGATCGCCTCCAGCTCGCGCAATGTCTCCTCGGAGCGCGCCGCGACCAGGTGGGAGCTGGGGGTGGCGTCCAGCGGCGCGGCGAGCGGATCGTCGAGGTCGATGAAGCTGATGAAGCCGCCGGCCTCGCGCACGATGAGCTGGCCGGCGGCGGCGTCGACGCCGCGGCAGCGCTGCAACGTCACCATCGCGTCAAAGCGGGCGGCGGCGACCTGGCAGAGCGTCGAGGCGATCGTGCCCAGAGCGCGCAGCCGGCGGGTGGCGGCGGTCAGCGGCTCGATCGCGGCTCCCACCCACTGCGGATCCGAGGACTCGATGCCCAGCAGCTCCAGCCGGCCGTCACGCGAACGGCGCTCGAGCAAGGTGGGGTCCAGCGGCACTCCGTCGCGCCAGGCGCCCTCGCCGCGCCGGGCCCACCACTGCTCGCGGGCCCCGAAGTCGTGCACGAAGGCGAAGGCGACGTCGGCCATCGTCGGGCCGTCGGCGACCGCCACCGACAGCGCGTAGTGGCAGGCATCACGCTTGGCGTTCAGCGACCCGTCGATGGGGTCGATGATCACCCGCACGCCGCCCCCGCCGAAGTCGACCTCGCCGCGTTCCTCGCTGATCGCGGAGAAGCGGTGTCCCGCGTCATAGAGCGTCTGGAGGTGGGCGAAGACGACCGACTCGGCCGAGCTGTCGATCTCAAGCGTGCGGTCGCCCCCGCTGCCGCGCGTGCCCGTCTCGCGAGCGCGCTCGACCGTCGTCGGGGTAGCGGCCAGAACGCCGGCCAGGCCGTCGACCGAGGCCCGGCACAGCCCCAGCCAATCCGCGTCCAATGCCGTGTCGGTGGTGCCCATCCTGCGACCTATGCTGTCAGACGGTGAGCCAGGAGAACGCACGCGGCAGGTCTTCTGAGGCCCTGGACCTGCTCGCCGACAGCGCCGCCGCCGACCGCCCGCTCGACGGATTGACGACCGCCCAGCGCGACGCCGCGACCCACACCGACGCCCACCTCGTCATCCTCGGAGCGGCGGGGACGGGCAAGACGCGCGTCGTGGAGGCGCGCTTTCGCTGGCTGGTGGCGGAGGGGTGTGACCCGGAGCGCATCGGGCTGCTGGTCCCCACCGAAGCGCGCGGCGCGGCGCTGCGCGCGCGGATCGAGACCCGTCTGCGCCGCGGCTATGACGAGCTCCATGTGCTCACCCCGGGCCAGCTCGCGGGAATCGTGTTGCGCGCCGCCGGCGCGGGCGCGGACCCGTTTGAGTCGGTGCTCACGCCCGGTGACCGGCTGGCCATGCTCGTCGAGCGCATCGACGAGCTGTCGCTGCGCCATCACGACTTCGGCGGGCGCCCCAACACGCTGCTCGGCGGGTTCGTGCGGCGGATCGACCGGCTCAAGGCCGAGCTCGTCGGAGCCGAGGCGTACGTCGCCTGGGCGCAGGCACTTTCGGACGACGCCCCCGACGCGGAGCTCGAGCGGGAGTTCGCCCAGATCTACTGCACCCACGAGCGCATGCTGGCCGAGGCGGGGGCGCGGGACGACGGCGACCTCATCGTCTCCGCGCTGGACCTGGCCCGCGCCCAGCCCAACCTCGCGCGCCGCTTCGACTATCTGCTGCTCGACGACGCCCACGAGCTGGACCTCGCGCCGGCGACGCTCGCCATGGAGGTGTCGGCCCGCCGGGCGGTGACGATCGCGGGCGATCCCGACGCGGGCCTGCGGCGCTATCGCGGGGCCGGCGCGGCCCGCATGCGCAGCTTCGAGGCGGGATGGGCGGGGACGGCGGGGGATGGGGTGCGAGTGATGGTGCTCGAGCCCAGCCAGCGCTGCCCCGGGCGCATCTGGCAGGCCGCGGCGTCAGTGCTGGGGCGCGACGCGCCCACCGGGGGTGGGGAGTGCGAGCTGTGGCGCTGCGCCAACGAGCGCTCCCAGGCCCAGTCGGTGGCCGTGGACATCGAGCGCCTGCTGGCGCGGGAGGCCGTTTCGCCCGGGCGGGTGGCGGTGCTCGTCCCCGAGATCACCCACGAGGGCCAGGCGGTGAGCGTCGCGCTGGAGGAGCGTGCGATCCCGCACCGGCTCGTCGGCGAGGCCGCGTTCTTTCAGCGGGCCGAGATCCGCGACGTGCTGGCGTGGCTGCGCCTGCTGGCCGACCCCACCGACGCCGGCGCCACCGTACGCGCCTTGGCGCGGCCGCCGATCGAGCTGCGCTCCGTCGACATCGCCCGCTGCACCCAGATCGCGCGCCGCCGCAAGCTCGACATGGTCTCGGCGCTGGCCGCGGCGATCGAGGCGCCCCAGGTGCCGCCCGAGGCCCGCGAGCGCATCCGCGTGTTCCTCAAGCTCTACAAGGCGTGCATGAGCGCGATCGACACCAGCCGTCCCGACCTCTACGTGCACCGGCTGATCGAGCGCCTCGGACTGCGCCGCCAGCAGCTGTTCGCGGCCCAATCAGACGTGGTCGAGCGCCTGCGCGCCCTGGCCGGCTTCGGCGAGCTCGCCGCCGCCTACGTGACCCGCACGCCGCAGGCCACGCCCCGCGAGTTCGCTCGCTCGATCGCCGCCGTCGCCGATTTCGGCCTGCGCGAGCAGGAGGAGCCCGACCTGGGCGACGGAGCGGCGGTGCAGGTCCTGACGCTGGGCGCATCCGGTGGGCTGGAGGCCGACCACGTCTACGTGATCGGGCTGCATGCCGGCCTGGGCATGACCGCCCCCGAGCGGATCCCGGACTCGCTGCTCTGCGAGGAGCTCCCGCCCGACACCGAGGAGACCCACCGCGCGGCGCTTCACCAGGAGCTCTACGTGGCCCTGAGCCGGGCCCGTGTGCGCCTGGTGCTGTCGTTCCCCCGCGCCGATGATCGCGGCGCGCCGCTGGCCCCGGCCCCGGCGCTCGAGACGGTCCGGCGAGCGCTCGGCGAGGCCTGGCACGATCGCGAGGAGGAGCTGTTCGGCCCTGCCGAGACGCTGCACTCCACCTACCGGCTGCTGCGCGACGAGCTCCTGGAGGGGACCGCGCGCGCCGGCGGGCGGCTGGGCGAGCTGCGCTTCGACACCGACCTCGACGTGTCGCACGCGGTGGTGCGCTACCTGGAGCTGCTCAAGCTGGCGGCGCTCATCGCACGGCCGGAGGGCCAGAGCGTGGCCGAGTCCCTGCGCGACGTCAACTCGCGCATCCTCCAGGCCGTCACCGCCGAGCAGCGCGAGATCTTCGAATCCTCTGCCCTGGACGACTACCTGCTGGACGCTGAGCGCGACGCGCGCCGGCGCGCCCAGGCGATCGTCGCGCGCGACGAGCCCTCGCTGGAGCCGTTCCTCCCCCGCCGGGGCGACGGCGTGGTGCTCTCGGCGACCGACATCGACACCTACCGCACATGCCCGCTCAAATACAAGTTCGCCCGCGTGTTCCGCATCCCGCAGGAGCCCACGCTGCACCAGCGGTTCGGGATCCTCGTGCACCAGGTGCTCGAGCGCTACCACTCAGGTGGGCGCGACTCGGCCCCGGCCGGGCTGCCCGAGCTGCTGGGGCTGCTGGAGGCCGGCTGGCGACGTGGCGGCTTCGGCGATTCCGAGGAGGAGCGTCAGCTGCGCGGCAAGGCTGCCTCGGCGCTCACCCGCTACCACGAGCGCTTCCGCGACGAGGAGGCCCAGCCGGTGTGGTTCGAGCGGCAGTTCACGTTCAAGCTCGGGCCCCATCTGCTGCGCGGCCGCGTGGACCGCGTCGACCGTCTCCCCGACGGGGAGTACGAGCTCATCGACTACAAGACCGGCCGCCCCAAGACCGTCGCCCAGCTCGCCGAGGACGTGCAGCTCTCCCTCTATGCGGTCGGCGCCCGCGAGGCGTGGCGGCTGGAGGCGTCCCGTCAGGCCTACTACTACCTGCTCGACGACCAGAAGGTGGAGGTGCCCGCTGACAACGGCGACCGGGCCGAGTGGGTCCAGGAGGTGGCGATGGAGGTCGCCGAGGGCATCCTCTCCCAGGGATTTGAGCCGACGCCGTCGTTTGCCGCCTGCTCCATGTGCGACTACCGGCTGGTGTGCCCGGCCGCCGAGCGCTGAGCCGGCTCGCCGACCGCTGAGCCGGCTCGCCGAGCGCTGACCCGGGTTGGCCGGGGCGTTCCCTGTAGCCTGGCGGCGATGACCGAGGACCGACTCGAGCGAGAGCGCGAGTTCCACGACTCCCGGTTCTCGGACGAGCAGGGCCGTCCGGCGGACCGCTTCTACGCCATCAACAGGGCCTCAGATGGCTTCTACAAGGCTGAGCTGGCCAAGCTGGCGCCGGGCAGCGAGGTCCTTGACTACGGCTGCGGCGAGGGTGCCTACGCCGCCATCGAGGCCGCGCGCCGCGGCCACAAGGTGACGGCGATCGACCTGTCGCCGGTGGCGATCGAGCACGCCCGGCGCGACGCCGAGCAGGCCGGCGTGGCCGGCAACATCGCCTTTGAGGTCATGAACGCCGAGGCGCTGGACGTCGAGGCCGAGAGCTTTGACTTCGTCTGCGGCCTCGGGGTCATCCACCACCTCGACCTCGACGCCTCGCTGCGCGAGGTGGCCCGCGTGATGAAGCCGAGCGCCGGAGCGCTCTTCATCGAGCCGCTCGGCCACAACCCGGTGATCAACCTCTACCGCCGGCGCACGCCCGAGCAGCGCACCGTGGACGAGCACCCGCTGGTCATGGACGACCTCTCGATCGTCCGCTCGCACTTCGCGCAGGTGGATGAGACCTACTTCCACCTGCTCGGGCTGCTGGCGCTGCCGATGGTGGGGCGGCGGCGGTTCGATCAGGTGCTCGGCGGGCTCGACGCGCTGGATCGCGTCGTCTTTCGCACCGGGCTGCGCCGCTACGCGTGGATGATCGCGCTGCGGCTGGCCGGGCCGCGGCGCTGAGTCAGCTCAGCTGGTGCGAGCGGGGAGCGGGCTGCGGGAGCGGGCTGGCGCTCGGTGAGCGGAGCTCAGGGCGACGGCGGGGTCTCGCCGCCCCGCTGGCGCAGGAAGCGCTGGAGGTCGCGGGCGATCGTCTCACCCGAGGGCAGCGCGCCGGGGGCCTCGTCGATCTCTTCGCTGGCGGCCTGCTCGAGGCGCTCGACGAACGCCTGCACGTCGGGGTCTGACTGCACGGCCACGTTGACCTGGCGCTCGTAGTCGGCCGACGCGCTCTCCAGATCGGAGCCGTCGACGGCGACGCCGACCAGGCCTTCGAGCTTGCGCACCAGCGCGAGCGCGGCCTTGGGGTTGGGCGTGGCGGCGATGTAGTGGGGGACCGCGGCCCACAGGCTGGCGGAGGGCAGGCCCGCCTGCTGGCAGGCGGCGTGCAGGATCCCGACGATCCCGGTCGGGCCCTCGTAGGAGGAGGGGGCCAGGCCCAGCCGGGCGACGAGCGCCGGGTCTGAGCTCAGCCCCGTGACCGACACGGGGCGGGTATGGGGGACGTCGGCAAGCAGCGCGCCCAGCGTCACCACCAGCTGGGTGCCGAGCGCCTCGGCGAGCTCCACGACGATCTGGCAGAACGTGCGCCAGCGAAACGAGGGCTCTGAGCCGGTGAGCAGGATGAGGTCCCGGGGCGCGCGGGGGACGCGGGCCTCGAACAGCTCCACCGCGGGCCACACGATCTCACGTGTCTGGCCCTCGACCATCTTGACCCGCGGCCGCGTCGCCTGGAAGTCGTAGAACTCCTCCGGGTCGATGGTGGCGAAGCGCTGGGCGCCCAGGGCGGTCCCGACGTAGCTGATCGCGCTGGAGGCGGCGTCGGCGGCGTCGTTCCAGCCCTTGAACCCGCAGATCAGCGCCGGGGCGCGAAGCCCGTCGGGACGGTGCTCCCATTCCAGTGGCTGCATCCGAACCACCGTACATGATGCGCTGATGGCGCCTGACGGCAGCACGGACCCCACGATCAGCGTCCTGCGCCCCGGCCAGGACGTCGACGCGGTGTACGCGTGCACCCGTAAAGACCGCCTCATGACGCGCACCGGGGCGCCGTATCTGGCCCTGGAGCTGCGCGACCGCACCGGCGCGCTCTCGGCGCGCGCGTTCCAGGGTGCCGACGCGCTGGCGGGGCGCTTCGAGCGCGGCGACGTGGTGCGCGTACGCGGGCGGGTCGAGCGCTTCCGCGACGAGCTCAGCCTCGAGGTGTCCGACATCGCGCGGATCGCCGCCGACGAGGGCATCGACCCGGGGCGCTTCCTGCCCACCGCCTACCGCGACGTCGACGAGCTCGACGGCTTCCTCGAGCACCTGGCCGGCGAGGTCTATGACCGGGCCTACGCCGAGCTCCTGCGCCGGCTGCTCGAGGACGACGCGCTGCGGGCCCAGTGGCGCCGGGCGCCGTGCAGCCGCGCCGGCCATCACGCCTACCTGGGAGGGCTGCTCGAGCACACGGTGGGGGTGGCCACCCTGGCCCATGAGGCCTGCCAGCTGCACCCGGGCCTGAACTCCGACCTGCTCATCTGCGCCGCGCTGGTCCACGATCTCGGCCGCACCCGGGAGTTCACCTACGGCGCCGAGATCGGGCTGACCGAGGAGGGGCGGCTCCTGGGACACCTGGTCATCGGGGAGCGCATGATCTCCGAGCGCAGCGCGGATGTGCTGGACGATCAACGGCGCCTGGCGCTGCTGCACTGCGTGCTGTGCCACCACGGCCCCGCTTCGGCGCCGGGTGGGCGCTTTGCCTCCACGGAGGCGCTGGCGCTGTACCGGATCAACGCGGTGGACGCGGGGATCAAGGGCGCGCTGGAGCACGGGCTCGGGGCCGACTGAGCGCAGGGTTCGGCCCGCGGCGCGCCCACCCGCGACGGGAATCCCGACGCCGCGGAGCGCGCGCTCGGCCTCTGCGCGTTGCGTGTGTCGGATCGCGAGTCATGCCGACGCTACGGAGCGCGCCGCTCGACAACCCCGACCGCGCGCTCTGTAGCGTCAGGCCCGCGAGTGGCTCCAGCCCTGGCGGTGGGCTGGCGGAAGTGCGCGCACCGGGCGCGTCTCGCACCGGGCGCGTCTCGCACCGGGCGCGTCTGGTTGGGGCGCGTGCAGTTGTGCCCGCCATGTTGGCGCCAGGCGCCCCACGGGTCGCAGCCCTGCATCGTGCGTGCGGTTTCGCCAATGCGCCCGTCCCGCCCCGCTAGAATCGGTTGCGCAGTCAAGCAAACGAGAGGAGCGCACCATGGAGGTCGAGATCTGGTCAGACGTCGCCTGCCCGTGGTGCTACGTGGGCAAGCGGCGGTTCGAGGCCGCGCTGGACCAGTTCGAGCACCGCGACGATGTCACGATCACGTGGCGCAGCTTTGAGCTCGACCCCGAGGCGCCGGCCGCGCGCGAGGGCGATCGGGCCGAGCATCTGGCGAGCAAGTACGGCATGAGCGTCGAGCAGGCCCGCCAGGCCGAGGCGCAGATGACCCAGACGGCCGCGGGCGAGGGGCTGGACTTCCGCTTTGACATCGCCCGGGCCGGCAACACCTTCGACGGCCATCGGCTGGTGCACCTGGCCAGGGCCCATGGCCTCCAGGACGCGATGAAGGAGCGGCTGCTCCAGGCCTACTTCAGCGAGGGCGAGCTCATCTCAGACCATGATGCGCTCGCCCGGCTGGCCCAGGAAGTCGGCCTGCCCGAGGACGAGGTGCGCGAGACGCTCGCCTCAGACCGCTTTGCCGCCGAGGTCCGCGAGGACGAGAGCACGGCCCACAGCTTCGGCATCGGCGCGGTCCCGACCTTCGTGATCGACCGCCAGCTGGGCGCCTCGGGCGCGCATCCGCCCGAGCAGCTGCTCAGCCTGCTGCGCCAGGGCTGGGCCCAGCGCAAGCCGCCGGTCGGCGTCGTGCTCGGGCCAGACGGCGAGGCCTGCGGCGTCGACGGCTGCTGAGGTCTAGCTCGGCAGCCCGCGGGCGCCGCGCCCGCGCCGCCGGTTGATCCGGCCGCGCTTGCCCGCGATCTGCCACGGGCCGGGGGTGAAGTCCAGCGCCATGTTCACGACCCAGACGATCACCGTCGCCCACACCAGGGTCCAGAAGCCGTGGATGAAGAACCCCGACGCGATGTCGCGGGTGAGGACCAGCATGAGCATGGAGACGAAGAACCAGGCCAGGCCGAAGGACAGCAGCGCCGCAGGCAGGGTGATCACCCGCAGCAGGGGCTTGAACAGCGTGTTGAGGACGCCGAAGACCACGGCGGCGAACAGCAGGGACCCGGCGCTGTCGACGTGGACCCGCGATAGGACCGCGGCCACCACGCCCAGCACCAGCGCGTTCGTCAGCCAGGAGATGAGGAGCCGAATCGACAGAGGCGGTGCATCGGTCATGAGCGTGCGCGGGTCGTGAGTGCTGTTCGCCATCAAGGCTACAGGTAGCGTGTCGCGGCTCATGGATGCCGCCTTCACGGCTCAGCATCGTGGCGGGGCGGGCGACCCGCTCGTCCTCGTGCACGGCTTCACCGACACGTGGCGGACCTGGGAGCTGGTGCTGCCCGCCCTCGAGGCCCGCCACGACGTGCTGGCCGTCACGCTGGCCGGCCACGCCGGCGGCCCGGAGATGAGCGGCGACATCTCAGACGACACGCTGGCGGTCGCGGTGGAGCGCGCGATGGACGACGCCGGCATTGACACCGCACACCTGGTCGGCAACTCGCTGGGCGGCTACACCGCGCTGCGCCTGGCGGCGCGGGGGCGGGCGCGCACCGTGGTGGCCCTGGCCCCCGCGGGAGGGTGGGCCGAGGCCGACGACAGCTACAAGGACACGCTCCAGCACTTCATCACCACCCAGGACCTCGTCCAGGCTGCGGCACCGCAGGCCGAGGCGATCGCCGCCTCGCCCGAGGGGCGCCGGCGCGCCACCGAGTTCATCACCACCCACTACGAGCACATCCCGCCCGCGCTCATCGCCCACCAGATCCGCGGGGCGGCCGGCTGCGTCGCGGCCGGCCGGCTGATCGAGTACGCCTTCGTGCACGGCTGGAGCATCGACCCCGAGCGGATCACATGTCCCGTGCGCTTCGTCTGGGGCACGGCGGACCGGCTGCTGGTCTGGCCGCGTGCGGCCGAGCGCTACCGCGCCGACCTGCCGACCGCCGACTGGGTCGTCCTGGACGACATCGGTCACTGTCCGCAGCTCGACGTGCCGCTAGAGACGGCGCAGCTGATCCTCGGGTTCACGGGCGCCTGATCGGGGTCGACCCGCGGGCCGGTGAGCCGAGGGTGCCGGCCGGCCCGATTCACCCGTCGGCTACATGGTCACCGGCCGGATGCGCAGGAACGCCGGGCCGCCGCTGCGCCCGCAGGCCTGCAACGGGAAGGGGACCACCTTCGAGGCGGTCTGGTTGGGCGGGAACACGCGCAGCCCGGCCGCCATTGTCGGGGGACATGTCGTGGGCGGCAGCGCGCCGATATCGACGATCCCCAGCACCGCGTGCGCGGTATGGCCGTTGGTCAGGGTGACGGTCTTCACCGTCTGGCCCGACTCACGGCGGGCGGCGCGGCCCAACGTGGCGCCATGGAGGTCGACGGCCGAGACGCCGGGGAAGCCGCGCAGCAGGCACGGGTGGCCCGACAGGTTGGTGAAGTTCAGGGTGAAGAAGACCGTGCCGGCGGTCCCGTTGCCCTGCGTGTCGATCCACACGACGAGACCCCCCGTCTGGCAGGCGGGGGCGGCGGCGCCGTGAGCGGGCGTGGCGACGCCGTGGGCCGGGGTGGCGGTGCCGTGAGCGGGGGTGGCGGCGCCGGCGGGACCACCCGCCAGCGAGAGCGCGGCGACGGCGACGGCGGGACCACCCGCCAGCGAGAGCGCGGTGACGGCGACGGCCACGGCGCTCAGCGCGACCGGGCCGCGGGCCAACCGCGGGGAGAGACCGGATAGGCGGCGTACGGTCATGGGGCTCCTCGTATTCAGGCCGGCAGGGCGCCGGCGATGGGCGCGATTATTGCCGGTGGGGATGTCACGTTGGCGAGGGTCGTAGCGTTCAATGCCACACGATGGCCGTCGTTCCCCCGAGTACCGCTGCTCCGGCAGCCGCTGCCCCGACCACCGAGGTGCCGGACAACGTCCGCCGGCTGGCGCTGGCCGCCGCGCTCCTCACCGTGTGCCTGTGGGCATCGGCCTTCGTGGGCATCCGCTACGCGGGCCGCGAGCTCGGCCCCGGCCCCCTGGCGCTGGCCCGGCTGCTCGTCGCCTGCGCCGCGCTGGGGGCGATGATGCTGATCAGGCGCCCGCCCATGGTGAGCCGGGCGGGGCTGCCGGGGGTGATCACGTGCGGCGTGCTGTGGTTCGGCGCCTACAACGTGGCCCTCAACGCCGCCGAGCGCCGCGTCGACGCGGGCACCGCGTCGCTGCTGGTCAACGTCGCCCCGCTGTTCATCGCCATCCTCGCCGGCCGCGCGCTCAAGGAGGGGATCGGCCGGCTCCTCATCGGCGGCTGCGCGGTCTCATTCACAGGAGTCGCGCTCATCGCGCTGGGCACCTCCCGGCACGGACTGAACGCCGGCTGGGGCGCGGCGCTGTGCGTCATCGCCGCCGCCGTCTACGCCGTGGGCGTCGTCGCACAGAAGCCCGCTCTGCGCCACGGCTCGCCCCTGGCGGTGACGTGGCTGGCGTGCGCCATCGGCGCCGTCTGCTGCCTGCCCTACGCGCCGGAGCTCGTGCATCAACTGGGCCACGTGAGCGGGTCCGCGGTCGCCTGGACGGCGTACCTGGGCCTCGTGCCGACGGCGATCGGGTTCTCCACCTGGGCCTACGCGCTGGCGCGCACCGACGCGGGCAAGCTGGGGTCGACAACCTACCTCGTGCCGCCGATCGCGGTCCTTCTGGGCTGGATCATGCTCGGCGAGGTGCCGCCCCTCGTGGCGCTGCCCGGCGGCCTCCTCTGTCTGGCCGGGGTGGGCCTGGCGCGCTGGAACCCGCGGCGAGGCCGTGCCGCCGCCCCCGAGGCCGCCGTCGAGGCCGCCGCCGCGCTGCCGGCCGCCCCTGTGAATAGCTGATGGTTGATTCCACGACCCCGCGTGCCGGATGAATCCGGATGATCTGCGCCGGATCGGCGTCCTCGGGCTTGCCAATACGTCCAGTATTGGCTTCGCCCTGCGTCCTTGACCGGCTTGATCCCCGAATCCCCCGGCAACCACGCGGCCGCAGAATCAATCATCTAGCCTCGCGGGTTGTGGCACACCTCATCGAGCTTGACGGGATCCGTCCCACCATCGGCGAGGACGTCTTCCTGGCGCCGACCGCGGTCCTGATCGGAAACGTGCACGTCGGCGACCGCTCGAGCGTCTGGTTCGGAGCCGTCCTGCGCGGCGACCTCAGCCGGATCGAGATCGGCGAGCGGTGCTCCATCCAGGACACCGCGGTGATCCATTGCGCGATCGATCTGCCCACGATCATCGGCGACGCCGTCACGGTCGGCCACGGCGCGCTGCTGGAGGGCTGCACGATCGAGGATGGCGCCGTGATCGGGATGGGGGCCGCGGTCCTGCAGCACGCCCACGTCGGTGAGCGGACGATGATCGCCGCCGGCGGCGTCGTGCCCGAGCGGATGGCGGTCGCGGCCGGAGTGCTGGCGGCCGGCGTCCCGGTCACCGAGCGCAAGGCGCTCTCGGGCTCGGCGGCGCGCTGGTCAGAGATGGCCGTCGAGGACTACCAGGAGCTGCGACGCCGCTACCTGGCTCTGGGAACCGAGACCGTCGCGCCACGATGAACCGCGCCGCGATCGTGGGAGCCGGGCCGTCCGGGTTCTACGCGGCCGACCAGCTGCTGAAGGCCGGCTTCGCCGTCGACCTCTACGACGCGCTGCCCACCCCGTACGGGCTGGTGCGCGCCGGCGTCGCTCCCGACCATCCCAAGATCAAGTCGGTCATCCGGGTCTACGCCAAGACCGCGATGCACGAGTCATTCCGGTTCTTCGGCGGCGTGTCGCTGGGCATGGACATCTCGCGCGAGGATCTCGTGGCCCGCTACCACGTCGTCATCTACGCGGTCGGGACCTCGACCGACAACCGGCTGGGGATCGCGGGCGAGGATCGTCTCGGTTCACATCCGGCCACCGAGTTCGTGGCCTGGTACAACGGCCACCCGCATTACGCCGATCACATGTTCGACCTCAACGGCGGCCGCGCGGTGGTGGTCGGCAACGGGAACGTCGCCATCGACGTCGCGCGCATGCTGGTGCTCGACCCCAAGGAGCTGGCGCCCACCGACACCGCCGATCACGCCCTGGACGCCTTCGGCATGGCCGGGGTGACCGAGGTGGTCCTGCTCGGGCGTCGCGGGCCGGCCGAGGCGGCGTTCACCAACCCGGAGCTGCGCGAGCTGGGCGAGCTTGAGCGCGCCGACGTCATCGTCGACCCGGCACAGCTGGAGGGCGTGGTGGTGCCCGAGGACGGGGACGCGACCAAGCGGCGCAACGTCGAGATCCTGCGCGACTACTCCCAGCGCACGCCCTCGGGCAAGTCGCACCGGCTGGAGCTGCGCTTCCTGCGCTCGCCGCTGGAGATCCTGGGGGAGGGTGAGGACGGGCCGGTGACGGGCGTGCGGGTGGCGATCAACCAGCTCGTCGCCGGCGCCGACGGCCGGGTGCGGGCCGAGCCGACCGGTGAGACCGAGGAGATCGAGTGCGGGCTGGTGCTGCGCTCGATCGGCTACCGCGGCACGCCGCTGGCCGGGATCCCCTTCGACGAGCGCCGGGGGCTGATACGCAACGAGCAGGGCCGGGTCGTCAATGACGAGGGCGTGTGTCGCGGCGAGTACGTCGTCGGCTGGATCAAACGCGGGCCCACCGGCGTGATCGGCACCAACAAGAAGGACGCCGCCGACACCGTGGCCAAGATCGTCGCTGACGCCGAGTCTGGCGCGCTCACCGAGCCCGACCCGGCGCTGGCCGACGGGGACGTGGTGGCCGCGTGGCTGACCGAGCGCGTCCCGGACCACGTGACCTGGTCGGGCTGGGAGATGATCGACGCCTACGAGGCGTCGCTGGGCGAGCCGATGGGCCGACCGCGGGTCAAGCTGGTGCGCTTGGCCGAGCTGCTCGAGGCGAGCCGCGGTCCTTCCGGCTGAGGGCTCCGAGCTCCTCGCGCCAGCGATCGGCACTGAGCCGCAGCACCGCGATGGGCTCGCCCCCACGGCCGATGCTGTCGCTCTCCTGGCTCATGCCGATCGCCGCAGCCACCGCCAGTGAGCCGGCGTTAGCCGGCTGGATCCGCGCCAGGACGCTCGGCGCACCGACGCGCTGAAAGGCCTCGTCGCGCACCGCGGCAGCGCCCTCGCGGCCCAGCCCGCGGCCCCAGGCGCTCGGCGCCAGCCACCAGCCGATCTCGTACTCGCCGGCGTCCACGCCGGCCCCCTCTCCCGCGAAGTTCAGTGCGATGAAGCCGATCGGCGCGCCGTCGACGCGTGCCACGCGCCAGCCGAAGCCGTGCCGGTGCCAGTGGTCGACGACGTGCGCCCCGACGTCGGCGATGCGCGCGTCTGACCAGATGGTGCCGTCACCGATGTAGCGCATCACCGCCGGGGTGCGCGCGAGGTCGCCGAGCAGCCTCAGGTCTGACGCCGTCCACACGTCCAGGGTCATGCGGTCGGTGCGCAGCGGCAGCGGGGCGGTCATGCGCCGTGACGATAGAGAGCCGGTGGTCGCCGGAAGAACGCGAGGGCATGACTAGGCTCGGGCCCGTGAGACGCATCGGTCCAGCCCTGGAGGTCCGCGACTTCCGGCTGTGGTGGCTGGCCCTGCTGCTCATGTGGCTCAGCCTGCAGATGCTCGAGGTGGCGATCGGCTGGGAGGTCTACGCCCAGCATGGGTCGGCGCTGGACCTGGGGTGGATCGGGCTGGCGGAGTTCGTGCCGATGTTCGTGCTCGCCCTCCCGGCCGGCCAGCTCGCCGACCGCGCGCCGCGCCGTCTGGTCTTCGCCGGGTCGCTCCTGGTCGGGGCGGGCGTGGGGGTCGGATTGGCGCTGGTGAGCGGATCGGGCAACACAGCGGTCGCGCCGTATCTGGCGCTCGCCGCGGGCGCCGGCACCTCGATGGCGCTGGGGACGCCGGCCGCCCGCGCGCTGCCGCCCACCCTGGTGCCGCCCGAGCAGCTGCAGAGCGCGATGACGCTGCGATCGATCGCCAGCCAGCTCGGGCAGGTGTCCGGGCCGGCGCTCGGCGGCCTGCTCTATGGCGTGTCCCCGTCGCTGGTCTATCTCCTCACGGCCGCCGCGTGCGTGGCCGCCGCGTCGCTGGTGATGGCGATGCAGCCGGCCCGGGCCGCCGACGTCGCCGTTCCCGACGGCGAGGGCGGCTCGCGCGCCCAGAGCAGCGCGCGGGCTCAGGGCAGCCCGCGCGGCCAGACCAGCTCGCACGGCCGGAGCAGCCCGCGGGCTCAGAGCTCTGACCTGCACAGCGTGCTCGAGGGCCTGCGGTTCGTGCGCCACACGCCGGTCCTCCTGGGCGCGATCCTGCTCGACCTGCTGGCGGTCCTGTTCGGTGGCGCGGTGGCGCTGCTGCCGATCTTCGCCAAGTCGATCCTCCATGTCGGCGCCGCCGGCCTGGGGGTGCTGCGCGCGGCCCCGGCGGTGGGCGCGCTGCTCGGCGCCGTGGTGATCACGCGACGCCCGATCGCCGGGCGCGCCGGCCGGCTCCTGCTCACCGTCGTCTTCGCGTACGGCGCATGCATCGTCGTGTTCGGCTTCTCGCGCTGGTACCCGCTGTCGCTGGTCGCGCTGGGGGTCAGCGGCTTCGTCGACCTCTACAGCATGAACATCCGCTCCACCACCGTGGCGCTGGCCAGCCCCGACCGCCTGCGCGGCCGCGTCAACGCGGTGGAGATGGTCTTCGTCAGCGCGTCCAACCAGCTCGGCTACTTCGAGTCGGGCCTGGCGGCGGCCCTGGTGGGGACGATTCCGGCGGTGGTCGGCGGCGGCATCATGACGATGCTGATCGCGATCAGCTGGCGGCATCTGTTCCCGGCTCTGGCCGAGGTGGACCGGCTGGAGACGCTCAGGCCCCAGGCGGTCGAGGCGCCCGCCTAGGAGCCGTCGGGCGATCGTCCGTCGGCGTTGCCGCTGGGTATCAGCGCACGTCAACGGCGGCCATCGAGGGAGGGCGTGCAGGTTGCCGTGCGTCGACGGCGTCCTCTTGGAGCGGTCGTGGGAGATTCTTACTCTATGGCGAGCACTATCGCCCAAAACCCCCTGCAAAGACCACCATTCACGCTCCAGCCCAACCCTTCCCAAGCCCGTCGTTGACGTCCGCCGATACCGAGCCGAACGGCACACGGAGACCGCGCGCCAGAACCGCGCCGCGCTACTGACTGAACACGTACTCGGACGCCGCGAAGGTCTGCGTGCGCTCCAGGTACTCGCGCATGTAGCCGGGCCAGTTGGTGACGATCCGCCCGTGGCGATCGCGGTACCAGGAGTCACAGCCCGTCCACGCCGTGCCCTCAAACCGGGCCTGTAGCTCGCGGTCAGAGGCCGCCTCCACGTCGGGCCGCACCTCGACGCGGCGATAGCCGCCGGCGCGCAGGTGCTCGAGCGCCTGGCGGATGTAGGCGGCCTGCGCCTCGTGGTAGAAGATGATCGAGCCGCCCGAGGTGTTGGTGTTGGGGCCGTACATCAGGAACATCGACGGGAACCCGGGCACGGTCAGGCCCAGGTGGGCGTGCGCGCCGTCACTCCACACCTCGTCCAGGGTGCGCCCCTGGGCGCCCGCGACGCGGGTGGGGGCCACGAACTCGGTGGCCTTGAAGCCGGTCCCCCAGATGATGCAGTCGACCTCGTGCAGGCGGCCATCGGTCGTGCGCAGGCCGGCCTCGGTGACCTCGGCGATCGCGTCGGTGACGAGCTCGACGTTGGGGCGGCCGAGGGTCGGAAGGTAATGCGAGCTGAACAGCACCCGCTTGCAGCCAAAGGTGTAATCGGGCCAGGCGCGGCTGCGCAGCTCGGGGTCCGGGAGCTGGCTGCGCATGAACGCCGCCGAGCGCATACCGGCCAGCCGTCCGACGGTGCGCGGGTGGCGGATGGACAGCGTGAGGCTCTCGCAGTAGTTGAAGAGGAAGCTGCGGCGCAGGCGCTGCAGCCCGGGGATGTGGCGGATCGCCGCCCGCACCAGTGGGGAGTAGATGTGGTTGCGTCGCGGCAGAAACCAGTTGCCCGTCCGCTGGAACACGCCGAGGTGGACGGCCTGCCGGGCCACCTCGGGGACGAACTGGACGGCCGAGGCGCCGGTCCCCACCACGGCGACGCGCTTGCCGCGCAGGTCATAGTCGTGGTCCCAGCGCGCCGAGTGAAAGCTGTGGCCGGCGAAGCGCTCCCGACCCGGCAGCTCAGGGATCGACGGGCGGTTCGAGCTGGCCGGTGGCGAGGATGAGCACGTCGGCGCCGTAGCGGTCGCCGGACTCGGTCTGGATGGTCCAGCGGTCGCCGGCGGGGTCGAAGGTGCAGTCCGCGACGCGCTGTGAGAAGCGGATCAGGTCCGTGACGCCGTAGTCGCGCGCGACGCCGCGCAGGTAGTCGAGGATCTCCTGCTGGGAGAGCACAGGCGAGACCAGCTCGTGCGCTGCTCGTAGGAGAACGAGTACAGGTGGCTGGGCACGTCGCAGGCAGCCCCCGGATAGCTGTTGTAGAACCACGTGCCGCCCAGGTCGGGCGCGCCCTCCAGGATCGTGATGTCCCCAAACCCATGGCGCCGCAGCTCGATGGCGCCCGCGATCCCGCCGAAGCCGGCGCCGACGATGACGATCTGGGGGGAGGGCACTGGGGACGCCATGGGGGATTGGACGAGGCCATCTTCGCAGGAGCAGGCGCGCCGCCGCCGCCGCGTGCGATGCTCTGCCGCGATGGCCGAGGTGGACGGATTTGCGACGGTGGGGATCGTGTCGGGAGGCGGCGCGCTGGAGGCGCGGTTCGTGCCCGACGCCAACATGCTCTGCCATTCGCTCACCCACCGCGGGGTGCAGCTGCTCTACGGCGGGCGGGGCGTGCAGGCCTACGCGACGCGCGGCAAGACGATGGGCATCCCGCTGCTTCACCCGTGGGCCAACCGGCTGTCACGGCCCCGCTACGCCGCCGCCGGCAAGGAGGTCACCCTCCCGCCGCCCGACGGTCGCTACGGCCTGGATCCCAACGGCCTGCCCATCCACGGGGCGCTGCCGGGGCTGCTGCGCTGGGAGCTCATCGAGACTGGAGCGACCGACCGCGTCAGCGCCCGCCTTGACTGGAGCGCTCCCGAGCTCATGGACCTGTTCCCGTTCGCCCACGAGTTGCGCCTCGACGCCCTCGCGGGCGACGCAGGGCTGGAGCTGGTCACCACGCTGCGCGCCACCGGTCCCGACGCGGTCCCCGTGTCGTTCGGCTACCACCCGTACCTGTGCCCGCCCGGCGACGCGCCGCGTGCCGATTGGCAGGTGTCCCTGGGGGCGTCCGAGCGGCTCGTGCTCGACGACCAGATGATCCCGACGGGCGCCACGACGCCGCTTGAGCCACGCCGCTTCGCCCTGGACGGCCAGAGCTGGGACGACGGCCTGGCCGGGCTGGCCTCGCCCCCGGAGTTCAGCGTGTCGGCGGGCGACCAGACCGTGACCGTCACCTTCGATGACGGCTTCGCCTACGCCCAGGTGTTCGCCCCCGAGGGCCAGGACTTCATCTGCTTTGAGCCGATGACGGCGCTCACCAACGCGCTGGAGCACGGGACGGCGCTGACGCTGGTGGCGCCCGGCGAGGAGTACCGCACCGCGTTCAGCATCGCGGTGTCGGACAATTGAGACACAACACGCTGCATGTTTCACTTGGTCATCTTCAGGATGGCCACTGACTCACGAGATGGAGATCCCATGGACCTGACCTTCAACGAGCCTGAGCTGGCCTTCCGCGACGAGCTGCGCGCCTGGCTCGCCGACCACGACCCGGGCCGTGAGCCCGACGCCGAGGACGCCAACTACAAGTGGCGGGTCGAGTTCCAGCAGGCCCTCGCGCGCGATGGGTGGGCGGCCGTCCACTGGCCGCCCGAGTACGGCGGCCGCGGCGCAACCCTCACCCAATCAGCCATCTTCTTCGAGGAGCTGGGCCGCGCCGGGGCGCCGCTGCCGGCCAACGTGCTGGGGCTGCTCCTGGCCGGGCCGACGATCATGACCTGGGGGACGCCTGAGCAGAAGGAGCGCTACCTCACGCCGATCCTCAGCGCCGAGGAGATCTGGTGCCAGGGCTTCTCCGAGCCCGACGCCGGCTCTGATCTGGCCAGCCTCAAGACGCGTGCGGTCAAGGACGGCGACCACTGGGTGGTCACCGGGCAGAAGGTGTGGACGAGCGCCGCCCAGTACGCCAAGTGGTGCATGCTGGTGGCGCGCACCGACCCCGAGGCGCCCAAGCACAAGGGCCTCACCTACTTCCTGATGGACATGGAACAGGAGGCGGTGACGGTCCGGCCGCTGCGCCAGATCACCGGCGAGAGCGAGTTCAACGAGCTGTTCATCGACGGGGCCCGCATCCCTGAGGAGAACCTGCTGGGCGGGGAGGGCAACGGCTGGAAGGTGGCGTTGACCACGCTCATGAACGAGCGGGCCGGCTTGGCCTTCTTCCTCCAGGTCCGCCTGCGCCAGATGCTCGACCGCCTGATCGCCGAGGCCGCCCAGCGCGGCCAGCTCGATGATCCGGTCATCGCCGACCGGCTCGGCGAGCTGCACCTCAAGGCGGAGATCCTGCGGCTGACCGCCTATCGCGGGCTGACGGCGATCGAGAAGTACGGGCAGCCGGGCCCGGAGGGCTCGCTGACCAAGTGGATGTGGTCAGAGACCAACCAGCAGCTCACGCAGCTGGCCGCCGACCTGCTCGGACCCGCGGCGCTGACGGCCGGCGGCCGGTGGTCCTACGAGCTGCTGCGCGCCCGCGGCAACTCGATCGAGGGCGGCACGACCGAGGTGCTCAAGAACATCGTCGCCGAGCGGGTGCTCGGCCTCCCCAAGGCCCGTTAGGAGGGTTGACATGGATTTCGACCTGACCGAGGACCAGCGGGAGATCAAGAACGTCGCCCGGGAGCTCCTCACCGCCCGCTCCCCGTTTGCCAAGGTCCGCGAGGCGGCCGAGGCCGCCGAGTACGAGGATGCGCTGTGGCGCGAGATCGTGGCGCTGGGGTGGCCCGGGATCGCCGTCGCCGAGGAGCACGGGGGACAGGGGCTGGGCGCCGTCGAACTGGCGGTGCTGCTCGAGGAGCTGGGCTATGCCTGCGCGGCGACTCCGTTTCTGGCCACTGCGGTGGCCGCGGCGGTCATCCAGGCCGGCGGTACCGACGAGCAGCGCCGGCGCTGGCTGCCCGGACTGATCAGCGGAGAGCTGCGCGGCGGCCTGGGCGCCCCTGAGCTCGTCGTCGACGGGCACGGCGCGGACGTGGTGGTCCTGCTCGAGGACGACGGCGCGCGTCTGGTGGCCGGTCCGGACTCCGAGCCGCTGATCGCGATCGATCCCACGCGCCGGTTCGCGACGGTGCGCGGGGACGGCGAGCCGCTGGCGGGCGACGTGGCCGACCGGGTCCGCACGGCGATCGCCGCCGAGGTCGTGGGCGTCTGCCAGCGGGCGCTGGAGATGACGCTCGAGTACGTCAAGGAGCGCAAGCAGTTCGGGGTGCCGGTGGGCTCCTTTCAGGCGGTGTCGCACCGTTGTGCGCAGATGCTGCTGCACACCGAGAGCGCCCGCTCCACCGCCTACTACGCGGCGTGGGCCGCCGACGCCGAGCCGTCGCGGCTGGGCGAGGCGGCGGCGCTGGCGGCGGCCGCGGCGGCCACGGGGGCGCGTGAGGTGCCCGCGTCGGCGATCCAGGCCCACGGCGGCATCGGCTTCACGTGGGAGGCGGACGTCCATTGGCTGTACAAGCGGGGCGAGGTGGACCGGGCGCTGCTGGGCGGCGCCAAGCGACACCACGCCGCGCTGGCGCGGGTCGCGGCGCAGCGGCTGGCCGTGCCGGCGTCATAGACCGCACCAAGTAAACTCATAAGTTTACTTATATACGCTGCGGGCGCGGCGCCGCTCGGCGCCATGCGGCGCGGGCGGGCGGCGTCGCGGCGGCGCAAGATCCGTGGCGGCGGGGCCGGCGCGACAGGGATGTGCGCGGCGGCGCCGAACAGCCTCGTGATCGCCAGCCAAGGAGTCAGCTCATGAACAACTTCCATCGCCCGCACGGCGGCCTGCAGGAGGCAGACGCCCCCGAGGAGGCAGTCCGGTCCCCGTTCTCCGACCTCGCGGGCCGGTTCGCCAACTGGATGACCGGCGCCGACCGGATGCCCATGGACGACACGGCGCCCGCCGAGGAGCCCGAGATGGGCAACGGCGCGGAGCCCCCAGCGCCGTCTGACGGCGACGATTCGGCGGCCTTCCCGCTGGCCCCGTTCGGCTACAACCGGACCGCCGTGGACGCGCACCTCGCCAAGCTGGAACGCGAGCTGGATGCGCTGCGGGCCAAGCAGGCCCCGGTCGCGTCGATCACCGACGAGCTTGAGCGGATCGGCGAGCAGACTGCATCGATCCTGGTCGTCGCCCACGATCAGGCCCACGAGACCACGCGGCTGGCCGAGGAGCAGGCCGAGCGCTGCGTCGCCGACGCGGCCGCCAACGCGGTTCAGATCACCGCCGAGGCCAAGGCGAAGCTACGCGATCTCGACGCCGAGACCGACGCGGTGTGGCGCGAGCGCGAGCGGCTGCTGGAGGACGTGCGCGTCGTGTCGGCGGCGCTGGCCAACCTCGCCAACCAGGCCTCCGAGCGCTTCCCCGCCGCCGAGGCCACGCCCTCGACGGGCTCGTTTGAGAGGGTGGCCGCCCCCGCGCACGGCATCTGGGAGGAGCCCGAGTACGCGTACGAGGCCGAGGCCGCCGACACCGACGATCCGGAAGCCGACGGGCAGACCGACGAGCCGCAGGCGACCCAGCCCTTCCACGCGCTCCAGGATGATGGCGACGAGGAGAGCGCCGAGTTGCGGGCCGGCGACACCGGCAGCTGGCTGGCCGGACTCGAGCCGCCCGACCTGCGGTCTGGCCGCTGACCCGCCGGACCGCTGAGCCGCGGTCCGGACGCTGACTAGGAGGGCGCGGCGCCTCGCCGCGCGATCTCCTCGGCCGACAGCACCTCGGTGACGCGGCTGAGCATCCACTGGTGCCCGAACGGGTCGCGGAGCCGGCCGCCGCGCTCGCCGTAGAAGTGGTCGGCCAGCGGGTAGATCACCTCGGCCCCGGCGGCGAGGGCGCGCTCCCAGGCGCCGTCGACATCCGCCCAGTAGGTGGCCATGATCACGTTGGCGGGCCGCTGGGCCGCGGGCGCGCGTGCCCGGGACCCGTCGTCGGTGTCCTGCGTGAGCATCACGATGGCATTGCCGATGCGCAGCTCGGCATGGATGAGCGACCCGTCGGGCATGGTGTGGCGCTCGCTCACCGGTTCGGCGCCGAACGCCGCCATGTAGAAGTCGATCGCGGCGGCGCCGTCAGACACGACCAGGCGCGGGGTGACCGTGGTCAGGTGGGGCGGGATCGGGGGGACCGAGGCCATCCTCAGCCCATCATCGCACCCATCGGTGGTGGGTCAAATAACGCCGACAATTCCTTGCAAAATCCATATAAAACACCCTTAAGGTCGCGTTGAGTTGCGCCGACAACTACTGAGCATGGAATGCACGGATGCATCGAGGGGCCCCGAGGCGCACCGGCGCGAGGCCGAGGACCTGTTCGAGACCGCCTTCTCCCAGGCGCCGATCGGGATGGCGCTGATCGCGCCCGACGGCCGCTGCCTCAAGGTCAACCGCGCCCTCTGCCTCATCTTCGGCTGGCCGGAGAGCGAGCTCATCCGCCGCTCCTTCCAGGAGATCACCCACCCCGACGACGTCGTGGCCGACGAGGAGCTCATCGGGCTCCTGTCAGCCGGCCACATCCCCGGCTACCAGTTCGAGAAGCGCTACATCCGGCGCGACGAGACCGAGATCTGGGCCGAGCTGTCGGTCTCGCTGGTACGCGACGCCGCCGGCGCCCCCCGCCACTTCATCGCCCAGGTGGAGGACATCAGCGCCCGCAAGGAGGCTCAACGCCGCCTGCAGGAGGCTGAGGCCGAGGCTCGGGCCGAGCGCGACCATGCCACGGCCATCATCAGCGCCATGGGCGAGGGCTACGCGCTCACCATGGACGGGGAGATCAAGGCGATCAACGAGGCGCTGTGCGTGCTCACCGGGTTCTCCGCGTCGGAGCTCATCGGCGTCCACCCCCCGTATCCGTTCTGGCCGCCCGAGGAGCACGAGACGATCGCCGCCATCCTCGCCGACGTCGTGGGCAACAACGGCGGCACCCACGAGCTCACCCTGATGCGCGCCAACGGCGAGCGGTTCGAGGCCGAGATCACCGCGCGGCCCGCGCGCGAGGAGGACGGCCGCGCCATCGGCTTTGTCAGCACGCTGCGCGACGTGAGCGTCCAGAAGCGCCAGCAGCGCGAGCTCGAGCGCCTGGCCCGCACCGACAGCCTGACCCAGCTGGCCAACCGGCACGTGCTCCAGGAGGCGCTGGTGCGCGAGGCCGCGCGCCGGTCGGCCGACGGACAGCAGCTCGCGCTCGTCCTCCTCGACCTGGACCTGTTCAAGCAGGTCAACGACCACTTCGGACATCCCGCGGGGGACGCGGTGCTCATCGAGGTGGCACGGCGCCTGGAGGACACGGTGCGCGCCGGCGAGGTGCTGGCCCGCGTCGGCGGCGAGGAGTTCGCATGGCTGCTGCCCGCCTGCGACGCCGAAGAGGCCGTCGCGGCGGCCGATCGCGCGCGGGCGGCCATCGCGTCAGAGCCGTTCGGGCGCGCGGGCAGGCTGACGATGTCGGCCGGCGTGGGCCTGGTGTCGACCCCGTCAGACGGCGACGCGCTGTACCGGATGGCCGATCGCGCCCTCTACGAAGCCAAGCAGTCCGGGCGCAACCGGACCTGCTGCCACGGCGCCGGGGTGCTGCGCGCCACCGAGCAGGCCTCCTGACTCAGACCGGCGCCGCCATGGCGGCCGCCTGGACTCGGTCGTGCACGAAGCGCAGCTTATCGATGACCGGTTCGGGCAACCTGAACGGGTAGAGGTCGTCGCGGCCCAGGCTGCGGTTGACGGCGTTGAGCGCGTAGGTGAGGGGCAGCCAGTTGTCGAGGACCTCGTCAAAGCCACGGTCGCCGGCCTCGGGCTGCGGGGTGGCCTTCAGCGAGCGGTCCAGCGGGGCCGCCCGCGGCCCCGTGACGGTGACGCCATGCTCGGCCGCGGTCTGCAACGTGTCGCGTATGTGCAGGTAGTGCGCGAAGGTCTCGGCCCAGTCCTCCCACGGGTGCATGGCGGCGTAGGCGCTCACGTACGCCCCGGGCCAGTCGTCGTCGGGGCCGTGCGCGTAGTGGCGTTCGACGGCAGCGCCGTAATCCGCGCGTTCGTCCCCGAACAGCGCCCGGCACGCCTCCCACGCCTCCTCGCCGGCGACCACCGCCGGCTGGAAAATGGTGCCCGAGCTCATGGCGTAGGTGCCCCAGCATCGTGCGGTACGGCTCGCCCAGTTCGCTGCGCCGCCGCTCGCGCCGCGCATCGTCCGATTCCGCCAGGTCGATCGTGATCACGCCGTCGGCATGCCCGGTCACGACCGTCTCATGCCTGGAGGACAGCAGGTCGAACCGCAGCCGGCTGGGAGCGACGCCCGGGAGGCCGAGATCCAGGAGCTGCATGATCACCCGGCGCTTCTCGGCCTCGGCGGCGGCGAAGGCGAGCAGCCCGTCGGGGTCCCCGTCGTTGGGCCGTGTGCGCGTCAGCTCGCAGGAGCGACACAGCTGTCCTGGCGTGTCCACCATCCAGTTGCAGGCGGCTAGCTCAGCGTTGGCGCAGCGGTAGAGGTCGCTGCCGGGCGGGCGGTCCAGCGCGATCAGATCCAGGTCTGACGGCGCGAACCCCAGCTCCGTCAGGCAGTGCAGGCAGACGGTGTTCTCGAAGAACACCAGCCGGCCGCAGTGTCCGCAGGCGAAGGACAGCACCGGCCTCAAGATAGACGCGCTCGGACGCGCCGATCCGACGGCGAGATCACCGACGGTTGCTCTACGCTCGGGCCCCATGAGCACATCCACCCGGTCGCAGGCGATCGACGCCGTGCTGGCCGACGCGGTCGCCTCAGGCGCGGTCCCCAACGTCGTGGCGGTCGCGGCCGACCGTGACGGCCTCATCTACGAGGGCGCGGCGGGGCCGCGGGCCCCGGGCGAGGACACCACCGTCGACGCCGACACGCCCCTGCGCATCATGTCGATGACCAAGCCGGTGGTGACCGTCGCCGCGCTGCACCTCGCCGAGCAGCGCAAGCTCGACATCGATGCCCCGGTGGAGGAGTACTGCCCCGAGTTCGCGGCCATCGGCCTGCTGGAGCGCATCGAGGACGGGCGTCCGGTCCTGCGGGCGCCGTCGCGCAAGGTCACCGTCAAGCAGCTCATCACCCACACCTCGGGCCTCGGGTACTGGTTCTGGAACGCCGACGTGCTGGCCTGGGAACAGGCGGTCGGCGCGCCCAAGCCGATGACGGGGCTGCGCGCCGTCCTCGACGCCCCGCTCGTGGCCGAGCCCGGGAGCACGTTCATGTACTCGCCCGCCACCGACTGGCTGGGCCTGGTCGTCGAGGCGGTGTGCGGGCGCTCGCTCGACGAGGCCATCACGGCGATCGTCACCGAGCCGCTGGGCATGACCCGCACCGGGTTCGCGCTTGACGAGCGCGCCCGCGCCGAGCTCGCGCCCGTGCACCTGAGGGGGGCCGGCGGGCGGTGGGCGGCCAGCGAGATCGAGCTGCCCGCGCGGCCGGAGTACATCTCGGGCAGCCGCGGGCTGTACTCGACGCCGCACGACTACCTGATCTTCCAGCGGATGCTGCTGGGGGAGGGGACTGGCCCCGACGGGACGACGGTGCTCCTGCCGGCGACCGTCCAGGCCATGTTCTCCAACCAGATCGGCGCGCTGGACTTCCCGGCCGAGATCCGCACCGCGGATCCGGAGTCGGCGTGCGGGCTCGCGCTCGGCCCCGGCTACAAGTGGGGCCACGGGCTCCTGCTCAACACCGAGGACCAGCCGGGCCGGCGACGGGCCGGGAGCGGGGGGTGGATGGGTCTCTTCAATACGTTCTTCTGGGTCGACCCGGCGGCCGGGGTGGCCGGCGCGATCTACACCCAGGCGCTCCCGTTCCTCGTCCCCGAGGCGGCGCGGTTGTGTGGGGAGTTCGAGACCGCGGTCTACGCCTCGCTGTGAGCCGATCCGCCGGCGCATGAGCGACTCCGTGCCCTCCCCGCGCTCTGTCTGGTCCTACACGGCCGCCGGCCTGCTGGGCTCGGTGCTCGTGGCCTACGCGGCGCCGCGCGCGGTGGCCGACCACGTCGTCGGGTGGTGGTACATGCCGGGCGCTCCGACCGGACGGGGACACAGCCTCGTGCTCGTCTACGTCGGCATGGTGGTGCTGTGCGGCGCCTGGCTGGGCCTCGGCCGCGCGCTGCCGTCGCCGCGAGCGCTGCTGGCGATCGGCGCGGCCTGGATGATCCCACTGGCGCTCGCCCCCCCGCTGTTCAGCCGCGACGTCTACAGCTACATGGCTCAGGGCCTCATCCTCCACCTCGGCCACAGCCCCTACCACACCGCTCCGGCGGCGCTGGCGGGGCTGGGTCATCAGCACGTGCTCGATGCCGTGTCGCCCTTCTGGCGCCACACCACCGCCCCCTACGGGCCGCTGTTCCTGGGGCTGGTCAGCCTCGTCGCCGCCGTCGTGGGCAACCACCTGGTGGCCGGGGTGCTGCTCACCCGGCTGCCGGAGGTGCTCGGCGCCGTGCTGCTGGCGGTCTACGTGCCGCGGCTGGCCCGGTCCATGGGCAGCGACGGGCGCCGCGCGCTGTGGCTGGCCGTGCTCAGCCCGCTGGTGATGCTCGAGCTGATCGTCGCGGGGCACAACGACCTGCTGATGGTGGGCATGCTGGCCGCCGGGATCGCGTATGCGCTGGACGGGCGCCCCATGCTCGGCGTGGTCATCTGCGCCCTGGCGGCGACGGTCAAGGTGCCGGCGCTCGCCGGCGCCGCGTTCATCGCGGTGGCCTGGGGCCGCGAAGAGCTCGGCCGTCGGGCGCAGATCCGCTTCATGGGTGCCGCGGCGCTGGTCGCGCTGGCGGTTCTGGGCGTGGTGACGCTGGCCGTGGGCGTGGGCGTGGACTGGCTGTCGACGGCGCTGTTCTCCACCCCGGCGAAGGTCCGCCTGGCCATCACTCCCGCCACCGGCCTGGGCTACACCGCGGCCTCGCTGCTGTCCGACGTCGGGATCGGGGTGTCGCACCGAGGCCTGGAGGGGGTCTTCGGCGTCGCCGCCTTCGCGCTGACCGCCGTGACCGGGGCGGTGCTGCTCTATCGCGTCCGCGTCGGGCGGCTGGTGCCCTGGCTCGGCGCCTTTCTGGTGATCGCGGCCGCGGGCGGCCCGGCCGCCTGGCCGTGGTACTTCGTCTGGGGCCTGGCGCTGCTGGCCGCGCTGCGCGCCCCGCAGTACTCGATGGGCCTGGCCCTCGCGATCTGCGTGTCGGTGTTCGTGGTCAAGCCCAACGGCATCCTGGCGCTGCCGCTGCACACCGCCCCGGCCGTGGTCGTCGTCTACGCGCTCACCGGCGCGGTGGTGTGGCAGCGGGGTCGCCGGCGCCGCCGACCGGCGCCCCGGGCGGGCGCCCGTGCACGAGAGCACCCCCTCGGCGCTGGCCGGAACCTGAGGTCCACCCGTTGTCCGTCCGGGTGCAGGAGCCACAAGGCGTCGTAGCGTCCGCGCGAGCGGGCGCTCGTGACCTGCGCGGCTGGGGTGTGATCGCCGGGCCGGCGCTGCTGGCCGCGGTGCTCTCGCTCATCGGCCTGGGCGGACGCAGCCTCGGATTTGACGAGGGCGCGACGGTCTCGATCGCCGCCCAGCATGGAGCGGCGCTGTGGCGGGCGATCGCCCATGACGGCGGCAACATGTCCGCCTACTACCTGCTCATGCACGTCCTCATCGGCGCCTTCGGCAACGGGCTGGTGGTGCTGCGGTTGCCGTCGGTCATCGCCACGGTGGCCACCGTCGCCCTGATCGCGCTGATCGCCGAGCGCCTGTTCGGCGACCGGCGGGTGTCGCTGGGCGCCGGCGTCCTGGCCGCGGTCAGCCTCCCGCTCCTCTACTGGGGCCAGACCGCGCGCGGCTACGCGCTGATGGTGGCGTTCGTGTGCGCGGCGATGGTGGCGTTCATCGCGCTCGTGGACGACGAGGCGGCCGGGGGCGATCGCGGCAGGCCGCGGCGACGCCTCGTGTGGCTGGGTTTCGTGGCGGCGATGACGCTGGCCATGTACTGCAGCTTCGTCGCCGCCCTGGTGGTCCCGGCGCAGCTGCTGGGCCTGCTCGCCCGCCGCGGCGCGATGCGGCGCTACGGCTCCGCGCTGGGGGCGATCGCGCTGCTGTGCGCGCCGCTGGCCGTACTGGCGGCCCGGCGCGGCTCGGGCCAGCTCTTCTGGGTCCAGCCACCGAGCCGGATGGTCGATACCCAGGTCCTCCAGTCCCTGACCTCCGGCGGCCTTCAGCCGGTGTTTCATCACAGCTTCACGAGCAAGGCGCTGATGTGGGCCACGCTGGCGGCCGTGGTCGCCCTGGTGGCCGACACCGCGATGCGGTGGCGCCGTGGCGAGGCGATATGGGGGATGGGGCTGGTGCTGTCCTGGTGCGTCCTGCCCGGGGCGCTCACGTTCCTGTACTCGGTGATCTCGCACCCGGTCTTCGTCCCGCGCAACGTCCTGCTGTCCACGCCGGCGCTGGCGCTCGCCTTCGCTCCGGCGCTGAGCGATCGGCGCTGGCCGCGCTATCTGGCCCCGGCGCTGCTGGTGGCGGTGCTGGCGGCGCGGGCGATCCCCGTGGTGCAGGCCTACGGCGTCTCGCCCGAGCCCTGGCAAGGGGTGACCGCGGGCGTGCTGACCCAGGCCCGCCCCGGCGACTGCGTGGCCTTCTACCCCGCCGACGCCCGGATGGCCTTCCAGTACTACGTCGGCACCGGCGCCGCCATCCGCCGGGCGCCGCGGGCGGTGCTGCCGTCGGTCGCCTGGCGCGTGGTCCGCCCGTTCGTCGAGGACTACGCCGTCCCCTCGCCCGCGGCCCTGGCCCGGCGTACGGCAGGCTGCGCGCGGATGTGGCTGATCTCAAGCCACGAGGGACAGCCCACCGGCCCGCCTCAGTCGCGCGCCAACCGCGCGCGCTGGTTCTCCCTGGCCGCCGAGCTGGAGCGGCGCTTCGGCTCCGGACCGGTGCGCAAGTACGGCTACGCGAGCGTCATCCACGTGCAGCTCATGCCCGGCGCTCAGGGCCGCAGCGTGAAGCCGTAGTACGTCAGCATGCTCAGCCCGGCCAGCAGCACGCCGTTGCCCCACACGATCACCGTGAACCAGCGGCCCTGGGCGTAGCGGGCGACCGCCATCAGCGCCGGGAAGGCGGTGATGAGCATGCGCGGCAGCGGGGGCACGTTGGACGAGGTGTAGGCGAGGAAGGCGATGGCCAGCGTCCACAGGATGGCCTCGCGGGATATCTCGCGCCGGGAGAAGTAGACGAGCACGAGCCAGAGCAGCAGCACCGCCCCGCCGATCAGGCCGATCACGAGGTTGAGGTTGATCGTGGGCTGGTTGAAGTGGCTGAAGTCGACCTCGTCGGCGAGCTTCTCGCCCATGCGCCAGAGCGAGAGCGGAGTCGTCGTCTCACTCCAGCCGTGGTGCTGGGCGATGTAGGTCGCCAGCGGATTCCCGGTCCACGCCCACAGAAATGCCATGAAGGAGCCCACGCCGGTGAGCGAGAGCAGCGGCGCCAGGAAGGCCCGGCGGGCCGGTCGCAGCGACCAGCCCCACCGCCGCCACTCCATGAGCGCTGAGAGCAGGCACACCGGCACCAGCACCAGCCCCACCGGCTGGACCGCCGTGCCGAACCCGGCCAGGATCCCGGCCAGAATCCAGCGACGCCGTTCGAGCGCGTAGATGCAGCCGGCGGCCAGCGGCAGCAGCAGGCCCTCGGAGTACACCATCGAGAACACCACCGAGCCCGGGAAGACGATGAACAGGATCGTCGCCCGGCGCGCGGTCTCGCGGTCCCACCAGCCCTCGGCGAGGCGGTGGACCATGACCGTCGCGGCCAGGCCACCGAGGCCCGAGATGAGCGCGCCGGCCACAGTCGAGCACCAGACCGCGTCGTGGTTGGTGATCAGCAGCAGCGGCTGCTCGACCACGAAGATGGCCAGGGGGAACAGCGGGAAGAACCCGAGGTTCGTCTGGGCGAAGGAGACGTAGTCCGGATAGCCGTGGTTGGCCAGCGACCGGTACCACAGGCCGTCCCAGTTGGCCAGCTCGTGCAGGAAGTTGTGGTGCCCGAAGGTGCCGTTGAGATAGGCGACGAGCAGGAGCAGCCCGCGGGCGGCCACGTAGAGCACCGTGATCCACAGGAGCTCCTGACGAGCCGCCTCCGAGAGCCGGCGCCGGGGCCGCGGGCGCCGGCGCGTGGCCGCGCCCACGCGCAGCCCGGCGGGCTCCTCGACGACCGACGCCGCGCCCGCGTTCAGCTCCAGCTCGGAGATCCCGGGGATCCCGACGGACTCATCCCGGAAGGGCTCGGCTGATTCGGGGAGTGTTTCCACGGCGGGCCAGTCTATGTACCGCGAGGTAAGAACGGCGTATGGCGCCTGCCACACGGCAGGCCTCGGGTCCCCGCCGCCATCTACCCGGGGACCGCCTGCAGGGACACGGTTCCCTGCCACTGGAAGAGATCGGTGCACGCCGCCGTATCGCCCTGGCAGGGGCTGGCGGCAAAGCCCTGGGCCTGCTGGGCCGAGTCGGCGGGCCAGGACACCTTGACCGGCGCGTAGGGCCGGGCCGGGAGCGTCCCGCCGAGCAGCTTGAGCCGGGGGGCGAGCGCGGTGGCGGCGCCGCTGTCCCACAGCGACGGGCCGAGTGTGAAGTTGTCCGGGTTACAGGCGCCGCGCTGTCGTGCCGCCATCGGCACGCCCGCCTCAACGCCCGCGCCCGCCGGGAAGGACAGTTCCCCGCCGGGGTCCGGGCCGCCGGCCACGAATGTGGTCGCGCAGTTGAACGTCGTCGCCGTGCCGTTGCAGCCGAAGTCCTGGACGGAGCGGCTCACGGTCTCGGCGGCGGTCACGTGCGAGCCGGCGGGGAGGAAGCTGATGTTGGGCACCAGCGTCGTTGCGCCGGGGCCGTGCACGGCCGAGAGCAGATTGTCGAGATCCACGACGTAGCGCACCGTCCACGACATCGGGTTGACCACGTCGGTCTCGGCGTCGATGAAGGGGCCGGCGCCCGCGCAGACGCTGCCGTACTTCTGCGTGTAGCTGATCGACTCGCGGCCCGAGCCGGAGTAGACGACCTCCACCCGGAAGTCGCGGGCCAGGTCGGTCCTCGCCGCCCGTGGCGGCGGGGCCGGGCGCGCCCGGCCGCCCACCAGGTGATAGTAGGTGCTGTGCAGGGACGGCGTGGCGCCCGAGCGCGTCTGGCCGGCGGCCTGGGGGATGACCGAGCGCACCACCGCCCACGCGGGGTTCACGCTCGCGGTGCGGACGGAGACGATCGTCTGGCCGCGATGCGATCGCTGCGCCGCGAACGCGCGGGCGATGGCCTGCTGTGTGCGGCCCCCGACGAGGCGCGCGGCCAGGCCCGCCGACGGGGCGGCGAGCGCTACCGCGCACAACCCCGCGACGATGGCCACCCCTCTCGCGGCTGCCCGACAACGCATTGGCATCCGATCCGAGGTTAGAGGCTCGCTCAGCGGTTCAGCGCCGCAAGGATCGCCTCCACCACCAGTCCCGGGTCTCGCTGAGGGACCAGATGGCCCGCCACCGCGCTGTGCTGCAGGCGTGCGCCCGGGATCTGCCCGCTGAGCCGCACGGTGGCGCGCGCGGGGACGATCCGGTCATGCACGCCGGCGATGATCGTCGTGGGGGCGCCGATCGCGTCCAGGCGGCGCTCGAGCTCGGGCAGGTCGCGCACCAGCGCCCGCTGCTCGGCGGCGTAGGCACGCCACGCTGCCGGCCGCCGCACGGCGGTGCCGGCCCTGCGCAGGTACGTCTCCTCCAGGCGCGTCGCGCGGGCGATCCGCCGGCGCACGGGCGCGACCGCGAGCGCCAGGCCGAGCGCGCCGAGGACCGCGGCGGCGGCCACGTCGCCGGCCACGGGCGCGGCGGTCCAGCGGTCGAGCGTGTACAGCGCGGCCAGGTTGGCCGCCGGGGCGGCGAGCACGAGCGCGGTCACCCGTTCCGGGTGGGTGGCCGCCAGCCACGCGGCGACGGCGGCGCCGAGGCTGTGCCCGACGACCACGGCGCGCCGCACCCCGCGCCGGTCCAGTGCGGCCAGCGCCGCGGCGGCGTTCCCGGCCAGGTCGCGCGCGCGGGTCACCCCGTCCCACCCGGGCCGGACGACGGCGAGCACGTCGACGCGCCCGTCCAGGCCGGCGATGACCCCATCCCAGTCGGCGGCGCCCCCGGGCTGGCCGTGCAGGAGCAACACCGTGGAGGGCGCGTCCGGCGTCACGGCACTCAGGCGGTCGCGGCCCGGCTAGGCGCCGGGCGGTCCGCCGCGGGGGTTGTCGCCCACGGCCTGCCCGTCTCGCCCCACGTAGCCGTCCTTGCCGCCGGCCACGACCACGATCGCGGCGTCCTGGCCGACGTTGCGCATGCCCCGGTGGGTGGACGGGTCGACCCGCGCCATCCCGCCGGCGCCCACGACGTGCGCGGACCCGTCACCGAAGCGGAACTCCACCAAGCCCTGATGCACGAAGTACGTCTCCTCCTGCTGCTCGTGGAAGTGCATCCCGGTCGCGTAGCCGGGCGGCAGCACGACGGCGTTCATGCCGAACGCCGTCACCCCGAGCTCGCGGCGGATCTTGCGAAACCCGAAGCCCTCGCCCATCTCGTCGAGGTGGGACACCGTGTAGCCGTCACCGCTGGGCGGGGTCTGATTCGCGTCACTCATCCTGAGGCGCTGCATGCTATCTGCCAACGACCGATCCGGCAGGTCCGGACCGGCGCGAGGGGGCATACTAAGCGGGTGACCTCAGCGCTCCTATCAGAGGCGCTTGCTCCTCTGCGCCAGAATCCACAGCGCTCGGCGGTCATGTTCGACATCGACGGGACGCTGGCCCCGATCGTGGACCACGCCTCCGACGCCCACGTCCCCGAGTCGACCCGCCAGCTGCTGATCGTCGTCGCGCGCAGCTATGGCCTGGTCGCGTGCGTGACCGGGCGACGTGCCTCCGAGGCGCGAGCCATGGTCTCGATCGGCTCCATCAACTACGTCGGGTCCCACGGCGTCGAGCTGCTGCGGGCGGGGTGGACCGAGGCCGTGCTCGACGCGGGCGTCGCCGACTGGATCCGCCGCATCCATGACTTCGGCCGCGAGAGCGACACCGCCGACGCTCGCAAGCTCCGCGTCCGGCTGGAGGACAAGGGCCCGATCGTCGCCTTCCACTGGCGCGGAGCCCCCGACGAGGACGCCGCCAAGGCGGCGGTCGATGCCATCGCCGAGCGCGCGCAGGCGGCGGGGCTGCGCACCCACTGGGGCCGCAAGGTGCTCGAGGTCCGGCCCCCGGTCAAGATCGACAAGGGGTTGGGGGTCCTGCGCCTGCTCAACGAGGTCGGTCCCGACATCGAGAATGCGCTCTACGTGGGTGACGACACGACCGACATCGACGCCTTTCGTGCCCTGGGTGCCCTGGTCGACGAGGGCCGCCTGGAGCGGGCCCTGCGCGTCGGAGTCCAGTCCGACGAGGGCCCGTCGGAGATCCAGGCCCAGGCTGACTTCGTGGTGGACGGGCCCCAGGGCGTGCGCGAGCTGCTGACCCTGCTCAGCGGTGAGTGAGCGCCGGTGAGGTTCGCTGAGTTCCTGCGCACCACCGTGTTGATCAGCGCCGCGGCCGCGAGCGCCCTGGCCGCGGTGACGCTTGCCGGTGCCGTGGGGGGCGAGCATCCGCTCGTCGTTCCCATCGCTGCCGGCTGGTGGGTGGTGGCGGGCCTGACCGGCCTGTGGCTGGGCCGGCGGGCCGAGACCTCCTCGCCGATCGCCACGTTGCTGGCCAGCGCGCGCAGCCAGCCGTCCCTGCCCGAGCTCAATCCCGCGCGGGTGGTCCTCAACCGCCTGTGGCCGCTCCTGCTCTCGACGCTCGGCGCCGGCGCCCTCGGCGTCATCCTGCCGCAGGTCCCGGCGATCGCCGCGGGCTTCGCCGTCATCTGGGCGCTGGCCTGGCGCCGCCAGTCAGGCGCGGTGACGGCCATCGAGGAGCGCGACGGCGCGCGCTTCTACGTCGAGGGCACCTCGCCACTGCGGCCCATCCAGCTGGTGCGCACGCCGGGCTTTCGCAGCAACCTGATGGAGCTCAACGGCTCGTCCTCGTCGCGGTCCGCCCGCCAGGTCTGAAGCAGCATGGCCGTCCCGGGCCCGGTCGGGGCCACTGATGTCCTCATCGTCTCGGTCGGCGCCACCACCGGGTGGCGGGCGGCGGCGCGTGAGCTGGGCGCGGCGTTCCAGGCCGCGCCGGCGCGCGCACGGCGACCGTCGACACCGGGCCGGTCCCGAGGTGCGCACCTTCATGCTCACCGACCTCGTCCAGGCGCTGGCCGCGCGCCGTGCCGCCGCGCGGGGGATCGCTGAGCACCGGCCGCGCACGGTCGTCTACTGCTCGATCACCGCCGCGCTGCTGTGGCCGCGGCCGGGCGTGATCTGGCTGGACGCGATCGCCGCCGAGAACCGCCCCGGCCGGCACGGTGTGTGGCAGCGCGCGGTCGAGCGGCGGCGGCTGGCCCGCGCGCCGCTGGTGCTGACGATGGCGCCCGACTCGCTGGCCCCGCTGCGCGCGGGGGCGCGCCGCGCGGCTGCCGCGCGGCCCGAGCGGGTGGTGGTGCCGGTGGCGGTGCAGAGCTCGGGCGCGCCGGCGGCGGTCCGCGACGTCGACGTGGTCGCCTACGCCGCTGACCCGGTCAAGCGGCGGCTGGACTTCATCCTCGACACCTGGCGGCGGGCCCGGCGCGGTGAGGAGACGCTGGTGGTGACCGGGATCGACCGTGCCTCGGACGTCCCCGGCGTGCGGTTCACCGGACGCCTGCCCCCGGACGAGTTCCGCGCGCTGCTGCGACGCGCCCGCGTGTTCGTGGCCGCCTCCCGCCGCGAGGACTTCGGCATCGCCCAGCTGGAAGCGCTCGCCGACGGCGCGATGCTCGTCGCCACGCCGGCGCCGGGCCCGTATCCGGCGCTGGGGCTGGCCCGGGCGCTGGACCCGCGGCTGGTGGCCGAGGACCTCGCGCCCGCGCTGCGGGCCGCGCTGGACGACCCTGCGCCGGGCTATTCCGCCCGGGCGGCGGAGCTGATCGCCCCGTTCAGCCGGGAGGCGGTGGCCACAACACTCGCCCAACACGTCCTGCCGCGTTTGATGCCAGGATGGGGCGCGTGATCACCCCTGGAGCCATCCCCAGCCCGTCATCGAGCGGCTTCAGCATCGGGCCGTTCTTCTTTCACGCCTACGGGATCGCCTACGTCTTCGCCGTGGCGGCGGCGATCTACATCTCTCGGCGGCGCTGGCGCCGCGTCGGGGGCGACCCCGAGCTCTGCTACGAGATCGCGATGTGGGCGTTCCCGGCCGGGCTCATCGGCGGGCGCATCTACTTCGACGTCACCACGCCCAGCCAGGTCCCCGACCACTGGTGGGGGATCCTCGCCATCTGGCAGGGCGGCCTGGGCATCTGGGGCGGCATCGCGGGGGGTGTCGATCGTGGGGCTCTGGGTCGCCCACCGGCGGCTGGGCCGCGACGACCTCCTGCGTTTCATGGAGGCGGCGGCGCCGGGCCTGCTCGTGGCCCAGGCGATCGGGCGCATCGGCAACTACTTCAACCAGGAGCTGTTCGGGGCGCCGTCGTCGCTGCCGTGGGCGCTGAAGATCTCCGCCGCGCACCGGCCGCCGGGCTACCTCAACGTGCCCACGTTCGAGCCGACGTTCCTCTACGAGCTCCTCTGGAACCTGGCGCTGGCCGGCTTCCTCGTGTGGCTGGGCGCGCGGCGCAAGGTCCGGGCGCCGGGCCTGTTCGCCCTCTACGTGGCCGGCTACTCGGGCTTTCGCATCTTCGAGGAGACCCAGCGGATCGACTACTCCAACCACATCTTCGGCCTGCGCCTGAACTTCTTCGTCGCCTCGATCCTGTGCCTCATCGGGCTGCTGTGGTTCGTGGCGCTGCAGAAGGGGTGGCGGGGCTGGGGCGTGGCGCCGGCCGAGGTCGTCCCCGAGAGCGCGCGGGCCGCGGGGCCGACGCGGGGGCTGGGTTCCCGCGCGCCGCGGCTGCCGGCGCCACGGCCGGCGCCGGCTCGGGGCGTTCCGGTTCGGGGTCTGCGGCGCGTGCGGGCGGCGGAACGCGGCGGCCGCCGCCACCGCCTCGGAAGGGGTCGGGCGCTCGCGGCGGCATTGACGCTGGTCAAACGACTGGCCTAGGAGGAGGAGGTGCGGGCTGCCTCGGAGGCGCCGGCGGCGGCCTTTCGACGGGGTCGTGGGAGATATTGGTTCGGTGGCGAGCCGTATCTACCAAAACCCCCTGGAAAGCGCGCCAATTTCGCCTCAGGCAGACCCTTCCCAAGCCCTGCCGTTGACCAGCGTCCGTGCCTCCGCAACACGGGACCCCGACGAGCAACCGTCAGCCGCCGCGCTCGCACCCGCGGCCGCAGCGCCGCCACCTGGTCCCAGGCCGCGTATTGACCACCGCGTCGGGCCCCAGCCACGCCCGTCGCGCCGTCGCCACCCCGTAGCGGGCCACCTCGAAGCCGCCCGACCGGTGCGCGTCGCAGTTGATGACGATCGGGATCCCCGCCTCGGCCGCGGCCCGCGCGTGGACCTCGTTCATGTCGCGGCGGTCGGGGCTGGAGTTGATCTCGATCAGCGTCCCGGTCTCCTTGGCGGCGGCGCAGATCGCCTTGAAGTCGAAGTGGTAGGGCGGCCGGCGCTCGATCTTGCGCCCCGACAGGTGGCCGATGACGTCCACCAGGGGGTTGGAGACGGCGCGGACGATCCGGGCGGTCATGGCCGCAGAGTCCTGCTGGAAGGAGGAGTGGACGGACGCGACCACCCAGTCGAGCCCGGCGAGCGTCTCGTCGTCGTAGTCCAGCGACCCGTCGGGCAGGATGTTGACCTCCGAGCCGGCCAGCAGCGTGATCCCGCCGACCGCGTCGGTTCCCGACAGCTCGCGGATCCGGGCGACGTGCTCTGACAGCTGCGCCGCCTCGATGCGCACCGCCACCGACGTCGAGTGATCGGTGATGGCCAGGTACTCATAGCCCGCGTCGCGCGCCGCCAGCGCCATCTCCTCGATCGAGGCCGTGCCGTCAGACGCGATGGTATGGCTGTGCAGGTCGCCGCGCAGGTCCTCGACCGTGATCAGCGAAGGCAGGGTGCGCTTGGCCGCCGCGTCGAGCTCTCCGCGGTTCTCGCGCAGCTCGGGCTCGATGTACTCGAGCCCCAGCAGGGCGTAGACCTCCTCCTCGCGCTCGCAGCGATGGGTCTCGCCGGTGCTGTCGTCGAGCACGCCGTACTCGGACACGTGCAGGCCCTTGCGCACCGCCGCCTCGCGCAGCGCCATGTTGTGCTGCTTGGAGCCGGTGAAGTGCTGGAGCAGGTTGCCGAACTGGTCGGGGGCGACGATCCGGACGTCGACCTTCAGCCCCGTGTGCGTCCGCAGCCGCACGCCGGACTCGCTCGGGGTCTGGGCCCCCTCGACGAGATCCAGGTCGGCGGCGGCGCGGGCCAGCGCGAGCGGATCGGACGCGGTGGCGATGATGTCGAGGTCCTTGACGCTGTCGGTCATCCGCCGCGCCGAGCCGGCCAGCTCCACCCGCTCGGAGGCCGGGTGGGTGCGCAGCGCGTCGAGCAGTTGCTCGCCGACCGCCAGGGCCCGGTTGAGCACGACGCGCCGGCCGCCGCCGTTGCCCGTCGGCCTCCTCGGCGCGCCGGGCGGAGATCGCGGCCAGGATGCTCTCCTCGGCCTTGGGGCCAAAGCCCTTGAGCGCGCGGATCCGCTGCGCCGACGCGGCCGTCTCGAGCGCGTCGAGTGAGTCGACGGACAGCTCTTCGTAGAGCCGCCGGGCCCGCTTGGGCCCCAGGCCTGGAAGATGCGTGATCTGGAGCAGGCCGACCGGGAACTTGGCGCGGAGCTTGACCGCCGCGGGGATGTCGCCGTCGTCGGCCAGGGCCAGGACCTTCTCCTGGATGATCGCGCCGATGCCCGGCAGGTCGGTGGCGCGGCCCTCGCGTGCCAGCGCTGTGACCGACACCGAAGCGTCGCGCACCGCCTTGGCGGCGTTGCGATACGCCACGATGCGGTGGATGACTGCCCCATCGAGCTCGTAGAGGTCGCCCAGCTCGTCGAGCGCCTCCGCGATCTCGGAATTCGTGGGCTCCGCCATACCCCTTAGCCTAGCTGTGACCGGGCGCTATACTTTTTGAAGTAAACCGACAAGGAGACCGCGATGGCAGGCGATGTGACAGATGTGACCGACAACAACTTCCAGGCCGAGGTCGTCGAGTCGGACCTCCCCGTCCTCGTCGACTTCTGGGCGCCATGGTGCGGTCCGTGCCGCCGCGTCTCCCCCGTCGTGGAGGAGATCGCCTCCGAGCGCGCCGACTCGCTGAAGGTCGTCAAGCTCAACATCGACGAGAACCAGCAGACCGCGGTCAAGTTCAATGTCATGTCGATTCCCACGCTGATGCTGTTCAAGCACGGCGAGGTCGCCAAGACGGTCATCGGCGCCTACCCCAAGCGCAAGATCGAAGAGGAGCTCGAGCCGGCGCTGGCCTAGCCGCGTTGCTCAGGTGGTGCGCGCCCGGGCACCGATCTCCGGCCCGGGCGCAGCACCCCCTCCTCTCACAGCAACTCGGGCGCGGGCCTATGAGGCCAGCGCCACTCCGATCCTCAGCGGGCGTCCGTCGATGAGCACGGGCTCCACACCTTCCAGCGACTCGTAGCTGACGCTCGCCGCCAGCGTCTCGCCGGCGATGTACGCCTCGTGCGCACGGGCGGCGCCGATGAGCTCGGCGTCCCCGTCCAGCGTGAGCAGGATCCGGTCTGAGACCTCCAGGCCCGCGGCCTGCCGGGCGTTCTGGACGGCGCGCACGATGTCGCGCGCCCACCCTTCGACGCGCAGCGACTCGTCGATCTCGATCTCGAGGGCGACCGCGTGCGAGCCCTCGCGCTCCACCTGATAGCCCTCGAGGGGCTTCATGCTGATGAGCAGGTCGTCGGCGGTCAGCTCATGCTCGGTGCCCCCGATGCTGATCGCGACGGGGCGGCCCTCGCGCAGCGCGACGGCGACGTGACCCGGGTCCAGGCCGGCGACGGCGGCCGCCACCATCGGCATCTGCTTGCCGAAGCGCGGTCCGAGGGTCCGGTAGTTGGGCTTGACCTCGATCTGGCCCAGCTCGTCGGCCTCGGAGACGAACCGCAGCGCGTGGACGTTGAGCTCGTCGCCGACGATCTCCTCCAGGCGCTCGATCGCCGCGCGCTCGCGGCCGGTGGCGACGATCACCGCCGCCCGCAGGGGCTGCCGGACCTTGATCTTGGCCTGTGCGCGCGCCGCCAGGCCCAGCCTGACCGTCTGGCGGGCGACGTCCATCGCCTGCTCGAGCTCCGCGTCGCGCGGCGCGGCGACCGGGAAGTCACACAGGTGCACGCTGAGCTCGCCGCCGTCGAGGTTGTCGTAGAGCTCGTCGGCGACGAACGGGCAGAAGGGGGCGAGCAGCTGGGCCACCGTCACCAGGCACCGGCGCAGCGTGGCGAAGGCCGCCGGGTCGCCGTCCCAGAAGCGCCGCCGCGAGCGGCGCACGTACCAGTTCGACAGCTCGTCGACGAAGGTCTGGATGGCCCGCCCCGCCGTGGTGGCGTCGAAGTTGTCGAGCCGGTCGCGGACGATCTCCACCGTCTCCTGCAGACGCGACAGGGCCCAGCGGTCGAGGTCGCCGGCGGCGGCCGGCGCGTTCCCGTTCGGCGACACCGCGTTGACGTTGGCGTAGAGCACGTAGAACCCGTACGTGTTCCAGAGCTGGAGCATGAACTGGCGGACCGCCTCGCCGATCGTCTCCAGCGAGAAGCGATAGCCGTCCCACGGCTGCTTGGAGGTGAAGAAGTACCAGCGCAGCGCGTCGGCGCCGTAGCGCTCGATGACCTCCCAGGGCTCCACCGTGTTGCCCACCGACTTCGACATCTTGCGGCCGTCCTCGTCGAGGATGAGGCCGAGGCAGACGACGTTCTTGAACGACGACTGGTCGAACAGCAGCGTGGCGATCGCCAGCAGCGAGTAGAACCACCCGCGCGTCTGGTCCAGGGCCTCGCAGATGAAGTCGGCCGGGAACCGCTCCTCGAAATGGTCGAGGTTGGCCTGGGGGGCCTGGAACTGCGCGAAGGGCATCGAGCCGGAGTCAAACCAGACGTCGATGACCTCGGGCACGCGGTGCATGTCCCCGCCGCAGTTGTCGCACTTCAGCACCACCTCGTCGACGAAGGGCCGGTGGGGATCGTCCAGCTTGACGCCCGACTCGCGCTCGAGCTCGGCCAGCGAGCCCATCACCTTCATGCAGCCGTGCGCGCAGCGCCACACCGGCAGCGGCGTGCCCCAATAGCGCTCGCGTGAGAGCGCCCAGTCGACGTTGCCCTCCAGCCAGTTGCCGAAGCGCCCGTGCTTGACGTGCTCCGGATGCCAGTTGACGGTCTCGTTGGAGGCCAGCAGGCGCTCCTTGATCTGGCTGGTGGCGATGTACCAGGAGGGCTTGGCGTAGTAGAGCAGCGGCGTGTTGCAGCGCCAGCAGTGCGGATAGGAGTGCTCGTAGCGCTCCGAGCGCAGGAGCCGGTCGCGGCCGCGCAGGTCCTCGATGAGGTCGGGGTCGGCGTCCTTGACCCAGCGCCCCGCATAGGGGCCGATCCGCTCGTCGTAGGTGCCGTCGAGGCGGACCGGGTTGACCACGGTGAGCCCCTCCTGCTCGCCCAGGCGGAAGTCGTCCTCGCCGAAGGCGATCGCGGTGTGGACCAGTCCGGTGCCGTCGGCCGCGGTGACGAACTCGGCGGGCAGGACCGTGTGTCCCTTGGGGCCGTAGGCCTCGGCACCGATGAAGGCGAAGGGCGGCTCATACGCCGTGCCGACGAGCGCCGCCCCGCGGAAGCTCTCAAGCACCTCGGCGTCCTCGCCCAGGACCTTCTCCACCAGGTCCGTGGCCAGGATGGCGATGCGGCCGCCGTCGTAGCGGGCACGAACGTAGGTCAGCTCGGGGTGAACGGCGACGGCCGCGTTGGAGACCAGCGTCCACGGGGTCGTCGTCCACACCAGGAGCTCGTCGCCCGGCTGCGCGGGATGGGCGGGGTCGGGAACACGGGTGACCGGGAGCCGGACGTAGACCGAGGGGTCGACGACGTCCTGGTAGGCGCCCGGCTGACCCAATTCGTGGCTGGACAGCGTGACCTGATCGCGCGGGCAGTAGGGGACGACCTTCAGCTTCTCGTAGAGCAGGCCCTTCTCGTGGATCGTCTTCAGCGCCCACCACACCGACTCGACGTAGCTGGGGTCAAGCGTGCGGTAGGCGTCATCGAGGTCGACCCAGAAGCCGATCCGCTCGGTGAGACGGTTCCACTCGGCGACGTGGCTGAGGACCTTCTCGCGGCACTTGGCGTTGAATTCCGCGATGCCGTAGCGCTCGATGTCGTCCTTGGAGGTGAAGCCGAGCTCGGCCTCCAGCGCCAGCTCCACCGGCAGGCCGTGGCAGTCCCAGCCGGCCTTGCGCTCGACATAGTGCCCGGTCATCGTCCGGTAGCGCGGGAAGATGTCCTTGAACACCCGGCTCAGGACGTGGTGGGTGGCGGGAGGGCCGTTGGCGGTGGGTGGACCCTCGTAGAACCCCCACTGGGGGGCGCCCGTGCGCCGGCGCACCGACTCGGCGAACACGTCGCGCTCGCGCCACCGCTCCAGCACCATCTCCTCCAACTGAGGGAAGGAGGGGTGCGGATCGACCGGGCGATGTGGGCTGCTCATGGGCGGGGGATTCTAGGAAGCCACCGCATGGGCACTCGGCTCGCGGGCCGCTCGCCCGCCGCATGCCTCCTGTCCCGCCGCATGCCTCCTGTGCGTCGGCTACGCGCCTGCGGGGGCGCCGGAGCGCTGGGCCACCGCCGGCGCCGGGCGCGCCACGCTGGGCGCCGTCCCCTGCTCCAGGCGGGCCAGGAGCGCGTCGCGCGCCGCCACCGGGTTGTCGCCGAGGCGGAAGACCGTGCTCGCTCCGGTGTCCGGGACGGCGCTGCGGTAGTCGAACACCACGACCTCGCGCACGATCGAGCGCACCGCGTAGACCAGGCGGCCGATCGAGTCCAGCGACACGCGCCGTCCGGTGAGGATGACCGCCGAAGGGTTGAGCGCCCGCAGGGCGCGGCCCAGGCGCGTGAGCTCGATCGACGGGGTCAGCGCCAGGGTGCGCAGGCCGGCACGGCGCAGCACGACCTCGAGCGCCTGGGCATGGATGGCGTCCAGGTCGCACGGCGAGGAGGCATCGAAGATCATCACGCCGTGGGGGCGCGAGGCCGGTGGTGCGAGACGACGCTGCGCCGACAGCCAACCGACGGCGTGGCGCCACGCGAACTCGTACTCGGCGGTGTTGGCGCCGGGCTCGAACAGCGCGGTGACGGCATCGAGCAGGACCTCCTCGATCGTCCGCTCCACCGAGCGCAACCCGAGGCTCTCCTCCAGCAGACGGTTGGCGCCGTCCTCGTCAAAGCTCGTGAACGTGCCCGTGAGGCGCGACGGGGTTGATGGCCCCTCGCCGCGTTCCCGGGCCAGCGAGATCGCCGACGAGACGTTGTGGGTCTCCGCCAGGGTGAGGCGCAGGGCTTCGATCTCGGTCAGGGAGTACTGGCGGTGGCCCCCGGCCGAGCGTTGGGGTTTCGGGAAGCCATAGCGGCGTTCCCAGCTGCGCAGCGTGTTGGGGCTGATCCCGAGCATGACCGCAGCCGCATTCGTCCGGATTCCGTTCATAGAGGAGTTATTTCGTCGTTGGGAGAGATAAGCAAGGTTCGCAACGTTGGCTGCACTTTGGCCGCTTTCGTGCGCCGCGAAGGAGTCCGAAGGCGGCTGTCGTACGCGCGGCCAGGGGGCGATCAGGGCACCCCACGAACCCGAGAACGTGCAAGATGCGGACCAAATGGTGGACCGGGCGCCGCGCGGATGGTCACCGCGCTGACATATACGAACGATCCGGGATCAGCCCTCTGACGGGTGCGAGGTCGCCTCCGGACGCGCCGGCGCGCGATCAGGCGCTGGCGCTACGCGGCGTGAGATGGCTGCTTTTGCTCGGCGGAGCCACCACGGCGAGAAGCTCGCCCTCGATCAGCTCCAGGATCCGCCGCTGGGCCGCGCCGGAGCCAGGCGGCAGGTTCCGCGTGCCGGTGCTGCGCACCCGTCCGCGGTCTGAGCCGCGGCGGTAGACGGCCACGGGGACGGCACCGCCGGCAAGGCGGATCGCGTACGCCCACCGGGCAACGGCGTCGTCATCCAGGTGGGACCCGGCGACGACCACGAGGTTGGGGCGATGCACGGCGACGGCGTCGCCGATGCCGGCCACGCCGCGAGCCGACAGGCTCAGCACGTCGATGCCCGCACGGACGCAGAACAGCTCGAGCGCGCGCAGATACGGCGCGTCGGGGTCCAGCTCATCGCGCGTGGCGTCGCCAAACACGATGGATACGGGCCGTACGGGCGGCGGCGAGAGCCGGGTCGCGCGTCGCAGCCAGTCCGCCGCCCAGTGGGACGCGAACGCCCACGCCGCCGATTCGCTTCCGTATCGGCGTAGGATCTCGTCCAGGGTGGGGAGTAGCACCTCTTCGACCGACCGCTCAACCGTCCGGAGCGCCAGGGCCGCCTCGATTGCGGCGTCTGCTCGTTCGCCCTCATACGACACGAGTGCGCCCACGAGCGAGTTCGCGTCGGCCGCCAGGCCTTCCCGCGCGCGGGACACGGCGGATGAGATGGACAGGCCCTCCTGGAGGGCATCGCGCAGCGCGGCGATCTCGCCGTGCGTGAACAGGCGGTGCTTTCCAGGCGAACGCTGCGGCTTGGGGAAGCCGAACCGGCGTTCCCACGCCCGCAGAGTGTTCGGGCTCACGTTTAGCAACGCGGCCGCTTCGCTGGTCTTCAGATAGCGCACTTGATCAGAAAGGTGGCCCGGAACGTTGCGGAATACCCCCAGTACATTTAAAATTGCACGAGTTACCAACCAAAAATCTGTGCAAAGCGTACGGGAAGTTGCGTCCATTTTGACGCGATTTGGGACCTATGCCAAGTGCAGAACGCGACCCGAGGGATCGTCCAGAGCCTTGTACGTGTCGTCGCATCAGCTCACAGCCCGCGGTATCGACGCGTGGCTGCCTTCGGTCTCGATCGTCCTGGAGGGAGGGAACATGGCGTTTCGTAACGGCCGCTGATCATCAATACAACGGTGGTAGCGGGGCTTAATTCACGCTACCTTCCATGAATGTTCCGCCCCGGCGCGGATGAGGCCGCACGGTTTTCGTGGCGCGAGGTTCTTGCCCCCGCGGCAACGGTGCTCAGCTTCACCGCGTGTGCGGTAGCAATCCTCGCCAGCCCCGCCGACAGAATCAACGCTCTCAGCGTGATCCTCGGTGTCGGCGCCGTTGGCGCGGGATGCCTTGTGGCAGGAGAGAGCGGGAGGCTCGCGATCTCCGCCTCGTTCACGGTCTTCGTGCTCGCGGCGGCACTTCTCGGCCCGATTTCCGCGGTGATCGCCGCGGTGATCGCCGAGGTGGCCGCGACGCTGACGATGAGGACGCGGTGGCGGGCGTTCCTATACGGCAATCTGCCGCCCGCGGTGGTGCCTGCGGCAGTCGCGGCGGTGATCGTCGCTGCCCTGACGTCCAAGCCCTCCGACAACGTCACGTTCTACGTCGCCGTTGCGCTGGCAGGCTCGGTCGCGCTGGTCCTGAGCTTCGCGATGTTCGCGGGACTGCGCCGTCTCGTCTTCCCCGAGGCCGAGCAATACGGCTGGCGCACGCTGCTGGAATTCCTGCCCAGTGGTGGCCTCAGCCTGCTCGTAGTGCTCGCCGGCGTCGGTATCACCGAGAAGGTCGGGAACGCCGGGATCGCGTTTGCGCTCGCCGGCGTGTTCGCGTTCTCGTACATGACCCATCTGTTGGAACGCTCTCGCCAGCGCGCCCAGCAGTACGTGTCGCTCTCCTGGGGCGTCCTCGCCGGTCTGATGCGCTCGCTCGACATCCGCGACCAGCGCGCGGCGCGCCACTCGGCGGCGGTGGCCCGCTTCGCCCGGGACATCGCCAAGGCGGTGGGCATGAGCGACGTCGAGTGCGAGCTGGCCCACACCGCTGGGCTCCTGCACGACATCGGCCGCTTCGCCCTGTCCGATCGCGTGGCCGAGCGCGGGCGCACGCTCACCGACGAGGACTGGGTGGCCATCCAGCGCCATCCCGAGCTCGGCGCCGACATGCTGCGCGACCTCGGCATCTACGGGCCGGTGGCCGAGATCGTGCTCACACACCACGAGCGCATCGACGGCCGTGGCTACCCTCGGGCTGGGCGACCAGGAGATCCCCGAGATCGCGAAGATCATCTCGGTGGCCGAGGTCTACGACACGCTGACGGCGTCAGACACCTACCGGACGCAGATGAGCTCGTTCGAGGCGCTCACCGAGCTGCGTCGGGTCGCCGGCACCCAGGTGGACTCACACTATGTGGAGGTTCTGGCCGGGTTGCTGAGCGGCGAGGGGGTCGAGTACCGCCACGCGGACATGGCGGACTTCGATGCGGAGCTCGACATGGAGCGCCGCATCAATCAGGCCGGCGCCGGCGGCTGACCTCGGGCCGGCCAGCGGGCCGACGGGCGGGCCGACGCCTGACGCTCGGGCCGGCCAGCAGGCCGACGAGCGTGCCGACGCCCGTCCTGGCCTCCCGACTGAGCGCTGGATCGGTTGATCCAGCGGAGAGCTCCAGGACAGGGCGGGCGCCGGTACACCCGACGATCACTGCGATGCGTCACCGT
>CAWHOH010000001.1:0-71894 GCA_963830945.1 uncultured Actinomycetota bacterium | reverse complement strand
CAGAGACGGTGCTCGAGCCCGAGCTCGCCCGGGCTCACGAGGCCGCCTGAGCCGTGGCCCGCCACTCGCTGCACTCGCTCAGGGGAACACGCTCAGACCCGCGGGTCCCAACTACAAGTGGATCGCGCTCTCCAACTGCACGCTCGGCGTCCTGCTGGCGACGCTCGACGCGTCGATCACGCTCATCGCGATGCCCAACATCTTCCGCGGGATCAAGCTCGACCCGCTGGTGCCGGCCAACAGCTTCTACCTGCTGTGGATGATCCTCGGCTTCCTCGTCGTCTCCAGCGTGCTGATCGTGAGCCTCGGCCGGCTGGGCGACATGTACGGCCGAGTGCGGATCTACAACGTCGGCTTCGTCATCTACACCGCGGCGTCGCTGGTCCTCACCGTGGACTGGCTCACCGGCCGCGACGGCGCGGTGTTCCTCATCGTGTTTCGGGTGGTGCAGGGCATCGGCGCCGCCTGTCTGCTGGCCAACTCCGCGGCGATCATCACCGACGCGTTTCCGGCCAACCAGCGTGGCATGGCGCTGGGCATCAACAACATCGTGGGCGTCTCGGGCATGTTCATCGGGCTGGTCCTCGGCGGCCTGCTCGCTCCGATCAGCTGGCGACTGGTGTTCCTGATCTCGGTCCCGGTCGGGCTCTTCGGGACGGTGTGGGCCTACCTCAAGCTCCAGGAGCTCTCCAAGCCCAGCCGGGCGCGCATCGACTGGGCGGGCAACGTCAGCTTTGCGCTCGGCCTCATCCTCATCATGATCGCCGTCACCTACGGGATCCGTCCGTATCACAACTCGGCGACCGGATGGGCCAGCCCGCGTGTGCTCATCCTCATCGGCTCCGGCCTGCTCTCGCTGGTGGTGTTCGCGGTCGTCGAGCGCCTCGTCGAGGACCCGATGTTCCGCCTGCCCCTGTTCAAGATCCGGGCGTTCACGTTCGGGACGCTGTCGACGTTCCTCTCGGCGGTGGCGCGCGGCGGTCTGATGTTCATGCTCATCATCTGGCTCCAGGGGATCTGGCTTCCCCAGCACGGCTACAACTTCACCGACACGCCCCTGTGGGCGGGCATCTACATCCTGCCGCTCACCATCGGGATGCTGCTGGCCGGCCCGACGTCGGGCTACCTCTCCGATCGCTACGGCGCCCGGTGGTTTGCCACCGGCGGCATGGTGAGCGCCGCGGTGAGCTTCCTGCTGCTGGCGCTGCTGCCGACCAACTTCCCCTACCCGCTGTTCGCGGCCTGCCTGTTCCTCAATGGGGTGTCGATGGGCATGTTCGCCTCGCCCAACCGCGCTGCCGTGATGAACAGCCTGCCCCCGACCGATCGCGGCGCCGGCGGCGGGATGAACCAGACGTTCCAGAACTCCGCCCAGGTGCTGTCGATCGGGATCTTCTTCACGCTGATGATCATCGGGCTGTCGGCGACCCTGCCCCACACGATGTCGGCCGGCCTGCAGGCCCACGGCGTTCCCGCGGCGACGGCGCACCGCGTGGCCCAGCTGCCGCCGGTGTCGATCCTGTTCGCCGCCTTCCTGGGCTACAACCCGATCCAGCACCTCGTCGGCAACCACGTGCTGGCCCAGCTGTCGGCCCACCAGCACGCGCTGGTGGTGGGCCGCTCGTTCTTCCCGCAGCTCATCTCAGCGCCGTTTCGCAACGGGCTGCACGAGGCCTTCGCGTTCGCCATCATCGCCTGCCTGGTCGCGGCAGCGGCGTCGTGGTTCCGCGGCGGTAATCCAGCGCGCGCCGACGAGACCGCCGGCGCCGGACCGACGCCGCGCGCCCGGACCCGCGGCGAACAGCACGCCGGGGCGACCATCGCCCGCTGACGGGCGCTCAGAGCCCCTGCTGCAGGGCGAGTACGAGCAGCACGACCGCGACGGTGCCGGCGAGGACGAGGAGCACCAGGTTGGCGGCCAGCACCATGCGCAGAGTGCGCCGCGGGTTGCGCCCCAGCCCGGCGGCGCCCTGATCGTCCAGCGGCGCGTCCGGTGTGGAGCTGGATGCAGGCGGGGCCTCATCTGTGCTCTCAGCCGTGACCGATTCGGCGAGCGCGTCGGTGACGAAGCGGTTGAGGCTGACCTGCTCGCGTTCGGCCGCCTGGGCGAGCTGCTGATGCAGGTCGCCCGACATCCGTACCAGGAAGCGCCCGCTGTACCCGGCGGCCGGCTTGGCCCCCGGCTTGCCCGGCGCGGCGGCTTTCGCGGGCGTGCTCTCGGGCGGGTCGGGCGCCATGACTGCAGGTGATACCACGGGTGGGGGGGTGGTATCACCCGGCTTTGCGGGGGTTTCATCCCCGGCGAGCTCGGCGCGGAGCTTGGTGAGCGCGCCGGCGAGCAGGCGGGAGACGTGGGCCTGGGAGATCCCGACCTCACCAGCGATCTGGCGCTCGGTCATGTCGGCGTGAAAGCGCAGGTAGACGATCTGGCGCTCGCGCTCGTCCAGGACGTGCATCCGCTCGGTGAGCAGCAGACGGTCGTCGCTGCCGGCGAAGGGCTCGGCATCGAGCGCGGCCCCCGCAGCGTCGTCGGGCCGCGGGAGGCTGACCGGCTCGCGCGCGAGCTCGGCGGCGAGTGCCCGCTCGACCTGCTTGGTGTCGGCATCGACGGCGTCGGCGAGTTCGCTCAGCGTCGGCGCACGGCCAAGGCTGGCGGCCAGTTCGGTCTGCCGGCTGCGCAGTCGCTTGCCCAGGCGCTGCAGCTCGCGAGGGATCCTCACGGTGCCGGAACGGTCCCGAAGGTGGTGGCGGAGCTCCCCCTCGATGGTGGGTTCGGCGAACGCCGGGAAGGACGCGCCGCGACGGGTGTCGAACCGGTTCGCCGCCTTGACCAGGCCCACGGCCGCGACCTGCACGAGGTCGTCCAGCTCGACGCCTCGGCCGACGTATCGCCGCGCCACTGACTTGGCCAGTGGCAGGTGGGACTCGATCAGGCTCTCACGATCTGCCGGAGCGAGAGTCCGCTGCCTTGAAGTCACCCTTCCACCTCGGCCCGTTCCCCTTGGGCGGTATCACCGCGATGGTACCAAGGGCCCTCTGAGCGCCTGCATGGATCAGACCGGCCCCCTCAGGGATCTTAAGGGTGTGGGGAACTGCACAAAGCTCAGCATCCCTCCGGGCCCGTCGTAGACGATGGCAGGCCGGGGGCGGCACGTCCGAGGGGCACTCGGTTCCGCGATCACGATTCTGATCGCGGCGGTTGCGCTGGCCGCGCCCCAGGGCGCGCGCGCCGGCGTGGTGCCGCTGGCCCCGGGCGCGCTGGCCCAGGCAGGCCTGTCGGCGGCTCAGAACGCCGTCGACGCCGCCACGGCCGCCGTGAGCGCCGCCCAGCCGGCGGCCGCCGTGACCGCCGCTCAGCCGGCGGCCGCCGGGCGCGCCGCCCAGTCCGCGGCCGCCGTCACGGGAGTAGCTCCGGCCGCTGCCCCCACACTTGCGCGGGCCGTCGCCACGCCCCCTGCCGCGGCCCCGCAACCCGCCGCGCGCCCCGCGGCGGCAACAGCGGGCGCGGCCTCGGGAACGCCGAGGCCGCTTGCCCCGCCCGCTCACCCTGCGCGCGCCGCCGACCCGCCCCTGCCGGTCGCGGCGTCGGCGGCGCGCGCGGGGGCGAGCTGGGGGCCTCCCGCGATGCCGGTGGTCACGGCGCCGGCGGTCGGCGCCGTCCCCACGATGATGCAGATGCCGGCCATCTCGATCTCATGGCCGGCGGGGTGGGCACCACTTGCCACGCCTTCCGCGGCGGGATCACCGGTGCCGTCGCCCGTGCTGGGGGTCCTCGCCTCGATGGGCTGGCCGTTGGGCTCGGCGGGGGTGCCAGTACCCGGTGCGATGCCGCCACCGCTGGACACCTTGGGCCCGGGCGCGGCGTTCGGACTGGGGGTCCCGTCCGCCCCCTCGCGGGCACTACAGCGGCGGCATGCGACCCCGGGTAGTGGGCATCGCTCGAGCAGGCACGCACATCCAGCGGCGGGCGCCGGGACTGCACATCACCGGGTCCTGCCCGCCGTGGCACCTCCCTGGCCCGCTCACATCGCCCGGCCGCCGCTGCCCGCTCGGGCCCCGGCCAGGCTCTCGCCCCATTCATCCCGGCACAGCGGTATGACGCGGCGGCCCGCGCGCTCGGCCCCCGAGCCCAGTCCGGCGCCTCCGGTCAGCTCGCCGATGACGGGCGGCGGACCCGCGGCCGCGGGTGCGGCCAGCGGTGGCGGCGCCGCCGCGGCCGTCCTGATGGCGGGCGCGGCCCTGCTCTTGATCTTCCTGTTGTCGACCCGTGTGTCGCTGGACCTGTCGGCGTGGCGGTCCACGCTGCTGTCCCTGCGGCTCGAACGCCCGGGGTAGCTCTCGCTGTCTGGTCACATGGCGGCCGTCTCGGGGGAACCGAGCCGTCGCCGGGCCGTCCGGCAGTTGCCGCGACGGCCACCGATTCAGTGCATCTGGTCCGGCTCGCCGGACCGGGCACAGATTCCACTCAGGAGAGAACAGGCATGCGATCAAAAATGATCGCTCTGGTTGTCACCCTCCTCGCGATGGCCGTACCGGCTACCGCGATGGCGGGAGGCGACCCGGGCAGCACGGGAGGGGGTGCCGCCGGCGTCGGTCAGGCGCAGTTGGCCTCCCAGCTGGCGGCAACCCTGCAGAAGGCGGCCTCACAGGCACAGGCCGGGCAGAACGCCGTGAACAGCAATGCTCCGGTCAACACGGCCAGCGGCGCTGTGACGGGTGGCGGTAACACCGCCTCCCAGGACGCCACCAATGGCGCGGTGAGCGGTGCGGGCAACAACGCCGGTACCACTCAGAACAACAACCAGACCCAGTCAGCCGGGTCGAGCTGCAGCGTCGGCTGCGGCGGTGCCGGCCAGGCCCAGGGCTCCACCCAGGGATCGGCAACGCTGCAGGCGGCGAAGTCCGGCGCCGATGCCAACCAGAACGCGGTCAACGCCAACGTTCCGGTGAACGTCGCCGGTGGCGACATCACGGGTGGCGCGAACAGCGCCTCGCAGAACACCAGGAACGGCGCGGTGAGCGGTGCGGGCAACAACGCCGGTATCACTCAGAACAACAACCAGGGCCAGTCAGCCGCGTCGGGCTGCAGCGTCGGCTGTGGCGGCTCGGGCCAGGCACAGGACAACCGGCAGGGCTCGCGGACGGGCCAGCTGGCTGACTCCGAGGCCGACGCCGGGCAGAACACCGTGAACGCCAACGTTCCGGTGAACGTCGCCGGTGGCGACATCGTCGGTGGCGCCAACAGCGCCTCTCAGAACACCGCCAACGGTGCGGTGAGCGGTGCGGGCAACAACGCCGGCACCACTCAGGGCAACAACCAGAACCAGTCCGCCGGGTCCGCCTGCGCCATCGGTTGTGGCGGCACCGGCCAGGCGCAGCAGTCGGGCCAGCACGCGGCGGCGCTGCAGGCGGCACTGTCGGGCGCCAACGCCAACCAGAACGCGGTGAATGCCAACGTTCCGGTGAACGTCGCCGGTGGCGACATCGTGGGTGGCGCGAACAGCGCCTCTCAGAACGCCACCAACGGCGCGTGGAGTGGGGCGGGCAACAACGCCGGGACGACCCAGGGCAGCAATCAGGGTCAGTCGGCTTCCTCTGCCTGCGCCATCGGCTGTGGCGGTTCAGGACAGGCCCAGTTCAACCAGCAGGGCTCGTTCACGGCCCAGATCGCGGCATCGTGCGCGAACGCATGGCAGAACGTGGTCAACTCGAACACCCCGGTCAACACCGCGGGCGGCGACGTGACGGGTGGCGCCAACTCTGCGGCGCAGAACGCGCTGCAGGGCGCGATCAGTGGTGCCGGCAACAATGCCGGAACCATGCAGAACGGAGGCCAGGGCCAGACCGCCTGACGCCTCGTGGGGGCGGTCCGGCCGGCCGAGCCTGACCCGGCCGGACCCCCTTGATGCTTCGGAACCCCCGGCTGACCGCGGCCGGGGCGTTCCGGCACCAAGTAGCTGTTGATGCACCAAGTCAAGCTCGCAAAACAACTCGTAGTCATCACCATCGCCACCACGTTGCTGGCAGGCACGGCCGCGGCGCACGCCGCGGGGCCGCGATCGCTGGGCAGCGGCGGCGCCAGCCTGACCGGGCTGACGCCGGCGGTGCAGGTTCAGGCGCGCGTCCCGGCGACGCCGCCGGTGCCTGCCACGACCCCGCTATCACCCGGATCCGGGGCGATACCACCCACAGATTCACCGGCCCCGGCCGCATCCAACACGACCACGCAGACAATCACTCAAGTTCAGGTCTCGACGTGCGTGTCGCATTGCGACGGGGGCAGCCAGGTCCAGCAGGCCTCTCAGGGCAACGCGACGGTCCAGGCCGTGGGTCCGCCCACGCCCCGCGACGGGGGCAGCCCGGTCGCGGTCATGCCGCGCCCGACCACGCGCACCTCGACATCTACGCCGTCGCGGCCCCATCGCCCGTCAAGTGGCGTGACCCAGGTCCAGGTCGGGTGCCTCGAGCACTGCTACGGCACGACGACCCTGGACACCTCCGGTCTCACGCTGGCCCAGATCGAGCAGCTCCTCCGAGAGCTCCAGGTGCCGTCACCCCCCGCAGCCACCCCCGCCCCCGGAGACGAGCAGAACACGACCCAGCAGACCGCGGCCCAGTCCGAGAACGCCGACGGGCATCAGTCCCAGGCGGCCAGCCAGAACAACCGGACGATCCAGGCCGTCGTGACGACGACGAGCGCGCCGGCTGACGGCGGGACCGGGGCAGGGGCGGTCAATCAGACGGCCCAGGGGGTCGTCCAGCTGCAGGTCGGATGCATCTTCTACTGCTCGGGCACGCAGCAGACCCAGCGGGCCGTGCAGTCCACCGCGACCGTGCAGTCGGTGGACAGATCCGGGGCGGGCGCCGCCAACGCCGTGTCGCGGGTCGTCTGGCAGGTGCAGGTCGGGTGCCTGGCCTGGTGCTATGACGCCTCCGAGACCCAGATGGCGACCGGGAGCGACTCCACGGTGGTCGCCGTGGCCCCGCCGCCGGCTGCCACCGCGCCGGTCGTCATGGCCCCGGTGCCACCGGCTCCCCCGGCGCCCGCGACGGGGCGGAGCGCAGCGCCGCGACCGGGCGTCGGCCGGACGCGTGACAGCGGGGGCGCACCGGTCCGCGTCGTCGGCGCCGGGTTCGGCGCCGGGCTCATCGACACGACGCGGCCGGCGCTCGGCGCCAGTCAGGTGAGCACCGTCTCGGTCTCGGCCGAGGCAGGCCATGGCGCCTCGCTGGCGTCGGTCGCCGTGTCGCAGACGGTGCAGACCGAGCTCACGCGCCGCGCCTCGGTCCGGGCGCACCGCGTCGATCGTCACCACCGCGCGCCGCGGCCGCCCGGTACCGCCCGGCTCAGGACCGCGCGGTCGGGTGGGACAAGTGTGATGACGCGGAGCTCCACCGCGCAGCCCGATCTGCTCCTCACCGCCCTGCTGGTGCTCGCGGCGCTGGGGTTCGGCGTCTGGCGCCGGCGCGAAGTGCGATGATTCAGAGGCGGGGGCGCACGAGCAAGCGCCCCTGCAAGATCGACGGACTCACACCCGTTGGTCCACAAGAGGAGGGTGCAACACGTGCGGAGGCGAACGCGCGACGTTCAAGCTCAGCATCGCTCGTTGCCATGAGCCATGGCGCGATGGCCAAGAACTAGCCTGACCGCGGCGATCGTCGCGTTGTCAGCCGTGCTGCCGACGGCGGTGGCACAGGCCGCGGGGCCCAGCCCCCAGCGGGCCCCTGCCACCAGGAGCACGCCGACGCCCGACCCGGCCCCCTCCGCGCAGGCGCATCACCACGCGACCACGACCACGCCGGTGTCGAGCCCAGCCGCCGGGAATGTGCCGGCCTCGACGCCCGCGCGGCAGCAGACGACCAGTGAGCCATCGCCGCGCGTGTCCACGGCGCACCCGCGAGCGCGCCGGCACGCCGCCACTGCAAAGGGGCATCGCGCGCGGCGGCACGCGCGACACCGACCGGCGCCGGGCCGCCACTCCAGCCCCGTCGCCCGTCCCGCTTCCCCGGTGGTAGCGACCCATCCGGTCTCGCGTTCGGCGGCCAGTCACAACAGCGGCGCCATGCTCCTTATCGGCGCGTTGGTGCTGCTCGTGCTGGTGGCGGCCAGCCTGTCGTTGTTGCGGGTGGCGAACCGGTTGCACCGGGAGATCATGGGGTCGGCGGCGTGAGGCGCTTGCTGTCGACGGCATGCGCGGCTGCGCTGGTTCTTCGCTTTGCCGCGGCGGCGCGCGCGAACACTCATGTCGGTGACGTGTAGTCCGAGGCTCCCGAGCAGTGCGTGCGACCGTCCGGCGCGTGGCAGCAGGGTCCGGTGACCATGACGTGGCACGTCGACCCGGTTCCGTTGAGCACGTCTGGGTGCGGCTCGGTCGCAGACGTATACGAACGTCGCTGCGACCGCGTCGCTGCACGGTCTCGTGGGACCCGAGCGGCAATGCATCCATCAGCTTCCCGCTGAGAGTCGAGGCCTCGAGCGCCGTCAGCGACTGCGGTCCCAGACCGTCCCCCCGACGCGAACGACTGGTACAACCACCCGGTCACGGTCTCCCTCGCCGGCTCCGCCTTCTCAGGCATCGCCTCGTGCACCCCGGCCCAGAGCTACAGCGGCCCGGCCACGACCTCCACCGCCCTCGCCGGCACCTGCACCGACAACGCGGGCAAGACCGCGAGCGCGAGCTTCCCGTTTCGCTACGACGCGACCCCACCCAGCCTCACCGTCACCTCTGAGCCCGCGGATCGCCTCGCTGGCCTGAGCTGGCACGCGACCGCGGCGCCGGCCCCACTCGTTTCGGTCCAGGTGTCGCGCCATCCCGGCGTGGACAAGGTGGCCAGCAGCGTGCTCTACTCGGGCGCCGGGGGCACCGGCTACCAGGACCGCCGCGTGCGCAACGGGACCGCCTACACCTACACGATCACGGCGGTCGACCAGGCGGGGAACGTCACCCAGCGCACGGTCAAGATCACTCCAGGCATCCGCCTGCTGGCGCCCGGGCCCAACGCCCGCCTCAGCGCGCCGCCGACGCTGCGCTGGACCGAGATCCCGCAGGCGAGCTACTACAACGTCCAGCTGTTCAAGGGATCCAAGATCCTCAGCGCCTGGCCCACCCACGCGAGCCTGAAGCTGTCACGCACCTGGCGCTTCGGCGGCAAGCGCCACCGCCTGGCCCCGGGCCGGTACCACTGGTACGTGTGGCCGGGCTACGGGCCGCAGCGCAACGCCCACTACGGCCATGCCGTGGGAAACGCCACCTTCGTGATCCGATGACGTCCAAGCTGGCTAGCCAGCCAGTACGATTGGCGGCGGTCCATCCGCCCGTCAGGAGGAGCAGGTGACATCAACTCGTCGTGACCTCGAGCAGGCCCTCGAAGGCGATCTCGACCAGGTGCTGGTGACTGAGCGGGATCTCTGGATCGACGGCCCGCCGCACCCCCTGTTCGCCCGGCTGCGCAACGAATGTCCCGTCCATTGGACCTCGCGCATCGGCGAGTATCCGAACGAGCCCGGCTACTGGTCGATCACCCGGCCCGACGACATCCATGCCGTCAGCCGCGATTGGAAGACGTACTCCTCCGAGGTGGGCGGCGTCACGGCCATCACCGACGGGTTTCCACTCGAGCTGATGCAGGCCATGTTCATCGGCATGGACCCGCCCAAGCACGACCGGCTCAAGATGCTCTTCCAGGCGGGCTTCACCCCCAAGCGGATCGCCGCCCACGAGGGTGCCATCCGCGAGATCACCGTGCGCGTGCTCGACCGCCTCGAGGGGCGCGACAGCTGCGATCTGGTGGCCGACGTCGCCCAGCCCGTCGTCTCGCGCGTGATCGGAAGCTTCATGGGCGTCCCCGAGCAGGACGACGCCATCTGGGCCAAGCTCTTGAACGTCTCGCTGTCGGCCGGTGACCCGGATCTCGCCCCCGAGGGCATGGAGAGCATCATGGCCAACGAGATCCCGGAGATCTTCCGCCGCTGCACGGAGCTCATCGCCGCCCGGCGCGACACGCCCACGGACGACCTCACCTCGGTCCTCGTCCATGCCGAGATCGACGGCCAGAAGTTGGAGGAGCACGAGATCGTGATGGGCTTCTTCCTGCTCATGGCCGCCGGCAACGACAGCACCAAGGCCACCTACTGCAGCGGCATGAAGGCGCTCATGGAGCATCCCGAGGAGCGCCAGCTCCTGCTAAATGACCCGTCGCTGATTCCCAGCGCCGTCGAGGAGGCGCTGCGGATGTTCCCTGCCTTTGCCCATTTCCGGCGGACCGCCACGTGCGACGCCGAGATCGCCGGCCAGCAGATCCGCGAGGGCGACAAGGTGGTCATGTGGTACGTGTCCTCCAACCGCGACACGTCGCGCTACGAGGACCCCGACCGCTTCGACGTGCGCCGCAACCCCGAGCACCAGGCGTTCGGCGCCGGCGGCCGGCACTTCTGCCTCGGCACCGCGCTGGCGCGGCTGGAGCTGCGGATCCTGTTCGAGGAGACGCTGGCCCGCTACCCGGAGATGGAGAGGGCCGGGCGCACCACGTTCGTGGAGTCAGGCTTCATCAACCAGCTCAAGACGCTGCCCGTGATGCTCGGGCCGCGACGCCGCTGAGACTCGGCCCCGCCGCCGGGCGGGCGGGCGGTCTAGCTCCAACCAGACCACGGCGACTGCGCGGCGACGACCTCCTCGTCGGCGCGGATCACGTGCATGACGGCGTTGATGAGGGCCAGGTGCGTGAACGCCTGCGGGAAGTTGCCCAGGTGCCGGCCGGTCTGCGGGTCGATCTCCTCGGCGTAGAGCCCGAGCGGACTGGAGTAGCCGAGCAGCCGTTCGCACAGTGACCGGGCGCGGTCCAGCTCGCCGATCTCGCACAGCGCCGAGACCAGCCAGAACGAGCAGATGAGGAACGTGCCCTCCTTGCCCTCCAGGCCGTCGTCGGTCTCCTCGGTCCGGTAACGCAGGACCAGGCCGCCCTCGGTGAGCTCGTCGGCGATGGCGAACACCGTCGCGCGGATTCGCTCATCGTCGGGCGGCAGGAAGCGCATGAGCGGCAGGAGCAGCAGCGCGGCGTCGAGCGCCTCGGTCTCGTAGTGCTGCACGAACACGCCCCGTTCGTCGACGCCGTTGGCCAGCACGTCGGCTTTGATCTCGTCGGCCGCCTCGCGCCAGCGGCGGGCGCGGGTGAAGTCCTCGCGCAGATCGGCCAGCCGCGCGCCGCGGTCACAGGCCACCCAGCAGAACACCTTGGACGAGGTGAAATGCTTGGGCTCGCCGCGCACCTCCCAGATGCCGCGGTCGGGCTCACGCCAGTTCTCGATGGCCATCTCGACCTGGCGCTGGAGGATCCGCCATACGCGGTCATCCAGGGAGTCGCGGCTACGGGTGTGCAGGTACACAGAGTCCAGGAGCGCGCCCCAGACGTCGTGCTGCTTCTGCTCGTAGGCGGCGTTGCCGACGCGCACCGGACGGGCGCGCTCGTAGCCCTCGAGGTGGTCCAGGGTGTACTCGTCGAGCTGGCGCTCGCCGTCCAGTCCGTACATGACCTGGAGGTTCTCCTCTCCGGCGGCCACGTCGGCGATGAAGTAGAAGAAGTCGTTGGCCTCCCATTCAAAGCCCAGCGACAGCAGTGCCCACAGCATGAAGGTCGAGTCCCGGATCCAGCTGTAGCGGTAGTCCCAGTTACGCTCGCCCTGCGGGGTCTCGGGCAGCGACGTGGTGGCGGCCGCCAGCAGGGCGCCGCTGGGCGCGTAGGTGAGGCCCTTGAGCGTGAGCGCCGAGCGCTGGAGGAAGGTTCGCCACGGGTGGTCGGGGAAGTCGCCGCGATCGAGCCAGTGCTGCCAGTGGTGGGAGGTCCACACCAAGCGCTCGTAGGCCTCGTCGATGTCCTGCGGCGGCGCGTGCTCGGACCATGACAGCGCGGCGTAGACGGTCTCACCCTCCTTCATGAGGTGGCGCGCGGTCGCGCGGCTGCCCTCGAAGCCCAGACGTAGGTCCGTGGTGAGCTTCAGCTCGACGCTGCCGTCCTTGCTGCGGGCGAGACCTTCGTTGTAGCCGTCGCCGGAGTAGCCCCAGTTGGCGGGGTCACGCCCGTAGTCGAACTTGGGCTCGCAGTCGAGCAGGAGCTGTACCTCGCCGTTGACGCAGCGGACGGTGCGGAGCAGGACGTGGTCGGCGTCGTAGTCGGTGGGGGCGCGACGGTGGGTGTGGGAGCGGTCATGCTCGTGGTGCCAGCGCCCGATGAGGAGCACGTCGCGCACGATGATCCAGCCCGATCCCGAGCCCCAGCTCGTCTCCAGCACCATCGTGCCCGGAAGGTAGCGGCGCGCGGCGGGGACGGTCATGCCGTCGGGACCGAGGCGGAACAGGCCGGCGTCGCGGTCGAGCATGGCCCCGAAGATGCTGGGCGAGTCGACCCGCGGCAGGCACATCCACTCGACCGCGCCCGACGGCGCCACCAGCGCCACCGTCTCACAGTCAGAGAGGAAGGCGTACTCGGCGATCGGCGGGAACGCGCTCGCGCCGGTGCGTGGGTCCAGTTCGCGCTCGCGCGTGGGCGACACCGGCGCCGCGGCTGGCGCCGGGCGGCCGTGGAGCTCAGGGGTGTTGGCTTCCTCGCGCAAGGTCGGCAGTATCAAGGCTTACCCGCAAAACGCAAAGTTTGGTCGCCTGCTGTCAGCGGAACAGGCGGTTTGCGGCGGTTTTGTCAGCCTCCGAGGCCGCCGAGGAGCGTGAACGGGTTGAACGGACGGTGCTCGTAGACCACCCGCCGGTTCTGCTCGACCACCACTTCGCTGCCCGCTGGGGCCTCGCCGCGCAGGCGCTCGGCGAGGGCCTGCGCGCTGTCCTCGTCGCTGGCGCCGACCAGCAGGTAGCTCCAGCGGTGCACATGAACGATGTTCTCGCCATCCAGCCGGTGAGACAGCGCCGACGCATCGTGGCGTGAGCGGCACTGTACCCGGACCTCGAAGTCCGGGTAGCCCTGCTCGGCGGACTCCTCGCGCTCGTCCTCGATGCGGTCCTCGCGCTCCTCCTCGACCTCGGCGGCGTTGGCCGGCAGCGCTTCGTCGGGGCTCTCCCACTCCTCGGAGACCGGGTGCCACTGCGCGATCTGCACGTCCACGGTCATGTCGTGCTGCTGGGCGAGCTGCCGCACCAGATCGGCGACGCGCTGGGCCTGGTCACGCGAGCCCGCGTAACAGAAGACCAGCGGCCCGTCGACCGAGACGACCACGCGGTCATGGAAGGACTGCCGGAGCTCGTGCTCGAGCTCGTCGGCATCGAGCTGCTCGGTGAGCACCCGGGCCACCCCGTCGTCGTTGACCGCGATCCGCACGCGCCAGTCGTCGTCCATGGTGCGACACAGTAGATGACCCGGGTCGGCACCGGTTCGCCGCTGCGTAGGATGAGAGCAGATCATGAGCTCTGGGAATCGAGGATTTTCGGCGTCGCACGGTGCCGGTGGCAGCGGCTTCCTGCGCTCGACGCGCGGGTCGGGCAAGAAGCCGCCGGCGTTGATGGACCCCACGCGCCAGCGCGACCGGACGCGGATCCTCGCGCTGTTCCGGCCCTACCGCATGCGGCTCACGATCGTGATGGTGATGATCGTGATCTCGGCCGGGGTGAGCATGCTCAACCCGTTCCTGCTCCGCGACACGCTGAACGAGGGCCTGCTGCATCACCGGCACACGCTGCTCACCGAGCTCGTGCTGGCGATGATCGCCGTCGCGATCTTCACCAACGCCATCAGCGTGTGGCAGACCTACCTGTCCAACGTGGTCGGCCAGCGGGTCATGCACGACCTGCGCGCCGCGGTCTACCGCCACCTCCAGCGCATGTCGCTGGCCTTCTTCACGCGCACGCGCACGGGGGAGATCCAGTCACGCATCGCCAACGACATCGGCGGTCTGGAGGGTGTCGTCACCACCACGGCGACGACGATCGCCGCCAACGTCACCACCGTGCTCGCGTCGCTGGTGGCCATGTGCCTGCTCAACTGGCGTCTGGCCATCTTCGCGCTCATCTTCGTGCCGCCGTCCGTGTACGGAACCCGCCGCGTCGGCAAGATCCGGCGCCGGATCACCACCGAGCAGCAGAAGCGCCTGGCCGACCTCTCGGCGCTGGTGGCCGAGTCGCTGTCGGTGTCGGGGATCATGCTCGGCAAGACGATGGGCCGGGGCCAGGATCTGGCCGAGCGCTTCACCACGGACTCCAAGGGGATCGCCGATCTGGAGGTCCGCAGCCGGATGGCGGGCCGCTGGATGATGGCGACGATCCAGTTCATCTTCTCCGCCCAGCCGGTGATCATCTACTGGCTGGCGGGGCAGTCGTTCATCGGCACGATCGACCTCGGCACGGTCGTCGCCTTCACCACGCTGCTGACCCGGCTGCTGTTCCCGATCAATTCCCTGCTCGGCACGCAGGCCGACATCGAGTCCTCGCTGGCGCTGTTTGACCGCATCTTCGAGTACCTCGATCTGCCCGTGGACATCGTCGAGGCCGAGAGCCCCGTGACCCTGCGCCCCGCGGAGGTGCTCGGCGAGGTGCGCTTCCAGGACGTGTCCTTCCGCTACGGGGTTCCGGGCACCGAATCGGACGAGTGGACGCTGCGCCACGTCGACCTCGTCGTGCCGGCGGGGACGCGGACCGCGATCGTGGGCGAGACCGGTGCGGGCAAGACGACGCTCGGCTACCTGGCGGCGCGGCTGTATGAGCCCCAGGAGGGCCGGGTGACGATCGACGGCGTCGACATCCGCGAGGTGTCGCTGGCCTCGCTGGCCGCGACCGTCGGCGTCGTCTCCCAGGAGACGTATCTCTTTCACGCCAGCGTCCGCGAGAACCTGCGCTTCGCGCGCCCCGAGGCCACCGATGAGGAGGTCGAGGACGCGGCGCGCACCGCCCGGATCCACGACCTGGTGGCCGCGCTGCCCGACGGCTATGACACGATCGTCGGCGAGCGCGGCTATCGCTTCTCCGGCGGCGAGAAGCAGCGGATGGCGATCGCGCGCACGGTGCTGCGCAACCCGCCGGTGCTCGTGCTCGACGAGGCGACGAGCTCGCTGGACACGCGCACCGAGTACGCCGTCCAGGCCGAGCTCGAGCGGCTCTCGGAGGGGCGCACCACGATCACGATCGCCCATCGCCTGTCCACGGTCCGCGACGCCGACCAGATCGTGGTCCTGGACAGCGGGCACCTCGTCGAGCGCGGCACCCACGAGGAGCTGATGGAGCGCGGCGGCGCCTATGCGGCCCTGGTGGCGCGCGACGTCAGCGACGAGCCGGATTTGCCTGATCCCGGGAAGGCAACCGGGCCCAGAGCGTCTTAAGTCTCAAGGGCGAAGACACACGACGCTGAGAGTCGCGCTGCGGCCGCGTGCCGGGGCGTGAGCGGGTCCTGCGCGGGCGAGCGCAGCCGGTCTGCGTGCGTGTCGCTGACCCCTGCGCGCAGCCGCTCCCCGGCGGCAGCGTGGTCCGGCGTACACGTTCAGATCGGAGTTGACGTGACCACCCCCACCCCTGAGTCGTCCCATACGGAGCGCGCACAGCGCGTGACCAACCGTCGCCGTTTCATCGCCGGAGCCGGGCTCACCGTGCTCGGCGCCGGATCGCTGGCCGCCGCTCCCGCGGCGTTCGGCAAAGGTGACCTGTCCACCGGCGACGCCGCCATCCTGCGTTTTCTGGCGGCGGCCGAGATCCTGGAGACCGACCTGTGGCAGCAGTACAACGAGTTGTGCGGGATCCAGGACCATGAGGTGCCTCACGGGAGCGGCAACAAGGCGTTCACCGACGCGCTCAGCGTGCTCGACGCTGACATGGCCCAGTACGTCCACGACAACACCGAGGACGAGTTCACCCACTTCACCTTCATCAACGCCTACCTGCAGTCCCGCGGGGCCCAGCCCGTCAACCTCGACCAGTTCCGCACGCTGCCCGGCAGCACCGCCAAGGGAGCGGCCAACCTCAAGCGCATCACCAACCTGATGGAGCTCACCGTCGACACATCGTGGTGGACCCGGTATCGCTCGCGGACCAAGGACCCCGACAACGGCGACAACTTCGCGCAGGCGGTGCCGGCCCTGGCCAAGGGCCGCTGGCCGGCCATCCCTCGCACCGACGCCGACCTCAAGAACAAGAAGCACCTCCAGGCGATCGCCAACACCGCCGGATTCCATTTCGCCACGATCGAGCAGGGCGGCACCAGCCTGTATCCCGCGCTCGCTCAGCGCGTGCAGGACGTGGATGTCCTGCGGGTGGTGCTCGCCATCGGGCCGACCGAGGCGATGCACTTCCAGACCTGGTCAGACAAGGCCGGCAACGCCCCGGCGCTGCGCGACCCGACCAACGGGCTGGTGTTCCCCGACCTCAACAAGCGCCCGTTCGGCGGCGAGAACTTCCAGACCAACCTCATCATGCCCGAGCCGACGACGAGCTGGCTGGGGCGCAAGTTCCCGGCGGTGTCGATCGTCCGCCCCACCGAGACCAAGGGCATCGCCATGGGCGTGGCCAAGTTCCTCACCGACATGGGCCTGTTCCGCGGCCAGTCGCCGGCGTTCTTTACGGCGATGACGACGCTGGCCCAGCAGGCTGACGCCGCCAGGCGCTAGCTGCCTGACACGCGCCCGGGGTGGCGGTCGCCCCCGCCGCCCCACTCAGCGCCGCTGCGCGCGCGGCTCTCACCCGCGGCGTGCTCAGCGCAGTAGCGCGCGTGAGATGACCAGCCGCTGGATGTCCGAGGTGCCCTCCTCGATCTCCTCCAGCTTGGCGTCGCGCATCCACTTCTCGACCGGGTACTCGCGGCTGTAGCCCCAGCCGCCGAGCGTCTGCACCGCCGCCCAGGTGCACCACATCGCCGTCTCTGAGGCATGCAGCTTGGCCATGGCGGCCTCGGTGGTGGCCCGCTCGCCGCGATCGACCATCTGCGCCGCGCGCCAGGTGAGCAGCCGGCTGGCGTCGACACGCAACGCCATGTCGGCCAGGCGAAAGGCAACCGCCTGGTGCTGGCCGATCGGCTTGCCGAACTGCTCGCGCTCCTTGGCGTAGGCGGTCGCGTATTCGAGGGCGGCACGCGCAAGGCCGGTGGCGGAGGCCGCCAGCGTCACGCGCGAGCGGTCGAAGGTGTGCATGAGCCCGGTGAAGCCGGCGCCCTCGTCGCCGATGCGCCGGTCCTCGGCGACGAGCACGTCGTCGAGGAACAGCTCGCAGTTGGGGATGGCCCGCTGGCCCATCTTGCGCAGCGTCGGCCCGCAGCGCAGGCCCTCGTCGTCGTCCTGGACGAGGAAGGCGGTGATGCCGCGGTGGCCGCTGCCCGGCTCCACGGTGGCGAAGATCACGTAGAAGCGCGACACCCCGCCGTTGGAGATCCACGCCTTCTGCCCGGAGATCACGTAGCCGCCGTCCACGCGGCGGGCGCGGGTTCGGATCGACGCGGCGTCTGATCCGCTCTGAGGCTCGGTGATGGCCAGCGCCGTGAACGGCGGGTCCTCACCGGCCAGCGGCGACAGCCACCGCTGCTTCTGCTCCTCGGTGCCCAGGGCCAGGACCGGCTCGGCGAAGAAGCCGTTGGAGGTGATGAGGTTCCCGATCCCGCTGCAGCCGTGTGAGAGCTCCTCCTGCACGATGCACCCGGTCAGGCAGTCGGTCATGCCCGCCCCGCCGTACTGGTCGGGGAGCATGAACGAGGTCAGCCCGAGCCGCGAGGCCTTCACCCACACGTCGCGCGGTAGCTCGGTGTCGGCCTCGTCGACGGCGAGCGAGATCGGGCGGATCTCCCGGGCGGCGAACTCCCGGCAGACCCGCTGGATCTCGCGCTGCTCGTCGGTGAGCTCAAGCATGGATGGCGGGCTCGGCCACGCGGTAGGTGACGAGCTGCTCCAGGCCGCGTTTGGACACCTCGTTGGCGATGATCATGCGCTGGATCTCCGAGGTGCCCTCCCAGATGCGGTCCACGCGGATGTCGCGGTACAGGCGCTCGACCGGGTTCTCGCGCATGTAGCCGCGTCCGCCGAAGATCTGCAGCGCCCGGTCGATGACCCGGCCGGCGGCCTCCGACGCGGTGAGCTTGACCATCGCCGCCTTGGCGTGCAGGAGCTTGGGCGAGAGGCCCGCGTCGGCCTCCCAGGCAACCTGATGGGTGAGCGCGCGGCACAGGGCGATGTCGCAGACGCTGTCGGCGATCATCGCGCCGATGAGCTGGTGAGAGGCGATCGGACCGCCGGACTGGATGCGGCCGTTGGCAAACTCCGAGGCCAGCGTGAGGGCGCGCTCCGCGGCGCCGGTGGCTCGGGCGGCGATCATCAGGCGCTCCTCGACGAACCACCCACGGGTGAGGTCATAGCCGCCGCCGATCTCCCCGAGCACGGTGTCCGCGCCGACCGCGACCCCGTCGAAGATGAATTCGGGGTGCTCGAAGACGAAGGTGTGCATGTAGGCGGGGGTGCGCTTGACCGACACGCCGGGCAGGTCCTTGTCGACGAGGAACAGGGTGGGGGCGCGCTCGGAACCCACCAGCGCCTGCACGATGAGGAAGTCGGCGACATCGCCGACGGTGACGAACCACTTCTCGCCGGTGAGGCGAAAGCCGTCCCCGTCGCGCTCGGCCACGGTCTCGATGAGCGAGGGATCAGAGCCCGCCTTCTCCTCGGTGACCGCGAAGCAGTCGCGACGCTCGCCGTTGATGGCGGGGATCAGGTACCGCTCGCGCTGGGCCTCGGTGCAGTGGCGCAGGGCGTTGGCCGGACGCCACACCGCGTCCCACAACGCATTGGTGAGCTGGCCCAGCCGCTCCTGCACGATCACCTGCTCGAGCACGGACAGCCCCTGGCCGCCCCACTCGCTGGGCATGTTGATGGCGTTGAGCTCGTGCTCGAGCGTCAACCGGCGGATCTCGGCCAGCGACTCGTCGGGCAGGCCGCGCCCTTGCTCGCACGGATCCTCGAACGGGATCATGGCCTCGGTGAGCCGCTGGGCGCGCTCGCGCAGCTCCTGCTGCTCAGGGGTGTAGGTGAACTGCACTCTCTCGCTCCTTCTCGCCGATGGGAATGCGAATGCGGCTAAGACTCATTCTCATTCCCGGGGTGGGGTGACGTGGTTGATGAACGGATCAAGCGCGCGTCCAGGGCGATCGCCGCGGTGCGCGTGACCAGCAGGGGGTTGATCTCGAGCTCGGCCAGCTCGGGATGGGCGGCGGCCACGCGCGACAGCGCGGCCAGCGCGGTGGCGGCGGCACCGATGTGCAGCGCCGGGCGGCCGCGGGCGCCGGTGAGCAGCGGCGCGATGCGCAGGGTCCGGAGCATCGCCTCGGCCTCCGCCTCGGTGACCGGGGCGAGGCGGACCGCGGTGTCGCGGAGGATCTCGGCGTAGAGGCCGCCGCTGCCGGCGAGGGCGACCGGCCCGAACCGCGCGTCCCAGCGCGCGCCGATGAGCAGCTCGATGCCGTCGGTGAGCGGCGCCATCTGCTCGACGGTGCACCGCTCAGGCTCCAGTGCGCGGGCGAGGTCGGCGTAGGCGGCGCGGAGCTGGCCCTCACCGGCGATGTTGAGCACGACGCCGCCGGCGTCTGACTTGTGGGTCTCGCCCAGCGCCTTGAGCACGACCGGGTACCCGATCTGCAGCGCCGCCGCGACGGCCTCGTCGGCGTCGGTGACCTCGTGGTGCACGACGAAGCGGATGCCCGCGGCGGCCAGCAGGGCTCGTGCCTGCAGGTAGCCGTCACCCAGCGCGGCTGGGCCCGAGGCGGGGGCCTCGGCGGCGGGGAGCTCCGGGATCGCCTGTGGCTCCCACGCGCCGCGGCCGGCCAGCAGCGCCAGCGCACCGGCGGCCTGCTCGACGGACTCGTACACGGGCACGCCCGAGCGCCGCAGCGCCTGGGCCGCCGGGCCGTGGGGGTACATCGTCTGGGCCACGACGGGACGGCCGGTGGCCGCGACGGCGGCGCCGACGAGCTCGGCGGTGTCCAGCTCCTCGGCGGCCGTCTCGGGGCCGTACTCGGCGTAGCCGCCGAAGTAGCCGGTGACGAGCAGCGCGTCGACCTCGCCGCCGCCCAGCAGAGCGAGCGTGATCCGGTCAAAGACGTGGACGTCGCGCTCTGCGGCGCCGGCCAGGTCGATCGGGTTGGACACGCCGGCCGCCGCTGGAAGCGTGTCGCGCAGCGGCCCGGCGGTCGACTCCGAGAGCTCGGGGACCTCGAGACCCGCCTGCACGGCCACCGCCGCGGCGATGCTGACATGGCCGCCGCCGTCGCCGAGCACCGCCACCCGGCGCCCGCGGGAGGCGGGCGAGCGCAGCAGGGCCTGGGCGGCGTCGACGAGCTCGCGCGGCGTGCGCACCCGTTGGACGCCGGCGGCAGCGAACGCGGCGTCGATGGTGGCGCCATCTGAGGCCAGTGCACCGGTGTGCGATTGGACGGCGCGCGAGCCCGCGCCGCTGCCGTCGATCGCCAATGCGACCACGGGCGTGCCCGCGGCCACGGCACGGGCGGCCGCGCGCGCGAAGGCGCGGCCGTCGCGGAAGTCCTCGATGTAGACGGCGATGACCCTGGTGGCCGCGTGGGCGGCGAACGCGTCGATGAGCTCGGTGGCGCCGATGTCGGCCTGGTTGCCCAGCGAGGCAAAGCGCGAGAACCCGAGCCCCTCGGGTCCGGCCATCAGCCCCAGCTCGAGCGCGAGGTTGCCGCTCTGGGAGATGAGCCCGATGGCGCCGGCGGGCAGCGGGTTGGGGACGAGCTCGAGGCGGCGCTCGGAGTCAAGGACGCCCAGGCAGTTGGGGCCGAGCAGCACCGCCCCGGCGTCGCGGACGCGTCGGGCCAGCGCCGCGTCGTGGTCGCCGCGCTCCTCGCCGCCCGCCCCGGCGCTGATCACCACCAGCGCGCGCGCCCCGGCGTTGAGCGCGGCGTCCACGGTGGGTGCGATCGCGGGGCCGGGCACGGCGATGACGACGAGCTCGGGCGCTTCGGGCAGCTCCTCGAGCGACCGGTAGGCCCGGCGTCCGAGGATGGTGGTGGCACGGTGGTTGACGAGGTAAGCCGGCCGGTGGGCCTCGCCGCGCAGGGCGCCCTGCGCCAGCCAGTTGCCCCACTTGCGCGTGTCATCGGAGGCACCGACGACCGCGACCGACGCGGGGTCGAAGAGGGCATCGATGGGGCGGGTGCTCATGGACGGGGTGGCTGGTGCGACGCGCATCTGAAACAATAAGTTGAAATGGTCGTTTCAAGTGGAAACGTACACCAGCGACCGCGCCGGCGTCTAGATGACGTGCGGCGCCCGCAGATCCTGGAGACGACGGTTGCGCTCATCGGCGAGCGGGGGCTGTGGGACGTCCGGCTGGCCGACGTGGCCAAGCGCGCCGGGATCAGCGCCACGAGCGTCGTCTACTACTTCGGTTCCAAGGACCAGCTGTTCGCGCAGGCGATCGCCGAGGCCGACGACGCCTTCTATGCGCCGCTGCTCGCCGAGCTGGCGCAGCTTGGCAGCGCGGCGGAGCGCATCGCGTGCCTGTTCGTGCGCTCGAGCACCAGCGACTGGCCGCTGTGGATGGACCTGTGGGTGTACTCCCGCCACCATCCCGAGACGGCGATGTCCCAGCGCCACTTCCACGAGCGTTGGCGCCGGACGATCGCCGATGTCGTGAGGTATGGGTGCGACACCGGGGAGTGGGCTGTCGCCGACCCCGATGCGGTGGCGCTGCGGCTCTCGGCGCTCACCGACGGTCTGGCCGTGCACATGGTGCTCGGCGACGCCGAGCACACCCCTGAGGCGTACGTGGCGATGTCCCTGGCGGCGGCGTCGCTGGAGCTGAGCTGCGATCCGGCACAGCTTCGACGCGCGGCGGCTGCGGCTGCGGCTGCGGCTGCGGCCGCGGCTGCGGCGCGCGGCTGAGGCGGGCGCGGGCTAGGAGGTCGGCTGCGCCGCGGCGATGAGCTGGCGCAGGACCACCATCGCCGGCCCGGGCGCATCGAGCGCCCAGCGCAGCTGCTCGCCGAGGTCCTCCGGCGTCGCCGTCCGCACGGGGACGCCGTAGGCGTCGGCGATCGCCTCCAGGTTCTTGCCGGGCAGCTCGACTGACGTGGTCTGGCCGAACCGGTCGCGCTGGTACTCGCGCAGGATCCCGTAGCCGCCGTCGTCGATGACCAGGAGCTTGGCGGCGATGCCGTGCTGGGCGGCGGTGCCGAGCTCGGCGATGGTGTACTGGAGCCCACCGTCGCCCATCACGCCCAGGACGGGCCGCTCCGGGTGCGCGACGCGGGCGCCGATCGCCGCCGGCCAGGCATAGCCGAGCGTCCCCGAGCCCATCGGGTACAGGAACTGCTGACCGTCGACAAGGCGCAAGTGCGGCGCCGCCCAGTAGGCCAGGATGGTCATGTCCCAGACGGTGATCGCGTCGGGCGGCAGCGCCTGCTCGATCGTCTCCAGCAGACCCAGCTCGAGCTCACGCTCCTGAGACTGCAGCCCCGAACGGATGCGATCGTGCGCGGCGGCGACCACCGCCTCGGCATCGGTCGCCGGAGGCGGATGGGGATGGTCCTGAGAGAGCTCGGCGACGAGCGCCAGCAGCGTCAGCTTGGCGTCGCCGACGAGAGGCAGCGCGCTGTAGTTGACGCCGATCCGCTCGGGGGCGGCGTCGAGGTGGATGACCTGGCCGCCGAAGCGCAGGCCGTATTGCGCGGTCGTCTCGGCGCCCAGCTCGGTGCCGACGCACAGCACGACGTCGGCGGCGGATAGCAGCTCCTGGAACGCGGCTTCATCGCAGCCCGAGCCCACGGCGAGCGGATGATCGGCGGGGATCGCGCCCTTGCCCATGTAGGTCGTGGCCACGGGGGCCTGGATGAGCTCGGCGAGCTCGCGCAGCTCGCCGCTCGCCGCGGAGCGCAGAACCCCGCCGCCGGCCCAGATGATCGGGCGCTTGGCGTGCGCCAGCCGGGTGGCGGCGGTCAGCACCTGCTCCAGCGGAGCACACTGGCGCTCCACCATGGCCTCGAGGCTCGTCACCGGTCCGCCTGGCGCGGGGGCGCTGAGCAGGTCGGCGGGGATCTCTAGATAGACCGGGCCGCTGGGCGGGGTGAGCGCGATCCGCCACGCCTGGGCCACCAGCCCGGGGATCGACTCGACGCTGTGCGCGCGGGCGGCGTGCTTGACGATGGGGGCGAAGGAGGCGATCTGGTCAGGGAGCTCGTGCAGGTAGCCGCGGCCGCGCCCGATGAGGTGCGACGGGATCTGGCTGGAGATCGCCACCACCGGCACGTGCGAGCTGGCGGCCTCCATCAGCGCCGTGAGGGAGTTCAGCGCGCCGGGCCCGGTCGACAGGAACAGTGGCGCGGGGTGCCCGCTGGAGCGCGCGTAGCCGTCGGCGGCGAATCCGGCCGCCAGCTCGGTCCGCGTCCCATAGACGGCGATCGAGCCGTCGTGCAGGCCCTCCCAGATCGGCAGCGCGTGGATCCCGGGCACGCCGAATGCGGCCTCGGCGCCCAGGGCGCCCAGGCTCTCGGTGACCATGTGCCCACCGATCCGCTTGGCCATCAGCCCGCCTCCGCCGCGACGCCGTTGGGGCTCGGCTCAAGGATGGCGCGCGTGCCCTCCAGGACCGCCTCCTCCAGCGTCCGGGGACCCAGGACGTCCCCGACGCGGACGGCCGCGGGGTGCGATTCGAGTGCGGCCCACAGCTCATCGGCGGGAACGCGGCCCTGGGCGAGGACGAGCGTGGCGACGTCGGGCAACGGCTTGGGGTCGCCGGAGAACACATGGCGCAGCGCGAGCGCGTCGGTGTCGAGGGCCAGCTCGGTGTGGTGCAGGATCGTGATCCGCTGCTCGTCCAGGCGCCCCAGGTAGAGGTTGCGCTGGTACTGGTGAAGCGTCTCGCCGGGCACGATCCCCGAGCAGGCGAGGGTGACCTCGCGGCCGGCGCCGGCGAGGCGCTCGGCGGCGTCCAGGCCGTCCCATCCTCCGCCCCAGTCGGCGACGAGGACGGGACCGGCGACGTCCTCCGGGGAGCGGATGGCGTCCCAGGCCGGAACGATCTGAAGGTCGGTCGCGGGCACGGTGGGGAGGTATGGTCGCGCACCGCTGGCCAGCACGACCGCGTCGTAGGTCATGGCGAGCTCGGCGTCGGCCACGGTGCCGAGCTGGAGGGTGACCCCGGCGGCCCGCAGGCGGGCGGTGGTGGAGCGCAGGTAGCGCTCCCACAGCTCGGCGTGGGCGGCAGCCAGGCCGGCCAGGCGCAGCTGACCGCCGAGCTCCGGTTCGCGCTCGACCAGGGTGACGTCAACGCCGGCGCGGGCGGCCTCGATCGCCGCGGCGGCGCCGGCCGGTCCGGCTCCGATGACGAGCAGGCGCCGGGGGTGCCCGCCGGCGTGCGGGATGGTGTGGTCGTTGGCGGCGCCCAGGGTCAGCTCCCGGCCGGTGCGGGCGTTGACGGCACAGCCGATCGGGACCCCGGCGTGGTAATGACCGATGCAGGCCTGGTTACACCCGATGCACTCGATGACCTCGTCGGTCTCGCCCGCGAGCGTCTTGGCGATCAGGTCGGGGTCGGCGATGAGCGCGCGGGTCATGCCGATGAGATCGGCGACCCCGTCGCGGACGAGCCGGTCGGCGGCGGCGAGGTCCACCACGCGTGTCGTGGCCAGAACGGGGAGCTCGTGCGGGATGGCCGCTCGCACCGCGGCGGCGGGCAGGCCGATCGCCGCCGCGGGCGTGGGCGGGGGAGGGGCGATCCACGTCGACGCCGCCGGAAAGGCGGAGTGGCCCAGGACGAGCGAGACGAAGTCCAGCAGCCCCTCTCGGTGCAGTTGCAGGACAGCCTCGATGCAGTCTGCGATGGTCATCCCGCCGGGTGTGAGCTCATCGGCGGACAGGCGCGCGCCGACCGCCATCGGCCGCGTGCCGACGGCCTCGCGCATCGCGGTCAGCACCTCGGTGCAGAAGCGCAGCCGTGCGCCCAGGTCCTCGCCGTCCCAGCGGTCGCCGCGCCGGTTGCTCTGGCGCGAGAGGAACTGGGCGGGCAGATACCCGTGCGAGATCGACAGCTCGACGCCGTCCAGGCCGCCCTGCGCGGCGTGATCGGTGGAGACGGCGTAGCCCTCGATGAGCTTGGAGATCTCGGTGTGGGTGAGCGCCCGCGGCTCGGTCTTGAAGCGCAGGCTGGGGATGGCCGACGGGGCCGCGGTGGGGGCGCGGGGCGAGGCGGAGATCTGCTCGCGCCCGCCGTGGTTGAACTGGACGAAGAGCTTGGTGTCGTGCGCGTGCACGGCGTCGGTCAGCCGGCGGTAGGCGGGCACGACCTCGGGGTAAAAGCCGCCGATGGTGTGCGCGGTGAGCAGGCCCGTGGGGTCGGTGGCGGTCGCCTCGATGAAGATGGAGCCGGTCCCGCCCCGCGCGCGGGCCTCGTGGTAGGCGATGAGGTCGTCGGTGGGGAGGTGGTCGTAGACCAGGCTGGTCTGGTGCGAGGTCGAGACCACGCGGTTGCGCAGTCTCGACCGGGCCGAGCGCGATCGGCGCCATCAGCGCCGGGTAGGCGCCCCCGGCGCTCACCGCGCGGTGGCGGCCTGCATCCACGCCTCCTCGCGCGCGTCGCCGGTGCTGTCGGCGTCGTGAGGTTGAGCGGGGGTGGTGAGGCGGGCTTTGATCACAGGTCGCAAGGTGAGCACCATAATCGCCGAGAGCGCGAGAAGCGGAACGGCGTCGCTCGTCACCTGGGAGAGATTGGCAGCGGCGGGAGCGCCGATGACCTCGCCGACGGCCCAGGCGAGGTTGAGCATCATCGTGGCCACGGCCAGCGGGATGCCGAGCCGCTCGGAGGTGTCGGTGATGACCGTCAGTGCCGGGATGGTGTAGGCGGTGAGCGGGCCGCCCAGCGCGACCACGCTGACGATGGCCAGCAGCACCGCGCTGTGCGGAAGCGGCAGCAGGGCCATGAGCACCGCCGTCAGCGTCAGTCCGACGCACAGCGGAACGCCGCCGCCGCGACGGTCGACGGTGCGCCCGATCGGGCCCGAGACGGCCACGCTCATCAGCGACGAGAGCAGGAACACGGCGCCGACCACGATGCTGTCCGCCCCGAAGTGCGCCAGCCGCAGGGGCAGCAGTGCGCTGGTGGCGCCGATCGTCGCGGCCTCGAGCAGGATCAGCCACGAGCCCAGGCGCATGAGCGGGCTGCGGACCATGTCGCGCAATGGGGAGCTGGTCTCGGTGCTGGGGGCTTGGCGTACCGGCTCGGGGTGACGCCCGGTCCAGACGGCGAGAGCGACCGCGCTCGCCCCGACCACGGCGAACACGGGCCCGGTGCCCACCGACACGGCGAGGATCCCGAGCACGGGGCCGATCAGCGTGCCGAAGATAGCCGCGCCGATGACCGAGCCCAGCATCTCACCGCGGCGCTCGCGCGGTGCGACCGTGATGACCCAGGTCAGCCCGCCGCCCCAGATGAAGCCGCAGCCCGCGCCCTGGATGAAGCGCAGGGCGTCGAGGGTGACGATGTTGGTGCCAAAGCCAAAGCCGGCGATTGACACGGCGAAGAGCAGCAGCCCGACGACCGAGGTGCGCCGCACGCCGGTGCGCGTCGCGATCCAGGCGCCGATCAGCGAGCCGGGGATGATCCCGGCCGGGTAGGACCCGGCCAGCACGCCGACGGCGGGCTTGGACGCGCCGAGCACGTGGGCGTAGTGGGGCAGCACCGGCGTGATCGCCGAGTACATGGCCGATTCGAACAGGAGCAGGACGCGGACCAGCACGACGGTCCCGCGCGCGGGATCCTGACGGCTGTACTTGACCGCTTGCAGGCGCGAGCGCAGCAGGCACATGATCCAGCTCATGGCTGTGCCACCAATGCCGCCGCCAGCCGGCGCAGCCGCGGGTTGAGGTTCTCACTCTTGCCCGAGGCGAGCTGCTCGAGGAGCAGGCCGTCGTTGGCGCCGATCAGCAGCTCGGCGTCGGCGCGCGGGTTGGCCGAGCCGGCACGCTCCAGCAGCCGGCTGAGCGTGAGCAGGTAGGCCTCGGTCCAGCGCTGCGCGATCTCCTGCAGCGCCGGGCGGCGGGCGGCCTCCAGGAGCAGGGCGAAGGTGGAGATGAGCGACCCCCGGTTGGGCTGCGTGCCGTCGTCGCACTCGCCGATGGCGGACACGATCGCGTCGAGCGGATCGGTGTCGGACTGCTCCATCTCGGCACCGTAGGCCAGCAGTCGCGCCGTGTCGCGCTCGGCCGCCAGCTCCAGCGCCGCCGTGAGCAGATGCTCCTTGGAGTCAAACCAGTACGTGGTGGAGGCCAGGGGCAGCTCGGCCACCTCGGCCACCCGGCGATGGGTCACCGCGTCGGGGCCGACCTCGGCCACGATCCGCAGCACGGCCTCCAGCAGCGCCTCGCGGCGCGCGGCGCCGCGAGGGCGGGTGCTCTTCGGCGTCTTGAGGGTCGTCGTGGTCGCCATCGGTACAAGTGTACCAATGATCGGTACATATGTACCGTTGTGTGCTCAGGCGCACACGCCGACGACGGCATCGCTGACCGGGCAGAGCGTGCTGTGTCTAGAACGTGACGGTCGTGCCCACGGCGCACTGCACGAAGGCCTCGGGCATGGCGCGAGCGATCGCGTGCACCGCTCTCCAGCCCGAGCAGTGCGCGGGCAGGATGCGGCCGATGCGTGCCGCGCACAAGGCCTCGGCGATCTCGAGACCGAGGGGATGGAGGTGATCGAGGAGCGTGCGCATAGCAGGCGGCAGTCGCACCTCGGTGCCGGATGGGAAGACGACGCGTCGCTCCTCCAGGCTTCGGGGTGGATCAGCAGCGGCAAGCGCGACCGTCCGCGACGGCGGATCAGCCCCTCGAGGCCGCCGTGATGATCGGCGTGGCCGTGCGAGATCACGATGGCGCGCAGGTCACCGACCGGCACCTGGAGCACGTCGAGGTTGCGCTCCACCGCATGCGGGGTGAGGCCGGCGTCGTAGAGGACTGATCGACGATCGCCGGCGTGCTCGACGGTGACGAGCGCCGAGAACCCGTGCTCGGCAACCAGATGCTGGGACGCGCCGAAGTCCCGCGTCTGGTAGCGAACCACGTCCTCTTCGCCCGCCATGAGCAGGTCGAGGAAGTTGTCGACCACCACCGTGACTTCGACGCGATCAACGGGCGCCAGCACGAGCCGATCCTACGCCGTGTAAGTATGGTCCGTCTCGACGGCTAGTTCCGTGGCGTCGAACTCAAGAATCGAGGTCCGTCGATGAGGGAAAGCACCGTTCTTCTGCACATCTGGGAAGTGGACTGCCCGACACGGTGAACGTCGTCCTGAGGCTCTACCACGAGGTCGCGGCCTACCCCGCGTAGCGCCTTCACACCGCCCACGAGGGCACGATCTGTGCGAGCCGGGCTGGGTCGGCGACCGACCTCATCGCGGTGATGAGTCCGTCCTGGACGGTGAACGTCATGACGGAGACGGGCCGCCCGTCGACGACGATCAGCACGCCGGTTTCGCCGCGGGCCGTGACCGGCCTCATGACTGGCCGCAGGGCGGCGCCCCGGCTCGCGCCGGCCTTGGCTTGGGCGGCGATCTTGGCTGCTCCCTGGACGAGCCTGACGCCTTGGGGGCTGAAGGCACGCAGTTGTGCGTCGGGAGCGAGTAGCGCGAGCAGCGTCGACAGGTCACCGGACCCGGCGGCGGCGAGGAACGCATCGACCACCGCACGATCCTGAGCGTTCTCCCGGGGCAGATCCGGGGGCACCAGGCGCACCCGCCGGCGAGCGCGGCTGGCGAGCATCTTCACGGCACTGGTCGAGCGGCCCAGCACCTCGGCGATCTGGCCGAACGACAGATCGAAGATGTCGTGGAGCACAAAGGCGACGCGTTCGGCCGGGGTGAGGCCATCCATCACCACGTGCAGGGCCAGGCCGACCGATTCGGCGAGCAGGACCTCATCCTCAGGAGTCAGGGTCTGACCCACGAGGTCAGCTCGGGCCGATCCGCCGAGAAGGTCGTCCAGATCGATCTCAACCGGGACCTCTCGGCGTGTGCGGCGAGTCCTGAGCATGTCCAGACACACCCGGCTGGTCACCGTCGTCAGCCACGCGCGGAGATCCGCTATGCCATCGCCGCCCGCCCGGCTGAGCCGCAGCCAGGTCTCCTGGATCGCGTCGTCCGCATCCTCCTCGGAACCAAGCATGCGCAGCGCGACCGTTCGAAGATACGGGCGGTGTCGCACGAATGCCGCGGCCAAATCAGTGCTGTCGCTCACGTCACGATCGCTCATCTGTCTCTTGAGACGCCGACGGACGCTCTGAGGTAACGCGACAGCGCCGACGTTACCTTCGCATCCTTCAGCTCGTCTGGTCGGTGTCCGCAGTTCACACCCGACCGGAGCGATGCTCCACGGAGACACCATGACGCAGTCCCAGGCACCATCACCACGCCTGTCGAACGCCGCAGGCTCACCCGACGCCGTCGCGGGGGTGCAGCAGATCATCAAGGCGATCTACGCCGGCGGCGTCCCACGCGAGACGCTCGAGCTGGTCCATATGCGGGCCAGTCAGATCAACGGGTGCAACGCCTGCATCGCGTCCGGCATCAACAGCGCCGAGAAGATCGGCCTTCGCACCGAGCGGCTGCTGGCCCTGCCGGCGTGGCGCGAGTCGGCGCTCTTCGACGATGCCGAGCGAGCCGCGTTCGGACTCACCGAGGCGATGACTCGCCTGGCCGACCACCCGGACGTGGTCACCGACGAGATCTGGGCGCACGCCGCCGAGCATTTCGATGAGCGCGCCCTCTCAGCGCTCGTGTCGATGATCGCACTGACCAACTTCTTCAATCGCGTCAATACCACCCTGAAGGTCCAGCCCGGGTCCTGGGATTAGCCTCCGGCAGGCGTTTCAGATGGGAGACACGCGATCGAAGAACAGGAGCTGGTCTGATGGCTGAGACACGGTTGGTGGTTGATGGCCTCGGGTTTCCCGAGTCGACGCGATGGCACGACGGACGCGTCTGGGTATGCAACTGGGGCGCCGGCGAGGTACTGGCGGTGACGACCGAGGGCGAGCGCGAGGTCATGGCCCGTCTTGATCCGCAGACTCTTCCCTTCAGCATCGACTGGGATCGCGACGGTCGGCTGCTCGTCATCGACGGACCCCGCCGGCTGCTGCTGCGTCAACAGCCGGACGGATCTCACGAGGAGGTCGCGGATCTCACCGGGTTCGGCTCGGGGCCTTTCAACGAGCTGGTCGTCGACGCACGAGGCAACGCGTACGTGAACGGCGGATCGGGGATGGTCATCTGCGTGCGGACAGACGGCGCCGTCGACCGGGTCGCCGACGGTTTCAAGTGGCCCAACGGCATGGCGGTGATCGACGAGGGCCGCACACTGGTGGTCGCTGACTCGCATACCCAGCAGCTGCTGGCCTTCGACATCGCCGCGGACGGAAAGCTCTCTGGCCGTCGCATCTGGGCTGAGGTCGACCACGCGCCCGATGGCATCTGCAGCGATGCCGACGGCGCGGTCTGGGTCGCGAGCGTCCCCGGGCGACACTGTGTGCGCGTGCGAGAAGGCGGCGAGGTCCTCAACACCATCGCGGTCGATCGCGGGTGCTTTGCCTGCATGCTCGGCGGCGAAGACGGCCGCACCCTGTTCATCGCCGCCGCCGAATGGCGCGGGATGGACGCCGCCATGCGCGAGGGGCCCGGGGGGACCGGGCAGCTGCTGGCAGCGCCGGGACAGGCTGCGCCGCACGCCGGCCAGCCCTAGTTCGGTCGGGGTCGCTGCTCCGGGCCCAGTCACTCCGGCTTCGGTAGCGCGACCCCGTCCGAGCCTTGGTGCGGACGAGGCCGACGTGGCTCACGAACGCCGGACGTACCGGGGCCGAGGGCGTCGGCCCGAAGATGACATGTACTCCTTGCTCGCGAAGTCTGTCGACGAGCTCGCGGCGCAGAGCGTCGATCTTGGCGTGGAGGACGTGCCGCCGGTAGGAGAGTTCCTGCTCCCGACGGATGAGCTGCTCGAACAGGAGCTTCAGCGCCGCCGTGTCGAGCGAGCCCGGATCCGGGGTGGAGTCCATCTGATCAGTCTCATCGCTCATCCCGCGGTGGGGCAAGCACAGTCGACGGATTGGCCACCCCCGCGACGGTCACACGCGGGACCCGTCGTGCAAGGTATGGGGTGATGGCGCGATCCGGGTTTCGTGGTGACTGGACCGATGGTGAGCTGCTGGAGGGGATCGAAGGCGGCGACGGATTGTCCTTTGACGCCTTCTACCAGCGTCGTCTGCCTGTCGTCGTCGCCTTGCTGCTGCGCGAGACACGCGATCGAGAGGCAGCGGCGGACCTGGCTGCTGAGGTGTTCGCGGCGGTCATGTTGGCCGCCGGGCGCCGGATCGAGGACGAGGCCGACGAGGGCTCAGCCTCGGCCCTGCTGGACTCGCTCCCCGAGCACGAGCGAGAAGCGATACGCCGGCGGGTTCTCGATGAGCAGAGCTGTGACCACATCGCCGGCGAGCTTCGGTGCTCGGAGATGGTGGTCCGCAAGCGCGTCAGCCGCGGTTGGCTCGTCTGCGCAACCGGCCCTCGCCGCACTGGCAAGAGCATGTTCGATGCCCAGCAGATCGCTGCCTACGCGGCCGGAGAACAGCACCGATTCTGGGACTACGCGCTGCTCTTCCTCGCCGAACAGCGTGCCGGGTCTGGCTACGCCACGTCTGCCTACCTCGAAGGTCTCGCCCGCCAGCTACCTGCCTTGAACCTCACGCGTTGGCAGACGATGCGCGGCACCCCGGCGCTGCTCGCTCGTGTACGAAGCGATGCCACCATCGCCCACACCGACCGCGTCATCGCCACTCCGACTCTGGTCGTGGCCGGCGCCAACGCTCACGTCACCCTGGTCGGCGACGCCACCTACAGGCAGGTGGTGAGCGCGATTGACCGGGTGCGCCGAGTACCGGCGGTCGCAGGCAACGCCGTCGTGAAGGAGTGTCTGTTGACCGGGCATGTCTCCCGCCACTATGCCAAGGCTCAGCTGCGCGGAGCGCTGAAGTCGATGTCGGGCAGCGTCAAGCAGTACACGAACTGTCAGAACGTCATCAGCCGTGCGCTTGCGAGCATCAGGTGAGCTCCCTCGGTGTGACGAACGAGGCAAGGCCCGCACGGCCCGGCGCCAGTTTGCTCCACGGTTCTGTCAACGTCAACGTGGCCAGCCCAGCCGTCGGATACTTCCGGTCAGCGAGCTCGCTCTCGGGCCCGACAAGCCCGACGGCCAGCTCGCGGATTGCCGGCTCGTGCCCGATCAGCATCACCGTGCGGACATCGTCGGACACGCGACGCAAGCGCTCGAGCAGTTCGCCGGCCGTGGCGCCGTAGAGCTCGCGCTCGATCAGGATCTCCCCGGACGGCGCGACCAGGTCGAGCGTCTCGCGCGCCCGCCTCGCCGATGAGCACAGCACCAGGCCGACGGGGACCTGCTCCCCGCTCAGGTGCGCCCGGATCCGTGTGGCGGCTTTGCGGCCCCGGGGCGCGAGCGGGCGATCCTCGTCGGCAAGCGACGGGTCATCCCAGGTCGACTTCGCATGGCGCAGGAGAAGCAGGCGCTTGGTCTCGGTGTGGGTCAGCGGTACAGCGCCTCGGGGATCTCGGACAGTGCGGAGCGCTGGAGCCTATCTGGGCCCAGGCCGTAGAACTGCTGGAAGCTCATGATCAGCGGTCGCCAGGCGTCGGGGTCGATCCGGTTCGGCTCGGCCAGGATGTCCTCATCGGCGTGGACGCGAACGATGGCGACCTCGAGCGCGAGGGCGTGTCCCGTCCCGACCAGGTGGGCGGCCTGAAGCGTCGCCTCCATCTGCACCGGGCATTCGGCAGCCCGCGGCGGACTGACGAGATCTGAGGGGATCGGCGTCAGCTCGGCCACGGCGAACTTCTCGGCGACGTGGCGGTAACCCCGGCGCCGCTTGCCGTCGGGGACGGGGTCAGAGCCGGTGGTCCGGGCGATCCGGTCGACGTTCGCCACCTGCGACGTGGAGGGAAGGTTCAGGACGCATTCGCCGGTGCGCTGGAGGTTCTGGGTCGTGCGCGACCCACCGGCGAGGCCGAGCACGCACCGGTGCCCCAGCCACCACGCGGACGACATCGGGGCCAAGTTCGCGGTGGCGTCCTCGTTCTCGGTGCTGATCAGCACGACCGGCGTGCCGAAGTACAAGATCGGAGGGTCAGTAGTGACGTGCATACCCATTCAACGACTGAGCCCAAGGACTTGTGAGACCGACCGCGACACCTTCGTAGCGGCCAATCCGCGCCCCGGTGTCGACGACCCGCCGGCCGAGCGGTGAGTCCTGAGTCAGGGCGCGGTCCTCGCCGTCGGCCAGCCGGTAGGGACCACGCCCCCTACTGGAGTCCGACGCGTCGATGGGGGTCGTTGCGCGCGATGCGCAACCGGGCTTGGCAGATGTCCCGCGCGCTGGTCGCTGCCGCGGATAGGTCTGGGAGTTCCTGGTTGGGCGGAGCGGACCGCCTGCGCTTGCCGAGCACACTCGCCGTGACGGAGCCCGGGCGGGTAAAGCAGACCGCGGTCGTCGCAGCGAGACCGATCGGCTCATATCCGACCTCGCGGAGAAGCCAGCAGCCGGTGATCGAGAGCGGGCTCAGATGCGGGGCGGTCGTCGCGGCTCGCTCCGTGAATCGCACTGCGGTGCCGCTCACGACGTACTCCACGGTCTGGATGCCCGCCACCTCACCCTCGTTCAGTCTCAACTCGACGCCGACCACGAGGTGCGCCCCAGCGCGGGCGGCCTGCTCGCGCAGGCGCGCCAGTGCGGTCTTGCGTGCCTCGTTATACGCGCTCGAGACCCGCCGTAGCTCAAACATCACCGGCCCGAACCCCCTCCGGCGACCGAAGTACTCCCGGTAGCCGGGGTCGCCCAGAACGGGCGCACCCGCCACCCCGATCTTGTAGACGCACGCCCCCATCACCTGAGCGACCGGCCGAGCCCCGAGGCTCGCGCAGAGCCCGAGCTCCGCTGGCGATAGATCGGAGCTGAACGGTCCTTGCCGCGAGGCACGCGCGACGCGATCGAGACCCGCAGCCAGAAACCGCGTGGGAGAGGTGTCGCCCTGCGGCATGTCAGGGCTTGGCGGCGGCGAGGGCGTCCTCGAGGGTGCCGGTCTTGGACCCGGGCCTGGACTGCCCGCTGACCATCAGGTCATGGTCCTTCTGGCCGGTCGAGATGACCTGGAAGTGATCGCGCAGTCCGGCCTGTGCGGTCGCGGTCAGCTGGGAGGCGTGGTCTGAGAGCCACTGCTCGATGGTCGCGCGCAGGGTCGCGTTCAGGCCCGGGTAGTCGAGCTTGCGCCGTGAGGGGGAGGCCCTGGTCGAGCCGCTGTGGTAGGAGCGGAAGCGGACCACGGTCCGCAGAGCCGCAGCTTCGGCGGCGCGATCCGCGCCCGCGGCCTTGAGCTTGGTGAGGGCCTGGTCGAGCTGGGCGGTGACCCACTTCTCGACCGCCCTGAGCTCGTCGGGTCCGTTGATGCCGTCAAACAGGGCCACCTCCTGGAGCGGCCCGGTCGTCCCGGCGGTGAGGAGATCGCTCACCTCGCGCCCGCCGCCGCTGTGCCCGCTCAGCGTCAGCGCCCCGCGGGGTGGCGCGGTGTCCCACACGCCGATGGCGGTGAGCTTGGCGAACACCGCCTTGACGTACGCGTCCGGGTCAAACGCGCCGAAGTCGGCCTTGGCCGACCCTTGGGGCAGGATCGCCATCATGCGCCTGCCGCTGCTCTCCAACTGGGCCTCGACCCGGTCGATCGACACGTCGCGGCCCGAGGTGTTGCCGGTGTTGAAGCCGTGGAAGTGCACCAGCACGTCGACGGCATCGGCACCTCCCGTCACGGATGCCGGCAGGACGACGATCGCCTGCGAGGCTCCCGCCGGGAGCCCGTCGAGCGGCACGCGCCGCATGTGACCGACCACCCGCTCGCCGAAGTTGACCCCGGTGGCGCGCGCGTCAGTCCAGCCGGCCTGCGGGCCGGTGCCCTCGAACGCGGCCGATACCGCCTTGAACACGCGCTTGAGCTTGTCCGGGGCGGTGCTGCCAAATCCGCTGCGCTTGACCTTCAGGGCGGCGCGGATGCCCTCGCCGACCGTCGGGTCAGGCGGCTTCTTCGCGGTGGCGCGCTGCGCGTCGAGAGCGGCCAGCCGCAGCCGGGTCGCGTTGGCGACCGTCCGGGCCTCGCCCTCCACCTCGGCCAGGGGATCACCCCGCTCCAGCATCGTCTGGGCCTCGCGCATCGCGGCCTCGAACCGGCCCTCCAACTGGGTCCGGTCCGCGCCGGCGATGGCCGGAAGCCAGTCAACGATCCGCCGGACGGTCCTTCCGCCCTCCTTCTTGGCCGCGGGACGCTCTCCGCCGGACTTCGGCGGCCCGGCGACCACCAGCGTGGTGTGGCCGTCGCCGAAGTTCCAGACACGTTGCGCCGGGCGGGTCCTCGTCGCCGGGAGCGTGAGGTCGGTGAGGTTGAACACCTCGTCGTGGATGCTCACCTCGATCCGGCGACCGGGGCCGTGGCGCAGGTCCTCGCCGCTGTCCTTCGGGAGGGGCTGGTTGCCCTGCAGGCAGGTGATCTTGGTGATCACGCCATGCTCGTCTCGCTCGATCGTCGCGATCGTCTGGGAGTGGCCGCCCGAGCGGGGTCGCGTCGGGTCGGCCGGCGCGCCCGCAGGGCCGGCGTGATGCGCCCACACGAGAATGTCACCGGGATGCAGCAGCGGCGCCAGCGCGACAAAGCTCCGCAGCGGGTTGCCCGAGGCGTCCGTGTAGGCCGCGACCATCATCGGAAGCTGCGGCGTGTCGATGCCCGTGATGTCGCCCAGGACCCGCTTGCTGCGCGCGCCTGCGGTCTCGCCGGGAATGAACCCGACCGCGAAACCGCCGTAATGCTCGCTGCGCCCGTGGGCGAACAGCCACACGTGGCGCAGGATCACGGCGATATCGGCGCAATCGGCGGGCAGCCGGTAGGCGGTCTCGCGCAGCTCGGCCGGCAGGTTGGCCTGCACCCAGGTGTCGGTGGGGTGATCGATGAACTTGTCCGACGCGCGCGGCCCGATCGGCGCCGCGGGCCGGTCGGCGACGGGAGCCTTGGGGTCTCGCGATGCCGCCTTGTCGCCCAGGACCGTGAAGTTCGCTTCGCGGCCCCTGGGCCCCTGATCGTGGGACTCGAAGGTGGCGAGAGCGCCGAGCGCCCCCAACCACTGCTCGTAGGTGGCGAAGTTCTCAGGATGCTTGGCGTCGCGTGGAGCGGACTTGGTCGTCGTCGTGGGCTGACGCGCGACCACGCGCACGCGCAGCGCCCCGTCCGCAGTGAGCCCGCGTCCCCGGATGCGCGCCGGCTCGCGCACGATGCGCCCCAGCGCCCGATTGCCGATCGCGCGACCCAGCGTCGCCAGCGTCGGAACCGCGGCGGGATCCTCGATCAGCTCCGGCTGCGGCGCCGGAGCCGTCCCAGGGGCCACCGCAGGCGTCGCTGCCTCGTCGGGCCCCACGGTCTGCCGCATCCTCCGCAGAGCATTGGGCACCCGCCCCCTCGCGTCAAGGCCACCGTAGGCACGGATGGCGGGGGAGGCGAGCTCTGACGGCTTGGGGCCGGGCCGGGCCAAGCGGGCGCGCGTCTGGGCGCTCGAGGGGGCCTGGGGGCCATCGTGCGCAGTGCTCGGGGAATGTCAGCACAGGCTGGTGCCCGAGCCGCCGATGCGCACTGCGCGCGATGTGCCCCCAGACCCCTACACAGCTGCCAGGAGCGTGGCCAGCTTGCCCGGCGTGTCCTCGTCCGGGAGAGGCGAGTAGAGGATCATGCGCTGCTCGGGGGTGTCCTGCGGGTGAAAGACGGCGTGCTCGAACAGGAGCGTCCCGACGACCGGATGGTGGATCGTCTTGCGTCCGGAGCCTGACTGAGCCACCTCGTGCCTGCCCCAGAGCTTGCAGAACTCGGGGCTGGACTTGCGCAGCGTGGCGACGAGCTCGTCGAAGGTGGGATCGCCGATGTGGCGCGCGTGATCGGCGCGGAACTTTGCCGCCATCAGCCGTGAGCTGCGCGCCCAATCGGGGAACATCTCGCGGCGTGACGGGTCCATGAAGTGCATCCACAGGTGGTTGCGCGCGGCGCGGGGGACGTCGTCGAAGTCGCCGAGGAGCGCGCACGCGGCGCGGTTCCAGGCCAGGTAGTCCCAGCGGCGGCCGATGACATAGGCCGGGTTGGGGCCGAGGTTCTCGATCAGGCGCCTGACGGTGGGGGAGACGCGTTCGTCTGACTTGCAGGGCGGCGGGACCTCGCCGCGCCCGAGCAGCACCAGGTGGGTGCGCTCGGCGGGGGTGAGCCGCAGCGCGCGCGAGATCGCCTCGAGCACGTCCAGCGACGCGCGCACCTCGCGCCCCTGCTCGAGCCACGTGTACCAGGTGGTGCCCACGCCGGCGAGGTGGGCCACCTCCTCCCGGCGCAGCCCCGGGGTGCGGCGGCGACCGCCTGAGGGGAGCCCCACGTCCTCGGGCTTGAGGTGCGCGCGGCGCTTGCGCAGGAAGTCCGCGAGCTCCTCCCGGCGGCGCTCCTCGGTCGCGCCAAGGATCACGCCTGGGTCCAGCGACGGAGGCTCAGCGATTGTGGGGGGAACAGTTACTACCAGGATAACTCCTTCTCTTGTACCTGGATAAGAATGATCGCAGACTACTACCCATGCTTGCAACCCGAAACTTTCTCCAGGGCCGATTGGCGTCGACGAACGCCCTTTTAGCGGTCGTCTGCCTGGCCCAGTTCATGATCATCCTCGACGTCTCGATCGTCAACGTGGCGTTGCCGTCGATCCGGGACGGACTGCACTTCTCCACCACCGGCCTGCAGTGGGTCGTCAACGCGTACACGCTCACGTTCGCCGGACTGCTGATGCTCGGCGGCCGCGCGGCCGACCTGTTGGGCCGCCGCCGCGTGTTCCTGGCCGGCACCGCGATGTTCGCCCTCAGCTCGCTCATCTGCGCGCTGGCGAGCTCGCGGGGCCTGCTCATCGGCGCCCGCGGCGTGCAGGGCATCGCCGGCGCCATCACCTCTCCCGCGACCCTGTCGATCATCACCAGCACCCTCCCCGAAGGCCGCGAGCGCAACCGCGGCCTGGCGCTGTGGGGGGCGATGGGGGCGCTCGGCGCGTCCTCGGGTGCGCTGCTGGGCGGCGTCCTCACCCAGGGGTTCGGGTGGCAGGCGATCTTCGCCGTCAACATCCCGCTCGGCGCACTGGTCGTGGCGCTGGGGCTGCTCGCCATCCCCGCGATCGCGCCCGTCCAAGGCCACCCCCGGCACTTCGATGCGCTGGGGGCGACGCTCGTCACCGCCGGCCTCATCACGCTGACCTTCGGCATCGTGCGCACCGACACGCTGGGCTGGGGCTCGGTCGGTGTGCTGGCGCCGCTGGCCGCCGGACTGATCCTGCTGGCGGCGTTCTTCTACGTCGAAGCCCGGGTGGCCCAGGCGCCGCTCGTGCCGCTGCAGATCTTCCGGATCCGCCAACTGCGTGCGGCCAACCTCATCGTCCTGCTCCTGTACGCCGCCAACTTCCCGGCGTGGTTCTTCATCACGCTGTACCTCCAGCAGGTCCTGCACTACAGCGCGATCGAGGCCGGGCTCGGGTTCCTCCCGATGACGCTCTCGATCTTCACCGGCTCGACGCTGGCGCCCCGGCTGGTGGCGCGCTTCGGTGCGCGTCCGGTGATCGTCACCGCGATGACGGCGATGGCGGCGGGGATGGTGGCGCTCAGCGGCATCGCCCCGGGCCAGAGCTACGTCGGGCCGGTCCTCATCGGCGCGGTGCTGAGCGCCCTGGGCATGGGCTTCAGCCTCGTGCCCTCGACGATCGTGGCCATGCAGGGGGTGGCCGGCTCCCAGAGCGGCGTGGCCTCGGGGCTGCTCAACACCAGCCGGCTGATGGGCGGGGCGCTGGGTCTGGCCGTCCTCTCGACGATCGCCAGCGCCCAGACCCGCGGCGTGGTGGGGAGCGGTGCGACACGTGCCCTCACCAACGGGTTTGACACGGCGTTCACGGTGGCCGTGGGGTTCGCCGTCGTTGCAGCGCTGGTGGCGGCCTATGCGCTGCGGCCGGGATCCGAGCGAGCCGCCGTCATGGAGCTCGCGGACCCGATCGAAGCCGACGAGCGCCAGGCGCTGGCCGCCTGACCACTGCTCACAGAGTGATGCGCCGCCGGCGCCCGGGAGATGGGCCGGGCGCCGGCGGCGGTGTCATTCCCTTCCCTGGGAAACCGTGGGGGCTACTCGGCCGTCTCGCCGGCGCCGATGCGGAAGCGACCGACCAGCTCGGCCAGCCCGTCGGCCGACAGGGCCAGCTCCGAGGCCGAGGCGGCGAACGTCTGGGTCGAGGCTGAGGTCTCCTGCGCGGAGGCCGACACCTCCTCGGCGGCGGCCGAGGACTCCTCGGCGATGGCGGCGACGACGGCGATGTTCTCATGCACCGCCTGGGCGCCGGTGGCGATCTCCTCGACCACGGCGGTGATCTCCTCGACGCGGCCGCTCATGTCCGCCACGCTCCGGCCGAGGGCGAGGAAGGCCTCGCGGGCCTCCCCGACGACGACCGTGCTCTGGGTCGAGCGCTCCTTGCCGGCCTCGACGACGGCCACCGTGGCGGCGGTCTCGGACTGGATCTCGTTGATCAGCGCGGAGATGGTGGCGGCGGCGTCCTGAGACTCCTCGGCGAGCTTGCGGACCTCCTCGGCCACGACGGCAAAGCCCCTGCCCTGCTCCCCGGCCCGTGCGGCCTCGATGGCGGCGTTGAGCGCGAGCAGGTTGGTCTGCTCGGCGATCGCGGTGATCGTGCGGGTGATGCCACCGATCTGATCGGACTTCTCGCCCAGCTGGGAGATGGCGTCGGTGGCGGCCTGAGAGGACTCGCGGACGGCGTCCATCGCCTCGGCGGCACGCGTGACGGCATCGGCGCCGCCCTTGGCCACCGTGCGGGCGCTCTCGACAGCCTCCGCGGTGCGCTGGGCGATCTCGGCGCCCGACTCGGCGGCGGAGGCGACCTGCTCGGCCACGCGGCGGGCCTCGTCGATCGAGGCGACCTGGCGCTCGTTGCCATGGGCGACGTCGGTGATCGCGCTGGAGACCTCGTTGACCGAGCGGCCGGCATCCTCAGAGCTGGAGGCGATCCTCCGGGTGGAGCTGTTCATCGTCCCGGTCGCCTCGTTGATCGAGCCGACGAGATTGCGCAGGCCGTGGGTCATGTCGGCCAGGGCGTTGCCCAGGGCGTCCTTGTCCGAGCGCGGGTGGACCTCGACGGTGAGGTCGCCGCTGGCGATCGTCTCGGCGAGCTCGGCGGTGTCCTTGAGGTAGTCGGTCATCGCATTGAAGTCAGACGCCATCTCACCGAGCTCGTCGCGGCTGGTGACGTCGACGCGCTGATCGATCTCCCCGCGGGCGATCTTCTTGGCGGCGCCCCCGACGGCGGAGAGACCGCGGGCCAGCCGGCGCGAGAAGGCCAGGGCCACTCCGACGGCGACGACCACGGCGACGATGAGCAGGATGAGGATGAGCGATCGGCCCGCGTCGTAGGTCGACCGCGACGTGGCGGCGGTGCGCTTGGCGGTCGTCTGCTTGTACTTCTCCCACGTGGCGTCGGCGGCCTTCAGCGCGTTGTAGGCATCGTCGCCCGGGCCGCTGCCGACCACGGCGCCGGCCGCGGCGGTCTGACCCTTGTCGGCGAGCTTGCGAAATGCGCTGGTCTTGGCCACGTAGGTGTCAAAGGCGGTGCGGAACGAGTGCAGGAGCCGCGCGTCGGTCGCATCGGTGACCAGCCCGTCGTGCTGGTAGCTGTCCAGCAGTCCGCTCATCGTCTGCAGGTCACCGGCGATGTCGCCGGTGACGCCGGCCACGCCCGCGCGGTCAGCGGGGGTGGCGAGGATGTAGTGCAGCTCGTCCTTGCGGAACTTGTTCATCGCCGCTGACGCCTGCCCGACGATGTCGGTGGCCGGCACGACGCGGCCGGCGAGCTGGTTGACCTGGCCGTCAAGGCTGCCGAGCTTGCTGATCGCCAGCAGGCCAACGGCCAGCAGCAGCGCCACGACGACGCCGAACGAGGCGAGCAGCCGCGATCGAATGGACACGGACACGAATGTGGGCACGATGACTCCTCTTTGCTCCAAGACAGGGCCGGTCCCGTCTGCCAGAGCGCTGGCTTGGCTATGGCTTCGGCTCCGGTGCGCGAGTCTTGAGCGCTATGAGGAAGTCCACACGATGGGTGTATTGGCGCTGACACCCCGGGGCCCGTCTCAGGACACCCCTCCGGACCGAAGCTGACCTGATCGAGCCCTAGCCTCGGCTGCACATCCACGCATCACACCCCCGAGGGAGGGACGATGGACATGAAGCTCGAGCTGGTGGCGGTCCCGGTCTCAGACCCCGATCGCGCCAAGGCTTTCTACACCGAGCAAGTCGGGTTCAACGCCGACCACGACATCCCGGTCGAGGAGGGCCTGCGCTTCATCCAGCTCACGCCTCCCGGCTCGGCGTGCTCCATCGCGCTCGGGGTGGGGATCACCGACGCCGAGCCCGGCAGCGTCGTCGGACTGCAGCTCGTGGTGGCCAGCGCCGCGGCGGCCCACGATGAGCTCTCCGGCCGCGGCGTCGAGGTCTCCGAGGTGCAGGAGTTCCCCTGGGGGAAGTTCGTGTTCTTCGCCGATCCCGACGGCAACAAGTGGTCGATCCAGGAGATCGTGAACCCCGCCTGAGTCCGGTCAGTGCGCTGACCAGGGGCGATCGCGCCCGCGAGATCGGACATCCGTCCACCGTTCCTCGATTGACTCAAGTGGTCCGATGCCCGCGGGGGCGGCGGCGGGCAGGATGCCAACGAACGTGGTGAGCCGGATGCTCACCGTGGAGGTACGACGTGCACCGGATTGTCGTTCTCGCCGTGTTCGGCGTGCTCATGGCCGTGGCCGCGTCCCACGCGCTGACGACGGCGTCACGCGCCGTACGCGACGCGCGGACCGCCGCGAACCTGCTGCGCTGCGACGCCACGACGCTTGACCGCTACGACGCGGCAGACGCAGCCGATTTCACCGATCCGACGGCAGTGTGCGCCGGGATCGCCAAGCGGCTCCACGCGGAGACCGGGGCGGGCGAGGCCGCTGTCGCCCCGGCTGCGCCGGGCCAATAGTGGTCGCCCGCGCGGTGGTGCGCGGGCGGCCACAGACTCAGCGGCCGCCCGCGCCCATGTCGCGGGCGACCGGGCTTGTGTCAGCCGGCGGCGGGCTCAGGCGCCGCGGCGGAGTGATCTCCCCGCGTGGTGGCGGGGCGCCCCTCGACGTTGAGCCGGGGTAGCGCCGAGTTCAGCCAGTGCGGGATCTTCCAGTTGGCGTCGCCGATGATGATCATCAGCGCCGGCACGAGCACCGAGCGGACGATCAGCGCGTCGAGCAGGATCGCGCTGGCCAGGCCCACCCCGAACAGCTCGATGATGCGCTCGCCGCCGAGGATGAACGAGCCGAAGACCAGCACCATGATCGCCGCCGCCGCGGTGATGGTCCGCCCGGTGGCCGACAGGCCGTGCGCGACCGCCTCGGTGTTGTCGCGCCGGCGGTGCCATTCCTCATAGATGCGGCTGACGAGGAATATCTCGTAGTCCATGGACAGGCCGAACAGGATGGGGAACATGAGCACCGGCACGAACGTCTCGATCGGCCCGGTGGTGCCACCCAGCCAGCCCTTCTGGAAGATGGCGGTCACGACGCCGAAGGCCGCGCCGGCCGACAGCAGGTTCATGATCGCCGCCGTGAGCGGGATGACCAGGCTGCGGAACACCGCCATCAGCAGCAGGAAGCTGAGGACGACGACGACCCCGATGAACAGCGGCAGCTTCGCCGACAGGATGTGGCTGAAGTCCTCGAAGATGGCGGTCGTGCCGCCGACGAGGACCGTCAGCCCAGTCCCCTTGGTCGCCGCGGGGATCACCGAGCTGCGGACGTGGCTGAGCAGGTCCGAGGTCGAGGCCGCCTGGGGCGAGTCCTTGGGGTAGACGCTGGCGATCGCCACCGTCGGGCGGCCGTGGCCGCCGAGCACGGCGGTCGCGGTCGAGCCGACGACGCCGGGGGTGGCCGCCACGGCGGCCTCGGCCTTCTTGAACGCCGCCAGCTGCGACGGCTTCTCGATCCGCGCCACCAGCTCCAGCGGCCCGTTGTAGCCGGGGCCGAAGCCCTTGGCCAGCAGGTCGTAGGCCTTGCGGGTCGTCGTGTTGGACGCATCGGTGCCGGCGTCGGCCGAGCCCAGCCGCATGCTGAAGAACGGGACGGCGATGATGATCATCACCAGCGCCGCGATGGTGGCGAACACCGCGGGGCGCTTGCTCATCAGACCCGTCCAGCGCACCCACGCGGGCGACTCGACGTTGAGCTGGAGCTTGCCCTCCTTGAGCGCCTTGCGCTCGCGCCGGCGCGGCACCAGCCTGCCGATGGGAGTGGCCAGCAGCGCCGGCAGCAAGGTCAGCGCTGCGAGCACGGTGAAGGCCACCGTCACCGCCGCGGCGATGGCCACGCCGTAGAGGAAGCTCACGCCCAGCGCGAACATCCCCAGCATCGCGATGCACACGATCAGACCGGCGAACAGCACGGCCCGGCCCGACGTGTCGATGGCCTCGACCACCGACGCCTCGCGCGTCTCGCCGCGAGCCAGGGCCTGCTTGAAGCGGGTGACGATGAACAGCGCGTAGTCGACGCCCACGCCGAGGCCGATGAGCAGCGACAGCTCGGTGGAGAACGTGGCGATGCTCATCGCGTGCGAGAGCAGGCCGACGACCGCGGTGCCCGCGCCCAGCGAGACCCCCGCGGTGATCAAAGGCAGGATCATCGCGAAGAAGGACCCGAAGACCAGGAACAGCACGATCGCGGCGGCCAGGAACCCGAACTCCAGGCCGCTGCCTGAGTTGTTGGTGTTGCCGGCCTCGGCGATGTTGCCCTCGACCTCGAACTGCACGCCGTTGCCCGACTGCGAGGTGATCGAGTGCACGAACGCCTGCGCCTGGGGCGCGGTGATCTTGTTCTGGTTGGCGGCGTTGGTGAAGGTCACGTTGGCGAACGCCACCTGTCCGCCGGGGGCGATCTGATGGCTCGTCGCCGAGGTGTAGGGCGAGACGACGCTCGCCACGTTCGGGTCCTTGGCCACGCTGGCGAACACCTTGTTGGCCCGCGCGACGACGGCAGGGTCGGTGACCTTGCCCTGCGAGACGCCGATCACCAGCTGATCGGTCTCGCCCGAGTTGTGGGGGCTGGCTTTCTGCAGCAGCCGGATCGCGTCAAAGCTGCCCGTGTGGGGAAGCTTGAAGTTGTCCGTGAATGCGCTGCCCGCCGCCGAGTGGATCCCGACGAGCGCGACCAGCCCGACGACCCAGCCGAGCAGGGCCATCCATTTATGTCTGAAGCACCAGGAAGCTACGGTTCTCATACGACAGTCATTCCTCCGAAGTTGTTGCGCCCTCCAGGCTAGGCCCCCGCGCGATTCGGCGTAAGTGGCCCGAGACCGAAATCAGTCATGACAATTGTCATGGCATCGCCGCGCTGCGCCCAGCCCGCGGCCACGGATTGAACACATGTTCGCTGACATTTGGCTGACAACCTCCGACCGGAGCCCGCGATGAGCCCGGGGCGGAACCCAAGAGGTCGCAGAAGTGCCGGTTTGCTGCTCTTCCGTCATGCCGGCGAGGAGCTGGAGGTGCTCCTCGTCCATCCCGGGGGCCCGTTCTGGGCCAAGCGCGACCTCGAGGCGTGGTCGATTCCCAAGGGTGAGTGCGAGGAGGGCGAGGACCCCCGCGCGGCCGCCTGGCGCGAGTTCGAGGAGGAGCTGGGCACCCCCGCACCGCAAGGGGAGGTGCTGGAGCTCGGCGAGGTCCGCCAGAAGGCCGGCAAGACGGTGCTGGCGTGGGCGATCGCGGGCGATCTCGACGCCGAGCACATCACCAGCAACACCTTCACGATGGAGTGGCCGCCGCGATCGGGACGGATGCAGGAGTTCCCGGAGGTCGACCGGGCCGGCTGGTTCGGCCTGGACGAGGCGCGCGAGCGGATCAATCCCGCGCAGGCGGCTCTGCTGGACCGCCTCACCGAGGCGCTGCGCGCGTAGACGCCGGTCGGCGGTAGCGTGGCGGGCGGGATGAGCTCGAGCTCGGGCGACAACATCAGTCCCACGGCCCACTACACCGGGGAGGTGTGGCGCCGCGCCGGCCTCTCGCACCCGTGGCTGGGCACGCGCGAGGGGCGGGTCATGGTCGAGGCGCTGCATCCCCTGATGGTGGTGAGCGGGGCCCTGGGCGGCCCCTCGCTCGAGCGCTACCTGCTCGCGCGCCACCGCGCGATCGACGCGCTCCTCACCGACGCGATCGAGCGCCACGGCGTGGGCCAGGTGGTCGAGATCGCCGCTGGGATGTCCGCGCGGGGCTGGCGTTTTGCCAATCGCTACGGCGAGCGCCTCACCTACATCGAGGCCGACCTGCCCGCGATGGCGATCCGCAAGCGCCGGGCGCTTCAGCGCATCGGCTCGCTGTCTGACACGCATCGAGTGGCGGAGATCGACGCGCTGCGCGACGACGGCCCCGGCAGCCTGAGCGAGCTCGCGGCAGAGCTCGCCCCCGGCGTAGGCCTGGCCGTCGTGACCGAGGGCCTGCTCGGATACCTGCCCACGGACGCGATGCTGGCGCTGTGGCGGCGCATCGCCGCCACCTTGACGTCGTTCCCCTCCGGCCGCTACGTCTCCGACCTGCATCTGGGCAGCGTCCAGACCCCGGCGGTCCGCTTCTTCCGGCAGCTGCTCGCGGTGTTCGTGCGCGGGGAGGTGTACCTGCACTTCGACGGGCCCGAGGAGGCCGAGGCAGCACTGCGCGACGCGGGCTTCGCCGGCGCTGCGGTGCGCCGGGCGGGGACGATCACCGAACTGCCCGAGCGCGAGCAGCGGTCGACGGCGCATATACTTGAGACATCAACCACCTGACTCGGAGCGTCGCCCATGATCACCGCCACCCTGTACTCCGATCCAGCCTGCCCGTGGGCCTATTCCGAGAGCCCCGCGCTGAGGGTGATCGAGTGGCGCTACGGCGGTCAGCTCGATTGGAAGCTCGTCCTCGTGGGGCTGACGGAGAGCTCTGACCAGTACGCCCAGCGCGGGTACACGCCGGTCCGCGGGGCGCTGGGTCAGCTGCACTTCCGCAGCCGCTACGGGATGCCGTTCTCCCCGGCGCCGAAGGCGCGCCTGAGCGCCACCGCGCGCGCCTGCCGGGCGGTGGTGGCGGCTCGTCTGTCGGCTCCCGGCACCGAGTGGGCGGTCTTCCGCGCCATCCAGCTGGCCAACTTCACCGGCCCGCTCGTGCTCGAGGACGACGACATGCTGCGCGAGGTCCTCGCCGAGGTGCCGGGCGTCGACGCCGACGCGATCATCGCCGCCCTGGACTCGCCCGAGATCACCGAGGCCTACCAGGCCGACAAGGCCGAGACCCGCAAGGCCGCCGGTTCGGCCGCCGAGCTCCAGGGCAAGACGGCCACCACCGATGGGCCCGTGCGCTTCACCGCACCCTCGATCGTGTTTCAGTCAAACGGGACCTCGCTGGTCGCCGGCGGGTTTCAGCCCGTGGAGGCCTACGACGTCCTCGTCGCCAATCTCGATCCGACGCTCACTCGGCATGCGCCGCCCGAGACGCCCGAGCCGCTACTGGGCGCGTTCCCCGGGGGACTCACCACGCAGGAGGTGGCGGCACTCATGACCCATGGCAACGACGCGCCCGACCGCCGCGCAGCGGAGGCGGCGCTCATCGAACTGGTGGCCGAGGGCAAGGCGACGCGCCGGTCCTTGGGCGATGACGCCCTCTGGCTTGCCGCCTAGTCAGCCCACGTCAGCCGGAGCGGCAGGGTCTCCAGGCCATAGATCCCCGATGGGGTCCCGAACTCCGGGTCGCCGGCCAGCTCGACGCGCTCGGCGCGCCGGGCCAGGGCGGCCAGCCCTTCCTGCATCTCGGCCCGCGCGAGGTTGGCGCCGACGCAGTAGTGGATCCCGGCCCCGAAGGTGAGCACCCGCGCCCCGCCGCGATCGGCGGTGATGTCGAACTCCTCGGGATCAAGGCCCTGACGGTTGGCGTGCCACGCCGAGACGAGGATGACCGAGCCCGCGGGGAAGGTGACGCCGCGATGCTCGATCTCCGCGGTCGTGATCCGCGCGGTGAACGGCGTGATCGGCTCGTAGCGCAGCGCCTCGTCGACCGCGGGCAGGGCCAGGGCGTCGGGGTCGGAGCGCAGCGCCGCCCACTGGTCGGGGTGCAGCGCGAGGAGCCGGACCGCGTGGCCGAGCTGGCTCTGGCTGGTGTCGACACCGCCGACGAGGATGTTGAGCACCAGGTTGCGCAGCTCGTCGTGGTTGAGCCGCTCGCCCTCCGCCTCGGCGGCGATGAGGTCGGTGATGAGGTCCTCGCCGCGGTCGTCGCGCCGCGCCGCGATCAACTCGTCGGCCCAGACGTAGAACTCCGCCACGGCGGCCTCGATCCGCGGGCGGTCCTCGGCCAGGCTGGTGGCGTCGAACTGGCGCTGGATGACGTTGGACCACTCGTGCAGCTTGGGGGCATAGCGGCGCGGCGCGCCCATCACGTGCGCGATGACCAGCGACGGATAGGGCTTGGCGATGGCGGCGATGAACTCGCACTCGGTGCCCGGCGCCACCGCGTCCAGCAGCTCGGCGAGGAACTCCCGCATGGCCGGGCGATAGCGGGCGACCGCGCGGGGTGCCAGCGCTGGGTTGACGAGGTTGCGCAGGCGGCGGTGGTCGTCGCCGTTGACGTTGATGATGTTCTTGACGATCTCCTCGTGCAGGGGCCCCTCGGTGATGCCGAAGATGTCGGCGATCGTCATTCCGGGAAAAATCGCGTGACGCGAGCGCAGGAAGAACTCGGCCGCCTCGCGCTCGAGCACGAGGAACCCGAACGGGCATGCCGCCAGCCAGCCGTCGTGGCCCTCCAGCGCTGTCATCGCCTCGCGGTAGTGGGCACCCCGCAGCGTGGCGTCGGTGTGGTCGAACATCGTCAGCTGGAGCTCGCCGGCGAGAGGCATGCGCGTCCCTGAGTCAGATCCAGGGGTTGGCGGCCAGCTCGCGCGCCACCGCCTCGGTGAGCGCCAGCGCCTGGCGCACCGTGCGGTAGTCGACGTTCTCGGGCGTGTCTGACATCAGGTGATAGTTCGACAGGGCCTTGTACCGGTTCATGGAGGCGAGCGTCGCGGTGGGGTAGCCGGCCCGGCTGGGGATGACGGCGTCGGTGGAGTTGCGAGCCCGCATCCCGCGGCGCAGGTGGGCGCCCGTCCGGTCCGCGACCCGGGCGACGAGATCTCTGAATCCGCGGTCATGGTAATCCTCCATGACCACCGGCCCCTCACCTTCGAGCATGATCAGGCGCGGGGAGCCGAGCGTCTCCAGGTTGAGAAACCAGGTCCGCTCGCGGTCCAGCGCCGGGAAGTGGCGGGCGGCGAACCCGTAGATGCCGCCCTGGATGACCTCCTCGGCGCCGCAGGAGGCCAGCACGATGCGCAGGCCGTCCACCGGCGCGCCGCGCAGCCGTTCGGCCAGCGCCACCAGCACCGCCACCGCGGTGAGGTTGTCGTTGGCGCCGGGCACGATCGGGCTGCGGGCGACATCGGCGAACACCGCGGTGCCCAGGGCCGAGCCCGCCAGCCCCGCGGCGATGAGGCCGCGGCGCCCGCGCAGCGACCCCAGCGCGACCAGCGTGGGCGCCGACAGCAGCGTCCACCACAGCGGCAGCGAGGTGTCGATGCGCTCGAGGATCCCCGGGAACGTCTCGCCCAGCCACGCCTGGAAGGTGTCATCGAAGATCTTGCCGGTGGGGGCGGCGTCGTGGTGGGCGAGGAGCACGAGCGTGCGCGGCGCGTCGGCCGATCCGAGCTCGCCCACGACGTTCCACGTCGTCCGCGCCGGGCTGGCGGCGCGGCGGAACAGGCGCGGCCCGTTGGAGACGTCGTCGGCGATCGCCGCCGCCACCGCGCCGGCGACGGCGCCGGCCACCGGGCGGGCGCGGCGGCTGGCCAGCGCGGCCGCCGCGGCCAGGCCACTGGTGATCGAGAGTGTGCTCATCACGCGCGCGTAGCCCTCGCGGAACTGCTCGGGCTCGATCGCCGCCGCACAGCCCGCGGCCCCCAGGCGCTGCGCGATCCACTCCGCGGCCTCGCGCTCGCCGTCGGATCCGGCGCGGCGCTGAAGTGGCGCCAGCGCCTCGATCACCTCGCGCAGCGTGGCCTCGTCATCGCTGCGGGGCGGGGCACCCGGAGCGTCTCCGGGCTCCATCTCAGGCGTCCACGTTCTCGAAGATCGCCGCCAGGCCCTGACCGCCGCCGATGCACATCGTCTCCAAGCCGTAGCGGGCGCCGCGACGGCGCAGCTCGCGCACGAGCGTGGTGAGGATGCGTCCGCCGGTGGCCCCGATGGGGTGCCCCAGCGAGATCCCCGAGCCATTGACGTTCACGCGCTCCAGGCCGTCGGGGAGCTCCCAGTTGCGCAGCACCGCCAGCACCTGCGCGGCAAAGGCCTCGTTGAGCTCGATCAGATTCATCTCGTCCATGCTCAGCCCGGCGCGCGACAGCGCCTTGGCTGTCGCCGGGACCGGCCCGATCCCCATCGTCTTGGGGGGCACGCCGGCGACCGCCCAGCTCACCATCCGGGCCATCGGCGTCAGGCCCAGCTCGGCGGCCTTCTCGGCGTGCGTGACGATGCACACCGCCGCGCCGTCGTTCTGGCCCGAGGCGTTGCCCGCGGTCACGGTGGCTTCGGAGTCCTTGCGTGCCATCACCGGGCGCAGGGAGCCCAGGCTCTCCAGCGAGGCGTCCGCGCGCGGGTGCTCATCGCGGTCGAGCACGCGCGTGCCCGTCTTGCGCTCTTTGACCTCGACGGCGACGATCTCCTCGGCGAAGGTGCCGCTCTCCTGGGCGGCGACGGCGTGCTGGTGGGAGCGCAGCGCCAGCTCGTCCTGCTCGGCACGCGGGATCGCGTACTCGCGCCGGAGGTTCTCGGCGGTCTCGATCATCCCGCCGGGCACCGGGTAGTTCTCGCCGCCGGCGGTGACCCGGCCGCGCACGAGCCGGTCCTCGAGCATCGCGCCCCCCGAGCGCGCGCCCCAGCGCAGTGACGTCGAGTACAGCTCGGCCTGGCTCATGCTCTCCGCGCCACCGGCCAGGACGACGTCGGCGGCGCCGGTCTGGACCTGCATGGCCGCTTCGATCACGGCCTGCAGCCCCGATCCGCAGCGGCGGTCGATCTGCAGCCCGGGCACCTCGACCGGCAGGCCCGCGTCCAGCGCGGCGACGCGGCCCAGCGCCGGGGCCTCGCCGTTGGCGTAGCCCTGGCCCAGCAGGACATCGTCGACCTGGTCGTGGGGAAGGCCCGTGCGCTCGAGGATGGCCTTGATAACGGTGGTGGCCAGCGAGGTCACGGGTACGTCTCTAAAAATGCCGCCGAACCGGCCCACGGGGGTCCGCAGGGGTTCGCAAATAAGGGCGTCTCTCATGGCTCTGAGCTTATCCCGACAGCGTCTGGGACTCGTACGCGGCGGGGGTGATGCCCACCAGCGAGCGGAAGTCGCGCAGGAAGTGAGCGTGGTCGTAGTAGCCGAGATCCAGCGCGAACCGGGTCCAGTCCTGGCGCCGGCGCCGGTCGAGCTGTTCGACGGCGTCGTGGAGGCGGTAGCGCTGCATGACCCACTTGGGTCCGACACCGACGTATCGGGAGAACAGCCGCTGCACGGTCCGGACCGAGATGTGATGGCGCGCGGCGAGGTCGGCCACGCTGCCGTCGGGCGGCGCGGCGCGGATGTCGGCCATGAGCTGTCGCACGAGGGCGATTCGCGGGTCGGGCTCGGCGGGCAGGCGCGCCCGCAGCAGCTCGTGCAGCACCTGCAGGACCGCGTCGGTGTCGATCGCGTCCGCCAAGCCCCGGGCCTCGTCACCGAGCAGGTCGGCGGCGGGCACGACCCGATCGGTGAGCTCGGACACCGGACGTGCGGCGAACGGGGCGAACCCGCCGGGCTGGAACTTCGTCCCGATACCCCAGCCCGTCTCCTCCAGCCGCCGGACATAGCGCCGGTGGCTGACCCCGTAGACGAAGGCGCCGTGAGGCTCGACCACGAGGTGGACCGAGGGATGGGGGAGCACCTCGGACTCGTACGCCGGCTGCCCGCGCCGGTCCCAGGCCACGAGCCAGTGGCGGTCGATGACCGCGGCCAGGTCGGGCGGCGGCACGCGCCGCTCCAACGTGAACATCGTGCCCACGGCGCTGGGGCGCAGGATCCCGGTGGTCTCCATGCCTGGCGCATTTTTCCAAGAGTCGCCCCTCACGAGGCGTTAGCGTGGGCGCATGCCCACATACACCAAGCTCAATTTCGCAGAGGTCAAAGACCTCGCCCCCGACTACGGGATGTCGGATATGGGGGAGGCGCGTTTCGCCCGCACCGCGCTCGGCGCCGAGCGCATCGGTGTGACCAAGTACCGGATGAACCCCGGGCGCCGGGTCGGCTTCGGCCATCGCCACCCGGAATCCGAGGAAACTTATGTCGTGCTCTCCGGGTCGGGCCGCTTCCGCGTCAACGACGACGTGTTCGACGTCTCACCCGAGGACGTCGTCTACTGCCCGGTCGACACCATGCGCGAATGGGAGGCCGGCCCTGATGGAATGGAGCTGCTGGCCTTCGGCGCCCACACCGAGGGCGAGTCGACCGAGATGGACCGGGAGTTCTGGACTGACTGACGCCCGCCGCAGCGGTCGGTCACGGCGGCGGCGATGAACGCCCGTCCGGTTTCGCGCTGCCTCCGTCGTTTAAGGTCCGACCCCATGCTCCTGTACGACTCAGCCATCTCTGGCAACTGTTACAAGGTCCGCCTTCTCCTGGCCAAGCTCGGCATCGGGTTCGAGCGCCGGGAGATGAGCGTCTTTGACCGCTCCGACCGCCCCAGCGTTCTCGGCGTCCTCAACCCCGCGCTCCGGGTGCCCACCCTCGTCCTCGATGACGGCCGGTCCCTCGGTGAGTCCAACGCGATCCTCTGGTACTTCGGTGATGGAACCGAATACGTGCCGACGGACCCCTACGAACGCGCCCAGGTCATGCAGTGGCAGTTCTTCGAGCAGTACGACCACGAGCCGAACCTCGCCGTGGCGCGCTTCTGGGCGCTGGCGGACATCACGCCGTCAGACGCCGACGCCGAGGCCAAGCGCAAGGGTGGGGAGCGGGCGCTGGCCGCGTTGGAGCGCCAGCTGGCCGAGCGCGAGTACCTGGTCGGCGACCGCTTCAGCATCGCCGACATCGCGCTGTACGCCTACACGCACGTGGCGCCCGAGGGCGGGTTCTCGCTCCAGCCGTATCCGGCGGTCCGAGAGTGGCTGGCCCGGGTGTCGTCACAGCCCGGCCACATCGCCATCACCGACTGACCGCCCGCCCGCCACTCCATATTTCGGGGCATCCAGCTTGAACGCGTCGTCGTTTCACTAATCTCGGACGATGGCCGAGGCGACGCGCCCGACGGAGCCGAGACAGGAGGCGCCTCCCGGCCCTGCTGGTCGGCGTGGTGGGCCGCGCGCCGCACCCGCTCATGGTGCGGGCGATCGCCTTTGTCGTGGGCGCCGCCAGCCTGGGCACGGAGATCGCGGCGGCCCGCCTGCTCGCCCCGTACTTCGGCGCCTCCACGATCATCTGGGCCAACACCATCGCCACCGTGCTGGTCGCCCTGTCGGCGGGCTACTGGCTGGGCGGCAAGCTGGCCGACCGCCGGGCGGACCTGCGCGGCCTGTGCGCCGTCGTGCTCGTCGCCTCGCTGCTGCTGGCGCTCGTGCCGTTCGTGGCCGACCCCTTCCTGCGCCTGTCGGTCAACGCACTGGGATCGCTTTCGGTCGGCGGGTTCGCCGGCTCGCTGGCCGCGGTGCTGGTCCTGGTGGCGGTGCCGGTGATGCTGCTGGGGACCGTCGCCCCCTACGTGAGCCGCCTCAGCGTCCGGAGCGTGAACGAGACCGGGCGCACGATCGGCAACCTCTACGCGATCTCCACCGTCGGCTCCCTGGTGGGAACGTTCCTGGCGGCGCTGCTGCTCATCCCCACGATCGGCACCCACCGCACCTTCATCGTGTTCGCGCTGTCGCTGGCGCTCGTCTCGGTGCCCGGCCTGCGGCTGCGCCGCTTCTGGGTCATCCCGCTGCTCGTCGGCGGCTCGCTGGCCATCCCGCCGTCGGCGATCGGGGCGGGCGTGGCGCACGGCCGGGTCATCTATGAGACCGAGACCCAGTACCAGTACGCCCGCGTCGTGCAGTTCCCCAGCGGGGTGCGCTGGCTGCAGCTCAACGAGGGGGTGGCCGTGCACTCGTCCTACCGGCCCGGGACGTTCCTCACCCGCGGGTACTGGGACGACTTCCTGGTGCTGCCCTTCGCCGCGCAGTCGCCGGCACCGGCACCGGCAGCGGGGCCGCCCACCCGGGTCGCCATCCTCGGCGACGCCGCCGGGACGGTGGCGCGCGCCTACGGCCACTTCTTCCCCGGCACGCGCGTGGACGCGGTCGAGCTCGACGGCAAGCTGACCGAGATCGGCAAGCGCTACTTCCACCTCTCCGGGCCCCACCTGCACCTCTACACCGCCGACGCCCGGCCGTGGCTGCAGGCCAGCCACGCGCGCTACGGCTCGATCTTCCTGGATGCCTACCGCCAGCCCTACATCCCGTTCTATCTGGTTACCCGCGAGTTCTTTGAGTCGGCGCGGGCGCACCTGCAGCCGGGCGGCACGTTCATCGTCAACGTGGGGCACCTGCCGGACTCGAGCTCGCTGGAGCGCGTCGTCACCGCCACCCTGCGCGCCGTGTTCGGTCACGTGGTGCGCGACCGGGTGAGCTCTGAGAACTCGCTGCTGGTGGCCTCGACGGCGCCGCTGTCGGCGGACTCGATGATCGCGGCCCACCCCCACCTGCCGCTGGCGCTGCAGGGGCTGCTGGCCTCGACCGCGGGCCGGATCGACCCGACACTCACCGGGGGCACCGTCTACACCGACGACAAGGCGCCGGTCGAGTGGCTGACCGACCTCTCGATCCTGCGCTACGCCGCCGGGACGCGCTGATGTGACGCGCCCCCGTGGGCGGACGTCGCCGCCTCGCGCGCCGTGGCGCCCTCGGTCGTCCGGGCGGCCGGCCCCGGGGCGCGGTCCTGACGCACCCGCACGCCGCCCTTGGGGGCGAGCGTGATGGCGCGAAACTGGGTGTCGGCGAGCTCTGAGTCCACCGGCGAGAGCGCCGCACGCTCGAGCACCCGCCCCAGCACCACGCGCATCTCGGTCTGGGCAAAGCTCGCGCCCAGGCACCGGCGCGTCCCGCCGCCGAACGGGACCCAGGTGTAGGTGTCCGGGACCCGCCCCCCGGCGTCGTCATCCAGGAAGCGCTCGGGCGAGAACGCGCGGGGGTTGGGGTAGAGGTCGCCGCGGCGATGGATGGTGCGGATCGACGGGTTGATCTCGATCCCCACCGGGACCGCATAGCCGCCGAGAGGAAACGGGCGCTGGCGCACGACCCGTCCGACGCCGGGGATGACGGGGCGGAGGCGCAGGGACTCCTTGATCAGCGCGTCGAGATAGCGGTCGTCACCGTCGCGCGCCCGGGCTCGCACCCGCGCGTCATGGAGCACGAGGTCGAAGGTCCAGGCCAGCCCGGTGGCGGTCGTCTCGTGGCCGGCGAGCAACAGGGTGAGGAGCTCGTCACGGACCTCGCGGTCGGTGAGGGCGACGCCATCCTCGTCGCGGGCGAGGAGCAGGCCGGAGAAGACGTCGTCGCGCTCGGCGAGGTCCGGGTCCGCGCGGCGGCGGCCGATCTCGGCGTAGACGATCTCGTCGACGGCCTGCTTGCGCTCCTCGAAGCGCTGGGCCGACGCGCGCTCTCGGCGTCCACGCATCACGGCGTTGAGCATCAGCACGCCCCGAGCGCGCGACAGGGGCTCCACCATCGCGCGCAGCCGGCGCGCGAGCTCGTCCTCGTCGGCGCCCGGCCTGTAGCCGAACACCGCGCGCAGGATGACCCGCAGAGTCAGCGACTGCATGCTCTCCAGCAGCGTGAACGGCTCGCCGACGGGCCAGCGGTCGATCTCGGTGTCGGCGCAGGCACGCATCGTCTCGACGTGGGCGAGCATCCGCTGGCCGTGAAATGGCGGCAGCAGCAGCCTGCGGTGGCGCAGGTGCTCGGGGCCGTCGAGCAGCAGGACCGAGCGCTCGCCGACGATCGGGCCCAGGAGCGCGTTGGCCTCCCCGGCATGCAGTCCGTCGCCTGAGCCCTGGAAGACCTCTTTGACCGCGGCCGGGTCAAACAGCATCACGAACCGCTCGTCAAACAGCGTCCCCATGGTGACGATGTCGCCGTAGCGCCGGCGACACCACTCCAGGTAGCGCACGCCGCCGGTCATGAAGCCGAGCGTCTGCAGCCAGCGCGGGAACGAGGGACCGGGAGGCATGGGGGCGGTGAGGGTGCTCATGGCCCGATCGTGCCACACCGCCATCGCCGGCTCGTCCACTCAGCGCGTCTGAGGCCCCTGCGAGGCCGCCGCCTTGTCCCCCAGATCCTGCAGCGTCAGCGGGTGGGCCGGCGGCCCGTCGATGACCTGATGGCGGTGGACGTGCAGGTCGGCGTCGACGTGAAGCAGCTCGCCCGAGGCCAGCGACTGCCAGCCTGGGTCGTCGTCCATCTTCTCGGAGGCGATCACCACCGCGGGCCGGGTCGCCAGATCGGCCGAGTGGACGTGGATCCGGCCCCGGGCGCTCGCGTGCTCCAGATGCCGGTCGCCGCTGTCGCCGCCCGCGTCGCGATCGAGCACGAGCAGGTCATGGGTGTCGGGATAGCGCAGCGCCCACAGCTCCTGCGCGGTGATGAGCACGAGGTTGATGGCGAACACCGGCAGGTTCTCGGCCACCCAGCGCGCCGCCGTGGCGATGCCCTCGCCGACGTCGCCGCTGCGCCGTGTCTCACGTGTGATGAGCGCGAAGAAGCGCTCGGAGTCGGTCTCTCCCTGTACCCATGACATCGCGTCGCCCAGCTCGGCCTCGAGGCGGTCCACGCCCTCGATGACGCCGTTGTGCGCGAACAGCCGTCCGTCCTGCTGAAACGGATGCGTGTTGGTGGGCGAGAGGGCCCCGGTCGAGGCGTAGCGGACGTGGGCCACGAACGTGCGCGCATCGATCTCCTTGGCCTCGCGCGCGAAGTCGGTGTCCTGGAAGGCGGCGATCGGCTGCTTGGAGACGACCGGGCGGCCGTCATCAGCGAAGTACCCCAACCCCGTCCCGTCGGGCTCGCGGTGGCTCTGCTCTGACAGCGAGTCAGGGGCCTGGAGCAGCCAGAAGGTGGCGTGAACGCGCTCTGAGCCCCCGCTCATGCCAAACAGACGACACATGTCGCGCACACTAAGGGGCGATCCGGGTCTGTCAAAGTAATTTCAGGCTCGCCTGCGATCTTGGTCTCGTCCAAGGAAAGGCGGACTGATCATGAGATACCTACGTACAGCATCTACGGGCCGGCTTCTGGCCCTCATCGGCGGCCTCATCGTGGCCATCGCCGGCGGGACGGCCATCGCCGTCGCCGCCACCAGCAACGGCCCCGTACCGCGGGCCAAGCCCCTCGCGCGCGCCGTCCACGACGCGTTGGCGGCCCAGCCCGTCAAGGGCATCACGGCCGACATCAGCTTCACCAACAACCTGATCAGCTCCGGCGACATTCCCGGCGTGACCGCGGATCCGTTGCTGCAGGGCACTCGCCACGGCCGGGTGTGGCTCTCCAACGACGGGCGGCTGCGGATCGAGCTCCAGGGCGACAACGGGGACGCCAACCTCGTCGTCAACAAGAACTCGTTCTGGGTCTCTGACCCGATGCAGAAGACGGTGTACGAGGGCACGCTGCCCGCCGACACCGCGGCCAAGGCCAGCAAGGCCGGCGCCAAGCATGCGGACTCCGCGCACGGGATCCCGACGGTGGCCGACATCCAGGCGCGCATCAGCAAGCTCGTCCAGAGCGTCGACGTCGGCGGCGTGGCCACCTCGAACCCCGGTGATGTCGCAGGCCGGCCCGCGTACTCGGTGTCGGTGTCGCCCAAGCACTCCGGTGGGCTGCTGGGTCAGGCCCAGCTGGCCTGGGATGCCGCCACCGGCGTCCCGCTGCGCATCGCCATCTATGCCCGCGGCAATGGCACCCCGGTGCTGGCGCTCGCCGCCACCAACATCTCCTACGGGCAGGTCGCGAACTCAGACCTCAACATCCAGCCGCCGTCCGGCGACAAGGTGGTCAAGGTCTCGACCGCCGACAAGCACGCCGGCGCCGCGACGGCCGCGCGCGCGGCCCGGTCGAAGGCCAAGCACGCGAAGGTCAGCGGCGTCGCCGCCGTGGCCAGTCACGTGCCCTTCACCCTCGCCGCACCCACGGCGCTGGCGGGCCTGCCCCGCGAGGACGCCTCCTTGCTGGACTGGGGCGGCAAGCCTGCCGCGCTGATGACCTACGGCAAGGGCCTGGGCGCCATCGTGGTGATCGAGCAGAGCGGCTCCTCGCAGGCGGCGGCGCCGAGCATCTCCGGCTCTGGCCGCGGCGGCCTGAACCTGCCGTCGGTGTCGATCAACGGCGCCACCGGCCAGGAGCTCGCCACCCCGCTCGGCACCGTGGTGCGCTTCACGCAGGGCGGCGTGGCCTACACGGTGCTCGGCTCGGTGGCCCCGTACGCGGCCGAGACAGCGTCGCGGGCGCTGACGAAACCCACTCCGTGACAGACGACGCGGACACCTCGGCTCACGGTGCGGCATCGGCGAACGCCGATGCCGCACCGCCGCCGATCGAGGTCCGCGGGCTGGTCAAGCGCTATGGCGATCTGACCGCCGTCGGCGGGGTGGACCTCACGGTCCAGACCGGGGACGTCTACGGCTACCTCGGGCCCAACGGCGCCGGCAAGACGACGTCGCTGCGGATGATGCTCGGGCTCATCCGGCCCACGGAGGGGTCGGTGCGGCTGTTCGGCCGTGACCCGATGAACAGCGTCCAGGCGCTGCAGGGCGTGGCCGGCTTCGTCGAGGCGCCGACCTTCTACCCCTACCTCAACGCGCGCAAGAACCTGGAGATGCTCGCCGCCTACGACGGCGGTGGCGCGTCCGGGCGCATCGACCAGGCGCTCGACACCGTCGAGCTCAGCGGCCGCCAGCGCGACAAGGTGGGCGGCTACTCCCACGGCATGCGCCAGCGGCTGGGGATCGCCGCCGCGCTCCTGCGCGAGCCCAAGCTCCTGCTCCTCGACGAGCCCGCCACCGGCCTTGACCCCGCCGGAATGCGCGACATGCGCCTGCTCATCCGGCGCCTGGCCGACCAGGGGATGACCGTGCTGCTCTCCAGCCATCTGCTCACCGAGGTGGAGGACGTGTGCAACCGGGTGGCGATCGTGCGCCAGGGCCGGATCGTCTACGAGGGCGAGATCGCCGAGCTCAAGCGGGGGGCCGGTACGCGCTACTGGCTGCAGACCACCGACGACGACCGCGCCCTGGCGGTGTGCCAGGCCCAGCCGGGGATCTCCGACGTGCGCACAGAACACGCGCGCATCTCGTTCACCGCCGACGAGGACGCCGCCGGCACGCTGTCGCAGGCGCTGGTGGAGTCCGGGGCGCTCATCCACGCCATGGCGCCCCAGACGGTCACCCTGGAGGACCTGTTCTTCTCCTTCACCGAGGGCGAGGGCGAGGGCTTCGCCCCATCGGCGCCGCCCGCGCACCCGCAGGCCGCGGAGGCCGGAGGGCGAGCGGACGCCGCCGAGGCCGCCGAGGCCGGGGAGCGCGCCCGCTGATGCCCGGCGTCGGCACCGTCTACCGCTGGGAGCTGTTCAAGCTGCGCCACCAGAAGCGCACCTATATCGGCCTGGGCGCGGCGATCATCGTCCCGATCCTGTTTGTGCTGGCCATCCACCTGCGCCACCACCATGACCGCGGCGGCGGCTTTGCCTTCTCTGACTACCTGGACCGCAGCGGGCTCGCCGTCCCGCTGGTCATCCTGCTCTTCGGCGCGGTGTGGATGTTCCCGCTCATCACCGCGCTGGTGGCGGGCGACATCTTCGCCTCCGAGGACCACAACGGGACGCTGAAGACGATCTTCACCCGGTCGCTGGAGCGCTGGCAGCTGTTCGCCGGCAAGGCACTGGCGGCCAGCACCTACGCGGTGATCGCGATCTTCCTGTGCGGCACCGTGGCGGTCATCGCCGGCAGCCTCCAGTCGGGCTTCAACTCGCTGCAGAGCCTGTCGGGGACGATCGTCTCGGCGCCCAAGGGGCTGGAGCTCGTCTACGTCAGCCTGCTCGTCTATCTCATCCCGATCGCCGCCATCGTCTGCATCGGGCTGCTGCTGTCCTCGGTGACGCGCAACAGCGCCGCCGCGGTGGTGGGGACGCTGATGGTGTCGCTGCTCATCCAGCTCATCGGGATCCTCCCGGGGCTGGGCTCGCTTCAGCCCTATCTGCTCTCGACCCAGTTCAACGCCTGGCAGGGCCTGCTGCGCACGCCGACCGACTGGGAGCCGATCGTCCGCGCCGCGTGGGTGTGCGCCCTGTACGGGATCCCCACCATCGGCGCCGCCTTCCTGGTCTTCATCCGGCGCGACGTCGCCGGTGGCTGATCCGCCGCTGGACGCCGAGCGGGTGCTGGTCGTCGACGACGACCCGCCGCTGCAGCGGATGCTCACACGCACGCTCTCGGCGGAGGGCTTCGCGGTCACGGTGGCCGGCGACGGGGGCGCCGCGCTGGCCGCCGCCGAGCGGTTCGCTCCCGACGTGATCGTGCTCGACGTGGCCATGCCCACGCTCGACGGCCTGGCCGTGTGCCGGCGGCTGCGCAGCAAGGGCCTGCCCACGCCGATCCTCATGCTCACCGCGCGCGACGCCGTGCAGGACCGCGTCGCCGGACTGGAGGCGGGCGCCGACGACTACCTGGTCAAGCCGTTCGCCGTCGAGGAGCTGGTGGCGCGGCTGCGGGCGCTGACCCGTCGCGGCCAGGTGTCTGACTCCCTGGCCTACGCCGATCTCAGTCTCGACGTCGCCGCGCGGACGGCCACGCGCGGCGGGCGCGCGCTCGAGCTCACCGGCCGCGAGACCGCGCTGCTGGAGCTGCTGCTGCGACAGCCGGGGCGCACGGTCACGCGTGAGCGCGCGCTGGAGGAGATCTGGGACGACGCCGCCGAGGCCAACGTCGTGGACCGCTACGTCACCCGCCTGCGCCGCAAACTGGGGGACCCGCCCCTCATCCGGACCTTGCGAGGCACGGGGTTCGTGCTCCGGGCCTGACCACGCTGGGTGACCACGTCGCGCCCGCCCCAGCGGCTACGCGGTGCTGAGCAGGCTGTGGACGCCCTCCTCGGGCATCGGCTGGCTGAACAGGAAGCCCTGGGCGCCGTCGCACCCGAGCTGGCGCAGCTGGGCCAGCTGCGCGTCGGTCTCCACGCCCTCGGCCACCACCCTGAGCCCGAGGGCGTGCCCCAGCTCGACGACGTCGTGGACCGGGTCGACGTCGCTCTCCACCCGCCCCAGCTGCGAGACGAGCGTCGTGTCGATCTTGAGGATGTGGACGGGCAGCTCAGACAGCGTCATCGAGGACGAGGTGCCGGTGCCGAAGTCGTCGATGGCGAGCGTGATCCCGAGCTCGTTGAGCGCGGCCAGCTGGCGCATGGCGAGCTCGGGGGCGGCCTCCAGCGCTCCTTCGGCCACCTCCAGGCACAGGACGCCGGGGTCGTGGCCGCCGTCGCGCATCTCCTCGGCGAGGTGCTCGACGAGGTGCGAGTCGCTCAGTTGCCGCGCCGACAGGTTGACCGAGATCGTCATCCCCGGACGCGACTCGCGCCACCGTTCCACCTGGTCCAGCGCCTGGTGGATCACCCATTCGCCGATGGGGACGATCATCCCGGTCTCCTCGGCGATCGACATGAACTCGATCGGCTCCATCAGCCCCAGCTCGGGGTGCTCCCAGCGCACCAGCGCCTCGAACCCCTCCAGGACGGTCTCGTCGTTGAACGAGACCCGCGGCTGGTAGTGGACGCGCAGCTGCGCGCGTTCGACCGCCTGGCGCAGCTCGCGCTCCAGGTGCGAGCGCGGCCCCGGCAGCCGGGCCATGACGTCCTCGAAGACCTCGAAGCGGTCCCCGCCGGACTCCTTGGCGCGGTACATCGCGGTGTCGGCCTGGCGGATGACGTCGTCGATCTCCTCCTCGGGGTCGGTGACGATGTAGACGCCGATGCTGATCGAGACCGACCGCTGCTGACCGCCGAGGGTGACCGGCAGGCTGGCCGACTGCGTGACGCGCTGCGCGACCAGCGCCGCCTCCCCCTCGCTGTCCAGCCCCTCGAACAGGAAGGTGAACTCGTCGCCGCCGAAGCGCGCGACGGTGTCCATCGGGCGCAGCATGGCCTGGAAGCGCTCGGCCAGCTCGACGAGGAGGCGATCACCGGCGCCGTGCCCGAGCGCGTCGTTGATCTCCTTGAAGCCGTCGACGTCGAGGAACAGCACCACCACGGGGCCGCCGCTGCGGCGGCTGCGGTCAAGGGCGCCGCGCAGGCGGTCCAGGAACAGCGCCCGGTTGGGCAGCGCGGTGAGCGGATCATGCAGCGCCTGCACGCGCCAGCGCCGCCTCGCTGCGCTTGCGCTCGACCGCGTAGCTGACCGCGCGGGCCAGGCGCGTCGCGCTCAGCTCCGATCGCACCAGGTAGTCCTGGGCGCCGGCCCGCACCACGGCGATGCCCAGCTCGTCGTCGTCGCCGTCGGCCACGACGACGATCGGCGTCGTCGGCGACGCCGTGCTCAGCTCCTCCAGCGCGTCGAGGACCGGCTGTTGGTGCAGGTCCAGCAGCACGCAGGTGGCACCGTGATCGGCCAGCTCCTGGACCGCGTCGCCAACGTCTTGGGTATGACTGACCACCAAGCCACGGCTCCACACCGACCGCAGCATGTCTCCCAGCTCGAGCGCCGCGCGCGCGTCATCCTCGACGAGCAAGACCCGCGCGGGCTTGCCGGGCCCGAACAGCTCCATCACCACCTTGCAAACCTCCGTGTTGCGTCCTGAGACTTTACCTGGAACGGAGAGGTTTGACCATAGAAACAGAAAAATGAAGTTTTGGCGGTGAGGTTCGCACTGAGACCACTACGTTCGCTACGTGCACGTATCGCGGTCGCCGCCGCGGCGGCGATCCTCGCCGCGGTGGCGTTGCTGGCGGTCGTCACCGTGCTCCTGGTCGACCACGAACTGCGCGCCTCGCTGGACTCCGCGCTGCGCCAGCGCGCCCAGGAGGTGGCCGAGCTGGCCATCTCCACGCCCGCCGTGCTCACCGATCCGGGCGCCCTGGAGAGCCCCGTCTCGGGCCGTCAGATCTCGGTGCAGGTGGTGGATCGCCGCGGCCGGCTGCTCGCGCGCTCGCTCAACCTGGGCGCCCGGGTGCTGCCCGAGGATGCCCTGGAGCGCGACGCCCGGTTGCACGGGCACACCGGCTCTGAGGACGTCGAGCTCGACGGCCACCCGCTGCGCATCTACGCGGCGCCGATCGCCGACGCCAGCGGTCCGGCCGCCGGCGGGGCGGTGCTCGTCGCCTCCGACACGTCCGACATCGCGCACACCACCTCGCGCCTCGGGGTGCTGGTGGCTCTCAGCGGCGCCGCGGTGGCTCTGCTCGCGGCGCTGGCGGCGGCGGCGCTGACGCGCCGGGGGCTGCGGCCGCTGCGCACGCTGGCTGCGGCCGCCGGGGAGATCGAGGCCACCGCCGACCCGGCGCGGCGGCTGCCCGAGGCGGCGACGTTGGACGAGATCGGGCGGCTCACCGGCGTGCTCAACCGGATGCTGGCCTCGCTCGAGCACGCCCGCGAGAGCGAGCGGCGGCTGCTGGCCGATGCCTCGCACGAGCTGCGCACGCCGGTGACGGCGCTGCTGGGCAACGTCGAGTACGCGGCGCGCCATGGCGCTGACGCCGAGGTGCTCGCCGACCTGCGCCACGACGCCCGCCGTCTCGCGCGGCTCGTCGACTCCCTGCTCGCGCTCGAGCGCGCGGGCGAGGGCGGCGCCGAGCTTCAGCGCCTGCGCCTGGACCAGCTCGTGCGCTTCGTCGTCAACGCGCACGATCCCGGGCGCGTGCACATCGGCACGCTCGACGCGGCGACGGTCGACGGCGACGAGGACGCATTGCGCCGGGCGCTGGGCAACCTCATCGAGAACGGGCTGCTGCACGGGCCGGTGCGGGGTCATGTCACCGTGTCGCTCGACGTCGTCGGCGAGCGCGTCCTGGTGAGCGTCACCGACCAGGGCGCCGGCCCTGACCCGGAGCTGCACGGTCAGCTGTTCGAGCGTTTCTGGCGCGGACCGGAGACCTCAGAGCGCCCGGGCTCGGGCCTGGGGCTCTCGATCGTCGCCGCCATCGCCGAGCACCACTCCGGCCGCGTGCGCATCGACGGCCCGACGTTCACGCTGGACCTGCCGGCGGCCCGCGGGGGCGGCCTCCTCGTCACGTAAACTTATAAGTTTACTTGAGTCGGGCGGGTGGGCCGATCTCATCAGGCGGCTGGTGGTCGGGCCGCGGGCGCAGGCTCATCTGCCACCAGCCGACGCTGTACCACCGCCCGAGCTTGAAGGCGACATCGCGGTAGACGCCGATGGGCGCAAAGCCCAGCGACTCGTGCAGGCCGATGCTGGCGTCGTTGGGCAGCGTCACCCCGGCACAGACCTCGTAGATGCCCTGGCGCTCGAGCAGTCCGAAGAGCGCGCCGTACAGCGCGCGGCCGAGCCCGCGGCGGTGGTGAGCGCCCGAGATGTAGACGGTGACGTCGGCGGTCCAGCGGTAGGCCGCGCGCTCGTGGTGGCGCGAGCCGTAGGCGTAGCCGGCCACCTCGCCGTCGAGCTCGGCCACCAGCCACGGGTGCGTGCGGGAGGTGATCCGGATCCGGTCGGCCATCTCGTGAGCCTCGGGGGCGCGCTCCTCCAGCGAGGCCACGCCGTCGGTGACGCTGGGGGCGTAGATGGCGGCGCAGGCGGCCGCGTCGCGGTCGGGATCGGCGTGGCGGATGAGCATGGTCAGAAAATCTAGTGGGGGGCCAGCGCGGTGCGGATGCGGTCCACCACGGTGCTGGGCGCCGCGGAGCTGCCGTGCAGCGTCGCCGCGACGGCGAGGCGGATCGCCGAGGTGGCGAACGTCACCGGCGCGGTCTGCAGGCGGTACAGGCTCACCGGCTCCTCGCGGGGGCGCAGGCCCAGCGCGGGGCGAGCTCGAGGAGCAGGCTGCGCGTGACCCCGGGCAGGATCCGCCCGTCCGCGGGCGGGGTGAGCAGCGCGTCGCCCTCCAGCACCCAGACGTTGCCCCACGCGGCCTCGAGCACGGTGCCGTCGGCGTCGACGAGCAGAGGCGCCTGCTCGCGGCCGGATCTCACGCCACGAGATCGGGCCGCGACTCAAGCAGCCGGCGATCGCGCCACTTGTGCGGGCCCAGGCCGCCGGGGATCACGAACGGCTCGAGCGTCACCGCCTGCCGGTACCCGGCCGCCACCGGCCGGGCGCTGACCGCGACCTCCTCGCCGGGGACGACGTCGACGCGCAGGCGGTGCTCGCCGGCCAGGCCGGCGGCTTGCGCGCCCAGCCGGTCGCCGAGGCCTGCGGGCAGGCGCCGCCCGTACAGCACGCTGATCGAATGGGCGAGGCGGTCGAGATGGCGCTGCTGGGCGTGGACGCGCCCGCCACGGACGAGCATCGTCTCGAACACGCCCTCGGCGCGGTCAGGCTGCACGGGTGGCCAGCGCGGGTCGCTCGACGTCCACGGTCGTGCGCCACGGCAGCGGCGATCGGCCGCGCCTTGGTGAGCGCCTCCTCGAGCTCGGTGGGCGGGTCCGAGTCGGCGACGATCCCGCCGCCGGCGCCCAGCCAGACGTGGCCGTCGGCGACCTCGAGGGTGCGGATGGCGACGTTGAGCTCGAGCCCGGCCGCGGGGCTGGCGAAGCCGACCGCGCCGGTGTAGACCTCGCGCCCGGCCCCTTCGAGCTCGGCGATGACGCGCAGCGACTGGACCTTGGGCGCGCCAGTGACCGAGCCGGGCGGGAACGTCGCGCGCAGGACGTCGGCGTCGGTGACCTCCGGGCGCAGGCGGCCGTGGACGTGGGAGACGAGGTGCCACAGCCCGGGGTGGGGCTCGGCGGTCGGGCGGCGCGGCGCGACCACGGTGCCGTACTCGCACACGCGCCCGAGGTCGTTGCGCATGAGGTCGACGATCATCACGTGCTCGGCGGCGTCCTTGACCGAGCCGCGCAGGGTGTCCAGCGCGGCGGCGGCGATGACCGGGTCGGGGTCGCGCGCGATCGTGCCCTTGATCGGGCCGGTGACGATGTGGCGGCCGCGGCGGCGCAGGAACAGCTCGGGTGAGAGGGAGGCGATCCCGCCGCGGGGGGTGGCGAAGGCGGCGCCGTAGGGCGGGTCGACGTGCTCGAGCGCGGCCGCGAACAGGTCGGTGGCGCGCGCGCCGGTCTCGCCGTGCAGGCGCAGGCAGAGGTTGGCCTGGAAGATCTCGCCGGCGGCGATCCGCCGGCGGCACTGGGCGACGGCGTCGAGGTGATGCTCGGCATCGTGTGCGCTGAGATGCAACTCCGAGATGTGCGGCGCCGGCATCGAGCCGGCGCGGGTCGGCGCAGCAGCTCGGTGAGATGGCGCAGCCGGCGCGCCAGCGCGTCACGGCGGGCCTCGGTCACCAGCGCCTCGAACCACCACTGCCCGTCCGGGGTGCGGCGCAGGACGTTGTCGTAGTAGGCGAGATGGAAGTCCGGGAGCGCGACGGGCCGGTGGGCGTTGAGCGGGATGCGCTCGACCCGGGCGGCGAGGCGGTAGCCCAGCCAGCCGAACCAGCCGCCGCCCACCGCGCCGTCGGGGCCGGGCGCGCTGAGCGACGGGAGGGCGTCGAGCAGCGCGAACGGGTCCTCGGTGTCGGCGGCGACGCGCAGCGGGTCCGCGCCGACGATCGCGCCGCCGCTGGGTGGGTGGGGCTGGTCGGGCTGGTCGGGTGGATGGGGTGGCTGGGACCAATTCCCGGTCAGCGCGAACGGGAGCGGCTCGCGCCGGGCGAGGACCTGGAGCACCTGCGCGGGGGAGAGGTCGCAGGGAGCGCCACGCGCTCAAGCGTCGCCGAGGGCGACGACGGCGGCGACGATAAGGTGGGCTTGACCGGCACTCCGCTCATACTGTACGAATTGGTCTAATGACTGCAACGCTCATCGATGGCAAGGCCATCGCCCAACAGGTTCGCACCGAATTGCGCGACGAGATCGAATCGTGGGTCGCCGGGGGCGGACGCCGCCCTGGCCTGGCGACGGTACTCGTCGGCGACGACCCCGCCTCGGCGGTGTACGTCGGCGGTAAGCAGAAGGCGTGCGCGGAGGTCGGGATCGAGGGCTTCGGCCACACCCTCCCCGCCGACACCCCCGAAGACGACGTGGTGGCGCTCCTGCAGGAGCTCAACGCCGATGAGCGCGTGTCCGGCATCCTGCTCCAGCTTCCCACGCCCGACCACATCGACGGCTCGCACCTCACCACCCTGATCGACGCCGGCAAGGACGTCGACGGGCTCACGCCGGTGTCGGCCGGCCTGCTGGCCAAGGGCCTGCCGGGGCTTCGGCCGTGCACCCCCTCGGGCTGCATCGAGCTTCTGAAGCGCCACGACGTGGTGCTCGAGGGCGCGGAGGCCGTCGTCGTCGGTCGCTCGGACCTCGTGGGCAAGCCCGTCGCGGCCCTTCTGCTGGCCGAGAACGCCACCGTGACCATGTGCCACTCGCGCACCCGCGACCTGGAGGCGGTGTGCCGGCGCGCCGACGTGCTCATCGCCGCAGTGGGACGGCCGGAGATGGTCAAGGGCTCGTGGGTCAAGCCGGGGGCGACGGTGATCGACGTGGGCATCAACCGCACCGACGCCGGGCTGGTGGGCGACGTGGAGTTCGCGTCGGCCGTCGAGGTCGCGGGGCTCATCACGCCGGTGCCCGGGGGCGTGGGCCCGATGACGATCGCCATGCTGCTGCGCAACACGCTGCAGGCTGCCCGGGCGGCTCACGCCGCCAGCGCTGCTCCGGCCTAGAGGCTGGTCCGCGGGGTCGCCGTGCGACGCCGGGCGCGTTGCTGTGCGTCGCTGTCGGCGTTGCTGTGCGCTGTCAGCCGGGGGAGGGGGTATCGGCGTTTACGGCTTTGGCTGGGGAGGGTGGGGCTGGGCGTGTGCTGCGGCTGGGCAATTCGCAGGGAGGTCGTTGGGCAGATATGGCGCGTCGCAGACCCAAAATCTCCCAAAATTCCGCGCGATTGCGGCTGGCCGGGAATGTCCCGGTCGCCTCCCGTCCTCCATCCCGAGTCCGCCGTTCTACGCGCTGGCGGCGAACGCCGGCTCCTGAGCCAAGACCGCATCGAGCGCATCCAACACCCGCGTCGCGACGTCGCGCGAGGCGTTGACGCCCATCAGCCCGATGCGCCACATCGGGGGCGCGCCGGCCAGCCCGCCGCCGATCTCGATCCCGTGCTCGCTGCAGCAGGCGGCCGGCGACGGCTTTGCCGTCGACGCCGTCGGGCACGCGCACCGCGGTGAGCTGGGGCAGCTGGTGCTCGGGCTCGGCGAGGAGCTCGAGGCCGCGGGAGCGGACCTCGTCCTGGAGGAAGCGCCCGGCGTCCATGTGGCGCGCCCAGCGGGGCTCCAGGCCCTCGACGGCGACCTCGCGCAGGGCCTCGTGCAGCGCATAGACGTGCAGGACAGGCGTGGTGTGGTGGTAGGCGAGCGGGCGCTCCACCCAGTACTTGCGCAGCAGCGAGAGGTCGATCGCATAGGGGACCGGACGGGTGCGGTCCGCGATGCGCTCCAGCGCGCGGTCTGAGACCGCCACCGGCGACATCCCGGGCGGCGCGCCGACGCACTTCTGCGAGCACGAGTAGGCGAAGTCGATGCCCCAGTCGTCAAAGCGCAGCTCGACGCCGCCCAGCGACGTGACGCAGTCGGCCATGAGCAGGACGTCGCGGTCGCGCAGGGCCGCGCCGAGCTCGGCCAGGGGATGCTGGACCCCGGTCGAGGTCTCGGCGTGCACCACGCACATCAGGCGCGCGGCCGGATGCTGATCGAGGGCCTCCAGCAACGCGTCGTTGGGGACGTGCTCGCCCCAGTCGGCTTCGACCTTGACCACGGTGGCGCCGAGGCGGTCCGCGATCTCCACCAGGCGGCGGCCGAAGAAGCCGTTGACGCCGATGATGACCGTGTCTCCGGGCTCGAGCAGGTGGGCGAGGCCGCACTCCATCCCCGAGGTGCCGGTGGCCTGGAGCGGGAGCACCAGGCCGCCCGAGGCCTGGTAGGCGATGCGCTGCAGCGCGACGACCTCGAGCAGGATGTCGGCGAAGGCAGGGTCCATGTGGCCCAGCAGCGGTTTCTGCATGGCGGCCAGCGCGGCCGGTGAGACGTTGCAGGGACCGGGGCCGCACAGCAGACGCTCCGGTGGGTTGGCGGGGGACGGGAGCGGCGAGGGGGTTTCGGTGGTGGTCATGCCGCGAGCTTAGTTGTGCGCTGGCCGGGCAACCATCGACTGCGTTCTATGTATTGAACAAATTCATCCAAATATGTTGCGCACCCGTACCCGGCGCGCGTACCCTGCTGCGCCATGAAGCCCACCCGCTCCCGCCTTCACCGCTCTGAGCTGGCCGTCCCCGGCTCCAACGTCCGCATGCTGGAGAAGGCGCCCAAGCTCGGCGCCGACATCGTCATGCTCGACCTGGAGGACGCGGTCGCCCCCGACGACAAGCCCCAGGCCCGCACCAACGTGATCGACGCGCTCAACCAGCTGGACTGGTCGGGGTGCTCGGTCTCGCTGCGCATCAACGGACTCGACACCCACTACTGCTATCGCGACATCGTCGACGTCGTGGAGCAGGCGGGCCGGCACCTGGACTCGATCATGATCCCCAAGGCGTCGGGCGCCGGCGACGTGCACCTCGTGGCCACGCTGCTCAGCCAGATCGAGGAGGCGATGGGCCTGCAGCGCAAGATCGCGCTGTGCGTGCTCATCGAGACGGCCATCGGCATGGTGAAGTGCGAGGAGATCGCCACCGCCTGCCCGGAGCGGATGGAGGCGATGGTGTTCGGCGTGGCCGACTACGCGGCGTCGCTGCAGAGCCACACCACCTCGATCGGCGGGACCAACCCCGACTACGCGATGCTCGCCGACCGCGATGAAGTCCTCTTCCTCGGACAGGAGCGCGAGCACCACCTCGGCGACCAGTGGCACTACGCGCTGTCGCGCATCGCGGTCGTGTGCCGCGCCTACGGGTTGCGCCCGATCGACGGGCCGTTCGGCGACTTCACCGACCCCGAGGGCTACATCGCCTCCGCGCGCCGCGCGGCGGTCCTCGGCTTCGAGGGCAAGTGGGCGATCCACCCCAGCCAGATCGAGTTGGCCAACGACGTATTCACCCCCAGCGCCGACATCGCCCAGCGAACCCGGCGGATCATCGCCGCCATGGAGGAGGCCGCCGCCGAGGGCAAGGGCGCGGTCTCGCTCGACGGCCGGCTCATCGACGCCGCCTCGATCCGGATGGCACAGAATCTGCTGGCCAAGCTCGATCAGATCGAGGCGCGGCGCGACCGCGAGCCGCAGCCGTTGCGCCGGGCCGGTTAGGCGCGCGGCCGGGCCGGTCAGGCGCGCGCGGCGGCGAGCTCCTCGCCGATCCGCGCGCGGAACAGGGACACGTCCACTCCCACGGTGACCATGCGGAAGCCGGCGGCCGCGCGCGCCTTGGCCTCCTCGCCGCCGCCGGTGCAGTGCATCCCGGCGACGATGCCGCTCGCCGCGCAGGCGTCACGCACGCGCGTGATGGCCTGCTCGAGCACCTCGCCGCCGTGACCGGGCTCGCGCCCCAGGCCCAGCGACAGGTCCGAGGGGCCGATGTAGATCCCGCTCAGGCCCGCGGTGGCGGCGATCTCCTCGACGTGCTCAAGGCCCTCCCGGGTCTCGACCATGACGAAGCACAGCGCCCCGGCGGCGAGCCGTTCGGGATCGGCGGAGCCGACGGTGAGCGCGGCGCGCAGCGGCCCATAGGAGCGCACGCCGTGCGGCGGGTAGCGGCAGCCGCTCACCGCGCGCTTGGCGTCCGCGGCGCTGCCCACCAGGGGCACGATCACGCCCGCGGCGCCGAGGTCGAGCACGCGGTTGACCATCCACGGCTCGTTGTAGAGCACGCGGGCCAGCGGTACCGCGCCGCGCGCCTCGATGGCGGAGAACATCGCGACCATTCGCTCCTCGTCGGCGCCGCCGTGCTGCAGGTCGACGCAGACGTAGTCAAAGCCGGTCGCGGCGGCGAGCTCCGCGGTGAGCGCGGACGGGATCGAGCCCCACAGCCCGAAGGCGGTGCGCTCCTCCTTCCAGCACTGGTCCAGACGGTCACGACCCCGTGGCGGCATGCGCCGGACCCTACCGGTTGGGCCGACCCGGGCGATCAGGGGTGAGCCGGCCCCCTCAGGCCACCGCGCGGGCGTCCTCGACGAACGCCTCGGCCAGCGGCGAGGACTCGCCGGCGCGCGTGAGGGCCACCAGCTCGGTGTCGGGAGCGCCGCTGAGCGGCCGGTAGGTGACGCCGTCGATGGCCAGGTGCTCCATCGAGGCGGGCACCGGGGAGACGCCGATGCCGGCGGCGACCAGGCCGATGATCGTCATCATCTCCGGCGCGTACTGGACCACCTGGGGGGTGGTGCCGCTGGCCGCCATCCGGCCGATGAGCTGGTCGTGATAGCCCGGGGCCTGGGAGCGGGGAAAGAGCACGAGCGGCTCGGCGGCCAGGCGCTTGAGCGGGATCCGGCGCAGGGCGGCCAGCTCGTGGTCCTCGGGGATGGCGGCGATGGTGTGCTCGCGCATGACCTCGTGGACGTGGACGTCGATGTCGGAGTGGATCGGCGGGCGCACCAGCGCGACGTCGACCACGCCGGTGCTGAGCGCGCGCAGCTGCTCCACCGTGGAGCGCTCGCGCAGCTCGATCTCGACCCCCGGCCGGCTGCGGCGGAAGCGCTGGACGGCGGCGGGCACGATCGAGAGCAGTGCCGAGCCCACGAAGGAGACGCGCAGGACCCCGGACTGGCCGGCGTCGATCGCGCGGGCGGTCGAGACGGCGACGTCGAGCTCGGCGAGCATGGCGCGGGCGTCGCGCAGGAAGGCCTCGCCCGCGGCGGTCAGCTCGACCCGGCGGCGCGTGCGCTCCAGCAGCGTGCAGCCGAGCTCGGTCTCCAGCGCGCGGATCTGCTGGCTGAGCGGGGGCTGGGAGATGTGCAGGCGGGCGGCCGCGCGCCGGAAGTGCAGCTCCTCGGCGACGGCGACGAAATAGCGCAACTGGCGGAGTTCCATGACCTCTCATCCGATGGCGGTGACGCTGGTCTCACTGATACGAGAACCAAATCAATAGATCCTAATTCGATATTGGACAGGATCAAGGCCCCCGCATAGCGTCCCGGGCCATGTCGTTTCTCTTGGAGTGCCCCAACTGCGGGGTGCGCGAGGTGACCGATTTCGGCTTCGGGGGAGAGGTCTCCGCCCGGCCCAAGTCGCGCCCGAGCTTCCGTGAGCTCAACACCTACAACTACTTTCGCCGTAACGTGGCCGGGGTCCAGCGCGAGTGGTGGTTTCACCGCTCGGGCTGCCGGGCCTGGTTCATCGCCGAGCGCGACACCGTCACCAACGAGGTGAAGCTGGTGGAGCTGCCATGAGTCGTCTCAACCCGCAGCCCGGCGAGCGCATCGACCGGACCAAGAGGATCTCCTTCACCTTCGACGGCAAGAAGGTGCAGGCCTTCGAAGGCGACACGGTCGGCTCGGCGCTGTACGCCGCCGGCCAGCGCACCTTCAGCCGCAGCTTCAAGTACCACCGCCGCCGCGGCCTCA